>CAJGEC010000005.1 GCA_904502285.1 uncultured Alistipes sp. | reverse complement strand
CTTTATGCCGCCAATTATATTTACAATCCACCCCCGTTCCCCCTCCTTATGAAAAGGAGGGGGCAATCCATTGTAGGAGCAGATCGTAAGATTTGCTCCTTTTCTTTTTGCATATAGCGCTTCACCTATCGCACAAGACTCTCTCAGGAGCTTAGGCTGTAGCCCTGCTACTATCCTAATCACCCTCGCTTCGCTATGCGCGATATCTGAGACCCTCTCTGCAAAAATTAAGAGGAGCAAGAGAGAGGGAGTTTGAGGTGATTAGGGAATTTAGGGAAATTAGAGAATTTAGAGTTTAGTGAGATTAGTCATTCAGAGATAGCCTTGAGCCGCCAATTATATTTACAATCCACCCCCGTTCCCCCTCCTTATGAAAAGGAGGGGGGCAATATATTGTAGGAGCAGATCGTAAGATTTGCTCCTTTTCTTTTTGCATATAGCGCCCCACCTATCGCACAAGACTCACTTATGAGCTTAGGGAATTTAGAGAATTTAGGGAATTTAGAGTTTAGTGAGAATAGACTATGGTGGGTGTAGGGTGTTGGTGTTGGTGGATTTGGGGAGATATTTGGATGTTTTGGTCTGTATGGAGTAAATTGAGTATTGATTTTATGCCATTCGTCGAAAAAAATAGACATCTCATCAACAATTTGACAAATTTTATACCTCTCTTTATATTATATTCTATATCTTTGTGCTATGATTTGGAAATAGGTGCGGTATGTAGCAGGTTTCTTAAAGAGGCAGTTGCATCCACATCTAATATTATCGTACTACAAAGTCTCATTGGCTGAGTAGTAAGTGTGCAAACGAAATACAGAAAAACTTAAAATACTAAAAAGATGAGAATCGGAAAGACAATGAACGAGGGTTTGATGAACTCTCGTAGCTACGAGGCTCCAAGCATGGAGGTCGTAGAGATCAACGTTGAGCGAGGCTTCGAGCTTTCGTCGGGCTTCGAATTAGGTGATGGCACCTCTTATGATGAGGAGGATGTCAATTGGTAGTCCATTTATTAACCACTAAAAAGCAAAGAGAAATGAAGAAGTTTTGGAATTTGTTGGTTGCTGTGCTGGTTGTAATGGGCGCAGTAGCTTGTACCGAGAACTATGAGAATGTTGATGGTACTATGGAGCAGGGTCTTTCGTTTAGAGCTACAATCAACCTCGACGAGACTCGTTCAGACGTAGTGTTTGATGAGTCTACACAGAAGTGGAATACTGTATGGACTGGCGACGAGACTTTGAATGTTCGTGTTGACTGGAGTAACTATGAGTTTACCAACAGCGTAGAGGACAAAGAGTTGTTCGTATGTAAGACTGCTAATGCCAGCGACTTGGTTGGCAAGAGCGTAGTTATCGACTTGGTGCACGATGCTGATGGTACCACACTTGATAGTAAGGCTGGTAAGAGCGGAGGTAAGATCTCTGCATCGGTTAGCTCGTTCAACCCTGCAGAGGGCGTAGCTCTTGAGGTGAAGAGCGCATTCTTCCGTTATTCTTCGGCTTACGAGGTGACTCTTGATGCGTCATCATATATTTTCTACTACAATGGTGGCTACAAGAATAGCATCACTCTCCCTGCAGGTGACGATGTATGGGTAGCATTCAACCCATTGTCTGATATCACTTTGAGCTACTCTATCGATGGCACTAAGTGCAAGGAGAACACAAAGAATTTCGAGTCGAAGAGGGTCTATAACCTTGGTGAGTTGGGTCTCCCTTACGAGGTATCTGAGACTTGGGGTATTGTAGGTGAGTTCAATGGTTGGGCTGCAGGCACTCCAGCGCCATTGTATGTTGTTAATGAGTGGCTCGTAGCATACGGCCTCACTAACCTTAATGGTGGCTTCAAGTTCGTGCAGAACAAGGGCTGGGATAATGCAAAGGGTGGTGTCCCTGCAGATGGTGTATCGGCTACAGGTGAGTGGCTTAGCTGTGGCTCTAACAATATCACTGTGGCAGATGCTTCTGCTTACGATGTATATTTTGCGCCAGAGCGCTCGATGTATTGTATCGTAGTTGCTGGTGCAGAGGTTCCAGAGATGCCTGAGGCTCCTGTATTCTCTGTAGGTATGGTAGGTTTCAATGGTAACTGGGATGCTGATGTTGATATGACATTGGAGGGCGACTACTACGTTATTAAGGGTCAGGTTGTAGCTGCGAACGATCAGTTCAAGATTCGTATCAGCCACTCTTGGGATGAGAGTTATGGTATGCCAGGTGATGTTGAACCACAGACTGTGAATGCAGATGCTATGTACTCACTTGTTCAGGGTGGTAAGAATATGTCTGCTACGGCTGGTACGTACGATATCTACTTCAACTATGTTGCTAAGGAGTTCTATCTCTTGACTCCAGGCACAACTCCAGAGGATTTGGCAATCCCACAGTACAAGATCTATGTATACAACTACGAAACTAATTGGGCAAATGTATATCTCTATACTTGGGATAGTAACGACACACACCCAATGGGCGCTTGGCCAGGTTCATTGAGTCACTCAACAGAGATCATCAACGGTTATGAGTATCTTGTTTGGACTATGCCACGTACAGCTACAGGTATGTCGTTGAATGCTATTTTGAACAACAACAGTGATTCGCAGACTGCTGATTATGTAATTGGCACACTCTCAGCAGATGTATATCTCCGTCTCAACAATGGCGTCTTGGAGTCAATCGATGACAAGAATAACCCTGAGCCAGTTATCCCAATTGAGACATATAAGGTTTATGTTTACAAGTACAATAATACTTGGACAACTCTTAACCTCTACTCTTGGGACGCTCAGAGCCAGGCAACATATACTGGAGATTGGCCAGGAACTAAGAATGCTCTCACAGAGGATATAAATGGCTATACATACTACGTATGGGAGATGCCTGCAACGGCAACAGGTAAGAATGTTAAGTTCATTATCAATAATGGTTCTTCACAGACCGGTGATAGTGATGCGTATGCTCTAACTTCTGACCTCTATTTACGTCTCAATGGCGCAGCTATCCAACTCATAGAGGATAAGAACAATCCAGAGCCTACTGTTGAGCCACAGCCACGCAAGATATATGCAACTACAACTTTGAGTTGGACAAAGATGAACATCTATGCTTGGAATGGCGGTGTAAGCTTTAGCTGGCCAGGTGTACAGATGTCTACTGAGACTATCAACGAAACAAAGTATTATGTATATACTTTTGATAAGAGCAACGATGGTGCAACCATTAACGTCATCTTCAACAATGGCTCTGCTCAGACCGTTGATATTACAAATGTAAAACTTGACAAGGATCGTTTCTTCAGAGTGCTTACTACAAAGTCAGGCAATAACTATAAGTATGAGGAGATTGCTGATCCAAGATAATAGAGCAAAATAACTAACCAAACTCTGCTCGATGAATTTTTGTCGAGCAGAGTTTTTATAAATCTTACGATTCAAAAGTAGAGAGAATCCTCTTCGGCACGAATTTAGCAAGAGGATAGGTCGAATGGTCAAAAGAGGGAGTAGTGCCACAGGCAGTGATGTCTGAAGGGTTAAGCAATGACTATGGAGCAGAGGGACCAAAGACAGTGGTATGCTATACGCACCTTCCACAATAAGGCGACGACGGTTTGTCGTATTGCCGAGCGTGAAGAGGTGGAGTGGTATACCCCCGTTCGCGAGGAGGAACTCCTTGAGGGCGGAGAGGTGGTCGTTCGCCATACGCCACTTATGCCATCATTACTCTTTCTGAGAGCCACCGAGGAGTTTATAGCTCGTCTCAAAGTTGAGACTCAGGACAACGTATTGCCCTACTGCGAGCCAGGAATGGCAAAGCCAATGCCCATTGCCGAGCAAGAGATGGAGTTGTTCCGTTTCGTGGCAACGACGGCAGCGCGAAGTATTGAGCCTGTGGACGAGAAGTTACTCAAACAGGGTTCACGTGTGAGAATCACGGGAGGAGTGTTCGAGGGTAAGGAGGGCTATATAGCACGTATTAGGGGTGATAGACGCTTTGTGGTAAGCATAAAGGGTGTGGCAGCGATAGCGACAACCTACATACCGAAGCAGTTTATATCTCACATTGAAGAGTAGTTTTTGTACAACCAAAGAGTAACCTATGATAGTAAATATCTTGATAGCCATATTCTCGGCGATGATTGCCGTAGCGTGGATTCACCCACGCTTGGTTGCCATTGCTATCAAGAAGAATCTTGTGGATTCGCCCGATGAGCGCAAGTTGCAGCGTGTTCCTGTTCCTGTGCTCGGAGGTGTGGCGGTATTCTTTGGCATCGTTTTAGGTATAACACTCACAAGTAGTCTCATCGACTGTATGTCGCTGATGTCGATAGTTGCAGCGATGATGATTATGCTCTATGCTGGTACGTTGGACGATATGATAGACCTGCCAGCATTGCAGCGTTTGGCGGTGGAGATAGGTGTTGTCGTTCTACTCATCTTCTCGACACATCAGTCGATAAACGACTTCCACGGCCTTTGGGATACCTATTGGTTTGGTCCTACGATTGCCGTGCCACTGACAATATTTGCTACTGTAGGCATAATCAATGCCATAAACCTCATAGATGGTGTCAATGGCCTCTCGTCGGGCTACTGCATTATGGCTTGCCTAATCTTTGGTACGCTGTTCTATCTCTCCAACGACGTGCCAATGCTTATGTTGGCTGCGGTGTCGTTGGGTTCGCTCCTGCCATTCTTCTTCCATAATGTCTTTGGTGAGAAGTCGAAGATGTTCATTGGCGACGGAGGTGCTCTCGTTATGGGTATTGTGATGTCTACCTTTGTGGTGAACATCCTTGCGTCGGGAAGTGCCGTGGCAGACTATGTGACCCCTTCGTTTGGCCTTATCCCCTTTGTCTTGGCGGTGATGTCGTTGCCTGTCATCGACACAATCCGTGTGATGGCTACACGTATGTTTAATAGACGTTCGCCATTCTCGCCCGATAAGACACATATACACCACCTATTCATAGAGCTTGGCTTCTCGCATAGTGGAACTACCATCGCCATCCTCAGCCTCAATTGTTTGGTTGTTGTAGCACAACTCGTGGCGTGGTATGCTGGCTGTTCGATCGAACTACAGCTCTATATCGTCATAGCTCTTGGAGCGACGATAGATTATGGTATGAACTATATCGTGAATTGCCTTTCCCAGAGTAATATTATTAGGCGCGCGATGGTTGCCATTGGCCGTGCTACACATTTCGAGGATAACTCTGCCTTCCGTCTAATTCGCGAGTTTGTAGATAGAAGCGTACGCTAAGATGGGCTATGGAGATATCTCTACGTACGGCTTAAAGCCCCCAAAATTCCATATTTGCAATGCACAACTATCGAGTATCGACCACCCATCGTTGGGCGGTCATCATCGTCGTTGATTCCTCGCTTTCGATGTTGCAACCTATGGTGCTAAACCATACCCTATTACGCAAGATAGATGTTGCGACAATCATTGTAAATAATATTATCGATGAACTTGTGGCTCGTGCTACACGTCACGATAGTGTGCGTAACTACTTCGATATCGCCGTATTGGGCTATTCGGGAAGTGGAACACGCTCCCTGCTCCCAGACTCCTATCACGACTTCGTATCGGTGACAATGCTTGCCGAAAAACGACCTCAGCCTGAGCAGATATATATAAAGCAGAGTGTGGATAATGCAACGCTCGTGGATGCCCCCTTTATGCTATACCCATGGGTGACACTCTCGGCCTCTGGCCTATCGCCAATGTATGATGCTCTGCAACGAGCAAAGCACCTTGCCGAGGGGTGGTGTGTAGATAATAGGCGCAATCACTCTATCCCGCCAACAATATTTCATATTACGGATGGAGGGTGCAGTGATGCCACGGAGTTGGACCTCTTGGATCTTTCGGGCCAGATTCATAACTTAGGTATCGGTAGCGACAAGGTCCTGCTTTACAACATACATCTTATCAGCGAAGGCGACCCACTCCCTTGCGAATATCATCTGCCACGAAAGGAGTACTTCTATAGCCACAACCCCGAAAGTATGACTCTATTCAATATGTCGAGCATATTGCCTGACTATATGAATGCCTATGTGAACTACTATCTATGTAGGGAGCATAAAGGTGTTCGACGAGCCTTCTCGGTAAATACAATCCCCACACATATACTGTCGGCCATAAACATAGGCTCGATAAACCACACGATATACTGATAGATAACCCCTTCGTATTCATGAGCCCACTATGAAGATATGTAATTTCTACAATTTTAGAGATGGCGTCAGGCGTCCCGACCTATGGATTAGTGGAATTAGGGATATAGTCTTCGATTTAGAGACGTTGAAGTGCAATGCCTTCTATGCCGAGTGTGAGGCTATGGTGGAGGGTCGCAAATATCTGGTATATGCACCTCTGTCGATGGATGCCATACGCAAGGCTATGTGTGCGGAGGAACTTCTTAAGCCGACAGGAACGGCCATTTGCGACTACGATATTAGGGATGGAGCTCTATCGTTGAACAGTTGTATGATGGGGGCGAGTGACCTAATATTTGAGTTGATGCCTGAGGGTACGCTCCTCGCCGAGGCCCTCTATACCCACTCGGCAGAGCATCTGTTGGAGGGACTCAACGATCTCAAGGGATGTCTGAAGCAGTATGACTTGGCTCTGCCAAACCTCTCTGCGGACAACATCATAGTAGATGCTAACCATAAGTGGCATCCGATACGTTGTAGTTTTGTTGTGTCGGGATGGAGGAAGAACCTCAAGGTATTTAGGCTCTTGGCCGAACTAATCAACGATACGGCAATGTGTGAGAAGTCTCTCTTCTGTGAGCCTATGCACAAATATACAGCCTCGGTGGAGGCCTCGCCCTACTCCAGTAATCGCTTTCGGTTGTGCGACAACCGTAGGCGCTTTATCACCGAGCGCGGTGTAGGCTTTGTGGATAATAGGGATATCGTTATTGTGCCAGATATCTATCGTAGTGCCAAGGACTTTGTCGAAGAGCGTGCCATAGTCACTAACCACGCAGGCCTTGAGGGCATCGTCAACAAGCGCGGTGATGTGGTGGTGCCGATTGAGTACGACCGTGTAGAATTTGATGTTGAGAGTGGTGTGACCAAGGCCTATAGGGGGCTTGAGTGCCACACCTACGACTATATGGGAAATAGACTCTCTTAGCCCCGTATGCGAGGGCGTGGGCCACTGCTAACGCAGACGGTGCTTATGGAAGTGGGGTGTCACCACGCGCTCAAAGAAGATGAGGGCGATGAGCAGTAGCACCGCACCCAATATGTAGCATGGTGTAAAGCCATTTGTCGAAATTGCTCCACCCAACAACATACCGCCACCTATACCTACGTCCCAGCCAGTGAGGTAGGTAGCATTTGCTGTGGCACGTCGCGAGTTAGGCGCTAGGTTGATAAATAGGGTGTTATAGGCGGGGAAGAGTGTGCCGTAGCCGTAACCAAAGAGTAGGGCGGTGAGGAAGTAGGCGATATATCCTGCCGTAATGCTTGCCCCTGCAATGGTGGAGAGGAGAGCCTCGCCCACAGCACCAAAGATGGCTATGGCGATACCAGTACGTATTGTCTGAGTTACAAAGCCTTGGTCCACGCGCTTTCCAGAGTGTAGGCGCGAGATGATGAGGCCTCCAGCCATCACCGTAAAGAAGAGTCCTGCGTTGTGGGTTATGCCCGACTCCTTGGCATATAGGGCCATATAACTTGTTGTCATACCATAGGGGATGGCCATAAGCAGAAAGGCGATGCAGGCGCGGATACCCTCCTTGAGGAAGAATCTGTCGGCCGAGAGTTTGAACTCCACCTTCTCGGTGGTTGTCCTCTTGGTGGTGCGTACCAACGAGCCTAAGAGAAGTCCTACAGCACCTGTGATGAGCGAGGTGAGGAAGAGGAGGTTGTAGTTGCCCGAAGAGATAACAAAGAGACCAGTCATAGGGCCAAAGGCCATAGCAAGGTTATTGGTAACACCATAATAACCAAGACCTTCACCACGGCGTGATGACGGCATAACATCGATTACAAGAGTGTTTCCTGCGGTAGTAAGCATTCCGAAACTAAGGCCGTGGAAGATGCGCAAGAGAATGAACAGAGCAAGGGTCTTGGTGATGAAGAAGTAACCAAAGAACGATGCCACGAAGGCCGCATAGGCTATGATATATACGCTCTTGCGAGGAAATGTGTCGGCAGCGAAGCCCGTGAGAGGTCGCACGCAAAGCACAGCGATAACGTAGCACGAGAGGACTACGCCTATGAGGGCCTGGCTTATGCCAAAGGTATCCTTGAGGTAGAGCGGAAGTGTCGGCACAAGAATAAAGAATGAGAACGACATAAGGAACGCTGCCAGACATACCAATATATAGTTGCGACTCAAAAGCCTATCTTTGACCTCTTCCATAGTATTTATTATTAGTTGGTTATGCGTTTTTAGATTATGCGGTGTGCTGCGCTCTCAGGCGTAAGGCACAAATTATGCAGGTCTGCCCCCTCAATAACCACCAGTCCAGGGTGTTTGCCAATCTCGATAGAGCCCTTCAGACCATCTATGCCCAGTGCCTTAGCACCATTGAGGGTCGCCCACGTGAGCAACTCCCTCAGGGGGTGATTGCCCAAGAGGCGAAGGTTCTCTATCATCGAAAGCGAACGTGCCGAGGCCAATGAGTCGGTACCTACAGCGATTGCCACGCCACTCTTTCTGAGCAACTCTACGGGTGGCCTATCATTCGAGATAAAGCGATTCGACTCTGGGCAGAGTACCCACGTACCATTTTTAGTGTGGCTCTCCACCGTGGCAATATCCTCGGCCGTAGCCCGTGTATTATGAACGAGAAGCACTCGACACACCCTATCTATGCACCGAGCGACACGCCCTGCGGGGCTCTCATACTTTAGGAAGTCGCACTCCCACCCCATGCGTTGATACCACTCGTGGAGCGACCCTCTGCCGTGGTATAGGCCCTCCTCGGCATCCGATTCAAGCAGGTGTATCGAGAGTAGTGAACTATTGCGGGCACATATCTGGCGGAATGGTTCATCCTGTACCGAGTAGGTCGAATGGGGCGTAACGAAGCTCCTCGGATAGCGGTTTGCGAGGTCGAAATGTGGCTCAACATCCCTATTGTTCAGCCCGAAGAACTCGAAGAGGGTGTGGTACTCTATCTTCGACTGGGTCTTGACCTCCATCACAAGGTCGTCGTTGGCGATATCTGCCACAGCCTCGACACCCTCCTCCCACATCTGGGCATCTGCCAGGCTGGCACTTCGTATGCGCTCCTCGGTGGTGAAGTTGTTACGTACAGCACCTATGCTACGTGCAAAGCCTGCGTAGCCCTCGCCCTCGGCAATAGCCCCCTTGAGGTATGATAGTTCGAGGTGGCAGTGGCAATTCACCATACCAGGGATGAGGATGCCAGAGAAAAACTCCACACTCGCCATAGAGTCTATGGCGTCGCAACGTAGGATGTTGGTTATGGTGCCGCGGTCGTCGACCTCGACAACAATGTTGCGCTCCAACTCACCGTTATAGAGTGTGTAGTGTGAGGCTATCCTTCTCATCGCGTGCTATGCTATCGACGACTTCGAGCTTGGCAACCTCAATGGTGTCGGCGGTAAACGATGTCATCAACTCCTTGTTTATGATGCTTATGTTAAGTTGGTCGTGGTAGAGACTATCCACGCTAATATCCGTAGGAAGGATTCTTACCACCTTGAAGTCACGAATGGTGATGTCGGGGAGTTTCGACTCCTCGTTAGATGGATGGTAGAACATATTGACATATATCTTGCGGTGTGAGGTATCTGTGGTCAGCTTACGAGTGTACTTAGCTTCGCGGTAACGAGTAAGCATCATAGTATTGCGCATAGTCTGTACCGAGTCGGTGGTCAGAGCGTAGGCCTCGACACGAGAGTTGCGGTTCTCATCGAGGGTGTCGATGAGGTATGTGAAACTTATGGCATACTCCGCAGGCACGAGATCCTCGATGGTGATATGCAATTTGGTGGTATCCTTGAGGCGCTTTACCTGAATGAGAGAGTCGCTGTAGATGGTGCGTGTGTATGCGCGCTTGGCGATGTTGTCGATGGTGTCCAAGACCACAATCTTGCGTGACTCTGCGCGAGACTCCTCATCCAGACGGCGATTCACCTCCGACATAATGGTACTAAGCATCGCGCTCTTACGCTCGGTGAAGGTCTTGATGGTGTGTTGCAAGTCATCCATCGTGTAGCCATACTTGTTGAAGATAGGCTCGTAGATGTAGAGTGAGTCGCTGGCTATCTTGCCCTCGACGATATAGGCATTTGCTACGTAGGCGTCGTGAAAGATATTTACAAGGTCGCGGTCGGGGATGACCTTGGGACCGTCACAGCCTACGATGCCGAGGAGCGATAGAGTGCCTATCACCACCGACACTATATGTTTATAGAAGAGTCTGCTCATATTTCGGATTCTTATTATCTACGCTTGTTTATTACTCTTTAGTTTTGTCCTCACGGTGAGCCACGACACCACAACACCCATGGTCAGCACCACGGCAACTACGGTGATGACATCTACAAGGTTGAGATCCACGGGGTAACTACCCAGAAGCCTGTCGCCAGGAATCTTTACAAGGCCGAAGTGTTGCTGCAGGAGTGCTATGCCTGAGCCGAGGAGTGTGCCGATGAGACATCCCGCCACGGCGAGCAGTGCACCCTCACCTACGAAGATGTTGGTTATGAGGCGTTGCTTTGCACCCAAGGCCCTTAGGGTGGCAATGTCGCGTTGCTTCTCGGTGATGAGCATTATCACAGAACCCACGATGGAGAAGGTGGCGATGAGGATGATGAGTGCGCCAATGAGTAGGATGGAGAACTTCTCCATCTTGAGAATGGCATTTATCGAGGCATTCTTCTGGTCGCGTGTCACAACCCTATACTCTTCGCCTACGATACCCTTTAACTCTCTGATTAGTTGCTCACTATCTGCCCCTTCTGCTATCTTTATAGCCACCGCCGAGAGGCGACCATCGTAGTTCAACAATCTCTGGGTGCGTTCCAATTCTGCGAGGGCCAAAGTTTGGCTGATGTCGGTATTCGCAAGGATGACACCTCCCAGATGTGTCGTGTGGTGCTTTATGCCACTCAAGGGTAGCAACGTAGATATCTGTTTGCGGTTTAGGGCGTATAGCTCTATCTCTGTGCCGATGCCGTAGGCACCCAACGACGAGGCTAAGGATGCTCCGAGGATGATGTCGCCCGAAAAGATGGAGTTGAGACCTCCGCTATAGAGATAGTCGCTAAGGCCCACTACGTGGTAGTAGTTGCGGTCCACACCCCTGAGGTCGAAAGTGACGCGTCGGCCAGCCGAGACTGCCATCACGCACTGCTCGACGTATGGGGCAGTGGCAACGACGCCTTCGACTTGTCGGATTGCCTCAAGGTCGATATCCTCCACGGGGAATGTAGTGCCACGCTCGGCAACGATCTCGATGTCGGCATCCACGGCACTATTTAGTTGCTCCACGCTGTCGGTCAGGCCGTCGAAGATGGCCATAAGGAGTATCATCGCCGCCGTAGGTACTGCCACGGCAACGAGACTTACCCACGCAATAGTGTTAATCACCGAATGGGATTTCGGTGAAAACATATAGCGTCGTGCGAAACTACTCCAGAGCATTGTGCCTCCCTATTGTATTGAGGAGCGTTACTCCTTAAGCAGGTTGTCGATATTCTCGATATACTCCAACGAGTCGTCGATGAACCACTCAAGCTCAGGGACAATCTTAAGCTGGTTGCGGATGCGAGCGCCGAGGAGCTTGCGAACATACCAACTCTTCTCCTTGATAGCCTCAAGGATGGCTGTGCTACGCTCGAATGGGAAGATGCTGATGTATAGTTTTGCGTACGCCAAATCGGGAGAGACACGCACGGTGGTTACGGTGACGAGTGAGCCACGCACGGTGTCGGCCATCTCCTTCTGCAAAATCTCTGCGATGTCGCGCTGAATCTGGCGAGCGATCTTCTGCTGTCTTGTTGAATCCATAGTTTGTAGTGTTATTTGTAGTTTAATAAATTCTATTATCTGCCACCCTTGGTGGTTGGGGGGCCACCAGGCCTTGTGGTGGCGCCAGGCCTTGAGGCACTGCTACCCGACCTTGTGCCTCCACCGCTATTTGAACCATTTGAAGCACCCGTCTGTGCCGAGAAGTTGAATGTGCCGAGACCTCGCTCTCTCTTGGGTCGCACAACAAACCACTCGTTGAAACCACGCTTGTTGAATCGCCAACCGAGGGTCAATGAGAATGTTAGACAGTCGATAGGTGAGCGCAATGGGGTGTACCAGAAGGGGTTTTCTCTGCCATCAGTGGAGTTTGAGTAGTACTTATTTCGGTTTTTGAGGATGTCGGAGTAGCCGAAGTTATACTTGGCCTTGAATCCTACCTCGACCTGTCCTAAGAGTACGGCAAAGCCTGCTCCTCCCGACAGTCCATAGCCGAAGCGGTTATCGCGTGGCACCTTCCACTCGTAGACTCCTGCGGGGTAGGCATCATCCTCGTAGCGGTAGTCCGACGATATGTTGAACGAGAAGACTAAGGCTGCCTCGATGAAGATGCGGAGTCGATTCTTGAAGGCGTAGACGTGGGGCTGCCATACAAGGGGGAGCATAAGGGTATTCACCCTACGGCTGTAGAACTTGTAGTGGCGAATCTCCTTCTTGTCGTCGCCCTCACCCTCCCACGTAGAGGTATAGGTGTAGCCATCCATAAAGCCTCGCTCGATAAATTCGAGGTCGGCACCCACAGCTCCCACGAAGCGTGGCTTCTCGCTATAGTAGCGCCACGAGAGTCCCACATTGAAGAGTTGGCGAGGGGTTGTGCCACTCTTCAGGGTCGGCATACTCCACATCCACTTAGTCTCTTCGGCAGGATAGAAGCGTGCGTATGACGAGCCGATACCGCCCGTCGCTGTAAGGGTATGTTGCGCTGTAGCACGCTGGCAACAGAGGGTTGCCATAAGCGCCAGTGCCACAACGAGTAGTGTTCGTATATTATTGAGTCCCTTCATCTTTGCTTATCGTTGCATATTTGACATAGAGCCACCACGGAGACCGCCAGTGCCACCCATACCGCCAGAACCTCCAAAGCCTCCAGAGCCACCCATACCGCCGAAGCCTCCCATGCCTCCCATACCACCAAAGCCCATACCGCCCTGGTTGCCCTGCTGGTTCTGCCTATTGGCATTCTCCTTGCGCTTCTTGGCCTGCTCCTCAGCGAGTTTCTTGAGACGCTCATCCTCACGGTCATCGAGCATCTTGATTATTGACTCCATAGTGATTGGGGCAAAGAGGGTGTCCATATTTACCTCAAGGTCAAACTCCCAGTTCTCCTTCGTTGTAATCACCTCTAAGCCATCCTCGTTCTTATATATCTCCGTGCGCTCAGGCTGGCGCATAATGACCATATCGCCAGTGTCCCACTTACCATTGTTATTCAAATCCTCCACAACACGTAGCATAACGTCGCCAGGGGTGACGAATTCGAAGACATACTTTCCAGACTTGACATTGAAGATCTGTTTCTGGATGCGTCCCTGCGCATTTGTAAGTTGAAGGATATAGCTGGCATTGGGGTTGCTGCTGGTGACATTGACATTTACCTTGGCAAACTTCTCAACATCAGCACCCGTATATGAGCAGGTTATCGTATCGTTACGCTCCTGTGCCACATTCTCGAACATACCCTCAGGCATCACCAACTCATACTTAGCCTTCGACTGCCAGTCGGCACGCAACTGGAACTTACGGCGGTTGAGCGAGTCGGGAACGATGGTGTAGTTGATGCTCTGAGGCTCAGTGATTTGCTCGGTAGTCATCTTCAGAGAGATGAGCGTGGTATCGAACTTAGTGAGCGGGTAGTCGAACTCGATATCGATATGCTTATCCTTGTGTAACTCCCCTGAGCGAGCAATATTGATTTTGAAAGGATTCTCTTTTTCGGGTTCTACCCACTCCTCGCCAGCCTTCTCGGCCTTTTCGCGCTCCTTCTCTAAGCGTTCACGCTCCTCGCGCTCCTCCTTGGTCTCGGTCTTCACCCAAGCAAGGCGCAACTTTTCGGTCACCTCAACGAGGTTGTTCACCGAGTCGTGCTTGATATATGTGATTTCGCCTTTGAGGGTGTCGGGTAACTCCGCCTCAGGCAGGTTAAACCAGAGGGCCACGGTATCACGGCCCGAAGTAAATGGATCGTAGATAACCTTATCCTCGGCGATGGAGTCGAAACGGATGGACTTCACATCGGGGTTTGGCGCACCGAAGTAGAGCATTGCCTTATGTCTGTTGAGGCGCTCCTGGCCACTGAGGGTGTGGCGTGCGAAGCGACGATCCATAAACATTCTGAAGTAGAGCTGTGGCTCGGCCGAAGGGTAGTGGCGCAAGGAGTCGAACCAGATGGTGAAGCCAGGCATCTTAGCGGGGTTGTAGACGCTATCCAAGAAACCAATCTGGTCTACCGATGGCTCATACTGCATATTGTTGTTGGTATCCTCGAAGGCGTAGATGCGGTAGTCTACGGGCTTGAGGTTTTGTGCGATGAAGATACCATTCTTCTCGGCACGTGCAATCACATCGGGCTTGTACTTGAACATCGTAGAGTCCCACTCCGCAGGCTTCTCCACCGAGTCAGCGATGAAGAAGTAGATGAAGCTCTTGCTTACCGAGTCGGCCTTATAGGAGTCGGCAGTGTAGCCCGACATATACATAGAGTCGATCTCTGGGCCTGTCGAGAAGACGTAGCGCATAGAGTGGAGAGGGTTTGACTCGTTGTTGTCCTGAATCGCCGAGCCAAAGTTAATGGCGTAGGTGGTGTTAGGGCGGAGTGTATCCTTGATGGTGATGACGATACCTCGGCCACGGCGCACTACCGATGGGGCCTTCTTCATTGCAGGCGAGGTGTATAACTCCTTCTGCTGATCCTTAATCTGCACATACTCGTCGAACTCTACGTATATCTTCGGAGGACGCAGTGTGTCGATGTTGGTGGTGAAGTTGTCGGGAAGCATATGCACAATCACGGGTGGCAGTGTATCCTTAGGACCGCCCGTAGGTGTCATCGTCGATGCACACTTCGTGAGGAGTGCAGCACCGAAGAGTAGCATCATCATCGCAGTAAATGTGCGGGTGATGCGCTTAAATATGTTTAGGCCTCTATGTTTGCTCATAATAATCTGCGTTTCACTGTTTTACTCCTCTTCTGTGGTGGAATCCAAAGGCTCACGCTTCTCGTCAGGGAATGGGTTTACCATATCCCAACCATTCACACTGCCACTCTTGCGGTGGGCGTAGAGGTGTAGTTGGGTCTTCATCTCGGGGATATTCATTGGGGTCTCATAGACACGAGTAGCATATATTCTATTGGTCTTGTCTACGATGACCAGAACGGTGTAGCGCATATCCCAAAGGGCATACGACACCTGGTACTCGGCCTCAGGATCGTATGATGCCACTATCGCAGGCTCTGTCATCTGCTCATTAGGCTTATCCTTGTTGGTGATAACCCTATTGAGTGCATCCTCCCACGTCGTAACCTCCCACTTAGTACCTTTGGGTACGCAGAAGGCGTAACCCTCGATCTCCGAAGTACACTTTTGCACGTTGTCGGTACTCACGTTTTGTGAGTAGAGGGCGATACGAAGGTGTGTACCCTGCTTCTCCTCCTTGAAACAGCCTGTGAGGGTTAATAACACAACACAAAGACTAAGTATTCTTGATAATATATTCATAATCAATGTTATAACCTATTTGTTAGGGCCTCAAGCATCTCGCGAGGAGTCTTGCTTAGGGCTGGGTGTTTGCGCTCGGCTACTATCTCGGCCACGGGGCGTAGGGCATACTCCCTCTCGTCCAAGAAGTGGTAGGGTATGGTGAGCCTCTGGTCAGAGAACGTCTCGTCGCCATAGAAAATTATGTCTATGTCGATGGGACGTGAGGCGTATGGCTCGTTTGAGAGCGCCTTGACCTCCATCTCCTTATTGCGGTCGCGACCTAAGAGGGCCTCGATGAGGTTGATGCGACGTAGCACCTCGTAGGCATCGGCCTCGGAGGTCAGTTCTATGGCGCAATTGACGAACTCGCGCTCGGCAGTGAAACCATAGGGCGCGCTACGGTAGAACTCCGAGCGGCGGTTGATAGCACCCACAGAGTGACCTATGATGGCTATGGCGCGCTCCACGAGGCTTTCTGCCTCTATATCGTTTGACCCCAAAAGGAGTACCACGCTTATATTCTCTTCTCCACGATTCATCGGTTGAGGCTATCTAATCTGCTTTGACACGGCCAAAGCGAAGTGTGTAAATACTATGCGGGGTGCGCCATTCTGCTGAATCTGTGCCATAGCACGTTCTATCTCGTCGATGAGAATCTCGATATTCTGGCTGGTAACGAAGCGGGCAAACTTACTACAGAACTGTGCCTCCTCACCCCAAAGGTAACTTATCGAGCCTAACCCTACGTGGAGCATATAGCTCTCGCGCAAGAGACGCACGGCGTGGAGGAGGAATTGTCGCTGACCTTCGCGTGTGAGGGCAGAGATGTCGTCGGCCCACTCGAAGAGTTCGAGGTGGCGGTTGCTATAACTTAGGCGCATCAGGCGTGTGAATAGCTCGAAACACTGCGCACGCGACTCATCCGTCGAGCCTCGCAAGAGTTCCCTCAGTTCGAGAATCGAGCCGTTGGCTAAGCGGGCTATGTTGTGAGCCTCCTCGCCACTCTTACCCTCGCTGAGGGCCACACGCTCTAATGAGGCGGTGTCGATACGACCCACCGAGACCTCTTGAGTGCGTGATGTGATGGTCTGAAGCAGTTGTTCGGGATGCTCCGAGACAAGGATGAAGAGGGTCTTCTCCCAGGGCTCCTCCAAGATTTTGAGAATCTTGTTAGCTGCCTCCTGATTCATCGCCTCAGGCAACCATATTATCATCGCCTTATACTCCGAAGAGTAACTCTTGAACTGTAGCTTGCGGATAATCTCTTCGGACTCCTTGGCCGAGATAAGGCCCTTCATCGTCTTGCCGAGGTCGAGCATAGAGTACCACTCGTCGGCAGAGAAGATACCATTGCGGTCGCTCCATATCTGGCGCCACTTGTCGATGAACATATCGCTGATGACAACCTCGCCACTCCTCTTTTCGCGCTTGTTCACAGGCATAACGAAGTGTAGGTCGGGGTGTGCCAAGGAGGCCACCTGCTGGCACGAGGGACATACGCCACAAGAGTCCCCCTCCCTATGCGAAGGGCAGAAGAGGTACTGCACGTAGGCCAAGGCCAGGGGCAGTGTGCCATAGCCAGCCTCGCCACTAAAGAGTTGTGCGTGGCTGATGCGACCTGCATCGATCTGCGCCTTGAGACGAGCCTTGAGGTCGTCGTGTCCTATGATATCTGCGAATCTCATCGTACGAATTTACCAATTACGGCCTTTATAAGCCCTTTAATATCTATCTTCTCTCTCCAAATGGCGTAGCCTATAGCGCCACAGAAGAGGAGTATGTTGCAGACGAAGTGCATATCCTCGCTCAACCCCTTGAACCCATAGACCGAGCCAAAGTAGATCGCAGCAGTGAGGAGGAAGTATTCCGCTATGCGTTTAAGGTCGTAGGGGATGGGGTAGTGCTTCTGGCAGAGACGGTAGCTCTGTACCACCATTGCACCCTCGGCAATGAGGCGTACCCACGCAGCACCGCGGTAGCCAAACTTAGGGACAAGCACGAAGCTGAGTGCTATGGTCACGGCAAGGCCTAAGAAGGTGATGCGAGCGGCATATTTTGTCTTCTCCTCCCTCTTGTACCAGAACGAGAGGTTGAACCATATTCCTGCCAAGACATTCGAGAAGAGAACGACGGGGAGGATGTCGATACCCTCACGGAAACTGCGACCCACAATCAGGGCGAAGAGGTCCTTGAAGAGGACTATGCCGAGGAAGATGACCATCGAGGCCATTACGAAATACTTCATCGAGGCTGCATTAGCCTCTTTGAACTCCTCCTTCTTGAAGCCTGAGAGGAAGAATGGCTCGGCTGCCAAGCGGTACATCTGCGTAAAGAGGGTCATCACCACAGCAATCTTCACGATAGCGCCATAGATGCCCAACTCCGCCATAGCGTCGTCGCCAGGGGTGAGATACTTAATCATCTGGCGGTCGATAAACTCGTTGGCCGTACCCGCGATGCCACTGATTAGGAGTGGAACGGAGTAGACGAATATCTTGCGCATCAAAGGCCAGTCGATGCGTGGCAGGGTGCGGTTTACGGATGGGAGTAGTGCCAAGAAGGTCACGGCGCTGGCGATGAGGTTGGCAACAATTACCCAACCCACACCAAACGAGGTGGAGTAGAGCCCCACAACGCCAAAGCCGATGGCGAGGCCCACGTTGAGGAGTACACTCATAGCCTTGAGTAGTACGAAGTGCAAAGCGCGCCCCTGCTCCCTGAGGCGTGCAAAAGGTATTATGCTCCACACATCAATCATCACGATTGAGGCGACGATAACAACATATTCGGGGTGCAACACATAGACTTCACCCATAGCCCTCGAAATGGGGGCATTGAGGAGTAGTACCAAGAGGAAGAATATCGTTGCGCCTAAGGATGTCATACCCCACGTCGAGGCAAAGACCTTGCGCTTGTTCTGCTGGATGTCGCCACCCTCCTCCTCGGCACGTGTGGTGAAGCGGAAGTAGCTCGACTCCATACCCATCGACAGGAGTACCAAGGCGAAGGGTATGAGGGCATATATGTCGGTGACGATACCATACTCGCCCTGGTCAAAGATGCGGGTATAGTATGGGGTCAGCAGGTAGTTCAAAAAGCGGACAACTATCGTGCTGATACCATATATCGCGGTCTGTTTGGCTAACTTCTCTAACATAAATCCTCGGTGCGTCGATGCTATAGATACGCACAACGCGCAAAGTTAGTATAAAATACTAAATTGGCAAAATATTAGCCCGTGGAGAGCTATATTTTGCCAATTTATTTTTCTAATCGTATAAGAAGTCGGCCTAAAGCCTATCCAATGAGCGGGCAATGATTGTGCAGCACTCCTCGATTTCAGCCTCTGAGATGGTGAGTGGAGGCGAGATGCGGAAGGCGGTGTCGCAGTAGAGGAACCAGTCGCTCATAATGCCCTCCTCCTTGAAGATCTCCATAAGGCGGTATAGGTATTCCGACTTGCCAAGTTCTATGGCCAATAAAAGTCCTGAACGACGAATTTCTAAAACCTTGGGGTGCTTAGATACACGCTCCTCGAAGAGCGCACCCTTACGCTCAACCTGCTCAACGATATTGTTGTCAATCATATAGTTGAGTGCAGCGAGACCTGCGGCACAGCAGACGGGGTGTCCGCCAAAGG
Source organism: uncultured Alistipes sp. (assembly GCA_904502285.1). Taxonomy (GTDB): domain Bacteria; phylum Bacteroidota; class Bacteroidia; order Bacteroidales; family Rikenellaceae; genus Alistipes. Next base: position 76,238 of record CAJGEC010000005.1, on the reverse strand, counting down.
TGGTTATATGGCCCAAGCAAGGGTTATGCGTAAAAGAGTCCAATATTTGTTTGTTTGACGCTACGCCACCAAGGGGCATTCCGCCGCCAAAAGCCTTGGCCAAGCAGATAACATCGGGGGTGATGCCATACTTCGTCGAGGCAAACATCTCGCCCGTGCGACCCAAGCCAGTCTGTATCTCATCGAATATAAGGAGGGCGCCCATCTCGCTACATCTTTGGCGAAGGGCCTTCAGCCATTCGGGGTTGGGTAGGCGCACGCCAGCCTCGCCCTGAACGACCTCGCAAAGCACACCGGCAGTACGTGAGGTAATCTCATTGAGGTCGTCGAAGTTGTTGAAACGCAGGGATTTGACATCTGGAAGGAGAGGTCTGAACTCCGCCTTCCACTCCTCGCCTTCGGGAGCTCCCATCATCGACAATGCGCCGTGTGTAGAGCCGTGGTAGGCACGACGCATAGATATCAGCTCGGTGCGACCCGTATAGCGCTTCGCGAGTTTAAGTGCCACCTCCACAGCCTCGGCACCTGAGTTTACGAAGTATAGGCAGTCGATATTTTCGGGGAGTAGTTCGGTGATGCGACGTGCATACTCCACCTGGGGGCGTTCAACCATCTCGCCATAGACCATAACGTGCATATAGTCGGCGGCTTGCTTCTGCACAGCCTCAACCACGGCAGGATTGGCGTGACCCACGTTGCTTACCGAGACACCCGCAACAAGGTCGAAATAGCGTTTGCCCTCAGGGGTGTAGAAAAACGAGCCGTTGGCACGTGCCACCTCCACCAACATAGGTGATGGTGAGGTCTGACCCACGTGTTCAAGGAATTGTTTGCGAAGTATCATAGAGGTATTAATATTCGGTTGTGAACTTTCCGCTCTGCTCGGCCTTGCGGAGGATGCCCTCAAAATCGCGTACCGAAGACATAGTCCAGCGGGTGAGTAGTTTTAGTTGCTCGTCGTCGCTAAGTTGCCATCCATCAACCTGTTGGCGGATGCGTTGTGAGAGCATATAGATAAGTATGGCGGCAGAGGCCGAGACGTTGAGGCTCTCTACCATTCCGCACATAGGAATCATCAAGAAGTCGTCGGCAGCCTCGATAACCTCGTCGGAGATGCCAGCGTGTTCTGTGCCGAAGACAAGGGCAAACTTACCCTTGGTGACATCGAAGGTTTCGGGGGTCACGCTACAACGGTGGGGTGTGGTTGCTACGATGCGGTAGCCCTCGCTCTTGAGGGCTTCCAGAGCCTCCTTCGTGGTGTCGTGATGCTCCACATCGACCCACTTCTGAGTGCCTCGCACGATATTTACGGAGGGGTCGAAACGACATCTATCCTCCACGGTGTGAATCTGCTGTATGCCGAAGGCCTCGCAGTGGCGCATTATGGCACTCGCATTCTGAGGGTGGAACATATTTTCGGTCATGATACGCATATAGTGCGTACGTGATGCCAAGGTGCGACGTAGCACCTTCTTGCGCTCCTCGGTGAGGAACTGCGTCATATAGTCGAGGCGCTCCTGTAGCCATTCGCGACTATGCTCCTCGGTGCGCAATCTACTTGCGATATTTGTCATCTTCGTCTAATATTTTCAGGTAACTTTCATATCTCGACCACGCTACGCGGCCCTCCTTAACAGCCTCGGTGACAGCGCATCCTGGCTCGTGGGTGTGGGTGCAGTTGTAGAAGCGGCAGTCGGGGGCAAGGCGCATCATTTCTGGGAAGTAGCGACATAGTTCGCGCGACTCGATGTCGATGAGGCCAAAGCCCTTGATGCCTGGTGTGTCGATGATATATCCACCCTCGATGGGGTACATTGTCGAGAAGGTGGTGGTATGTTTGCCCTTGTGGTGGCTCTCCGAAATCTCGCCCGTGCGGATATCCAAGGAGGGATCTATGGTGCTTACGAGGGTGGACTTGCCCACACCCGAATTACCTGCCACGAGGGTTGTGTTGTTGTGTAGCATAGCACGGATGGCCTTCACGCCTTCGCCCGTAGTGGAGGAGAGGTGTAGCACCTCGTAGCCTGCATCGCGGTAGATAGCCTCGAACTCCTCAGCCTCCTCGCGATACTCATCAACCAACTTGTCGGCCTTGCCCAAGACGATGGTCACAGGGACTTTGTAGGCCTCGCACGTAACCAAGAAACGGTCCACAAACTCCCTCGGTGTGGTGGGTGAGTGGAGGGTTACGATGAGCAGTGCGTGGTCGATATTAGCGGCGATGATGTGCGACTCCTTCGAGAGGTTTGAGGCGCGACGTATGACGTAGTTGCGACGAGGAATAATCTCCACAATTGCACTACTCTCGCCATCTGGCTCAACAACGACCCTATCGCCCACGACAACGGGGTTGGTGGAGCGTATGCCCTTGAGGCGTAGGCGTCCACGAATACGGCAGTTGAGGGTGCCGTTGGGGGTAGCGACCTCGTACCAACTACCCGTAGAGCTGATTACCGTACCCTCGATACGTGTGGTGTCGTTAGTAGTTTGATACATAGTCGCTCTTTATGGTTAGTGCCAATTTCATCGCCTCGCGCTCCAACTCCTCAAGGCCAGGACATATCGTGTCGCCCAACTCCACGAGAGGGTTAAAGAGTACCGACTCATCGAGAATATCGTAACTAATATACTTAGGCTCAAAATATTCGCGCACGGCAACATCCCTATTCTGGAGCATTGTCGAGAACTCCTCAATCTCCTCCGAAGAGAGATTCTGGGCACTGAGTTCCAAAACCTTTTCGGGGCGCATATCGCCGATATTGGCGGTGACAAGGAGTGAACAGAGGGCCGACGTAACAACAATCATAGTCACCAACGACAATGCCATACCGAGCACAGAATCGAGTTTTAGTAACACCTCAAAGAATAGGAGCTTGCGTACCAAAGGTGCTATAATCCAGAGGAATATGAGCGTGCCAAGGATGATTGCTCCATAGCCAGCAAGGTATGCAAAGCCAGGGTCGTCGGTAATCAAAGAGCCGATGTCGCCGGCAAAGTTGGGTGCAATGAGTATTGCGATGTAGAGGCCCGCGAGTTGTAGCAATTGCACAACAAATCCCTTGCGAAGGCCCACAACAATTGCGAGGATAGCCAATATAGCCAATATGGTGTCTATAATCATACGCGATACGATTTTATTTGATATATATTTCGCACGAAGATACATATTTTTTTCTTTATTCGTATCTTTGCCCCAAAGAAATTTAAGAACTACCAATATAGAGACTATGTATAGACGAATAATAGTAGCCCTTGTGGCCCTAATTTTTGTGCCGATGATTGTTGTGGCGCAACCCTCTTCACGCCTTGTGCGCAACCTCAATGAGGGTTGGCGATTCTTTTATTCGTGGGATAGCGAGGCCCAGGAGGCGGAGTATGTGTCGTTGCCACACTGCTGGGATTCTGTGTTAGGAGCATCGAGTTATTACTCCTCTACGGCAAACTACACCCGCAATGTCACAATCCCTGCCGAGTGGTCTGAGCGTCGCCTCTTTATGCGCTTTGGCGGTGTGAATAGCGTTGCTGACCTCTTTGTTAATGGTCGCTATGTAGGTACACACAGCGGTGGATTCACAGCGTTCACGATGGAGATAACTGAGTTTGTGAGGTTTGGCGCAGATAACTTCATACGTGTAGTGGTCTCTAATTCAGAGCGTAATGATATGTTGCCAATCTCGACAGATGTCGATATAATGGCTGGTATTTATCGTGATGTGGAGCTTGTTGTGACGCCAAAGAGTATTGTGTCGCCACTCTATTACTCGTCGGATGGACTCTTTGTTGTTCAGCGTAAGGTCTCGGAGGATGGAGTAGAGGGTGTTGTGCAGTGCCACCTCTCAGCCCCTACGGCAGAGCAGGTGCAACTCACGATGCGCATCGTAGGCCCTGATGGCTACGAGGTGGACCACCGCACTATGCGTGTGTCGAAACTCTCGGACGGCAAAGTAGTGGAGATACCTTTCGAGGTTGGTCACCCTGAGTTGTGGAGTCCTGCATCGCCCTCGATGTATAGGGTCGAAGTGGTTGTTGATGATGGCAAGGCGCGAGACGAGGTAGCGGTAAGTACTGGCTTTAGAACTATTGCTGTGGATGATGAAAACAGGCTGTGTATCAATGGTGTACCCTATAGTGTGAGAGGTGTAAATATGGCTCACGACCGTAGGGGTGTGGGTATGGCCATCAGTAAGAATCAGGTGGTTGAGGATTTCGATTGTGTGCGAGGTCTCGGTGCTAATGCCGTGCGTTCGCTCATAGGTCCTCACACCTCGCTGTTATACGATATGTGCGACAGGACAGGTGTTTTGGCGTGGGTAGATATGCCGTTCAGTCGCTCGACACTCGGCTTTTTGGATATATGCTACTATCCTACTCCACAGTTCAAGGAGTCTGGTTTCGAGATGCTTAAGGAGATAGTCTACCAAAATTTTAACCATCCATCGGTGGTTATGTGGGGACTCTTTAACTTAGTTTGGCAGAGGGGAGACGACGTTGTGGCCTATGTCAAGGAGCTCAATGAGTTGGCGCATAGCCTCGATGCTTCGCGTATGACCGTTGGTGCAAGTAATAGCGATGGCGAGATAAATTTTGTTACCGACCTTATCGTTTTGCGTCAAGATGTGGGCTATTACAAGGGTTCGGTTGAGGATGTTGCTGTGTGGTGTAGACAACTTAGGCAGAAGCAGTGGGGTAGCAAGATGTGTTATGGTGTATGTTATGGCGAGGAGGGTGTTATGAACCACACGTCGCAGACCATAGAGCGCGCTCAACGTGGCGAGAGATATATGCCTGAGCGTCGCCAGACCTATATGCACGAGAACTACTCGGCAATTATCGATTCGGTGGGTAACTTCTGGGGTGTTTGGCTCGACAATATCTTCGACTACGGCTCGTCACGCCGCCCTTACGGAGTCAATAATTCGGGCCTTGTATGCCACGATCACACCACCCGAAAGGATGCCTACTACCTCTATCGTGCAAAGTGGAATGGTGCTGTGCCAACGCTCCATATTGCTAATCGCAGATGGCGTGAGAGGGTAGATACATTGCAACAGGTTGATATCTATAGTTCGGTAGGTGAGCCACTTATGCTTGTCAATGGCGATACTGCAACTCTGCGTATGGTTGCCCCTTGTCACTACCGTGCCGACTCGGTGGTTATGCACAATAGGGTGGTCGTCGAGGTCTCGGATGCGACGAACTGTTATAGCGATAGGGCCGAGTTCGAGATTGTTCGAAAATAGCAAACAGGTAAAAAATTGGGAGGCGTGTTCAACGGTTTTGAACACGCCTCTTCTTTATCTTAGTTACCCCCTTTTAGCTCGCTTAAGAATTGCCAATGCCTCAGGGCCTTCGCACATAATAAGGTCGAAAATCGAGAGGTTGGGGGCGAAGGGTAATCTGTCGCTAAATACCTGAATATAAGGCTCTGTGACGAGGGTGGTAGGGCGATGCTTGTCGCGCAGGTCGATGTCGTTTTCTGTGGCAACAATATAGTCGGTGGAGATGCGAGGCTTCGCAATCTTTAGAATCGAACAAACCTCCTCCAAGGTTGCCATATTGAGGTCTGTCAAATAGATCCACTCTTGGTCGAAAAGTCGCATAAATCGTTCGCCGTAGTAGTCGTAGTATGGCGAAGAGCGATATGCAGATTCAATGGCTACGAGGTGCTGGTGTTGCCAGCGTTTCGAGTAGTCGATTTTCATCGAGCGCATAGGCTGGCGTGGGCGGTTGGCGTGGCGCAGTTGCACCGATAGTTGCATAACGCCTCCTGCGGTCATAATCTCGGTGCGGTTGCGCTCCGAGCGCTTAACGTAGTTTTCGCCTAAGTCGATAACTACCTCATCGCCACCCTGAACCAGTGCGGCCCAATACTCTAATGAGCCGAAATATACTGATGGAAGAATTATCATAGCCTGCCCTATTTTACGAATGCTAAGGCCATCCAGCCCTCATCCTCTAACGATGCAATCTTGCGGAGGTTGAGGCGCTCGGCAGCCTCGGTTATTGCCTCGACATCCTCGCAAAGGAAGCCACTCACAAGGAGGTGACCCTCGGTCTTAAGGGCGGCATAGTAGCGCTCGATGTCGTTGAGGATTATGTTGCGGTTGATGTTTGCCAAGACGAGGTCGTACTTCCTGCCCTCGATAGCCTCCACCGTGCCGAGGATTATCTCCATCTTTTGGGTGAGGTCGTTGAGTTCAGCACCACTCTTGGTGCTCTCGGTAGACCAAGGGTCGATATCGACGGCATCGACACGTGTTGCACCACACTTGAGGGCAGCGATAGAGAGTACGCCCGTGCCACAGCCTATGTCAAGGGCTGTGCCACAGGGTTTTATGCTGTGTATTAGGCGACACATCATTCGTGTTGTCTGGTGGTGGCCAGAGCCAAAGGACATCTGTGGTGCAACGACGATATCTATGACACCATCGCTTGCTGGGGCGTGGTGAGGTGCGCGGATAAGAAAGAGGTCATCAATGGCTACAGGTTCGAAACTCTCGGTCTCCCACGCAGCATTCCAGTTCTCATCCTCCATCTCGCGTTGGCTCACGACAGAGCCATACTCGTCGATGGTGGCGAGGGCCTCCTCGTTGCACTCCTCCCAAGCCTCCTTGAGGATATAGGCCTTGACGAGGTAGGAGGTCTCGGTGGTCTCATAGTCGAAGGTCTCAAAGGGGTAGTCGGCGAGGAAGGCGGTGACAATGTCACCCATCTCTTCGTCGGCGCACGCTATGCTAATCTCTACGTATTGCCTCATCTTTTTACTTTTTTTGGTGTGGAGGAGTATTATGTAAAATAATTTTCGTATCTTTATTGCAAAGATAGTGATAATATGGCAGATATTGCTAAAAAATGGCAGAAAATTAGGGCCGACTACCAAAGATATATAATCGCGGAAAAGCACTTGTCGCAGAATACGGCGAGTGCCTATATGCGTGATTTTGATGAGTTTATGCACTTTGTTCTACGTATTTTTGGTGTCGCTCCCGAAGCTGTTGAGGCAAATATGGTTGAGCGTTTTATGGCGTGGCTCTACGATAAGGGCCGTAGCAGTGCCTCTCAGGCTCGCACCCTAAGTGGCGTAAAGAGTTTCTACAACTATCTGCTCTTGCACGAAAAGGTGAAGAGCCTGCCGACGGATGGTGTCGATGCCCCCAAGGCCGAGCGACTACTCCCTGACGTGCTTACTGTGGCCGAGGTGGATGCTATGCTTGAGACCTTTGATATGACTACGGTGAAGGGGTGTAGAGATAGCGCCATTGTCGAGTTATTGTACTCTACGGGGTTGCGTGTCTCGGAACTTGTGAACTTGCGCATCAACAACCTCTTCTTTGGCGAGGGGTATATCGTTGTGGTGGGCAAGGGTGACAAACAGCGAATGGTACCCGTGGGTGCCGTAGCGAGGGATAAGATTCAGCTATATATGGAGTTGCGTCGCCCGAAGCGAGCGTCGGAATCGACCCTCTTTCTTAATAATAGGGGCGAGGCCCTGACACGTGTGATGGTCTTTAACATCATTAAGCAGGCGGCACGTCTGGCGGGTATCGACAAGCAGATAAGCCCCCACACTCTGCGCCACTCCTACGCTACACACCTGCTTGAGGGAGGTGCTAATATTCGTCAGGTGCAGGAGTTGCTGGGCCACGAGTCTATCGCTACGACGGAGGTATATACACATCTCAACCGTAGGCATCTGCGCACGGTGGTCGAGGATGCCTTTGCTGAGGTGGATATTAATAGTGATGATAATTAACCGAATATGAGGAGATTAGCGATATTGATTGTGGGCTTTGTTCTCTCCGTGGGTTTAGCCTATGGAGCAGATGAGGAGGTGGTGGTGGAGACTCCGTGGGGAGGACTCTCGGCTACGCTGTCGTCGCCAGACCAGGGGAGCGATGTTGTGGCGTTGATAGTCGCTGGGTCTGGCCCTACCGACCGCAATGGTAATTCGGGCTATGGACTTAACTCGTGGTGCTACAAGATGCTTTCGGATGAACTTGTCGAGGAGGGTATCGCTGTGATGCGCTACGATAAGCGAGGTGTGGGACAGAGTCGTCTGAACGACCCGACTTCGGTGGGTGACGTACTCTTCGAGGATTTTGTAGATGATGCTTCGGCGTGTGTGGCCTACCTGCACTCACGAGGTTTCGAACGTGTTGTTGTCATCGGTCATAGCGAGGGAGGCGAGATTGCCCAGCACCTTGCTCTGAGGGATGATGTGGCGATTGATGGCATCGTATTGCTCTGTTCGCCAGGATATTCGATGGATTCGATACTTCTAACGCAGTTGTCGGCTCAGTTGGTGCCACAGCATATAGGGCTTATGGTTACGGCAACAAATATTATTAACGCCATAAAGCGTGGCGAGAGTGTTGCCGAGGAGCGAGTGCCAAAGGAGTTGATGTCGCTCTTCCACCCCTCGGTGCAGAAGTTCTTGCATAGTTCAATGGTCTTTGACCCTCAACGCCTTATGGCAGAGATTACGTTGCCTGCGCTGATTGTTTCAGGCGGTCGCGATGTGCAGGTGTCGGTGGATAATGGCCAGCGACTTATGGAGGCGGCTCAGCGAGGCAGGTATGCCAACTTCGAGAATATGTGCCACGTGCTGAAGGATGCTCCGTCGTCGGACCGCATAGAGCAGTTGATGGGTGTCTATACCAATTCGCAACAACCATTAAGCCAGGGGCTTAGTAAAACTATAGCAGATTTTATCACTAACATTTAAACTCTTGATTATATGTCACTATTTGATAAACTTTTCGGTCGCAAGCCTGCGCCTCAGTACCCTACGGATGAACTCACTATCAATGGTCGAAACCTGAAGCTGACCTTCTTCGCTCACGCCTCTGTGGCTATCGAGTACGAGGGCAGGGTGATTTATGTGGACCCCGTGGAGGGTAATGCCGAGTATGAGCGACTCCCTAAGGCAGATATGATTCTGGTGACACACTCCCACTACGACCACTTCGATATGAAGGCTATTGAGGCTCTGCAGCAGGAGGATACACGCATCCTCTTGGATAAGACCTCGGCCGAGGGCTTTGGTGGCGACTGTTATACTATGCTCCCAGGGGCTGTGGCCGAGCCCTTCGAGGATATCAGGGTAGAGGCAGTGGCGGCATATAACACCTCGGAGCACCAGTTGCAGTTCCACCCTAAGGAGCGAGAGGATTGTGGCTATGTTATCACCCTTGGAGGTGCTGTGCGCATCTATGTTTCGGGCGATACTGAGCCTACCGTAGAGCAGGCGGCGTTAAAGGGAATAGATATAGCCTTTATCTGTGTGAATCAGCCATATACGATGACTCCAGAGCAGGCCGTACAGGCTGTTAAGGCCGTTGCACCAAAGATCTACTACCCATACCACTATGGTCAGGTAGATGAGCCTACGGATGTGGAGGCGCTGGCCGAGATGCTCAAGGGTGTTACGGAGGTGCGCATACGCCCTCTGGCATAGGCACTAACTAAAAAACTGAAGCGATGACCCTTCAAGATGTTGAGTTGCTCTGTAGCGAGGAGGTGCGCCGAGCCATCGATGAAAATATAGAGCGTGACCCCAATGCTGTCGCGCTCGATAGGCGTGTGCCCTATACGCAACTTGTTGCTACACAGGTGAAGTACCTGCAACGCGCCCGTCGCAAGTTGCCACACCTCTACGAGGCTCGTTGTATAATTCCACCCCGCGCCTTCGAGCAGTCGTCGAGTAAGGAGAGTGCTGAGCGTAAGGCGATTAAGGGCGATAGTTTGTTGGACCTTAGTTGTGGTTTGGGCATCGACGTTATCGCCGCGTCTCGCAACTTTAAGCGTGTTGTTACGGTGGAGCGCGACGAGGTGCTTGGGGCTGTGGTGCGCCACAACCTTAGGTTGCTCAATATCGACAATGTGGAGGTCATTACGGCAGACTCCGAGACATACGTTGCCGAGTGTTCCGAACACTTCGACTGGGTATTTATCGACCCCGACCGTCGCTCGTTGGAGGGCAAGAAGATGGTGCGAATGGAGGATTGTTCGCCCAATGTGATAGAACTTATGCCTCGCCTAAGGGAGGTGGCAACTCGTGTGGCGATGAAGCTCTCTCCGCTCTTCGATGTGGAGGAGGCCTTTCGCCTGTTCCCCAGCTCTGAGGTTGAGGTGGTTTCTATTGGAGGTGAGTGCAAGGAGTTAAATATATATACTGATGCTCAGGAGGATAGCCTTCGTGTCGCTGTCGTGGGCCTTGGTGAGTGGCTCTACAGAAGAGAGGATATGCAGTCCCCTTGTGCCACAGAGCCATTCGAGGAGACGGAGTGGAACTATTTGTTCATTCCCGATGTTGCTGTGCAGAAGGCACGTGTTGCAGTGAGGGCACTGCAGGGTGTTGCCACCCTCTGGAGCAACAATGGCTATGGCTTTTCGAAGGAGGCACCCAAGGGTGTTGTCCCCGCAAAGGTCTACGCCATAGAGCGCATAGAGCGTTACCGCCCCAAGGAGTTGAAGCGCGAGTTTAAGGGGCGAGGCATAGAGATACTTAAGCGAGATACTACGCTCGCTGTGGAGACACTACGCAAGAGCATTGGTGCGCGTTCGGGTGCAGAGGCTATGATTGCTGTGACCACGATTCAGGCAGAAAATTGGGTAATACACATAAAACCAGTATCCTAAATATTTGGTTATGAAGATATTTCAGCGTATAAATCTTCTTATTCACGACACCCTTCTTAGGGTCGATAACGACGAGCCAACTGCACTGCGTCGAGCCTATAGATTGGTTTACTATACGTTGCGCGGTGTGAATGTGCATCGCACGATGGTAGATAGCGCAGCTCTGACGCTCTATACGATGCTTGCCTTGGTGCCACTCCTTACCTTGGTATTGCTCATCTTGGGCCAGTTTGGGGTTTTGGACCGCTATGTCGCTGTTATTCACGACGGTACGCCCCAGCAATGGCATTCGTTACTCGATGTGTTGCTCGATGTGGCTCAGGGTGCAGCTGCGAGCATTGCACCAGGCTTCTTGGCTGTGGTGGGTATTGCCATCCTGCTCTTTGCCATCTTCACACTTTTCCGCACGGCCGAGGGGTCGTTCAATGTGGTGTGGGGCGTAAGTCGCAAGCGCAAGTTCATACATCGCTACACGGCATATATCATCGTGGCACTCTTTGTTCCAACCCTGCTTATTGTGGCAACATCGATGGCCTACGACACCCTTTTGGCCCTAAACCCCTTTGCCGAACTAAGTGGGTTGGTGAATAAACTCTTCTCGATGGTGTTGGTGTCGATAGCCACCACGTTGCTATACAAGTATTTGCCATTTACACGAGTGCTGTGGCGTAACGCTATTATAGCGGGCTGTATCGCAGGTTTCGCCCTTTCGGTGTTGCAGTGGGGATATGTCTATTTCCAGTCGATGATGTCGGGCATAAACCTTATCTATGGAAGTTTGGCTGCCATACCGCTCTTCATTATATGGCTTATGTGGTCGTGGAATATCATATTGGTAGGTTGCGAACTCTCCTTCGTGTGGCAACACCGCCGTCGCTACGAGCGCATCGACCGTCGTAGGCTCTGGCGTGAGGATGGCGACAAGAGCGAGGTGGTGAGTGTGGTTATCGTCGGTTCGGGAAATGTTGCAGAGGCCTTTGCCCGCACGATACGTCGCAAGGGAGGTTTGGAGTTGGTGCAGATCTTTGCTCGCAACCGCCAGCGCGGAGTTGCCGTGGCAAATATAGGGGGGTGTCAGTGGCAGGACAACCCAAAGCATCTGGCCAAGGCAGACCTCTATATTATCGCTGTGAGCGACCGTGCTGTGGCGGAGTTGGCGGGGTCGTTACCCTTTGCTAAGGGGGCTATTGTGGTGCATACGGCAGGTAGTGTCGCTATGGATGCCATTCCTGAGCGAGAGGGTGGCCGAGGTATTCTCTACGCCTTGCAGAGTTTCAGTTCGGGGCGCATAATCTCGTTGGATGACGTGCCAATCTTTATCGAGGCCGACAGCGACCAGACACGCGATAGGCTTTTCGCCATTGCAAACCAACTAAGTACGCAGGTGGAGTATGCCGATTCGGAGCGTCGTCGTAAGATACACCTTGCGGGAGTCTTAGTAAATAACTTCTCGAACCACCTCTACACCCTTGCGGCGGATTTGTTGGTCAGGGAGGGTCTCTCCTTCGATGTGGTCAAGCCGCTGCTACTTGAGACGGCATCTAAGGCTTCGGCGGTGGATGACCCAATGGAGGTGCAGACAGGCCCAGCGATAAGGGGCGATAGGGTGGTTACGGCGAGCCATATCGCTATGCTTGAGGATGATGAACAACTACAAAAGATATATAAAGCAATAACTGAGAGTATATGGGAAACTTCAAAGAGGATATAGCACGTGTCGAGGCCTTTGTCTTCGATGTCGATGGCGTGATGACGGACGGCGGTATTATCCCCACTCCTGAGGGCGACTTCATTCGTCGTTACAATGCTAAGGATGGCTATGCCATAGCCTATGCATTGCGAGAGGGATTCAAGGTGTGTGTCATCTCTGGTGGCCGAGGTAGGATGTTGGAGAATCGCCTGACTATGTTGGGTGTTACGAAGATGTATCTCAACTGTATGAATAAGGTTGAGGCGTTAGAGGAGTTTTTAGCGGAGAATGACCTTGATCGCCAGAGTGTTATCTATATGGGTGATGATATCCCCGACTTGGAGTGTATGATGCGTGTGGGTATCCCTGTTTGCCCTGCCGATGCCGCTATGGAGGTTGTCGAGGCCTCGCGCTATGTGTCGGAGTATAACGGTGGCCACGGCGCTGTTAGAGATATTGTCGAGCAGGTGTTACGTGCTAAGGGTTGCTGGGCGAAGAATCTTAAGGGTGTGCTTGGCATCAACCAGTAGCGGAGGATAACTTGAATAAACAAAAAAATCAGGCAGTACCATTGGTAACTGCCTGATTATCATTGTGGGCCCAGAGGGGCATGATCCCACGACCTTCGGATTATGAGTCCGCTGCTCTAACCAACTGAGCTATGGGCCCAACGTCATATTGGCGTTTAGTGGATGCAAAGATAATACAAATTTTATAAATCACAATCTCGTTGTGCTATTTTTTTGTTGTTCTCTACATTGTATGTATCAATTTTAGTCCGATTCTACTCCGAAAAAGGGGGCGAGTTATTTGCCACTTCTCGAAGAAATTTATATATTTGTAGTGTGATTAACCTATAAAGATTGGAATAATATGAAGAAGTTATTTGCACTATTGCCACTTTTGGCAATGATGTTTGTATCGTGTGAGTTGCAGTCGGAGGGTAGTGGCGACCAGACAGGTGGCGACCAGACAGGCGGTGGCGACGTGACCACGGTAGAGAAGCGAGTTCGTTGCATTGTGATTAACGAAGGTATCTACGACTGGGAGTTCAACAACGATAGTATGGAGTTGCAGGCTGTTGTCTACTTCACGTATGACGATCAGGGTCGCATTGCTCTGTTGAACAACGTCCTTTTGGTGAATAACGAGCCAATGAGATCTTTCGAGCAGAAGATTTCTTATGCAGGAAATAGGGCGATAATCGATGTAACGAAGTTGGCGATTGTGAACTACACAAACCCCGACAGAGTGGTTCTTGAGAAGAGCCGTTGCGAGGGTGGTGAGGCACAGCTTAATGGTGACGGCGCGGTGGTTTCATATCGCTATGCCGACGACTACACTTGTGGCTTTGAGTATGATGCTAATAAAAAGTTGGTAACTTACACTGGTGGTGGAGGTATGTCCATCAGAAGTGAGTGGGATAACGATAACTTGGTGCGATTGTCGAGCCACGAAGTGGATATCAACTTTATCTACGGAGAGGTTCTTAACCCTTGGTGTGGTATCGACTGGATGTTCCTACTCTTGAATGGCTACGAGCCATACTTTATGCCTCTCTATTTGTTGAATATCAACCACGGCTACCACTCTAAGCACTTGCCTACCCAGTTGGTGCAAGATGGCCTTACAGAGACTATCGTAGCGACGTTGAACGAGGAGGGCCTTGTTAAGGAGGTTAATGTTATTGACTACTTCAAGTTTGAACTCTTCTACGAGGGTGAGCTTATCCCTAATTGGCCGTGGCCAGCGTATGATGAGAAGGTGGAGTTGTAAGAGTTTGATGGCTATAATAGAGGGTCTGTCTAACGATTGTTAGGCAGACCCTCTTGGTTTTTGTCTATTAAGAGGTTATACACAGGTGTAACCACCATCGATGGCTATGTTCTGACCTGTGACGTATGTGCTTTGTGGCGAGGCGAGGAAGAGAGCGCAGGTGTCGAGCTCTCCCTCACGGCCGTAGCGTCCTAATGGGATGTTGCGCTTGGCAACATCCTGGAAGAAGTCACTATCGAGGGTCGCGGTGGTGAGGTCGGTGTAGAAGTAGCCTGGGCAGATGCTATTCACGGTGATACCATACTTGCCCCACTCGCCAGCCAAGGCGCGGGTGAAGTTTACCACACCTCCCTTAGCCGCGTGGTATGGTGCGCTACCGATAATCATATTGCCCACAAGTCCATACATCGAGGCGATATTGATGATGCGACCATAGCGGGCCTCAATCATCCTCTTGCCAAACTCGCGGCTACAAACAAATGTGCCGAAGAGGTCGATCTCCATCTCGTGGCGGAACTGCTCGTCAGAGACCTCCTCTGCAGGGCCTACAGCACCCGTACCAGCGTTATTCACCAATATATCGATTCTGCCGAAGCGCGCAATGACACGCTCGACGGCCTGCTTGACCTGCTCCGTTACTGTGATGTCGCAGACCACGGGCAGTACCTCCACGCCAAACTCCTCAGCAATGGCCTTGGCATTCTGCTCTAAGAGGTTCTGGCGACGTGCCAAAAGTACCAGATTGGCACCCTGACGAGCAAAGGCCTTCGCCATCTGCAAACCCAAACCTACAGATGCTCCCGTGATAACGGCAACCTGTCCTGAAAGATTAAAATAGTTGTTCATACTCTATATCGTTTTTTATTGTTAAACATATTTACGTTTGCAAATTAAATACCTATTTTGCTGAAATACAACAATTTCCGATTCTTATTTCTGATAGGTGTATAAGCGTAGGCTATAGAAAGTGTGAAAAAGGTGTGTGAAGTTTATAAATTTTTCGTATCTTTGTCCCAGAACTCGAATGGTGGTGTTGGGGAATACCGCTTGGTTACCCTGGCTGAGATTATACACATTGCACCAGTACAGATAATGCTGACGCTGGAAGTTTGGAGTCATCCTTAATGGTACATGCCGTACCACTATTTTGAGCTTGTATAGTAGTGTAAAAATAGTGGTATGAATCGAAGAAAAACCTATCCTGTAGTATTGTCAATCGCTGGCTCTGACTCCTCTGGAGGGGCTGGTATTCAAGCAGATCTTAAAACATTTTCGGCACTTGGAGTATATGGTGCAACAGCCATCACGGCCATCACTGCACAGAATACTCAAGGTGTGAACTCTCAGTTGGCTATAACGGCACAGATGGTCTACGACCAGATTGTTGCGGTTGTAGAGGATTTGCACCCTTCGTTCATAAAGATTGGAATGCTTGCCAATTGTGATATAGTCGAGGCCGTTGCTGAGGCCCTCGGCAGATACTCTATTCCCATCATTCTCGACCCCGTCATTGTATCGACTTCGGGACATCGCTTGTTGTCGGTCGATGCTCAAGAGTGTGTTAAGCAGAGGCTTCTTCCTATGTCGATGCTTGTGACGCCAAACATTCCAGAGATGGTTGCCCTTGCCGACTCTCCTGTTGCTACCTATCGCGAGAAGGAGCAGGCGGCTACGATACTCTTGGACTATGGAGCTAAGGCCATACTGCTCAAGGGTGGCCACGAGGAGGGTGAAACAAAGAGCGATATACTCTTTACTAAGTCGCACTCTAAGGTCGAAGCCACCATCTTTACATCAGCGACTATTCCTACGCGCAACACCCACGGTACGGGCTGTACGCTGTCGTCTGCCATAGCGGCCTATATGGCTCGTGGCTGCAACATAGTGGAGGCTATTTCCAAGGCCAAGGAGTTTGTGACCGAGGCTCTTCAAAGTGGCGCAGATGTAACAATAGGCCGTGGTAATGGCCCTGTTAATCACGGATTTAACCCTCAAAAGATGATTGTCTATGATAACGAATAACTATTCCCTACAGTTTATTACACACTACACCGATAAGTACTCCTATGTAGACTCTGTGCGCATAGCCTTGGAGGGTGGATGCCGATGGATTCAGCTTCGAATGAAGGGTGCTTCAGATTTGTTATTGGAGGAGACGGCTCTCGTGGTACAGGCGATGTGCAAGGAGTATGGAGCGACATTTATCGTGGATGACGATGTCTACTTGGCTAAAAAGATTGGGGCTGATGGAGTGCATCTCGGTAAGAGCGATATGCCTATCTCGGAGGCGCGACAGATTCTTGGTCAGAGCTACATTATCGGAGCTACGGTAAATACCTTTGAGGATATAGAGCGCGCGATGGCAAATAGCAGACCCGACTATTTTGGCTGTGGACCATTCCGTTACACATCGACCAAGAAGAATCTTTCGCCCATCCTTGGGTATGAGGGTTACAGAGATATAATCAGAAGGATGAGAGACCGCAATATAGATATTCCGCTTGTCGCCATTGGAGGTATTGCGAAGGAGGATATCCCCGAACTATTGAGGTGTGGAGTAGAGGGTATTGCGCTTAGTGGTAGTGTCATCAATGCCACTGACCCCATACAGCAGATGCGCGAGGTGGCGGCTATCATTCTCAAAAAGTAGAACCAAACCTATTAACAAATAATCTAAAGTTATGAAAGCAGACTTGAAAATCTCCTATCCAGAGTCGGAAAAGGTCTATATGGAGGGAGTTATTCACCCCGACATCCGCGTAGCGATGCGACGAGTAAGACAGATGCCTACAGTCACAATTAAGGATGGTGAGCGAGTAGAGAGCCCCAATCCAGAGATCTATATCTATGATACTTCTGGAGCTTATGGCGACCCTAATGTAGATATCGATTTAGAGCGAGGCCTACCTCATCTGCGCGAGGCGTGGATTAAGGAGCGTAGGGAGAGGGATGCCGCTAATGTCAGCCAGATGTACTATGCAAAGAGGGGTGTTATCACACCAGAGATGGAGTATGTGGCCATTCGCGAGAATATGAACTGCCAGGCCCTTGGCATCCAAACAGACATCACTCCAGAGTTTGTACGTAAGGAGGTGGCTGAGGGACGTGCCGTAATACCTGCCAATATCAACCACCCTGAGGCTGAGCCAATGATTATCGGCAGAAGCTTCTTGACAAAGATTAACGCCAATATCGGTAATTCGGCAACTACATCGAGCATCGAGGAGGAGGTTGAAAAGGCTATATGGAGTTGCAAGTGGGGAGCAGATACAATTATGGATCTATCGACAGGCCCTAACATTCACGAGACGCGCGAGTGGATCTTGCGCAATAGCCCCGTGCCTATCGGCACAGTGCCTATTTATCAGGCTATGGAGCGTGTCAATGGCAAGGCCGAGGAGCTTACGTGGGAGATCTATCGAGATGTCCTTGTTGAGCAGTGCGAGCAGGGTGTCGATTACTTCACCATCCACTGTGGCATACGTCTAAAGAATGTGATGCTTGCTGCCGACCGCCTTACAGGCATTGTTAGCCGTGGTGGTAGCATCATATCGAAGTGGTGTCAGACACACCAGAGGGAGAGTTTCTTGTATGAGCACTTCGACGACATTTGCGATATCGCAGCACGTTACGATGTGGCCCTATCGCTTGGCGATGGCTTGCGCCCAGGCAGCATCTACGATGCTAACGACAGAGCGCAGTTTGCCGAGTTGGATACTATGGGCGAACTTGTGGAAAGGGCTTGGGCAAAGAACGTGCAGGTCTTTATCGAGGGCCCTGGCCACGTGCCTATGCATAAGATTAAGGAGAATATGGAGCGACAGATTGAGAAGTGTCACAATGCTCCGTTCTATACTCTCGGCCCATTGGTTACAGATATCGCCCCTGGCTATGACCACATCACTTCGGCTATTGGTGCGGCACAGATAGGTTGGTATGGTACGGCTATGCTCTGCTACGTAACCCCTAAGGAGCACCTTGCGCTTCCGAATAAGGAGGATGTGCGCGAGGGTGTTGTAGCCTTTAAGTTGGCAGCACACGCCGCAGACCTCGCAAAGCAGCACCCAGGAGCGATGGTTAGGGATAACGCACTAAGTAAGGCACGTTATGAGTTCCGCTGGAAGGATCAGTTCAACCTCAGCCTCGACCCCGAAAGAGCTCTCGAATACTACAAGACCTCGAATAATGTGGGTGGCAGGTATTGCACAATGTGTGGCCCTAACTTTTGCGCTATGAAGATTAGCCATACGCTATGCGAAGAGTAGTTACATATAACATATAAAAAAAATTAGAGTTATGATTGAAAGAAACGTATCACACGGTATTATCTCCACCTACTTTGATAAGTTGGAGAAGAATTTGGATTTGGATGTAGCCATCGTTGGTGGAGGCCCTTCGGGCATTGTTGCGGCATACTATCTGGCTAAGGCGGGTTTGAAGGTGGCTCAGTTCGACAGAAAACTATCACCTGGCGGTGGTATGTGGGGCGGTGCTATGATGTTTAACCAGATTGTCGTTCAGGAGGAGGCACTCCACATCATCAAGGAGTTTGATATCAACTACGAGCAGTACGACAGCAACCTCTATGTGATGGACTCGGTGGAGAGCACCGCAGCGTTGCTCTACAAGGCTGTTCACGCTGGAGCAACAATCTTCAACTGCTACTCGGTTGAGGATGTAATCTTCAAGAACGATGAGGTGAGTGGCGTTGTGGTCAATTGGACTCCTGTCCTCAGAGAGGGTATGCACGTAGACCCACTCAATATTATGGCAAAGTGCGTCATTGACGGTACGGGCCACGATAGCGAGATGTGTTGCACCGTGGCACGTAAGAATGGCATCCGCTTGGCAACTGACACAGGTGCTGTGATTGGCGAGCGTTCGTTGGATGTTGTCGCTGGTGAGCAGGAGGTTGTGAATGGCACTAAGGAGATCTACCCTGGTCTCTATGTGTGCGGTATGGCTGCTTCGGCAGTGAGTGGAACACCACGTATGGGCCCTATCTTTGGTGGTATGCTACTCTCTGGTAAGAAGGTTGCCGACCTTATCATTGAGAAGTTGAAATAATGAAGATTATTGCCATCACAACCCCAAAGGTCATAGATGAGGATGCCTTTATTATCAAGGGATTGATTGATAGGGGTGTCGATATGATACATCTTAGGAAGCCCGACTCCACTATTGACGAGTGTCGCAGGCTCTTGGAGATGCTTGGGAAGGAACTTAGGCAAAATATTGTTGTTCACGACTATCCCGAATTGTTTGATGAGTTCTCGCTCAGAGGGATTCATATAAACAGAAATGTGACAACCTATCCCCAGGGGTATGATGGTCTAAGGACGCGCTCCTGCCATACGTTGGAGGAGGTGGCGCGTTATAAGGGTGAGTGCGACTACCTCTTCCTAAGCCCTATCTTCGATAGTATCTCAAAGAGGGGGTATCTATCGAGATTCGATGAAGAGGAGTTGCGTAGGGCCTCGATGAGTGGTATCATCGATGAAAAGGTTGTAGCCTTAGGTGGCGTCACCTTCGACAAGATTGCCTATCTTCAGGGGTTAAACTTTGGTGGAGTGGCAATGCTGGGCGAGATCTATGGCGTTGAGGCAATGAATCGTCTAAGACGTTGATTTATAAATGTCTATTAATACTAAAAGCGACCTTTGAGGGTCGCTTTTAGTGTATATAAAGGTGCTTCAACTATAGTTCAAAGTCGAAAGACCTCTTTTCGGTGGCATCGGTGATATGTTGCCATATATGCTCCTGCGATTCGTTCATAGGGCCATTGGTGGTGGCAACGTCATAGAGCAACTCCTTAGCCCACGTAGCCTCCTCCTCGCCAAGGGTGGAGAGGGCCGCTGCTGAGGACTGCATATCGAGGTGTTGGGCGATGAGCATAACGCTCTCTATCTGGTCTTCGCTAACAAAGCGTGCAAGGCCATATATGAGCTTGCGTGCCGCTTCTACACTCTGTGAATTATCGCTTTCGGCAATTAGGAGCTGTCCCAACTTTAGAATTGCACAAAAGTCTCGCTTCATAAATCTCATACTACTCAAGTCTTAAAAGGTTACCTACTGCGTCATTTACTGCATAGTATATGTTGTCGAGCAACACCATCGACTCAACACCCTTGAGCTCATAGCCCTTGTCGGTCTCCAAGGCAAAGATGATGTCGCCTCTAATCTCGGCACCCGAACCATAAAGTATCGTTCCAGTCATATTGTCGCCGATATCCTCCTTGGCATAGCCATTCCTATCGACTAAGAAGACGAGGTGACAACCAACAAGGCCGACACGCTTAGAGAGTTCGTTGAGAGGGGCTGTGTAGCGCACAACCTCCAGACGCTCAGCGCCGATCTGCTCGCCAAGGTCGGCATCGAGTTGCTGCCAATCTTCGGCCTCGCTCTGGAAAGGACGGGCAAAGCCATTGGTCTGGGCGATGATAAATGTGGGTGCGATAGTGTCGTCAGGGTCATCAACCAACGGAGTTGTGGGCTGTGGCATACCGCATAGTTTGATAGTGCCGTTAAACATCTCTAACTTTCTATCGCTAAATGGGTCGTCGGTGCGAACGATGTCGGCATAGAGGTCGATAACCTTCTGCTTGGCATCCACATCCATCGTTGAGATAATCTCGACGGAGCGTTCGAGGCTCAGTTTGTTGTTTGCACAATCAACGACCATTTCCATAGCCTCGTCGTTGAAACCATCTATATTATAAAAGAAGTCGCTAAGGATATTAACGGCCTCACGTTTAAACTCCTCATCGGCAGAGATGATGCAGTAGCCCAGTTTGCAGATGGCACCAAGCAATTCAATAGTAACTTTCATAAGGCGAGGGTTTTAGGTGTGATACATTCTTCCTTACAAATGTAGTAAATAAAATCCATATAAGCAACAAGATGAGGCAGTTTAATTATTCCACCACTCTTGCTATCTGTTCGAGTATCTGGGGGAGGTAAGTGGATGAGTACTCGATGGTGGTGAACTCAACGAGGCCCTGGCGGTTGATAAGGTAGGTGCGAGGAACATAGGTCGTGGCGTAGAGTCGATAGATTGTGGCATCGCCATCTGCAATAGCGTCGAAAGTGTAGCCGTGGAGGTTCATATAGGCCTCGATATCCTCGGTGCTACCGCCACGCGATACGGCGATAGTTGTCGCCTCAAGTCTCTCTATATCATCCTTATAGAGCATAACATCGTCGAAGAGGCTCTTGCAGTCGGGGCAGGTGTGCGAGAAGAGGATGAGTAGCACGATGTCGCCCTCGTGTGCCGAGAGCGAGAAGCTTTCGCCAGAGAGGGTGGTGGCCGAAAAGTCGGGCGCATAATCCCCGACGTTGATGATTGAGGACTCCTCATAGGTGGGGAGCTCCTCGTTGATGGTGCCACACGCAACAAGGCAAAGGACTATAAGTAGTTGGGCTATCCTCTTCATCGTGTTTTGAATTTCCACAAAGGTACAAATTAGTGAGCGAGAAATACCAAGTTTACTTGAATATTTCTCACAGCGAACGGAAGAATCTTAGAGGTTTACCTCAAAGGTACAAAAAGTTTGCATATTTGCCTCTCCCAATATACTCTTTTATCCTCTTGCCCAGAGGTTATTGCGCAACAAAATATCATAAAATAGAAATAATTTTGTATATTTGTGTAATGGCTCATTTCTAAATGATAGCCAAACCCAAGCTAAAAGAGACCAAAATTAGACATTATGCCTATAACTAATCCAAGCGATATTGTTATTAAAGAGGTAACAACAAAGCGTGAAATTAATAGATTCGTACAATTCGGAATAGACCTATACCGAGATAACCCATACTACTGTCCTCCAATATTCTTTGACGAGGTAAACACCTTCGATCCGAAGAGCAATCCCGCGCTTGAGGTTTGCGATTTCGTAATATATATGGCCTATCGTAACGACCAAATCGTAGGTCGCATAGTGGGCATCATCAACCACCGCGCCAATGAGGCTTGGGGAGTTAAGAAGTGCCGTTTCGGATGGTTCGACTTTGTTGATGACTATGATGTGTTCAAGGCTTTGTTGGATGCTGTTGCCGAGTGGGGTAGGAGCAGGGGTATGTGCTGCTTGAATGGCCCAGTGGGCTTTACGGATTTCGACCATCAGGGCCTATTGTTGGAGGGCTTCGACTATAACGCCCCTATGGCAAGCCTCTATAACCACCCCTACTATGTTGCTCATTACGAGCGATATGGATTGAGCAAGGAGGCCGATTGGATTGAGTACCAAATCACACCACCGACCGAAGCCCCCGAACGAATAAGACGTATCGTACAACTTGTCGAGCAGCGATGCGGACTACATATTGTAAAGGTTCGCAACTCCAGGGAGTTAAGAAAGAGGTATGGGTATAGCTACTTCGACGTTCTGGATGCGGCATACCAGAAGTTGTACAACTATCAGCCGATGACACAACGCCAGAAGCAGTACTACTGCAAGATGTATTTCCCGATTCTTAACTTCGACTTTGTCACGATGGTTGCTAATGAGCAGGATGAGATCGTAGCAGTGGGATTGGGTATGCCATCGCTATCGGAGGCGTTGCGTAAGTGTGGCGGTCACCTCTTCCCATTTGGTTGGTATCATCTGCTCAAGGCACTGAAAGCCAAGAAGATGACCGACTTTGATTTGTTGCTTATCGCGGTGCGCCCCGACTATCAGGATAAGGGCGTTACATCGATGATTTTCAATGAGATGACTCCGCACTTCGCGAAGTATGGTATTCAGCGAGTTGAGACGACGGCAATCCTCGAAACAAACTACAAGAGTCTTGCAAACTTTGCCGACTACGACCATATTCAGCATAAGCGTCGCAGAGCCTTTATTAAGGAGTTGTAACGAACATCGGGTTGCTCCCGACACATAAAGGATGACCTCGGAAGCATATATCTTCCGAGGTCATCTCGTTTAGAGTGTACTCAAGACGACCCCTTATGGGGCAATGCTACTCTAAGCGTACGCTGACTTCGGAGTAGGCGTAGCTGAGGGGGTGACGGGGTGACTCGTAGTAACCGCCTGTGTATAGTACGGTCTTTTGTGGGCCGCACCTGAGTTCGATGAAGTCCTCGCCGATAGCGCCAACAACAATCTTGGGAAGGTATTCGCAGTGTGCTGTGATGTTTGTGCCCTTCTTGAGCTCTTCGCGCTTGTAGGTCTTTGGATATGGGGTGATGGTGTTGCAACCTGGGTCGCAGGCAATGGTGTAGCCGCTTACGTGGCACACGTTCCATTTTACGCCTCTCTGTTCGCTCATAATTATCAGGTATTTAGTTATAAATTAGTTTTTTGTCCTTGATTTGGTTGTTATCTCTTTGTTGAGGCACGTAGTCCCTCGATGACGCTATGGGTGAAGCCCGCGGCCTCCATAGCGTTGAGACCCTTGATGGTGAGACCTCCAGGGGTTGTTACGCGGTCAATCTCGGCCTCAGGATGAGAGCCATTTGCTGCAAGGATTTCTACTGCGCCGAGCAGGGTCTGCATCACTATCTGCTTGGCGTCGTCGGCACGGAAGCCGAGTTCCACACCACCCTCCATCGCTGCGCGTATGTAGCGCAAGGCGTAGGCGATACCGCACGATGCCAACGATGTAGCCGCAGGCATAGCGCCCTCCTCGATGAGCATAGCCTTGCCCAACTCGTTGAATACATCAAGTAGGAAGTCGTCGAGAACCTTCGTGGAGCGGGTGGAGCAGAGGAAAGTCATACTACTCTTCGTCGCTATGGCCGTGTTGGGTATTATGAGGTATGTGGCAGGGAGCTCTCCATCGCCCTTGTCGAGCCACTCCGATAGTTGGGTTGTGCCTAAGCCACCGACCATCGAGGCTATAATCTGGCGCGAGTAGTTGAGGTGTGGCTTTATCTCGTCGAGAACCTCCACCACCTTCCAGGGCTTCACGGCAAGTACAATGAGGTCAGCCTCACGCACGGCCACGCGATTCTCCGTGGTCACGTTAATCTCTGGATATTCACCCGTTAGGGCTTCGAGTTTTGGTGTCGAAGGGTTTGAGACATAGATGTCTGTGGTGGATATCGTGCTACCATGGGCCAGGCCTCTGGCCAATGCACCACCCATATTTCCAGCACCAATTATTGCTACTTTCATATAGTTTGCAGTTTGTGTAAAGGAGTTACTCAACTACAAAGATAATATATTTTATATAATGTATACTAATTTGAGCACCATTTGCTACCATAACCTTATATATTCATTCGAGGGCCAATAAAAAATATGGCTCTTGTGGCTTATGCTCGTTATACCATCTTGCCACATACATACAAATCTTGGAGTCTGTGTATCTGTTGTTGGAGTATGTAGCCTATTAGTGTCCGTCACCGCCCTCTCCACGACGTGGTTGCAAAAAAGGGCCTATCCCGAAAGATAGACCCTATCATAATATAGCACTAATTACTTGCGCATAATAGGCATCTTGCCCTTATGAGAGGCCATGGCCTGTGGCTTAGCAAACTGTGCTTGCTCATTGAGGCTGTCAATAAACTCCTGAGCAGGAGATACGCCCTCTTTGCTAAGTATTACGACATCGATAGTACCAGCGCCAAAGTTGCCCTCAAAGTCCTCAGCAATGCCAAGGAATGAGTATGCCGCATCGTACTGTAGAACAGCAACTCCGCTCTCGCGATTGAGCGATACGAGGTCTGATTCCCACTCATAGCCATATGTAATCAACTCCGCGTAGATATCCTCATCAGAGCATCCCCACTCAGTGTAGTCGCCATCATAGAAGCCTGTGTACCAGTTCATTGCATCGGCATTTGGTAATACGTTATATGGCAACACAACATAACCCGTGCAGTTGAGGAAGCGTTCGGGATCGAGCTCGGCAAGAGCTGTACCGTCGTAGTAGTCGCCAAACTCAAACGATACGGCTGCAGTGCTTACGACCTTATCAAGTGTTGTAAACGCCTCGCTCACTGATGCGCGGTCGCTTGCAATATCTCCGCTGTTAATATCTACGGCCACGGCATAGATGATATACTCGGTTGCAGGATTTAGCTGATTGAACATCGTGGTGTAAGTACCCAAGTTTGCACCCATGTCGGTAAGATACTCGGCGCGTGAGTAGCCGAAGAAATCTGCGCCATAGTCAATCTCCTCATTAGCATATGCTATGAGTGCTGCATCCTGGGTGCCATGCTCCTCGATATAGTACTCAAGGTCAGATGTCGAGATGTACGACATAAAGTAGTGAGCACCAACAGATGGCTGTGCTGTTACATATACTGTGTTATGTGATAGCTTCTCATAGTCTATAGCGAACTCCACAGTCAAATCAGCAGGATCTCCCGAAGCCTCGGTTGTGGTAAATGGGAATGTGATGAGCCCTGTTGTAGGAGCCTCATCATAGCCAAAGCATACAACGACATACTCTGTTTCAGGTGAGAGACCACCAAATGTAGAGAGGTCGGTAACACCGGTGCGAAGAGCCGATTCCACACCACCATACCACCACTCAAGGTCATCGATGAGTGTCTGTATATACTCCTCGTCGCTGTCATACCAAGTTAGCGACTCGGCCGTCTGTATAGAGCAGATATATGTCTCCTCATTGTTTGATGGTGTCACAGTGCCATCTACGTGGTCGTAGTATCTCTCTGTGATATTGCATTCGAAGGTGAGTTCAGAGCTCTCTGCTGTAGGGGTCTCAAATTCGACAACAAAGGCCTCGGTATTTGGCAAGAAGTCGTCATCTACACCAATGGCATAGGCATAGTGCTTCGTGCCAGCCTTGAGGTCCTCAACAGCGAGTGACTTCTCGCCAGCGAAGCAGAGGTTGGCAATCATCTGTTCAGTGGTTGCATTCATACCAAGGTAGTAGTCTCGGAGGGCTACAAGGTGGTTGATATAGGCCTCAGCGCCCTCACCGAAATCGGCCAAACGCTCCTCGCTAATAATGTTTACGAAGTAGATTGCAGTTGATGATGAAGGCACAACATTTACAACTGCCTTATTGTAACTTATATCGCTGACACTAACCTCGAATGTGGTGTCAGACGTTGCGAGGGCGGCAGTCTTAAACTCCTTGTACTCGAAGTCGGAAACCACCTCGCCAGACTCTGTAAGATGGTAAGCATAGAGGTAGTACTCGGTGTTGGGAGTTAGGCCCTCGGCGATATCCTCCTTAACGCCAGTAGTGAGGACTGTTGCGAGATACTCCTCAAGTGTTATACCCATCTCCGCGGCAAGCTGATTGAACCACGCCAAGTCATCGGCGATATAGGCATCGATGCTCTCGAAGGTCTCGAATGTCGCCTTGTCAGTGATCATAACCACGTATGGCATCTCCTCGGCAAGAGGAGTTACGCGGAAAGATACCGTAGTCTTGTTAGTCTCCAAAATCTCGAA
The DNA here is from genome assembly GCA_904502285.1 of uncultured Alistipes sp. Lineage (GTDB taxonomy): Bacteria > Bacteroidota > Bacteroidia > Bacteroidales > Rikenellaceae > Alistipes. The sequence goes on along the minus strand of CAJGEC010000005.1, from coordinate 49,751 downwards.
TGTAAAGCAAGGCTTCTCATCGGGCTGGTTAGGCTTGTCGGTGGGCTCTGGCTGACAACCCACTGCTAACAACATTGCCACTGCGGTGAGCAATGGAGCGAATAGTTTGAAAGTTTTCATAACTGTTAATTTGAAGTTTTAGTATTTTTTGGTAAATTTTTTCCTGTAGCAATATGTTGCTAAAACTATATTGGGTGCAATCTCGGATTTTTGCCAACACAAAGTTAAGTAAATTTATCTAACGTTGTTATCAAGTTTAAACTTTTTTTTATGCTTTTGTGCAAATCGCAGATTATCATTAATATACATAATATATGCCATAAGCTATTATAGCGAATTTTGTTAAATATAGCTCTATTTATATATGGTATATATAGTCCAATAATGTTATATATCTGACGATTACAATGCGCGTAAATCAACTCTATGAGAGTCACTGCAAATTTACCCCCCCCCTTGAAATTTCCAAATTTTTGGCTAAGAAATTGATAGTGAGGGGTAAAATTTCTGTATATTACATAAATATGCGAGATGGAACGACAATTAGCCGTTGTGATAATTTGGGGTAGGGCTGTCAAAGAGATATCAAAAGATGGGAGAGGTGTCGCGGACAACAGCAGATAATATCTTGCCATATAGCCTTCAACTCCCGCTTGAGCTGAGCCACTATAGGCGATAGCTGATAATTGACATTGATTGCGAAAAGACGGCCCCCACAACCACCATTCAAGTATGTCTTGAGCCTCTGCTTTGGGGCATCAATAAGCCCAATAAGCCCAATAAGCCTTTTTTTAGGCGTAAAAAAAGTAAATCCCCTCCACACTGCTGTGTAGAAGGGATTTTGGAGGTCTGAAGCGGATTCGAACCGCTGTAGACGGTTTTGCAGACCGTTGGTTAAGCCACTCGCCCATCAGACCATTCCGAAACAACAAATCACTTTGTCATTACAGAGTGCAAAGATAATGATATTTTTTCAATATCCAAACAAAAGCTAATAAAAAATATTTGAGCCTGCTATTGGTTTATAGCTTATATGTGCGTAATATGTTGTAAAACAGTGTTGTAGCCTAAATCTGTTTTCGCATTCGTGCAACGGGGATGTCGAGCATCTCGCGGTATTTTGCCACCGTGCGGCGGGCGATGCGATAGCCCTTCTCGTTGAGAATCTCCATAAGGTTTTCGTCGGTGAGAGGGTGGCGCTTATCCTCGTTATCGATACACTCCTCAAGGATAGTCTTAATCTCGTGGCTCGACACCTCCTCGCCTGTAGTGGTCTGCATACCCTCCGAGAAGAGAGTCTTGAGCAGGATGATACCAAAGTGAGTCTGAATATATTTGCTATTCACCACACGTGAGATTGTCGAGACGTCGAGGTCTGTGCGATCGGCGATATCCTTGAGAATCATTGGCTTGAGCTTGCTCTTGTCGCCATCCTGGAAGTAGTCGCGCTGGAAGTCGAGGATGGTCTGCATCGTGCGCATAAGGGTATCGTGTCGCTGCTTTATCGCCGAGATAAACCACTTGGCCGAGTCTATCTTCGACTTGACAAACTGCACGGCCTCCCTATCCTCGGCCTTGATTGTGCCGTCGGGGGCAACCATATCGCGCATCATATCCTTATAGCGTCGTGAGATGCGCACTTCGGGAACACCAGATGTGTTGAGCATCAGGCGCATAGTGCCGTCGCTGTTGTCGAGCAAGAAGTCGGGGGTGATATATGGCGCAGCCTCGATGCCACCCTCGCTATATAGGTTGCCTGGCTTAGGTGAGAGCGAACGGATATACTCTATGGCGCTACGGAAACTATCCTCATCGACCCCAAGGCGTGAGATAAGTCGCTCGTAGTGCTTCTTGGCGAAGGAGTCGAAGTGGTCGCTTATAATCTTGAAGGCGAGTTGCTTGGTGCTGTTATTGAGGTTTTGGCGGCGCATCTGAAGTAGTAGGCACTCCTGGAGTGTGCGCGCTCCGATGCCCGCAGGCTCAAGCTCCTGAACCATAGAGAGAACCTCCTCTATATGGTCGATGGTAACATTCATACCTCGTGTGAAGGCAAGGTCGTCGCTTAAGGAGGCTATGTCGCGACGGAGGTAGCCGTCGTCGTCGATGCTACCTACGATATAGGCGGCGATGACCATATCCTCCTCGCTCAAGGGGTGGAAACGCAACTGCTCGATGAGGGATTCGCCGAGCGAGCGCCCCTCGGTGATGAAGATGGGGCGTTGCTTGTCGTCCTTCGAGAAGTTGTTTACGCGCGCCTTATATGAGGGTGTGTCATCCTCCTTGCCGAGGTACTCCTCCACAGATATCTTCTCTGGGGCTTCGCCCTCCTCATTCGGGGTATCGGCATCCTCCTCTAAGACGATATTCTCCTCTATTTCACGCTTGATGCGCTCCTCAAGTTGCATCGTGGGGAGCTCCAGGAGCTTTATCATCTGAATCTGTTGCGGCGATATCTTCGTCTGCAACGATATTGTTTGTTGGAGTCGGTTTGCCATATTATATAACTTTACACCTTACATTTATATAACGCCTTAAATGAAGAAGTCGTATAACGGAGTTCTCTTGGCCTATAGTTTTTGGCGCAAAAGGACTCTGTTAGACGGCTTCTTCAATTGGTTGAGGTGCTTAGAACTCTGCGTTCTTTGGTGTACGTGGGAATGGAATCACATCACGGATGTTACCCATACCAGTCACGAAGAGCAACAGACGCTCAAAGCCGAGACCGAAACCTGAGTGAGGTGCAGAACCCCAGCGACGTGTGTCGAGGTACCACCACAACTCCTTTCGGCTCATACCCAATTCGTCTACTCTTGCACAAAGCTTGCCAAAGTCAGCCTCACGCTCCGAACCACCGATAATTTCGCCAATCTGTGGGAACAAAACATCCATAGCACGTACGGTCTTGCCGTCCTCGTTCTGCTTCATATAGAAGGCCTTAATCTCCTTAGGATAGTTGATAAGGATTACTGGGCGCTTGAAGTGCTCCTCTACGAGGTAGCGCTCGTGCTCCGACTGCAAGTCGCAACCCCACTCGCAAGGGAACTCGAACTTCTTGCCCGAAGCCTTCAAAATCTCGATACCCTCGGTGTAGTCGAGGCGCACGAAGTCGTTGTCGAGAACAAACTGGAGACGCTCCAAAAGACCCTTATCCCACATCTTGTTCATAAACTCAAGATCCTCGCGGCAGTTCTCCAAGGCGTAGCGGATGAGGTACTTCAAGAAGTCCTCAGCCAAATCCATATCGTCCTGAAGCTCATAGAATGCCATCTCAGGCTCGATCATCCAGAACTCAGCCAAGTGGCGAGGGGTGTTGGAGTTCTCGGCACGGAAGGTAGGACCAAAGGTATAGATCTGACCCAAGGCCAAGGCGCCAAGCTCACCCTCCAACTGACCAGATACGGTGAGGCTACAAGGCTTGCCGAAGAAGTCCTGAGAGTAGTCTACATTGCCATCCTCGGTACGTGGAGGATTGCTCATATCGAGGGTCGATACGTTGAACATAGCACCTGCACCCTCACAGTCTGAAGCTGTGATGAGAGGTGTATGCAAGTAGTAGAAACCCTTGTCGTTGAAATACTTGTGGATGGCGAAAGCCATAGCGTGGCGGATTCGCAAAACTGCACCAAAGGTGTTGGTACGTGGACGGAGGTAGGCGATGTCGCGCAAGAACTCCAATGAGTGACCCTTCTTCTGCAAAGGGTATGTCTCTGGGTCGGCAGTTCCATAGATCTCAATTTTTGAGGCCTGCACCTCTACACCCTGGCCAGCACCAAGAGAGGCTACCAGGCTACCGTCTACTCGCAAGCAAGCACCTGTGGTAACGCCCTTAAGCTCTGCCTCGTCGATCTTTGCGAGGTCCACAACAACCTGAATGTTAGCTACGCACGAGCCATCATTCAAAGCGATGAACGCTACGTTCTTGTTGCCACGCTTCGTTCTAACCCAGCCCTTAACGGTGATATCTCTGCCATCACCCTCCATCTTGAGGATCTCGGCAATACGTGTAAGTTTCATAGATTTATATTTTTCGTTCGTTGTTTCTATCTATAATAGGCCACAAAATTACTATTTTTTTTAGAAACAATAGCTTTATTCCCACTTTTTTCCACTCTTGAGCTCTATTTGTTTAGCCCTTGGTGATCTTTACCGTGGCACGGTGCGAGAAGGTAATCTTGTTACCCTTGTCGTCTACGACGGTAAATTGGATGTCGTACTCGTCGTTGCCGTAGGCCGTAATTACCAACGAGCCATCAAGCACAGGGGCAACCTTCTCTGCGTCGATAGTACCCCAGTTGTTGTAGCCGAGATAGCCGTATGAGCCATTCAAGTAGGTGCCACCGTCGCCCAATTCGCGTGTACCAATCTCGTATGTCATAGGCTTGCGCTCACACGTAGTGTCGGGACGATAGGTGCCTGCAGGGAGGGTTATGTTGCCATCGTTCTCGACGATAAGGTCGAAGCGGAAACCGTAGAAACCACCAGCTGGATAGCTGAAGAAATCGTTGATATTTGGGATGTTATAGCCTCGGAAGCGGATGAATGACACGTCGCTACGACCAGAGTAGTAGCTGGTGTAGTACTGGGCAGTGAACGACCAGTTGTCGTCTGCCACCATATCGAGGTCACCTTCAAGGGTAGAGTATGGATCGTCCGAGAGTGGTGGGGTATAGGTGTAGTTGTTTATCTTCACACCACCTGTGTATGAGCCAGTTATGTGCTTGCCATTGCCCGTCATTAGGTCTACGGCGATGGTCTGAGTTAGGCCCTCGCTGCTCACCGTAACACTTCCCGTTAGCACAGCGCCATAGCTATATTTGCCCTCCTCGTCCATCACGCGGGCCGTAGTGCCCATCATCGTATGGCCACCCATGCTCTCTCCGAGATTTATCACATCGCCGACTGGCGTAGAGAACATCTCGTAGTTCATCGACACGTTGTAGACTCCATCGGGGATAAGTGGCTCTATGTCTGTGAGTTTTGGGGCTGTGAGTTCCAACGATACGAGGATGCCTCCAGTTTGATGGTTCGACTCGTCAAGCTCACAATCGTAGAGCTGTACGCCGATGACATCAGCATCCTTGGTATATATCGAACCTTTGATGAGGTTGGCGTGTATGCCGATAAATTCGGTGTCGTAATCCTCCTCCATCCAAGGGGTTGGGGCAGTCAGAGGAGTGCCAACCTTGAGGGTGATGTCGCCCTCGTAGATTGCTACGATCTCGGTACCATCCTCGAAGGTGTAGTCGTAGGTTATCTTGTATGCTCCAGGCTCACCCTCGATGGTTACGGTTGCGCTGGTAGGAACGAAGTTTGTTGGAGCATCGTAGCCGTCGTTGCGAACGATGTAGGTATAGTAAGAATCGAGGTTGCCATTCTCCTTGGCGTCATCCTTTAGGGTGTAGGTGCCCAAGGGCAATGTTGGGTTCTCAGGGTCTGTGGCTGGAGTGCCATAAAGGGCGCACCAGAATAGTCTACCATTCACAGTATCAGGGATATATGCTCCATCCATATTTTGGATAATCATCTCGTCAGAGACACCGAAGAAGTAGCGATCTACGCCCAAGCCTTCGTAGCCCTTACGATAGATGTTCGAAGAACTCTGGTAGGTAAGGCTGAGGGGTTTGTTAGGGTCTGGAGCAGGCTCTGGCTCGATACCGCTCTGGGTCACTGTGATTGTGCAAGAGTCTGCCCCCTCGTACTCCACAGTTAGAAGTGCTTTACGACCCTCCTCCGAAGTGTTTTCAGCAACTACGAATTGCATAATCTCCTCGCCAACAATGATGTTGCTAACCCATTCAGCCACAGTTGATACCTCTACGTTCTCGCCCTCCACTGGGTTCTCAATTGTGAAACTTAGGTTGATGGTTTCGCCCTCGGCTGCGACCTCGACACTATTACGGCTCAGTTTGATGATTGGAGCGTGAACTTCAGGCTCGTCTGGGGTGTTTGGCTCATTTACTATAGGTGCATCCTCCTTGCAACCAACAAACCAAATAGTGCATAGTGCTAATATAGCAATAATTCTCTTCATAAAAAGGGTGGGCCACAGTGATTGTTGTTAGCCGAAGCGGGGCCACATTACTTCAACGACCAAGTATTAAATATTAGACAAATATAGGTAATTTCTATAAATATTCAAAAAAAAACCTGAAAACTTTTTTTGTTTCTCAAGTTTTTTACGTATGTTTGCGGTGTAAAAAACAATCAATGCAATGACGCAACGTGATATAATTATTGATAGAGCATCGAAGATGTTTGTTAGTCAAGGAGTTAAGGCGGTACGTATGGACGATATTGCTCAGGAGTTGAGTGTCTCGAAGCGTACCCTCTACGAGCTTTTTGGCGACAAGGAGGAGTTGCTCTATCACAGCATACGATTCTTCTATACCGAGGGCCGCGAACGTCGTCTTCAGCAGAGCCGAGAGTTGAACAACTCGCTTGAGATTATGCTTATCTCCTTGCGAGATATGATTATTCACGCCCCTGTATCGAGTCGCATCCGTCGCAACCTCAAGCGCTTCTACCCTTCGGTATTCGTACGCTTGGAGAACGATGCCCATGCCAACTCTACTGAGGATTTGAAGTGCTGGATAAAGCGCTGTGTCGATAGTGGTTACTTTACCACTACGGCCGATTGCGACTTTATTGTCAGGGTGTTGCAGGAGAGCGTGCAGGGCATAATGCTTGCTGAAAAGGAGGACCGAGATTCGGTGGAGATAATATCGATGATGACCTACTCGATTGTGATATTCATCCGTGGACTCTGCACGCAGAGCGGTATGGAGATTATAGATAGATGTTTTACCAAATATTTTGGCAATATCCTCACGTCAGTAGCGTTGTAAAAGAGGTGTAAACGAAATAAATAATATATATAGTGTAGTAAAATGAAAAAGATTGTTTCTCTTATCTGTTGCGCCATTGCGACTTTTGGCGTAGCACAGGCTCAGGTGGCAACCTCACCAGCCTCGACAGAGACGATTCAACTATCGCTCGACAGCGCGATAGAGATTGCTCTTTCGGACAACCCTACCATCAAGGTAGCAAACCTTGAGATTGAGCGTTACGACTATGTGCGTAAGCAGACGATCTCGTCTCTCTACCCACAGATTGATGCTTCGGCACAGTACTCGTTGGCGGTACGTCGCCAGGAGATGACCGAGGGTTTCTCGTTTGGAGGTAAGAACACCATCAACGTAGCGGGTACTTTGTCGCTCCCACTCTTCGTACCTTCGGTATATCGCCAGATGAAGATGAATCGTACGCAGATGGAGAGCGCCGTTGAGAGCGCACGTGCCAACCGCATCGACTTGGTGGCATCTATTCGTTCGGCATACTACAATGTGTTGCTTGCCGAGCAGTCGTTGGTAGTGCTTAAGGAGGCTATCGAGACCACACAGCAGGTTGTGGATAATACTCGCAACCTCTATGAGAATGGTTTGGCTGCGGAGTACGACTACATCACCGCTCAGGTGCAACTCTCAAACCTCAAGCCTCAGGTGCTTCAGGCGGAGAATGCTATCGAGATTACTAAGTTGCAGTTGAAGATGTATCTCTCTATCCCTGAGAATGTCGATATTGAGGTCGAGGGTAGCCTTGACGGCTTCCGCGAGAAGGTGCTCTTGGGTGAGGATTACTCTATGGATATCTCGCAGAACACCTCTCTTCGCACCTTAGACATCCAGCGTGAGTTGCTCGAACACCAGGAGAAACTTATCCAAACAACGCGTATGCCTATGATAGCAGCCTTTGGACAGATCTCATATATCGGTCAGGAGCGTGTAGACCTCAGTGGCCTTATGGGTGGTGGTCCTCGTGCTACACAGAGTGCTGAGCAGTCGAAGTTGTGGTGGCAGTATCCTATCTCTGTGGGCGCACAGATATCTATACCTATCTTTGCAGGTTTTAAGAAGACTAATCAGCTCCGCGAGGTGCGCAACCAGATGGAGCAACTCGATATCCAGCGCGAGTATGCCGAGCAGGGCATCCGTCTTCAGGTGGAGCAGTCGATAAATACGTTGCTCACTGCGCGTGAGACAATGCTCTCGAACGAGCTTACCGTTGAGCAGGCTCAGCGCGCCTACGACATTGCGCTTGCACGCTACAACGCTGGTGCAGGTACTATCCTTGAGCTTAACTCGTCGCAGTTGTCTCTGACACAGGCTCAGTTGAGCTACTCACAGTCGATTTACGACTACCTCTCGGCTTATGCTCAGTACGAGAAGGCGTTGGGTGTGGAGACCTATGTAGCAGCAGAGTAGTGTAAAAGAATGGTTAAACGGAATAATCAAAAAACAGGAAATATTATGAAGAAGAGTCTAATTATGATGGCAGCTATTGCACTTGTAGGATGCAACGGCGCCAACAACCAAACCACAACAACCGAGACTACAGAGGAGCAGAAGGCAGTTGCTGTAAAGGTATGTACTGCTGAGGCTGCCTCAGTGGATATCACCGAGGTCTACACTTCGGAGATCCTTCCATACAAGCAGAATGACATCACTCCTGCGGCACAGGGCCTCCATATCGACGAGATTAAGGTCGATGTAGGCGACCGTGTGCGTAAGGGTCAGGTTGTCGTTACCCTCGACCAGACCAGTCTCAAGCAGCTTGAGCTTAACCTCGCTACCGTGCAGGATACATACAACCGTATGAAGCCAGTACACGAGGCGGGAGGTGTCTCTGACCAGCAGATTATCGAGTTGGAGAATACGCTCAGCCTTCAGAAGGAGATGGTGGAGAATATGCGTAAGAACTCTGTGATTACATCCCCTATTTCGGGTGTTGTCACTGCGCGCAACTTCGAGAATGGCGACCTCTTCGCCGCAGCCCCTATCCTCCACATTATGCAGATCGACAAACTTAAGGTTATGGCTAACGTGTCGGAGCAGTACTACACAAGCGTTAAGGTGGGTCAGAAGGTAGATATCACCGTAGACATCTTCCCAGGTGAGGTGTTCGAGGGTAAGGTATCGCGCATCAACCCCGCCTTGGATGCTCGAACTCGCACCTTCGGTGTGGAGATCACCATCCCTAATAGCAAGGAGCGTCTTCGCCCAGGTATGTACGCACGTGCTACATTCAATATGGGTAGCCGTCAGGGTGTCTTGGTTGATGACGTAGCGGTACAGAAGCAGGCAGGCTCTTCTGAGCGTTTCGTATATGTCATCAAGGATGGCGTAGCAGAGTTCCGCTTGATACGTGATGGTCGTCGTGTGGGCAATAAGGTAGATATCATCGAGGGCTTGGAGCCTGGCGAGCAGGTAGCTATAACATCCTTCGTGCGCCTCACCAACGACGCTAAGGTGGAGATTATCAACGAGTAATCGAGTCGCCTAACTCACTACATATCTATTACTAATAAGTAAATAGTGCAACTATGAAGATATACGAAACCGCGGTACGAAAACCGATTTCTACTGCACTTATATTCATCGCAGTAATAGTCTTCGGACTATTCTCGGTGACTAAGCTCGGTGTCGATTATTACCCTGAGATCGAGGTGCCATACATCAGTGTTATCACTATGTATCCTGGAGGTAATGCCGAGGATATTGAGACCAACATCACCCGAGTCCTTGAGGATCAGCTCAACTCCGTGGATAACCTCGATAAGATTACTTCGCAGTCGAAGGATAATGTGTCGATCATCACCCTTGAGTTCGAGTATGGCTGTGACCTTACTGAGGCTGCCAACGACGTTCGCGACATCGTGAGCCGCACACAGTCTATTCTTCCAGACAACGTGGAGTATCCTACGGTAATGAAGATTTCGTCGTCGATGATGCCTATTATGATGCTCTCTATCACTGCTGACGAGAGTTATGCGGCCTTGGCAAAGATTATCGACGACAAGATGGTGAACGAGCTTAACCGAGTTAATGGTATCGGCTCAGTAGCCGTTATTGGTGCTCAGGAGCGTGAGGTACAGGTGAATGTAGACCCTAACAAGCTTGAGGCTTATGGCCTCACTATCGAGTCGTTGGGTCAGATTATCGCCACTGAGAATGTGAATGTCCCAGCCGGTACTCTCGACCTTGGTGACCAGGTATATAACCTTAAGTCGGACTTGGAGTTCGATGATTCGCGCGAGCTTTACGATATCGTAGTATCTAATGCCAACGGACGTACCGTTATGCTCTCTGACGTATCTACCATCATCGATACTTTGGAGAAGGCTACTATGGATGAGCGTATCAATGGTCGTAAGGGTGTGCGTGTGATGATTCAGAAGCAGACTGGAGCAAACTCAGTGCAGATTATCGAGGATGTCCAGGAGCGTTTGGAGGAGATCATCCCTACCTTGCCTAATGACTGTGAGGTGCAGACTATTTTTGAGACCTCACGTGAGATTAAGGATGCTATCAACTCCCTCTCGGAGACTATTATGTTCGCCTTCATCTTCGTAATCCTTGTGGTTATGTTCTTCTTGGGACGTTGGCGTGCTACGTTCATCATCTGCTTGACAATTCCTATCTCGCTGATTTGTGCCTTTATCTACCTCTTTGCTACAGGCTCTACTCTTAACATCATCTCGCTCTCGGCACTCTCTATCGCTATCGGTATGGTAGTGGATGATGCTATCGTAGTATTGGAGAATATCACCACACATATCGAGCGAGGCTCGAAGCCTAAGGAGGCAGCTATCTATGCTACCAATGAGGTATGGCTCTCGGTTATTGCCACTACGTTGGTTGTTGTAGCCGTGTTTATGCCTTTGACAATGATCCCTGGTATGGCAGGTATCCTCTTTAGAGAGTTGGGCTGGATTGTTACTATCGTGGTGTGTGTATCTACCGCTGCGGCTATCACCCTTACTCCGATGATGTCGGCATACTTCCTTAAGATTGATGGCGCGGCTCATACATACAAGGGAATTGGTATCATCTACAAGCCTATCGATAAGTTCCTTATCTGGCTCGATGGTATCTACGAGCGAGCTTTGCGCTTCGTTGTTCGCTGGAAGAAGAGCGTCATTGCACTGCTCTTGGCCTTCTTTGGTCTCTCTATGGTGCTTATTACTAAGGTGCCTACCGAGTTCTTCCCACCATCGGATAACGCTCGTATTACGATGATGGTCAAGTTGCCACAGAACGTACACGTGGACTACACCGCACGTGTGGCTCGTCAGATCGACAACATCATCGCCGAGAACTTCCCATACGTCTACCTTGTATCTACCTCTGCAGGTGCAAGCTCGTCGGACAATGCCTTTGCAGCGATGCAGAACACTGGCTCGCATATCATCAACTTCAATATGCGTATGCCACGCCTCTCGGATATTGAGCGTCCTACAATCTTCGAGATCGCCGATGTACTCCGTAAGGAGCTTGATGCAATTCCTGAGATTACCGAGTACTCTGTAACCCCTGGAGGTGGTAACGGTCCTTCGGGCGGTGGTGCAAGTACTGTGAATATCAAGGTTTTTGGCCACGATATGGATGTTGCAATGCGTGTTGCTAAGGAGTTGCGTAGCAAGGTATCTACGCTCAGCACTATGCGTGATGCACAGCTCTCGCGTGAGGACCTCCAGCCAGAGTATAACGTGATCTTCGACCGCGAGAAGATGGCTTATTACGGAATGAACTCTTCGACTGCTGCACAGTTCATCCGCAACCGTATCTATGGTTTCGAGTGTACGAAGTATCGTGAGGATGGTGATGAGTACAATATCGTTGTACGCTATGCAGAGCCATTCCGCAAGTCGTTGGAGATGGTGGAGAATATCACTCTCTATAGCGCTACAGGCCAGCCTGTTAAGCTCAAGGAGGTGGCACGTATCGAGGAGTCGTTCTCGTCGCCTACGATCGAGCGTGAGAATCGCCAGCGTATCGTTACCGTTAAGGGTGCTGTAGGTGCTAACGTGGCTTTGGGTGACGCTGTTACCGAGGTGAACGCTATGCTTGCCGACTATGAGGTTCCTGCGGGTATTAGCTTGGAGTTGGGTGGTACTATCGAGGATCAGGGCGAGGCCTTTGCAGATATCGTGACACTGCTTTTGCTCATCATCATATTGGTATATATTGTGATGGCTACCCAGTTTGAGTCGTTGGCATACCCATTTATCATTATGTTCACCATCCCATTTGCGGTGTCGGGTGTGTTCATCGCCTTGTATATAACAAATACACCACTCTCGCTCATCGCGCTTATCGGTGCTATTATGCTTGTGGGTATCGTTACGAAGAATGGTATCGTGCTTGTGGACTATATGAACTTGCTCGTTGAGCGAGGCTCGGATGTTGCCGATGCAGTTATTGCGGGTGGTAAGAGCCGTTTGCGTCCAGTCCTTATGACCTCACTCACTACCATCCTCGGTATGGTGCCTATGGCTATGGGTCTTGGTGAGGGATCTGAGATTTGGCAGCCTATGGGTATCTCGGTAGTAGGTGGTCTTTTGGTCTCTACGCTGCTCACCCTCTTTATCGTTCCATCGCTCTACGCTATGCTTGAGGGCCGCAAGGAGCGTATGGCCGAGCGCAAGGCTCGCCTTGAGGCTGAGGAGGAGGCATTCATTCGCTCACAGATGAATAAGTAATTGTCGAACAAGGGTCGGTGGTTACGGCCACCGACCATAAATTATAAACAGAGATGAAAGCATTTTTCTTGTCGTATAACCAAGCACTTACCGATCGTGTAAACCGTATGCTCGACGAGCACGGTGTGCGTGGTTTCACCCGCTGGGCCTTGACCGAGGGCCGTGGCTCTTACGATGGTGAGCCACACTATGGCACCCACGCTTGGCCATCAATGAATACCTCTATCCTCGCTATCGTCGAGGACGAGAAGGTTCCAGTCTTGCTTGAGGCTGTCCGCGAGATCGACTTCACCACCAAGCAGCAGGGCTCCCGCGCCTTCGTGTGGGACATCACCGAGTGTATGTAGTCGCACCGTTCATAACCTATAAGCGAGTAGTCTGCCAAGTCTTTGGCGGACTACTCGCTTTTATTGCGTTGCTCTATCGTTTTGGCTGTATATGGTCAGTTACTCACGACTCTACTTGGCAATATGCATTACTTGCATTACTTATGGTTAGAATCCAATAGCCTTGCGCTGTGGGCCTTTGTCGAGCGACTCCTCGTGGCACATCGCTTGCACCCTCTCGAAGGGCAATGTGTCGCTGTCGGTGAGTATCTGTGCTACGGTATATTTACGTGCTATGTTCTCTATCTGGCCGCCGCTGAAGTCGTAGGTCGTAGCGAGGCTCCTGACCTCATCTATGGTAAGGTTGGGGAGCATAGAGTGCCAGATGGCGCATTTGGCCTCGATAGAGGGTGCGTTGAACTGAACCTTGTAGAGGAAGCGACGCTCGAAGGCACGATCCATATTCGAAGTGAGGTTTGTCGTGGCAATGAGGATGCCCTCCAAGTCCTCAATCTCTTGAAGGATAATGTTTTGCAGGGCATTTTCCATCTTGTCCACCGACGAGGAGACACTATTGCTACGCTTGCTGATGATGGCATCCGCCTCGTTGAAGAGTAGTATCGGTGCCACTCGCTCCTCCTTCACCATTTTGCGGTAGTTGTCGAAGAGGGCTTTAACCCTCTTCTCGCTCTCGCCCACATACTTATCCCTGAGCTCGGACATATCTACCTGAATAATATCTCGCCCTGTGAGGCGTGCGAGTTGTCGCGCGGTCTCAGTCTTTCCCGTTCCTGGCGTGCCGTAGAAGAGTGTGGCAAAGCCTCGTCGCATACCCTTTGACGAGAGGCGGTCACATACCTTCTCGAAGCGGTCGGGTTGTAGTAGGCTTTGGAGTTGCGATATCTGCTCCTCCTCGCTGGGGTTGTAGTAGAGCGACTTAGCCTCTATGGCGGTGTGCGCAATCTTGTTATGTGTAACCTCCGTGCGTTTGACAGCGATGCAGAGCTCCGCCAAGAGTTCCTCTACGGCCACTCGTCCAAGCTCGTAGAAGTCTGGCCTTGTGATGTCGCTACCAGCATTTTGCACTAAGCCCAGGGTGATAAGTGGGTGGTCGCCACCGTTCAACTTCGAGAATAGTGACTTGGTGGTATAGTCGTAGTCGAAGAGGAAGGATATGTCGCTGACAGTGATGACGCTATCATCTTTGTTTACCAACATATTGCACCCCTGCAACAGGAACATTCGCGCCTCATCGTCAAGGTCATAGCTCTTCAACTTCTCCACAAAGGGCAGGCTACTATTTGCGTTGAGTAGCTCCACGATGTTTTGGTTCAGCTCGTCATACTCGCAGTATTCGTCTTCGCGCTCAGAGATATAGACCTTAAGTAGTTCGAAGAACTGGTGTATGTTTAGGTTAGAGATGCTATGCAACTCCATAGGGCGATTCTCCCTGACCATCTTCAGTGCCGCTGGCGATATGCCGAAGGCCTCGCCAAGTGCCGTGCGTTTGATGAAGCGACGGCGACGCAACTCCTCCAAGTCGGCCGAGCGACGCAGAATCTCGATCTGTGTGCAACCCACAAACTCGGTTATGGTATAGAGTCGGATGCGACTGTCGTTGCTGAAATTTACGAATAGGGAGAATAGTGTCGCTTGCTCTTTGCTCAGCGACAGCTTCTCGGCGAGGTACTCCAATGGGCGCTTTGCGGCACGGAAGAAGGCTGGGCAGAAGGCTGAGCCCTCGGCCAAGAGGGTCACCTGCTCAATAGCATCGATGATGGTAAGCTCCATCTTATTATTAATTCTACGAGGTCTCCACACCCTCTTCTCCTCTTCTAAGTCATCAATCCTTCGTCTCATCTTCTTTCAGCTTATCGGTTAAACAATCATCTTTTCGGCCACAAACCTACAACCTTTATCTGCCAATTTGTGGCATAGACGATAAGGTTAGATGCGTTTAACTCATATTTTCTATCTTGTGCAACATAAAAAAGTGGGGGTGCCCACATATTTGTTGGACACCCCCACTTGCTCTATAGTATAGCAACTGCTTTAGAATCTGAAGCCTAAGGTTAGCACAGCGCTGTGACGCTTGGTAGAGGTCGAGAAGCGGGCGCTCTGGATGTCTATCAAGTCGTTGGTCGTATCCTCAGTGGCATTCTCCACTGCGAAGAAGGTCTGCAGGGTTGTGTACGTCGTATTGCCATACTGGTAGGCGAGGTCGAGGTAGATGGTGGGTGAGAACTTGATGCCCACACCTGCGGTGATGAAGGTCTGCTTTGTAGGCACGGGGTGGGACACGATAGCATCCTTATACTCCTGCTTGAGCGTAGAGCCATTCCAGATATAACCAGTACGGAGTGCGAGGAATGGTAGTACGTAGCCCTCCACGCCGACACGCAGGGTATTGCTACCCTTGAATACCTCCTTGAAGTTATCCCTATATACCACGTCGAGGTCGTCGATGGGGGCATCCTCCAGACGGATAGTTTGATACCAACTACGCTCGTAGTCGGCCGAGAGGATTACTCGCTTACCCAGCGTGAGTGCCACACCCGTAAGCAGGCGTGAGGGTGAGCGATACTCCCACGAGTAAGGGCCAGAGTCCTCCCAGATGGGACTCTCGACGTAGTCCGCCATATAACCATCCTTATCTATGTCATACCCATCGGGGTTATTGCCCGCACTGAAGGTCTCGCTCCACATTTCAGAGTTGTAGCGCATAGCCACATTGTAGAAGGTTGGGGTGTGGTAGGCAACGCCTATACGTAGCCAGTTGAAGGGACGTGCCGTAACACCTATCTTGAAGTTGAAGCCTGAGCCCTCAATACGTGTGGTCTGCATATAGTTCATATACTGCAACTGGTATGGCATATCGTCTCCTGAGGGCGCTTGACCCTCGCTGTATAGGTAGTCCTCGCCGTAGTAGGTCTCTCGCTTATAGTCCAGACTTTGGATGCCGAGTGATGCTCCCAAATATATCCTATCCAAGAAGTTGAAGCCTACGGTGATGTCGTACTCGCCCAACGAGCCACGTGTTGAAACCGATGAGTACTGGTCGATAATGGCGTTGTCGGCGATGCGGTCGATAAACCAGCCCTGCGCATCCTTGTTCGTTAGACCATTCTTGTAGGCCAGAGTCGCACCCCAATAGTATGGGTCGCCAAAGGCCATCTTGCCCTCGTTGTCGGTCAGCAGTCCATCGACATTCGAGAGGGTGCAGAAGAAGTTGGCCAACGAGTTGTTTGCGCTATTGTCGTGCTTAGCCACGAGGTAATCCTCGTTGTAGTCGGCAATACGGTTGTAGGCCACACCAAAATTTATGTTAGTGACTGCGCCAACACCCTTATACACAGAGAATATGCCGCCCATACTTCCCATTGCCACACGCTCGGTGTGGTCGTCGAAGGTCTGCGACCTCTTGGGCACATTCGCATAGTAGGAGTCGCCACCCTTGGTCGGAGACTTGGTGAACTGCATCATTGGCGTAAAGCTAACGTCGCTATCCACATACATACCGATACCCGCAGGGTTTAGCGAGGTAGAGACCATATCTGCTCCGAGGGCCGTGAAGGCGTTACCCATAGCCATAGAGCGTGCCGTACCGTAGTTATGCGAGGTGAACGAGAGGTTGTAGAGGTCGTACCACCCGATGATGTCGTTATTGAAGGTTGTACCTCCGAAGTTCACGCTCTGAGCCTGTGCGGGGCTGAGCGATATTATCATAGCGACAAGTGCCAGTAGGTTTATATGTAAGCGTCTCATAGTGTCACGTATTTTTTTGTTCAACAATTCTGCGATGCGTTTGGCAATATGTGTGCCTAAGGTCAGGCCACCTATCGGCGTGATGAGGTTGTGCTTCCTGAGCGTGATGAGGAGGTGCTACTGCTGCTGCCTCCGCCAGAGAATCCTCCCGAACGGCTTGTCGTTGAACCACTCGAACGGAAATTCGAAGAGGAACTATTGCTTCGCTGGGTAGATGTGGTACCTCGGTTGATGCTACTACTACTTGAACTGCTTGAGCGGAAGTTGCTGTTAGTAGAGCCACTATTTACCGAGCCGGAGTTGCGTGTAGGCTGCTTAGATACCCCCGTCGATACTCCGCGACCACTATTTATTCCCGTCGAGGTAGAGCCTGTGCGGTTGGTTTGTGTTGTCGAGCCGTTTCGTGTACCATTGAGGTTGCTACCGCCGTAGTTGATGTTCGACGTAGGCGATGTGTAGCGAGAAGCCGAATTGCGTCTGTCGCCATTCTTGTACCCTGGATTCACTACGCTGTTGCCTCCGCCATTGCCTGGACGGTAGTCGGGGCGGTGGTGAGGTGGCTGAGCAGGGTAGTAGTGGTGATGGTGACTATGGAAGTAACCAGGGCATCCTGGATAGTATGGGTAGTAGCCATAGCCCCAATAGGGATTATAGCATATATTCCAGTTCCAGTCGTACCACGAGTAGCGAGGATAGCCATACCACGAGTAGTAGAATGGGTCTACGTAGATGCTCCAGCCGTAGTTCCAAGGCGAAGCGTAGATGCCGAACGATAAGTTCGTTGCACCCCACGAGCCAAACATCGAGGTAATATACTTTGGCTCTACCCACACCTGATTGCCAGATACCATAATGTTGTAGAAGGCGGGGTCGTAGGCCGTAGCGTAGCGCAAGGCGTCGCTTGTGGCGTAGTTGTAGTAGCTCGAAGGCATCCTGTAGGATGGCGAGTTGAAGCCATAGAGGCGACGTGCGTAGGCACTCTCGTAGTTGTCGGCCACTATCGAAGAGTAGGAGTTGTAGTATGTGGCCTCCGCAGCATCAGCCTGTGCCTCAGCCATACGAGCGTTCCACATAGCCTCACGAGCCTCGGCCAAGGCGCGCTCAGCCTCCGCTTCGGCCTTTAGTTGGTTGGCTACCTGTGTGCGGTTGTCGCTAACGTAGAGGTCATTGCTGCCGTACGACATAGAGCTCATCATAGACGTACAACTACTCATAAGGGTAGCCGTCAAGGCGAGGATGGTTATAAAGAGTGACCTATTCATAGTACTACAATTTTAATGTGTCGTGTTGCAACCACTCTCGGTTGCTCTATTACAAAGATACTATATTTTATATATAAATCTCCTTCAGCATTGGTTGATAGACCAAAAAAGGGTGGTGAACCGGACAATTTTGGCGGTGAACTATCCCTCCACACTATCTTCACCATACCTTGGTCTTATACCTTGAGGGTCCTATCGTGCTCCACTATCTACCTCTCGGCGGTTGAGCAGAGCGTGGGTAATGGTTAGTTCGTCTACGTACTCCAACTCATCTCCAAAACCTATGCCGCGCGCAATTGTCGTGACCTTAACATCGGGGAAGGCTCTGAGGCGGTTGAGCAGGTAGAAGAGGGTTGTCTCGCCCTCTACGGAGGTGGAGATGGCGATGATTACCTCGCGCACCTGTCCCGTAAGGAGTTTGTCGGCCAAGAGGT
Organism: uncultured Alistipes sp.; assembly: GCA_904502285.1. Lineage (GTDB taxonomy): Bacteria > Bacteroidota > Bacteroidia > Bacteroidales > Rikenellaceae > Alistipes. Next base: position 31,426 of record CAJGEC010000005.1, on the reverse strand, counting down.
CTATCTTGAGGTCCGAAGGTCCTATGCCCTGCATTGGCGAGATTACTCCTCCGAGTACGTGGTAGACTCCGTGGTACTGCCCCGTATTCTCTATCGACAGCAGGTCCTGCACCTGCTCCACAACACATATTGTTGAGTGGTCGCGGCGTGTGTCGGAGCATATCGGACATATATCCGTGTCTGATAGGTTGTTGCAACTTGCGCAGTAGCGTATCTCGTGGCGGAAGCGCTTGATGCTCTCCGAGAGGGAGTCGGCGGCTTCGGGGTCCATCTTGAGGATGTGCATAGCCAGACGTAGGGCTGTGCGACGGCCGATGCCTGGCAGTCGTTGCAGTTCGCTACATACGTTATCAAGAAGTCGTGGCATTCTGTATCAGTGTGTTATATGAGTTCTATTCGAGAGTTCTGAATCCACCCCTTCTCGCCATCAGCAAAGCGTATCTCGGCCCAGTCGCCGTGGGTGCGCTCAACGAAGATGGTTACACCCTGTGAGGGCTGACGTATGATTTTTGAGGCGTTGTCGGGGGATGCGTGAACAGGGGTGGTGTCGTTGCACAGTACCACAGCACGGTTGTCGTTCAGCACGGCGTTACGGCTCGATATGGCTAATAACAGGGTCATGGTTACACCAACCAGAAGTGTCAAGGCCACAAAGAAACAGACCTTGCGCAATACTATATGGGTGCTAAGGAGGTAGAACATCACAAGGATAAGCATAGCCCCCAGCATCACCAACGATGCTATAGTCCAACCATTCGACGTTGCACTATCGCGTAGCGAGTGCCATAGTACCGCAATAAAACTCTTTGGTACGCTCTCCGTATCGTTGGTATGGTCTACGGCCAGCTCAAGGTTGTAGCGAGCATCTGCCATTGCAGGATTTAGGCGCAAGGCACGATGGTAGTTCAATATGGCACGGCCCAACTCGCCCGAACCAAAGGGGCGTGTTGTTGTGGCGTGCTGACCGAGTTTGAAGTAGGCATTCGCGAGGTTGTAGTAGACATCCTCGTTCGCCTCGCCGAGATTGACAATCTGCGAGAAGGCCTCTACGGCTGAGGTATAATCCTTACTCTCGTAGGCTTCGATGCCCTCTGCCCAGAGAGCCTTGGCCGTTGTCGTTGCATCCGCACCACTACTCTTTTGGGGCATTGCCATTGCCACAACGACGAGAAGCAGGATGGTGATATTATTTAGTGTACTCTTCATAGATTCTACATATTGTTTATGCTTAGCGCTTTATACTCTCTTCAATGCGTGAGATGACCTCTATAGCCAAGGTGTAGACATCACTCATATCGCCCTCGGCCGAAGGGGCATACTGAGCCTCCTCCGAGCGAGAGATAATCTCGCAGAACTGCTCGACAAGGGCAGATGATACATTGCGACGGTACAACTCCTCGCGGATGGTCTCCTTCGTCAGGTTCGATACGGGGATGTTGAACTTGTCGCTGATATAGCCCCACATCGCACGTAGCATCTCCTCGAAGAAGGCGTGGCGGTTGCCCTCCTTCATCGAACGCTCAGCCATTCGGAGACGCTTCACGGCCATCTTGTCGGCGTGTTTCATTCGGCGTGCCACGACATTGCGGTTGTCGCGGATGCGCTTGCTGAGGGTTACGTATGTTGCGGCGAAGAGCGACAACATAATCACTACGATAAGCCAGAATATAGGCGTGAGCACAAGGGTCTCGCCCGTTGTAGCCGAGAGACCTGCGGTGTGTATGAATCGTATGTCGCGGTCGAGTTGGCGCATCGTGCCACCATAGTTGGTGTAGTTACCCACGATTGGGGTGCTACTCGATGTGCCGTCGTCGAGTACGGTAATTGTGAAAGGCTCTGTAGAGAGGCTATTATATTGCTGGGTCTTGGGGTTGAAGTAGCAGAACTCTACAGCTTCAATCGAGAACTCTCCTACGGAGCGGGCCACGAAGGGGTAGGTATAGGTTATACTTCCTGAAGTGCCTGTGTCGCTGACCTTTATGTTGTCCACAACCTTTGTGTCGTAGAGTTCGAACGATTCGGGCAATGATAGCTTGGGTGCTGTGAGGAATTTGAGGTTGCCACTACCCGAAATTGTGATTTCGAACTGGTCTGCCGAATTGCTAACAATTTCACTCTCAGGGAGCTTGTATGATATGGTATAGTTACCCACCGCGCCATTGAAGTTTGCTGGTGCACCCGCAGGGAACTCCTTGACGTTGATGGTTATAGGCTCGCTCTTGAGGTTACGGGTTACGTGATATATTTGTCTGCGACCGAAGAAGGGGTCGTGACGACCGTTATCATTTACTATCACCTGTGCACGCACGCTGAGCGAAGCCTCGGGGATAGTAATCTTGCCACTCTGCTGAGGCGAGAGCAGCAACTCCGTAATCTTGTACGTTTCGTAGATGCGTCCGTTATACTCCTCGCGCGAGGGTGTATTTTCGAAGGTTAGTTCCTGCGACCAGAAACCATCGAAGGGAGGGATGGTCACATCTTCGACATTGTCGATGTTAGCACGAGTATATAGCACGAGCGAGGCTCTTAGCGACTCTCCCTTGTAGAGAGAGGTCTCCGACACTTTGAGTCGTAGCAGGATATCCTCCTTAGCGATTTGATTCTCAGGGTTTTTGCGGCTTCTGTTGGTTGTTGTAGCCTCCTCCTTTTCGGCGATTACCTCCACGAGTTGTCGCTTTGTCGAGTAGTTCTTGCCCTCTACGGTTATCGAGGCTGGCTCGATGGTGAACTTACCTGCGCTGTTGGGCAGGAGTACATAGGTGTATGTACACGAGTAACTTGCCGACTGGCGACCGTTGATAAACTGTATGGAGTGTCCCGTAGATACTGAGGGGCCAGCAAGCACGTCGAAGCCCTCGAATGAGGGAGCTTTGAAACTATTTTGCTCAGGCTCGGCATCTACCGAAAACTCTACACGGAAGGGCTGTCCCGTAGCCGTGAGGGCGGGAGCATTCACCGTGAATGATACCTGCGCCCACGATGTCACAGAGGATAGGAGCGCAATGCAAAGGAGTGTGAGACGTAATATACTCTTCATCTTACTGTCGTTCTATACGTTCCGATACTTGTAGAACGCTTCGGTGGAGCGTTTTATTATCTTTTTGTCGGACGGGTGTCGAACAAAAATGTGGTGTGACGCACAGCCTTCACTGTGCGCCACACACACGTAGTTATAGGTTATTAGTGTGCGAAATCTGCGAAGAAGTCGTTACCCTTGTCATCAACGATGATAAATGCTGGGAAGTTCTCCACATAGATCTTGCGTACAGCCTCCATTCCAAGTTCCTCGAAATCGACTACCTCTACCTTCTTGATAGAGTTCTTAGCGAGGATTGCAGCAGGGCCACCGATAGAGCCAAGGTAGAAACCGCCATTAGCCTTGCAAGCATCTGTTACCTGCTGTGAGCGGTTACCCTTAGCCACCATCACCAATGAGCCACCAGCCTTCTGGAAGAGGTCTACGTATGAGTCCATACGGCCTGCGGTAGTAGGACCGAACGAACCTGATGCCATACCCTGTGGGGTCTTTGCAGGACCTGCATAATATACTGGGTGGTTCTTGAAGTACTCTGGCATAGGCTTACCCTCGTCGAGCATCTGCTTGATGCGAGCGTGAGCGATGTCACGAGCAACAACCAACGTACCCTTGAGGTTGAGACGTGTCTTGATAGGATACTTCGACAAGATCTCGCGCACCTTGTCCATACCCTCGTCGAGGTCGATATCTACGGCTGGAGACATAGCTGGAGCCTGTGCTGGGAGGAAGCGTGCTGGGTTCTTCTCCAACTGCTCAAGGAAGATACCCTCTGGGGTGATCTTAGCCTTGATGTTACGGTCTGCCGAGCAGCTCACGCCGATAGCCACAGGGCAAGAGGCAGCGTGACGAGGAGCGCGGATGACGCGAACGTCGTGAACGTAGTACTTACCACCGAACTGTGCGCCAAGGCCAATCTCCTGGCAAATCTTCTGTACTTTAGCCTCCCACTCCAAGTCGCGGAAGCAACGGCCACCCTCGTTACCCGAAGTTGGAAGCTCGTCGAGATAGCCTGCTGAAGCCTTCTTCACCGTAGAGAGACACATCTCTGCCGATGTACCACCGATGCAGATTGCCAAGTGGTATGGAGGACACGCCGAGGTGCCGAGGTCGAGGATATGCTTCTTGATGAAGGCGGTGAGAGACTCCTCGTTGAGGAGGGCCTTAGTCTGCTGGTAGAGGAAGGTCTTGTTTGCAGAGCCACCACCCTTAGTGATGAACAAGAACTCGTACTCCATACCTGGGTGACCACCATAGATGTCGATCTGTGCTGGGAGGTTGGTTGCAGAGTTCTTCTCCTCGGTCATAGTGAAAGGAACGACCTGAGAGTAGCGCAAGTTACGCTCCTTGTAGGTCTCGTACACACCACGTGAGATGCACTCAGCATCGTTTGCGCCAGTATATACATCCTCGCCCTTGTGGCCGATACAGATTGCTGTACCAGTATCCTGGCAAGTTGGCAACTCGCCCTCGGCAGCAACACACTGGTTCATAAGCATTGTGTATGCTACGAACTTGTCGTTGTCGGTAGCCTCAGGATCCTCAAGGATGTTTGCAAGTTTCTGGAGGTGTGAGGCGCGGAGGTAGAATGACACATCGCCATAAGCCTCCTTAGCCAACAACTCAAGACCCTTAGGGTCTACCTTCAAAATCTTACGACCGTCGCACTCAACGACCTTTACATAATCCTTCGTAAGAAGGCGGTACTCCGTCTTATCCTCCTGGATAGGGAACGGCTCTTGATAGATAAATTCAGCCATAGTGAATCTTCGTTTTTATTGTTGTATGATTATAAGTTCTTTATAAACTCGATGATGCCAAAGACGAATACCACCGACACCAATACGGGGCATACGTAGCGCAACAAGAAGCGAATTACGGGGTATGTAGCCTTGTCCACACCACCCTGTGCCGTGAGTTCGGCCTTCATATCCTCGCTCTTCCACAACCAGCCCACGAATATAGCGGTGAGGATGCCGAGGAGTGGCAACATCACAATAGCGGTGAAGTTGTCCAATAGCGAGAAGATGTTCATTCCAGCGATCTTGAAGTCGCTCCAGTCGCCCAAGGAGAGCGATGCTGCAGTGGCCAAGAGGATGGTTGCCACGGTGACAATGATAGCACCCTTGTTACGCGACATACCGCGCTTCTCGACGAAGTATGATGTCACGGCCTCGTGCATAGATATTGTTGAGGAGAGGGCAGCAAGACCCAAGAGTAGGAAGAAAAGGGTAGCCCAGATATTACCCAAAGGCATAGTAGAGAATACCTTAGGCATAGCTACAAAGGCGAGCTGAGGGCCATTCTCGTTCTCCACGCCTGCCGAGAAGATGATTACGGCAGCGATGAGGGCAACGAGGGTGTCGAGCGAGACTACGCTGATAGCCGTACCTGCGATCTTCGTACCATCCTTGAAGTACGAGCCGTAGATGAGCATAGCACCCATACCCACCGAGAGGGTAAAGAATGCCTGTCCCATAGCGGCGAGGAAGGTAGAGCCTGAGACCTTCGAGAAGTCGGGGGTAAAGACATTGGTCAAGGCCTCGCGTCCCTCAGGTAGCCACAAAGAGTAGATAGCCAAGATGATGAGGATGGCAAATAGGAGTGGCATCATCACCTTAGAGGCCTTCTCGATACCACCCTGCACACCGCCCACGATGATAAAGTGGTTGGCGATGATGAAGAGATATGTGTAGATGAGAGGTCTCCAGGTCGCTGTCGTGAACGACGAGAAGAAGCCACCGAAGTCTGAGCCTATGCTATCCGTAGCCGAGGCGATGGTGTAGTTGAGTGTCCAGCCCGAAATTACGAAGTAGTAACCCATAATGAGGAATACCGATACGATACCCATAGCACCGAGCCAGCCCCACCCCTTACGCAACTTGGCGTAGGCATCTATGGGGTTGCACTTAGAGTTGTGGCCCACGGCAAACTCTGCGATGAGCAGAGGGAGGCCGAGCAGAAGGATACAGCCGAGGTAGATGAGGATGAAGGCACCACCACCATTCTCGGAGGTTATATATGGGAAACGCCAGATGTTTCCGAGACCGATGGCCGAGCCTGCGGCTGCGAGGATTGCAGCGAGCTTACCACCGAAGCCTCCACGTTTTGTTGTCGCTTGTGACATACTCTTATCCAATTAAAGTTACGCTTACTTTGTCGATTTTTCCACCCAATGGAGGGGCTATCTTTGCTACGGTACACTCCACCTCGATAATTTGAGGGAACTCCGCCTTTACGGCCTCGATGATGTTCGAGGCGGCAGCCTCTATGGTGCGCTGAGTACGCTTCATAGTGCGCTCGACGATCTCGTAGACGGTGAGGTAGTTCACGGCCTGCGTTACGTCGTCGCTTTGGGGGAGGTCACCCAAGGTGGTGCGGATTACCATATCCACACGGAAACGGTTACCCACCTGTTGCTCAAGGTCGTAGCAACCGTGGTAGGCACGAAGATAGATGCCATCAAGGCGTATGGTGTATATCGGGTTCACGCTACTCAACAGTGATTAGGAAGTAGTTCTTCTTGCCACGCTGCACGAGGAGGTACTTGCCAGCGATGAGGTCTTGCTCAGTAACCTCGCGCATAGCATCCACCACCTTCTCCTTGTTGAGCTGTACACCACCGCCCTGTACCATCTTGCGGCACTCGCCCTTTGAAGGGAACACCTTGCACACCTCTGCCACGATGTCGATGAATGGCTTAGTGAGGTCGTCACGGGTGATGGTGAACTGTGGCACACCCTCGAATACCTGCAATAGGGTAGTCTCATCCAACGAGCGGAGAGCCTCCGAAGTGGCGTTGCCGAAGAGTATGTTTGATGCCGCCTGAGCCTTCTCCAACTCCTCCTTAGAGTGGATGGCTGTGGTGAGCTCCTCAGCCAAGCGCTTCTGCAAGATGCGCAAGTGTGGAGCCTCGTCGTGCTCGGCGATAAGTGTCTCGATAGTCTGGCGGTCGAGCAGAGTGAAGATCTTGATGTAGCGCTTAGCATCCTCATCGCTCACGTTGAGCCAGAACTGGTAGAACTTGTAAGGCGAGGTGTAGCGAGCATCGAGCCATACGTTACCACTCTCGGTCTTACCAAACTTAGTGCCATCAGCCTTGGTGATTAGTGGGCAGGTGATAGCAAAGGCCTCAGCCTCAGAGCCGAGCTTGCGGCGGATAAGCTCTGTACCTGTAGTGATGTTACCCCACTGGTCTGCACCACCGAGCTGGAGCTTACAGTCGTACTCCTGGTAGAGGTGCAAGAAGTCGTAGCCCTGCAGAAGCTGGTATGTGAACTCCGTAAACGACATACCGTCGCCCTCGCCATTGAAGCGCTTCTTCACAGAGTCCTTAGCCATCATATAGTTCACGGTGATACACTTGCCGATGTCGCGTGCGAAGTCGAGGAATGAGAACTCCTTCATCCAGTCGTAGTTGTTCACCAAGATAGCGTGGTTCTCGGCCGTAGAGTCGAAGTCGATAAGTTTTGCCAACTGACGACGAAGAGCCTCCTGGTTGTGGCGTAGGGTTGTCTCGTCGAGGAGGTTGCGCTCCTGTGACTTACCCGATGGGTCGCCAATCATACCCGTAGCACCACCAATAAGGGCGATGGGGCGATGGCCACACATCTGGAAGTGCTTCAAAATCATCACACCCACGAGGTGACCGATATGTAGTGAGTCGGCCGTAGGGTCGATGCCCAAGTATGCAGAAGTCATACCCTTCTGCAACTGCTCCTTGGTGCCTGGCATCACGGTATGTATCATACCGCGCCACTCAAGTTCTTCAATGAAATCCTTAATCATTATTCGTTTGTTTTTAGTTAATTATCTAATTATCAATATGTTGTTTATACTTTTTGATGGTTGCCTTACTCAGCATCGAGTCCGAGTTTCTCGATCATATCGAGGAGCTTGTCGTTCTTCGTCACCAGGTGTCGGAGTCTATCCTCAAGGGTGATTGGGCGAGCCACACGTATCTGCTCGTTCACCGTCACGGCAATCTCGACGAGGCCCTTCACACCACTGGCCTGGGCTATCAACTTCTGCAAGTCGCTCTTGTCGTGGTATATCTCATCCCTTGCTCCCTCCGAGGCTACGGTTACCGTTATGGTGTTGCCCTCGATGGTCATACTGTCGAATATAACGCCGAGACGTTTGCGGTATTTTGTCACCCTCTCTACTATCTTGTCTCTGGCGAAGTTCAGCTTATCTTCGCAGTGTGGATCTATGTACGAGGTGGTGCGCGCCTCTAAAGCCTCCTGCTCACTCATTATCTCTGACGCACTCTTTGCCTCGTTACGCAGTAGACCTGTGAGGGATGGTAGGCGAGGTGAGCGACCAGTGCGAACGGCTCTTTGGGGCTCTTCAGGTTGTGGCTGTACGCTTGGTGCTACACTCTCTGGTTGTGTGGTCTCAAGAGGTCGTGTCACCGTCACCACGGTCTGGGGTGCAGGAGCCTGCGGTTGTGGCTGTGCGCTCTGAGGTACAGGGATTGTGGTATCCAAGGGTGGGAGTTGTATCGAGGTGTCGAAACTCGTCTCCACGATACCCTCGATGAACTCCACGAGGTTATCTATCCCCTCATTTTTTTTTTGACCGAGACCCGCAATCTTCATAAGTCCCAGTTCCACAAGCAGTCGTTGATTCGAAGACTGTCGTATCTTGCCATCTGCCTCCGTGAGTAGCGATATTGCAGTGAAGAGGAATTGCTCACTGCATCGTACCGCCTGCTCCTTGTAACGCTCCACAAGAGTTCCTGTGAACTCTATGAGCGATACGGCAGGACCCTTAGCCATAAGGAGATCCCTGAAGTGGGCGTTGAGACCCGCAATGAATACCTGTGGTGAGAAGCCTCGTGAAAGCACCTCGTCGAAACGCAAGAGGGTCTCCACGTAGTTTCCTGCCAAGAGCAACTCCGTAACCGAGAAGTAGGTGTCGTAGTCGAGTACGTTGAGTGTCGATGCTACATCCTTGTAGTTGAGATTGTTACCACAGAATGATACCGCCTTGTCGAACATTGACAGTGCATCGCGCATACCTCCATCGGCCTTATGTGCGATAAGGTTGAGGGCTTCGTCATCGGCCGTAACACCCTCCTTATTTGCGATGTAGCGGAGGTACTCCACGCCATCCTCAACCTTTATGCGGTTGAAGTCGTAGATCTGGCAACGTGAGAGGATTGTAGGGATAATCTTATGTTTCTCGGTTGTAGCAAGGATAAATATGGCGTGACGTGGTGGCTCCTCAAGGGTCTTGAGGAAGGCGTTGAATGCCGCTGCCGAGAGCATATGCACCTCGTCGATAACGAATACCGAGTAGCTACCCTGCTGTGGGATGATGCGCACCTGCTCTATGAGGTTGCGGATATCATCTACCGAGTTGTTAGATGCGGCATCGAGTTCGTGGACATTGAGCGAACGGCCCTCATTGAACGAGCGACACGACTCACACTCGTTGCAAGCCTCGCCACCCTGAGGGTTGAGGCAGTTGATTGCCTTAGCGAAGATGCGGGCGCAGGTCGTCTTGCCCACACCGCGAGGTCCGCAGAAGAGGTATGCGTGTGCCAACTGGCCACGCTCAATGGCATTCTTCAATGTCGAAGTAATGTGTCGTTGTCCTACAACCGACGCAAAGGTTGCGGGACGGTACTTGCGTGCTGAAACAATAAAATTATCCATAACTTGACAAAGGTAGTAAAATTTTCTCTCAATAACGCACGCATACGCGCATAATTTTGCACGAGGTTGCAGTTTTTAGGAAGAAAAGGGTATATTTGCAACATAAAACAGATGATAATGAATCGAGGAACTATGCGAAAAATAGAACTTATATTGGTGGTTTTGTCTCTTATTTGTGGCCTTGCAAAAACCTCGGCTCAAGAGGTAGATACGAGGGGTTTTAACCTTATCGTCGTGGGTGACCCACAGCCTCAGACCGAGGAGCAGTTGGGGCGTTTGGAGAGTGAGATAATGCCCCATATAGCCACCATAGTCGAGCGATATAAGGCTGAGAGCGACCTCCCTACGGCGATTCTCCTTACGGGCGATGTGGTGTGGGATACTATGTCGTTTTTGCCACGTGTCAAGGCCCTTTTCGAGGGGCTTGGAGTTGATGTATATGCCGTTATGGGCAATCACGACCACGATAGGCAAAGCCCACGTAATGAGCGAGTTGCTGAGAGCCACTACGTACAGGCGTTTGGCCCAAAGAACTACGCTGTGGCGATGGGCCAGAGCCTACTCATAGGCTTGGATAATATAGGCTATAGGAGTTACGAAGATTACACTCCTCAAGTCGATTTAAGGCAACGTCGCTGGCTTCGCAGTGTTGTGCGTCAGACAGATGAAGCAAAGCGCCTTGTGGTGGCTATGCACGCCCCAGCGGTAGATTTCAGTAATGGTTGCGAGCCTCTAAGATATACCCGCAAGTTGCTACGCATACTCAAGGGTCGTCGTGTAAATTTTATCACTGGACATCGTCACCGCCACGCCATTGCCGAGATTGCGGAGGGGGTTATGGAGATAAGTGTGTCGCAGGTGAATGGAAACTTGTGGTTCGCCCCCTTGTGTGGCGACGGTATGCCACGTGCGGTGCTCTGCATCGAGGAACGAGATGGGGAGTGGCAATGGCACTACGACATCCTTGGCCGTGAGTCAAATAGCCCAATATATCTCTTGAGCGACGAGGGTAGCCGAGAGGTTGTAGTTAAGGTGGCTGGCTGGGAGGATGCTTGGCGTGTGGAGTGGACCGAGGATGGCGAATCGAAGGGGGCTATGGAGCAGTTTACGATGGTAGACCCTGAGTATATGCACTACGTTGAGCAGGAGGCCAACTATTCCGAGGTCATTATGCAACGCCTCCGTCGTTCGGCAATGCCTCGCAACCACTACTTCCGTTGCATACCATCGGAAAACGCTACCAACGTAACTATCAATGTGACAGATCGTTTTGGTCGAGTATATAGCCATACGGTGGAGTAGGCATACCTACGCGATATATAAAACAAAAAAAGGGCCGTTAAGCCCTTTTTTTGTCTGAGTATATGAGGTGTTACTCTGTTCTAAAGTCCTCGATGGTGATACGGCCTTCGTATGCGCCTGTAATGCGGTTACCCAAATCGTCCTTAACGTCGAAGTTCGCGCTGAACGTGTCGCTACCCTCTATAGCCTCGATGGTGAAAACACCGCCAGCAATAGGTGCCAAGGCCTCCGCCTGAGTCTCGGTAGTTATCTGAGTGTACCACGAACCAGCATTGTAGAGGCCGTCAAAGTCTTCGATTACGTGGCCAATCATCAGAGTACCTGTACTCCACTTGTCGTCAGAACCCACGAACTTACCAGTAGGGATTACTAACTCCTCGGTTGTAGCTCCAGCCTGAGACTCATACAATACCTCAAGCCAAATCATCTGGCGATTAATAACATCCATAAAGTAGAACTGCCAAATATAGATGCCTGTGCCATTGTTGTCGCCATAGCAATCTGCAAAGACGTAGGTGTCCTCGTTGAGATCCATCTCAACATCGTTTGTAAGAGTCGAGAGAGGATCGTTATTTACGATAACTGCACCAGCCTGGCTAATCTTCACCTCTGCCGAAGCCTCACCATAGGTGAGTTCTACTGTTGCTGAGCGTGGAGCCTCCGATGTGTTCTCGGCAATGACAAATACTATGGTATTCTCCTCTGTAACACCCTCCTTGATGCTAATCCAGTTATCCTCGATGTTTGCCTCTACAGAGAGACCCTCTTTAGGGTTCTCAATAGCATAAGTTACGGTGTACTCCTCACCCTCGGCAATGGCGATGAAGCTCTTTGCCGAAATGATGGTAAGCACTGGAGCAGGAGTTTCCTGCTCAGTGCCTCCGTTATTGTCACCTGGTGCTGGTGTAGGTGTCTCTGGAGAGCACGCTACAGCCATCATTAGCACCAACGAAAATAGATACTTAAGACCTTTCATAGCGCTTACTTACGTGATGGTTTAGCCTCTGTGCGTACTACACAACTTGCAGCAGACTGCTGGTAGACGTTGTGTGTATATGTTGCAGTACACTCACCAGTGATCTTGTTGCCCTGGTCGTCCTTAAGATCCAAGACTGCAGTGACAGTGCCATTGCTATTCTTGGTAAATGTAACCTTACCCTCGCGGATAGTAGCATAAGCCTCATCGGTATAGTACCAAGACCACATATTATCGTTGTATGAGTTGAGGAAGCCAGGAAGAATAATCTTATCGAGGGTAATATCCTCAGATACTACGAACTCGCCCTGAGGAACAAGCTCGTTGTATGGCAAGAAGAGGTCCAACTGAAGGCTGTGGTACTCGTCGCTGTTGTCTATAACGTAGATAGTCCAGTAGTTGCGGCCCAATACGTAGTAGTCGAGGCTACACTCGCCACGGAGCGATGGGTTCTCGAATGGGATGTGGAGGTCGCCAGTAAGGGTAGATGCTAGGTAGCCATTGCCCTTGAACAACTTAGTGTTGTCTACCTCGATATCGTTTGATGAGAATACATACAACTGTCCATCCTCACCCTTGAGAGTACAGTAGATAGTGCCATCCTCAACGGTTACAGAACCATCAGAGAAGAATGTCTCAACGCCTGCACCTGTAGCATCATACAAAAACGAGTATGTTGCTCCAATAGTTCCAGCCTCGCCAGAGTCCTCGCTATCGAAGAGGTAGAGACCATCAGGAACGCGGAATGATGCGTTGTAGTTCTCCGCTGGAGTTGAAGAGTAGAGGTCGAGGTAGAGGTATATGTTGCCTGCGTAGACGTGATTCTCGCCAGTGACGATGTCTACGCAGTTCTCCATAGTAGACAAAACTACGCAGTAGTTGTAGTCGTTCTCCGTAGCACCATACATATTGCCGAAGTAGTTACCCGACATATATGGGAGGTTTACTGCCTCTGATGGGTCTGGGATTGGATCTGGCTCAGAACCAGCGTGTGCAGCCTGGTTGATAACGACCTCGGCTGTAACCTCGCCGTAAGTGAGGATTACCTTGCCAGTACGTGGCTCAGTAGTGGTGTTTGGCTTAACGGTGTAAGAGAAGTCGCCCTCACCAGCGTAGTAGTCGTTCTCAATCCAATCATCAGTGCTGTATGACTCGATGAAGTAGACACCCACCTTAGGGTTCACAATCTCGTAGTAGATCTTGCAAGGACCTCCCTCGGCAGAGAACTCCATAGGGTTTGCCGACTTGATGACGATAGAGTAGTCGATCTCAGGCTTTGGATCCTCTGTTGGCTCAGCAGCAACCTGGTTGATAACTACCTCATACTCGCGGTCGTAGGTTACAACGATAGTTGCGGTACGTGACTCCTCAACCTCGTTCTTAGCAACGATAAAGTAGAGGGTGTTCTCCTCTCCGCCGTAATCGCTATCGTCCTCCGAAATCCACTCGGCCTCAGTTGTAGCGGTCACTGTGAGGGTCTCATCAGGGTTGGTGATGGCATACTTAATTACGCAAGCGCCACCCTCGGCTGTGAACTCCATAGGGTTCTCAGAAATGATCTGGAACTCGATGGTTGGATTTTGGGTGTTGCCACCGTTCTCATTGTTGTTGTTCTCATTCTCATCGCCTGGAGTCTGCTCATTGTCAGGATTCTCCACTGGAGCCTCCTCACAAGAAGAGAATGCAAAGGCAAATGCACAGAGTGCAAAGCATAGCAAAAACTTTTTCATTGTAATTAGTGTGTTTTTAGTTTTTTATTGTTTGTTTTAAATAATTCTCAAACACAAAGGTACGCAAATATAGTGATTATGCAAATAAAATGTTAGCGAATTAACAATATACTCCTCGATACGGCCAGCGTAGCGATGGATATGCGACAGTCGGGAACACTCTCTTGGATTGCGGCTATGCAGGAACTGATTGTAGCACCCGTGGTCAGGACATCATCCACTATAAGGATATGTTTTGATTTTAGGCGTTCGGGATGACGCACCCCAAAGAGGTGTTCGGTGTTGAGCCACCTGTCGTGCGACTTCTTACGAGCCTGTGCGGGGTTGTTTCTCAGACGACGCACCGAGCGGTTGTCTATGGGTTTGCCCAACTGCTTGGCTATGCCCTCGGCTAAATAGGTCGATTGGTTATAACCTCGGTTTAGAATCTTGAATGGGTGTAGCGGTACGGGTACGATAACGTCGATGTCGTCGTAGAGGCCCGAAGCCTTGAGTTCTGCACCATACCATAGCCCAAGGTTGTAGGCATACAACCATTTACCTCCATACTTAAAACTATGGATGCTCCTCTGCCAGGGCGACTGGTGGTTGAAGAAGAGGAATGAGGAGCCCTTGACAATGGGAACGATGCCGTCGAAGCGACTCTTCACGGGGTTGTCGCTCTGCTTCCAGAAGTTCGTAAGTGGTGCTTCGTAGCGACAGTAGGGGCATATATTGTACACAGAGGGTGCGACGTGGCGACCACAGATGATGCAGCACGACGGGAAGAGGGTGGAGACTACGTCTCGGACTATGTTACCAACAATCGACATCTACATCTATTTTTATGCCCTTATACTCGTTTTTAGTGTCGTAGTTGTCGAGGGCTTGGCGTAGGAGTGTGCGGGCCCTCTGCATCGAAGCCCCAGCCTCAATCTTGAGTAGTATCTCGGCACGATGCTCACCTCGTAGCATCTCCAACGACGAAGACACAGGACCCATAATGCGCGACCCAAACTTCTGACGTAGTGTGTCGCCAAGGGCGTGGGCTGCACGATGCAGGGTGTTGTAGTCGGTGTGGCGTATGAGTATGCGCGTAAGGTGTGAATATGGTGGGTAGCAAAAGGCCTTACGTTCGTTGAGTTCGGTGAGGGCCATCGCGCGGTAGTCACCCGATGCAACCTGCTGTATAACAGGGTGTTTTGGTTGCGAGGTCTGGATTATCACACGGCCACGGTCGTTGCGACGGCCAGCACGGCCAGCCACTTGCATCATAAGTTGAAAGGCGCGCTCCGAGGCCCTGAAGTCGGGGGTGGAGAGGAGGTTGTCGGCATTGAGGATTCCGACGGTGCTGACCCCTCCGAAGTCGAAGCCTTTGGTGACTATCTGTGTACCAACAAGGATGTCGGCTTCGTGGTTCTCGAAGCGGTGAACGATGCGTTTAAAGGCACTCTCGGAGGTCGAGGTGTCGCCATCTAAACGCTCCACACGAGCCTCAGGGAAGAGGCGTGATATCTCCTCGGCGGCTCGCTCCGTGCCGAATCCCATAAGGCCCATATCCTGAATGTTGCAGTTGGGGCATACCGAGGGGATAGGCATCGTATAGCCACAGTAGTGGCACTCCATACGTGATGTCTTCTTATGCTGCGTGAGGGTGACGTTGCAGTGGGGGCAGCGGGGCGAGTAGCCACACGTGCGACACTGTATGTAGGGTGAGTAGCCACGACGATTCTGGAAGAGGATGGCTTGGTCGCCAGCGCTCAGTGTGCGAGCTATGTCGTTGAGTAGGTCGAGGTTGAAGTGGGTCTTGCGCTCACCACGCTTCACGGCACGTATAGTGTCCGACACCACCACTTCGGGCAATACACCCTCGCCCCAGCGCTCCGTAAGTTCTACGTAGGCATACTTTCCCGTCTGGCCATTTACGTAACTCTCCAACGAGGGGGTTGCGCTACCCAGTACGACATTGGCGCCATAGATGCGACCCATAATCACGGCACAATCGCGGGCGTTGTAGCGTGGTGCAACGTCGCTCTGTTTGTAGTTTATGTCGTGCTCCTCGTCCACGATGATAAGTCCTGTGGAGTGCATTGGTAGGAATATCGACGAACGCACACCGACGATGAGTTCTCCTCCCGTGGAGGTTGTCAGTCGCAGGAATGTCTGACCACGGCGCAGGGCCGTAAGTTGTGAGTGGTAGGTGGTTATGTGACCCTCGAAGATCTGTTCAAGTCGCTCGACAAGTTGCGAGGTGATGACAATTTCGGGTACGAGCAACAGCACATCACGCCCTTGAGTCAGTGCATCGGCGATGAGATGTATATATATTTCGGTCTTACCCGATCCAGTGACACCGTGAAGGAGAGCCACCCGCTGTTGGCTGTGGGCCTCGTAGATTTTGTTGAGTGCCTCGCTCTGTGCCTCGGAAAGAGTTGGACGCAGGAAGTGCGAGGTGGTGCTGTTGTGCTCCACCAAGCGTCGCTCCTCGATGATAAGGTTGCTCTTGCGAAGTGATAGGAGGTGTTGGGTCTCGATGTTTAGGAGACGGCGTGGGATGAAGCCATCCGCACCCCCTTGCTCCTTGATAGCCAAGGCTATAGCGTCGAGGAGTTCTGTGCGGCGTGGAGCGCGCCGACAATATCTCTTATTATACTCAAGGAGTGCCTCCTCCGAGCGTAACTCCTCCGCGAGTGCTATATATCGCTCTGTGGGGGGCTCTATGCTACGTTCGTTGAGTTCCGAGAGTGAGCTTGCCGAGGGCTTCGTGAGCGAGGGCAGTGCCATACGCATCACCTCGCCCAGAGTACACATATAGTAGTCGGCAATCCACTCCCACAACCTCTGCATCGCCTCGGTGAGTAGGGGCGAGGAGTATGGGCGTAGGAGTATCGGTTTTATGCGAGGGAAGTCGGGGCGCTGGTCGCTGATGCTCCAGACGATACCCGTATAATAACGACTGCTGCCAAATTGTACCACCACAGCATCGCCTACCTGCACTCCCAGCCCTTCATCTAACGAGAAGGTGTACATTGGTTGCGCCAATGGTAGAACTACCTGTGCGTACAACATCGCAGCAGTCGTTTAATATGTGATAATGTGCTCTATTAGAGCTTGTTCAAGGCATCGAAGCCCTGACCGTAAACACCCATTACTGAGCCTACGGTGATGAATGCGCTTGAGTCCTCCTCGCGCACAAACTTCAGAATCATCGAGGTATCGCGCTTACGGCAAACGACCATCACAGCCTTAGAAGGGGTCTTAGAGTACCAACCCATAGCGTCGATGAGTGTTGCACCACGCTGAGCCTTGGTATTGATCATATCGGCCATCTTCTCGTAGTCCTTGCAGAAGATCATAATCTGGTTAGACTGCTGGTTGCCCGACTGTACGAAGTCTACGGTGTAGCCGATAACGGCAATCATAATGAAACCATAAACCATACGTGCGAATGCCTCAGGAGCCAATGGCGAGATCTCGGTCATCTCGATAAGGCCTGCATCAGTAGCCATACTAACGGTAGTGTGGAGGAATACTGACGAGATGAGGATGCCGCAGTCGGTCATAAGCAATACCTTGCCGTAGCTTACTGTACGGAACTTATTGATAATCATCGCAACGATATCAGTACCACCAGTTGAGCCACCCTGCATAAACGATACAGCGATACCCACACCGCAAGATGCAGCACCGAGGACAACCATCAACAAACGCCAAGCATCAACACCCTTGAATACATTGACTACCAATGCTGGGTCGAGGAACTCAACGAGGTTGAACATCACCGACATCATCAAGATACAGTACAAGGTCTTGATACCGAACTTCCAACCCACGATCATCACACCGAGGATGAGCAAGATGCAGTTGATGATGAAGATCAAGTTACCGATGGTGAAGAAACCTGCCGAGAGAGAGACAGGAAGGATCGCGTTGATGAGTGTTGCCAAACCTGCAGCACCACCACCCATACCACCAGCAGGAAGTACGCACATCTGCCAGCCAAAGGCGTAGCAGAACATACCGAAGGTCATAAGGAGATACTCCTTAATGCCGACCATAATGTCACGAGACGATAGTTTCATAACTCTATCAATTCAGTTTTTAAAAGTTTAGGCTAATTTACGATTGTAAAATATAAATTTTACGTTTCAATTTTCGGGGCAAATGTACAAACTTTCGTACGAAAACTGCAAAAAAACGCAAATATTTTAAATGGAAGTGTGCAAATGGCTATATATTAACCACTTGCACACACCCTATTTTTAATACCAAGCCCTCTTTTCTGAGCCCATCACGAATTTCAACTCGCCACCGCTCACAATTTCGTCGTGGGTGATGTAGTTGCGCTCCAAAGGCTCGCCATTGAGCTCTACGCTCTGAACATAGCGATTCTCTGGGGTGTAGCCCTCACGAATAATGGTGAAGAGACCACCCTCAACATCCATCTCTGCGCGATCCATCAAAGGCACGCCAAGCACATACTTGCCCGCTGCAGGCTCTACAGGGTAGAAGCCCAAGGTGGTCATCACGTACCACGCCGACATCTGGCCTACATCCTCGTTACCTGAGAGGCCATCAGGCTCGGTAGAGTACATAATATCGCAAATCTCGTAGATGAGGTCGGCAGCCTTCCAAGGCTCTCCCAACATAGTGTAGAAGTAGACGATGTGGTGGCTTGGCTCGTTGCCGTGAACATACTGGCCGATGAGACCAGAGATATCTGGCGTAACATCCTCACCCTCCATCTTGGTATCTGCGGTGAAGAGGCCGTCGAGACGCTCAATAGTCTGCTCCACACCTCCGAAGCACTCAACCAAGAGGTCGAGGTCCTGAGGGACTAGCCACGTGTACTGCCAAGCGTTACCCTCGCAGTACTCGTTCGAGATGCGCGATGCGTTGTATGGATTGAAATCCTCGCGCCACTCACCCGTAGAGGACTTGCCACGCACGAAGCCTGTAGAGTGGTCGAAGTAGTTGAGCCAAGAGTGGCTACGGTTTTCGAGGTATGCCTCCTCCTCGCTCTTGCCGAGTTTGCGCGCTACCTCCACTGCCGCAGCATCGGCAATGGCGAACTCCATATCGTGTGCGATAGACTCGGCCTGAAGGTCGTTAGGCATATAGCCGTAGGCCTTGCGGTAGCGACCACCACGGATGTCGTGCATACAAGAGTTGTAGATAGCCTCCCAAGCCTCCTCAGGGTCGATGCCCTCGATGCCCTTAGCCACGGCGTCTGCTACGGCGATGATACCTGGCGAACCAACCATACAGCCAGTCTCGCAAGCCCACAAGTGCCAGATAGGCAAGAACGACTGCTTCTTGTAGATATCGATCATAGTGTTTACGATGTCGTCCATAAGTTCTGGGTGTGTGATGGTCATAAGTGGCAACTTAGCACGATAGGTATCCCACAACGAGAATGTTGTGTAGGTGTCGAAGCCAGGGTTGTCGTAGACCTCATTGTCTGCACCGCGGTACTTGCCATCTACATCCGAAAGGAGTGATGGGGCAACGTACATGTGGTACATACCCGTATAGAAAATCTCCATCTGCTCCTCTGAAGCGCCGTAGATGCGAATCTTATTCAACTCCTTGGCCCACTTAGCCTTCGTCTCCTGGCGCACCTCGTCGAAACTCTTTGATGCTACCTCGCTCTCGAAGTTGAGCTTAGCACCCTCCACGCTCACGGTAGAGAGGGCCACCTTGACACCAATCTGCTCCTGCTCCTCGGTCTTGAAGTGTACACGGTAGTAGAAGTTGTTCTCGTCGATAGGCTCGAACTTGTCGAAAGGCTTCGAGAACTCAACCACGAAGAATACCTTCTGTGCATTTGCCCAGCCGTAGGTGTGGCGATGTCCAACAATGCGGCGGTCGCCCTCGGCCTCAGCATAGAGGTCCTCAGGACGGTCCCAGCAGCCTCCGTGTACGAGGTCGAGGATGATGGCAGCCTCGTCGCTTGCAGGGAAGGTGTAGCGGTGGAGACCACCACGCTCTGTGGCTGTCATCTCGGCAGTGATGTTGTAGCGAGTCAAGGGCACTGAGTAGTAGCCTGGCTCGACAACCTCCTGTGTGCGGTCGGCCTCCGACCAGAAGCCTGTGGTGTAGTCGCCAAGGCGTCCACGGCTATACACTACATCTCCAATAACAGGCATAAGTGTAACGTCGAAGAGGTCGCCACAACCCGTACCTGAGAGGTGGGTGTGCGAGAAGCCGATAACGCTATTCTCTGAGTCGTGGTATCCTGAGCACCAGTCCCACTCCTGAGTGATGCTTGTAGGGCCCACCTGTGTCATACCGAATGGTGCGTTAGCACCTACGAAGACGTGGCCGTGGCCTCCCGAACCAATCTTTGGGTTTACGTAGTCGATGCCCACTGGTTTTGAGCAACAACCAACCATTGCTACAACGAGTGTAACAGCGATGAGTAATTTTGTGATTTTCATATTAATATAGTTTTAGTTTAAGTCCTCCATTTTTGATTAGGTCGCTGTGTGATATGCGGAAGGTATCGCAACGCTTTCCTCCCATCAGCACCTCTTTTATGTAGTCGCCTCGACCCTCACACTCGATGGCTATAGTGCCGTGTGTGGTCTCTATCTCCACCCTGTCGAAGCGTGGTGTGGTCAGGGTGTAGTATGGCTGGCCAGGGCAGTCGGGATAGAGTCCCATCATTGAGAAAACGGCCCACGCAGACATCGTTCCCGTGTCGTCGTTACCTGGCAGACCATCGGGTGAAGTAGTGTAGTTCTCATCGAGTAACTTCTTTACAAGTCGTTGAGTGCGCCACTCCTCCCCCTTTATGCGACTGAAGAGGTAGGGGTAGGCGATGTCTGGCTCGTTGGTAGGGTCGTAGTGGCCCTCCTCAAATATGCTCCATAGTCTCTTGGTAAACTCCCTTTTGCCACCCATAAGTTTGATAAGGCCTTCGATGTCGTGTGGTACGAAGAAGGTGTAATTCCACGAACTGCCCTCGTGGAAACCTGTTGTGTTCGAGAAGTTTGCACCTGCCGAGGGGTCGAAGGGGGTGATGAAGTTACCCTCCTTGTCGATGGGGCGTAGTGCGCCATACTCCTTGGAGTAGTAGTTGCGCCAGCCAGAGGCTCTCTCTTCCATAGTCTGTGCGAACTCCTCGTCGCCAAGGTGACGGGCTAAGGCGGCTAAGGCGTTGTCTGCCACGTAGTATTCCAAGGCGTGAGATACGGAGTTGTCGCCAGAGAGGTCGTTGGCAAACCAGCCGACGGGGATATATCCTTGCTCTATGTATGGGTCGATATCGGGGCGTATAGGGTTGCTCTTGCCCTCGGTCGTTGCCGAACGACGCATAGCCTCGTAGGCGGCCTCGACGTCGAAGTCGCGTAGTCCCTTGAGGTAGCTATCAACGATTACAGGGATGGCAGGGTCGCCCTCCATAGTGAATGTCTCTCGGCCGTAAAGCTCCCAGCGAGGTAGCCAACCCCACTCCTGAGACATACCCACCATCGAGCGTATCATATCGGTCTGTCGCTCAGGATAGGCTAATGTAAGCAACTGATGTACATTGCGATAGGTGTCCCATAATGAGAATACCGTGTAGCGGTCGTAGCCCACGGCCAAGCCCCTCTCTCCTCGCTCCATTGTGGGGTACTCACCGTTGATGTCGCTGAGGATATTGGGATGAAGCAACGAGTGGTAGAGGGCGGTGTAGAATATGGTTTTGTCCTCCTCGGTGCCACCCTCAACACGTATGCGCGAGAGGGCCTCGTTCCACCTATTGTATGATGCTTGGCGTACCTCATCAAAGGTGCTGTCGCCCACCTCGGCATCGAGGTTTTTGCGCGCGTTCTCTATCGAGGTGTACGATATGCCGACCTTGACCTCGACAACCGTACCAGCCTCCACCTCGCCGAGCGAGAAGAAGAAGCCGATGTCGTTACCCATCATCTCGCGCGAGTAGTTATTGTAGAGTTTGTACTCTCCACTATCGCCCGACCACTGAGCCTCAATGCCCGTCATCTCTGGCTGTAACTTCCAATAACCCGTACTCTGGGCAGGCTTAGAGATGCGTGCCACGAAATATACGGGGAAGACGGCTTGGTTGGTATAACAGAATGTGCCTAAGAGACGAACACCCTCGACCTCCGTATTGCTCACCTTGCGAAGCATTGCTCCCGACTCGTTAGATAGGGCTGTGCCAAGGTCTACAATGATATTTGCCTGGCCTCCCTCAAGGAAGGTGTATCGCTCTACCGATGCTCGTTCCGTGGCAGTAGCCTCGGCACGAACAGAGAACTTGTCGTAGGTTGTGGCATAGTAGCCGGGGGTGGCAACCTCCTCAACGTATGTAGAGCCTCTTTCGTAGCGGTCAGCCTTGACCTCGCCTATGGTAGGCATAGTGATTATTGCTCCTAATTCGGGGCATCCCACACCACTTAGTGCGCCGTGAGCAAAGCCTACACTGTATTTATTACGAATGTCGTAGGGTGCGCTCCACCAACGGTTGTCCTTGTCGAAACGGTTGAGGTCCGAGCCAGTGACATTGAAAGGTACGGTGGCCATCATACCGTGGGGAACGACAGCGCCAGGGTGTGTCACGGAGTAGTCTGCTGTGCCGATAAAGGGGTCTACCCAATGGGCATAGTCCGCACTCTCCTGTGCTGAGAGTGTCGAGCAGAGGGCAAATATCGCGATTATGGTTAGTTGTAGTCTCATCGAGCGGTTATTTTGCTAATTTACAGTTGTTTATCCTTATCATATAGCCACCTCCTGGGGCCATATCTATCTCTATTCTGTTGGCGTTGGCATTATACTCCTCGGCCGTTAGGTGCGTGTGGCTATAGTCCGAACCATTGGTCGTGGCGTTCGGTCCATCTACGAAGATATCGAGCGAGTCGAAGGTGCAACCCTCTGGGACAGTTACTACGCTATTTCGTGGTTGGTTGCCATTGAGGCCAGCGAGGTAGAGGGTGTCGGCAGTCTGGGCATAACCCTCGACATACTCTCCGATACGACCCTCTGTCACACGGCTCTCTTGCCACACCGTAGGAATTGACGCCAGGAGCGCTGTAAACTCTGGCTCACGCTCATAGTTGGTGGGTGAGTCGCAGAGCATAGTGAGAGGAGCGTCGTAGAGGATATACATCGCTAATTGGTGGCAACGTGTTCCCTGACTCATTGGACGCGAGTAGTTTGGCTGATAGTACCCCTTTGCGGCGTTGTGCATAGCGCCTTGGGTGTAGTCCATAGGGCCTGCTGCGCCACGAAGGAATGGAAGAGATACGTCGTAGGTTATCTGGTCGTGCTCAGCCCCCAGCCACTTCATCGTCTCAAGGCCGTGAACACCCTCAAAATTGATGGCGTTAGGATAGGTTTTGTTGAGTCCAGTAGGCTTGTAAATACCGTGATAATCAACGAGTAGTTTATATTTTGATGCGGTCTCGGCGAGAGCATATACAAACTCCACCATCTCCTGGTCGTCACGGTCGAGGAAGTCCACCTTGAAGCCCTTAACTCCCATTGCGGAGTAGTGCTTGCAGAGCCCCTCAATATCGCGGTTTAGCGCCCAGTAGCCAGCCCAAAGGATTATGCCTACGTTGCGCTCGGTGGCGTAATCTACGAGAGCCTTGATGTCTATTTCAGGAACAACCTGCATAAGGTCGGCAGCGAGATTTACCGACCAGCCCTCGTCGAGAATTACATACTCGATGCCGTAGCGTGAGGCGAAATTGATGTAATACTTATATGTCTGGTTGTTGATGCCAGCCTTGAAGTCCACGCCCTCCAGGCCCCAGTCGTTCCACCACTCCCAGGCCACCTTGCCAGGCTCTATCCACGAGGTGTTCTCTATGCGACACTCGTCGGCAAGTTCCCACACAAGGTTGTTGTTTGCCAAGTCGCTATCCTTCGTGCCAATAGCCACGATGCGCCAAGGGAAGGTACGCTTGCCGTCGCACTCTGCTATATAGTTGTGGCGCGATTTTACCATACCCTGCAACATGTTGTGGCCACCCTGCTCCACCTCCTTGGGGCGTGGTGCAAACTCCGTGTCGAGCAGGCCGTTTTGGTCTCTATTCGAGATAAACATACCAGGGTATGCCTCAAGGTTAGCCTCTGAAATCCATAACTTTAGACCGTTATGCTCGACAATGATAGGCGTAAAGATTAGTCTGCGCCAATCGATATCCTTGAGTGCGGTGTGGGTGTAGGTGTTCTCGAACGAGGTCTCGTATTGTGTTGCGTAGTCTGATGTCGCATCGGGGCGGTAGTTCACGTATGGTATCCACGCCATATCCTCCTCCGAGAAGGCGAACTCGGCAACCTCGTCGATGATTTTATAGTCGCCCTCGCTGTGAGATAGGAAGCGGTAGGCCACACCATTGTCGAAGGCTCGTATCTCCACGCCATAGTCGCCAAAATTGATGGTTGCTTGGCTGTTGTTGTCGCTAAGGGATATGTTTGCAAACTCTATATTTTCACCCCAAGTACCTCGGTCGGTAACCATCGAGAGGTGTGATGGTGCTACGGCCTCCTTGCCATCAAAGGTTGCCCACCAGCGCAAAGTACCATCGCTCCAGTCGAGGGTGCAGTGACACTTGCCGTCGGCAGAAGTAGCCGTGACAGAGGGGCTCTCACCATAGGCATAGCCTGCGGTAAGCATAAGGAGTGTGTATATAATAAAGAGTCGTCTCATTCTTTCTCAACTAATTGATTACTACCTCTTCTCGGCTGTCGAGAGGAGTCCGCAAGCGGCCTCGATATCCTCGCCTCGTGAGGCTCGTAAGGTGGTCTGTATGCCACGCTTGGTGAGGGTATCCCTAAACTCTATAATCTTCTCTAATGGTGGAGAGAAGAACGGAGAGTCAGGAATCTTGTGGAAGCGGATGAGGTTTATGCGACACTTGATGCCATCGAGGAGTCGCGATAACTCTTTGATGTGGCGAGGTGAGCAGTTCATACCCTCCAAAACGATATACTCGAATGATACGCGACGCTGGTGTGTAAAGTCGTAGCGACGCAAGATGTCGCACACCTGGCGGATAGAGTAGGCATTCTCTATCGGCATTATCTCTTTGCGCTCCTCTGGGAATGGGTTGTGGAGCGAAACGGCGATGTGTACCTTCTGCTCGTCGAGTAGGCGAGGGAGACTCTTTGCCACGCCAGCCGTAGATACGGTGATGCGTGTTGGTGACCACGCCATTCCCCACTCCGAGGTGAGGATGTCGAGCGTCGCAAGGAGGTTGTCGATATTATCCAAAGGCTCACCCATACCCATAAATACGAGGTTGGTGAGCTGGTCGCGCTCTGGGATAGATACTATTTGATTGATTATCTCCGTCGAGGAGAGCTGGTGGCGAAAGCCCATACGGCCTGTAGCACAAAACTTACAACCCATACGGCAACCCGCTTGCGACGATACGCAGAGGGTCATACGCTCTCCGTCGGGGATAAGCGCTGACTCTATATATTCGCCCTCGAAGGTGCGGAAGAGATACTTCTTAGTGCCATCCGACGACACCGACACTTTGAGTGGGGCCGAGAGTCCTAAGTCGCAGTGCTCGGCAAGGCGCTGGCGTGCCACCTTCGAGAGGTCGGTCATCGCCTCGATGTCATTCACAAAGCGCGAGTAGAGCCACTTCGCTATCTGTTTGTGGGCGAAGCGGGGGAGTTCAAGTTGCTCACATAAGGCGCGCAATTGCTCTAAGGTAGCACCATATAGTTTAGGTTTTGTCATTGTCATCATCTGCTTTCAAGGTCGTAATCGACTACAAAATTAATAAAAAATAAATATTTTTTGGGCCAAAGTGATTTTTTTTAGAATTTTATTTATATCTTTGCATAGTGTAGTATGCGTAAGAGTGTGCTATATCTGTGCTAAGCAATTAAAAACTAAAAAAATAGATTGAATAATGACACCTAAGAAATCACCAGAAGCAGACTTGCAAAATAAAAGGATGCTTTTCTTGTTGGTTGGTCTTGTAATTGCATTGGGTATTACAGGCCTTGCATTCTCTATCCACTCAAAGCCTGAGGCAGGTGAGTACACTCCTCCAAAGCGTGAGACTACCGAGATGGAGCAGATTGATAACACACGTCAGGACCAGATGGAGACTCCTCCAGAGCCACAGAAGGCTCAGGCACAGGTTGTTACCGATGTCTTGAATATCGTGTCTAACGACCAGAAGATTGATACTAACATCGTCTTCGCTGACGATGCAGACGAGTTCGATGACTTCGAGATGGTTATCGAGGAGAAGGAGGAGGAGATCGTTGAGGACGAGATCTTCATCACTGTAGAGGAGATGCCTAAGTTCCGTGGTGGTGGCCTTCCTGAGTTCCGTACTTGGGTTCAGCAGAACGTAAAGTATCCACAGATCGCTCTTGAGAATGGTATTCAGGGTAACGTAGTTATCCAGTTCGTTGTGGGTGCTGATGGTAAGATGACCAACTTCAAGGTTCTTCAGTCGCCAGATAAGACTTTGTCTGATGCTACTATCGACGTGTTGAAGAAGGCTAACGAGATGAAGAATGGTTGGAAGCCAGGTAAGCAGCGTGGTAAGCCTGTAAAGGTATCATTCACCTTGCCTGTAGCCTTCAAGATTCAGAACTAACAGGTCGTTGTTTGAGATTTGCGGGGTCCCACTTTGTCGAGTGGTACCCCGTAATTTGTATTTCCAAGCCCACCTTGTCATAGTATCGAAGGCGTGGGGTGGAGACATATATATTAATAATATAAGTATGAATGGTATCCGAACCCTTGGCGGTTGGCCGTGGGGGGGGGAGGATGTCGCTACGAAAGAAAGATGATAGAGGGACAAGAGAAACCTAAGGGAAAGAGCAAGGAGTCAATCCCTACGGTCGATGAGCGAGAGACACGTGCCGTGCTTGTCGCTGTGGTGCGAGATAGTCAGGACCCTGCTACGGCAGTGGAGTACCTCGACGAGTTGGAGTTTCTTGCCGAGACAGCAAATATTAAGAGTGTGAAGCGCTTTACTCAGCGCCTCCCACAGCCATTGTCGAAGATATATGTGGGCCCTGGTAAGTTGCAGGAGATTGCCGACTGGTGCAAGGAGAACGAGATAGATATCGCCATCTTCGACGACGAGCTTTCGCCAGCCCAGACCCGTAATATCGAGCAGGCTATGCCTTGCAAGGTGATGGATAGAACGCGCCTTATCCTCGATATATTTATGGCTCGTGCGCAGACTGCCTACGCCAAGACGCAGGTGGAGTTGGCGCAGAACGAGTATATGCTCCCACGCTTGGCGGGCCTCTGGACCCACCTTGAGCGTCAGCGAGGTGGTACGGGTACCCGTGGTGGTGCTGGTGAGCGAGAGATTGAGACCGACCGCCGTATTGTGCGCAACCGCATCTCGAAGCTCAAGGAGGATCTCAAGAAGATTGACCGCCAGATGGCTGTTCAGCGTAGTAACCGTGGCCAGATGGTGCGTGTGGCGTTGGTGGGTTATACCAATGTGGGTAAGTCTACGTTGATGAACCTATTGTCGAAGAGTGAGGTCTTTGCCGAGAATAAACTCTTTGCTACGCTCGATACTACGGTGCGTAAGGTGGTGTTCGACAACTTGCCATTCCTTATGTCCGATACCGTAGGTTTTATACGTAAGTTGCCTACCGAGTTGATTGAGTCGTTCAAGTCTACGCTCGACGAGGTGCGTGAGGCCGACTTGTTGCTACACGTCGTAGATATCTCTCACCCTGGTTTCGAGGATCAGATAGCCGTGGTGAAGCAGACCTTGGCAGATATAGGTGCAGGAGATAAGCCTACATTCTTAGTCTTCAACAAGATTGATGCCTATACCTATACCCCCAAGGAGGAGGATGACCTTACGCCTATGACGAAGGAGAATCTCTCATTGGATGATTTGAAGAAGAGCTGGATTGCTAAGGCTAATACCCCCTGCATCTTCATTTCGGCACGTGAGAAGTTGGGAGTTGAAAAGTTGCGTTCCGACCTCTATGGTATGGTGCGCGAGATTCACGCGGGACGCTATCCGTTCAATAACTTCCTCTACTAAACCAAAGATAACCAATACGTTGCGACTATGATAAAGGTTTTGAATAAGGAGAATACCATTCTCAATAAGTTTCTTGCGCAGATGCGTGATAGGGTCGTTCAGCGCGACTCGATGCGTTTTCGTCGTAATATGGAGCGTGTGGGCGAGATTATGGCCTATGAGATATCGAAGCGACTACACTACAAAACCGAGATGGTGGAGACGCCGCTTGGTATCGCTCAGCTCGAAAATATTGATGATAAGGTTGTTATCGCAACGATATTGCGTGCTGGTTTGCCCTTCCATCAGGGTTTCTTGAACTATTTCGATGATGCCGATAACGCCTTTGTTTCGGCCTATCGCAAGAGTCGTCCAGATGGTAGTTTTATTGTCGATGTGGAGTATGTATCTACCACGTCGCTTGCGGGTAAGACCCTTATTCTGGTCGATCCGCTCTTGGCTACGGGAACGTCGTTGATGTTGGTCTACGACGCCTTGATTCGTCGTGCTGGAGAGCCAGACCATACTCACTTTGCTGCGGTATTTGCTTCGGAGGCGGGCGTGGACTATGTCCGTAAGCATACCAACCCCGACAAGTGTACGTTGTGGTGTGCGGCTGTGGATGAGGAGCTTACCTCGAAGTCATATATTGTCCCAGGCGTTGGTGATGCAGGCGACTTAGCTTACGGCGTGAAGTTGTAGCAAGGCTTGCTTGACGGCATAAACAAAGTGAGGGGGTTATCCACCAGGATAGCCCCTTTTTTAGTAGCCCTTTTGTGTTGCAATGCCGACATAATCTTCTCGACACCAAACAGATGCAATTGTGTGTGTCGATAATTTGTCCACACAAGCAAATTAGTTGTTGATGTTTTTAAAATAAATGTATATCTTTGTTGTGATTTGAAACATTGTGCCTATGTAGCATTGAAGAGAAAATAGACATATAATATAGTAATTAACAGCATTTTAGCACTATATCAAAATCCCAAAAGTCTGGCAGCTTAATGGATAACGGTATGAATATTGCGGAGATGCTCGCGCTTCTGGCGCGGGCTTTCGGTTATTCTATCGTTGGGTATTGCCAGACACCTTGGGATGCGAGTACACCGATTGTACCGCGTCCTTTTTTTATCTATAACATCTTTTGCGTATGAATACCCCAGCTATAGGAGAACTTATCAGAAGAGAGTTGGCGCGCCAGGAGCGCACGGTGGTATGGTTTGCCAATCATCTGTCGTGTGATAGAACCAACGTCTACCGCATCTTTGCTAAAACGAGTCTCGACACGGAGTTGCTTTATAGAATTTCTATTGTTCTGGGGCATAATTTCTTTGCAGATTTGGCGTCTGCCATCGACGGTGATTTGTCGAGCAAATAGCAACATTATTGTTGTCTAATACTCAATATAGCAACGCAAGATATTGACTCAAGTTTGCCTATCTTTGTATTATTAGAGATGATGGCTCTTTGGTTATTAGAATAATATCTTAACGTGTTATATATGAGGAATTTATTTTTAGCAACAATGTTGCTCCTGCTTGGGGCTGCAGGTGTCAAAGCCCAAGTTGTTGATTACTCGGTGGTCAATGCTCTTGAGGAGCGAGGTATTGACTTTATGCAGATTACTCAGCCCAGCGACTATGTCTGTATGCCTATTGTTCAGCGTCAGGGTCGTTCAATTAGTTGGCTATCGAATCGCATCCTCGATGTGTCGGTCGATGGCAAGTATATTGCCTATGTCTCGGCTCGTAATGGCTCAACAAATATATTTATTAAGGAGTTGGGCAAGCAGGGTGGCGCAACGCAGCGCACAAATCGTCAGGCTATTATCGATTTCTCCTACTCACCTGATGGCAAGTCTATAGTCTTTTCGGAGAGTCGTGGCGCTTTCAATCAGATATTTATCACGGATGCTACCACAGGTTATGTATGTCGTCAGATAACGACATCCAATCTCGATTATTCGCCCATTTACACACCCAAGATGGACAAGATTTTGTTTTCGCGAATGGAGAATAACGGCGTTGCTATATGGGGCTACGATGTAAAGAGCAACTTTCTTTCGAGTTTCTCGTCGGGAATGAACCCTTATCCTATCTCGAACAGCGATATATATTTGTGCGCGCGTGCGAATAATAGCGGCAAAGGCGAAATCTGGAAGATAAACTATAGTACTGGTGTTGAGGAGTGTATCGTATCTGATCCATCTAAGAGTTTTACGACTCCTGTTCTTTCACCCGATGGCAAGTGGATTCTTTTTGTTGGCGAGAGCGAGTGTATAGGTGGCGATTTTGTCTATAAGAATACCGATCTATATGTTTGTCGCATCGATGGTACAAACCTGGTGCAACTCACCTACCACGCGGCAGATGATTTAAGCCCTGTGTGGAGTCGCTGTGGTAAGTATATCTATTTTGTTTCACAGCGAGGAAGTGCCACCGCCACAGCGAACATCTGGCGTATGCCATTTGTCTACTAAAGCGCAAATAACACAACAATCAATCAATTAATAACTTAAACAATTAACATTATGAAGAGACTTTACTATCTTTTGGTCGTGGTCTTTGTTGCTATGGCAACTAATGCCTCTGCGCAGTTTGTTCAGAATACAAACCAGCAGACTACTATGAACACAACTAACAACGGTGGTTCTAACTTCTTTGCGCAGATGCCATCGATGGATTATAACCGCTTCTATGTGGGTTATAACCCATTGAAGATCACGTGGGAGGACTATCAGAGTCAGAATGAGGAGGGTTGTCCGTTTAAGAATGGTGTAACTGTCGGTTATCTCCACGCCAGCAATATCGTTAAAAACGTCCCTCTCTATTTGGAGTATGGAGCAAACTTTATGTATAGCTTTGGTAAGGAAGAGGAGAAAAAAGATGGCTTAAGAGATGCCACTAAGGCAAATATGTACTCTCTTAACATACCTGTTAGCTTGGCGCTTCGTCTATCGTTCAACAACGATAAGGTGGCTATAACACCCTATTTGGGTCTCAATTTCCGTATTAACGTAGCGGGTAATATCAAGCAGGAGTTGTCGTACGAAGGCGATAACGAGACCGAGACATACAAGTTGTTTGATAGCTCTGATAAAGATAATGCTATGGGCGATTTAGCGTTCAAGCGTTTCCAGGCAGGCTTTAATTTCGGTGTTGGCTTCACCTTCAACTCAGTATATTTGGGTGTAGGTCATGTTGTTGATTTCTCGAAGATTGCAGATTATGATGACGACTATTATGTGGGCAAACTTGGTGTTACAACCATATCTTTGGGTCTCGCATTTTAGTTCTGTTTGTTAAATTTGGTAATGATGCAAGAAGTGCTACTTTTTGCATCATTATCTAAATATGTAAACCATTATGAAAAATATAAAAATATTATTGGCTCTATTGGCCATCGTATCGTTGTCGATAGCTTGTACTACCGACGACAACTCTGGCAGTGGCTCTGGCAGTAGTAGTAAAGCGAGAGTGGTCTCTAAAATCATATTCGAGGAAGACGACGTAGTAGCGGAGTATGCGTTGAAGTACGATAGTGATGGACGTATAACAAGGGTTACGTATTCTGCTGATGATTATTACGTTAAACGCTACTATAACTATGGCTCCGATAATGAATTGGAGATTGTTAGGGAGTATGGTGGAGAAGCTTATGGTGGTGACCATAGCTATACTACATATGCCTTACTTAATAATAAAGGCTATATGACATTGCTTGATAATCTAATGACTCTATCCTATGACTCAAAGGGT
>CAJGEC010000004.1 GCA_904502285.1 uncultured Alistipes sp. | reverse complement strand
GTTCCGATACCTTGATAGGCATTGCGTACCATTTCGGCAGTAACATAGGCTTCTCTATCCGAAATGCGTTGATAATGCTTGATGATTTGAGCCTTGATGTTATCCAAAGCAAGATTGATGTCTCTTGAGTCTTTACTCTTGCCTTTTGCTCGGTTACCCTTTGCATCCCACATTGTTTTTGTAATAGTCAGTTTACAACTGAATTGAGCCACCGAACCATTGATTGTAACTCGCCCCATAATGGGGACAATACCGTTTTTCTCCTTACTTCCGTTCACATAGAACAGCACCTTAAATGTACTTCGCATAATCTAATCTTTTTTGGTTACAAAATTAGTTATCAGCGAGTTATACACTGTTATGCAGAATGTGGCAGAGAGTAGAAATAAACTCCAACGACCTATAAACTTACTTCATTATCGGGTAATGATTTGAAAACCGTTCGCCCTCATTACCTTTCATTTCCTTGCACTTTTGCATATGCGAGGCTTTCATCAAAAGTCCTCATAAGTCATTGAACACCAGGCCGCCATCATTATTTTCCCTCATTCGTTAGATTTTTCCAGATATAAATCTTTTATTTGCAATAATCATCTCTTTTGCGAGTTTTTATACTAATTTGATTAG
The DNA here is from genome assembly GCA_904502285.1 of uncultured Alistipes sp. Classification (GTDB taxonomy): domain Bacteria; phylum Bacteroidota; class Bacteroidia; order Bacteroidales; family Rikenellaceae; genus Alistipes. Next base: position 96,444 of record CAJGEC010000004.1, on the reverse strand, counting down.
CTTTTTAAAACTTATAACAATAAAAATTTGCAAAATCGTGCAGTTTTTGCATTAAAATTCATATATTTGTATCCCACGATTGGGATATTACAAAACATATTATGTCTAATAGATTAAAAATGATATACGATGAGTGACTTTCTAAATAAAATTACAGCATCACTTATTGGTGATAAATGCGAGACTACTATCGAGCATCTTGAGGCGGACTATCAGATGGGTTTGCGCTACCTTAATGGCGATGGAGTAGAGCAGAATATAACTCAGGCTATCGACTACCTCTTTGCCGCTGCCGTTCAGGGATTTGCCGAGGCTCAGTACACTATGGGTCGTTGCTATGCCGAGGGCGTAGGTGTGGATAGTTGTATGAATGGGGCGCTGAGGTGGTACCTTGCTGCAGCACGCAATGGACACACCATCGCTCAATACGAGGTGGGCAACTGCCTCTTCCGTGGCATTGGTGCCGAGCAGGATGCTGAACGTGCCGTAGGCTACTACCTCCTCTCTGCCGAGAAGGGTTACGACTTGGCGGAGGTTGCCGTAGGCCAGTGCTACACCTCTGGTGAGGGCATTACCAAGGATGATAAGAGAGCCTTCGAATGGTTCTTGAAGGCTGCGGCTCAAGGCCACAGCGACTACGCGATGTTCATCGTGGGCAGTTGCTACGAGCAGGGCAAGGGCGTAGAGCGCGACATCGACTCTGCGCGCGAATGGTATAGCCGAGCAGCTAAGGATGGCTACGAGGATGCTATCAATGCCTTGCACGACTTAGAGGGTCTTTTAGTATAATCAAGAGCAACTAACCCGAAGAAATCTGTATGAAAGTATATAAGTTTGGAGGAGCATCCGTCAAGGATGCCAAGGGCGTAAGAAACCTCCTCGACATAGTAACTGGCGAGAGCGACCTCTTCATCATTGTCTCGGCTATGGGCAAGACCACAAATGCCCTTGAGGGTGTCTTCGAGGCGATGCAACAGGGTAACGAGGCCCTCGCCTTGGAGCGCATAGACCTCTCGTATGCCTACCACCGTGGCATCATCGACGACCTTATGGGCGCAGACATCACCATCGAGCAGGTAGACCTCCTCTTCGAGCAGCTGCGCAACACCGTGCGCAACACCATCTACCGCAGTTCCGATGCCGAATTGTGGTACGACACCATCGTCGCCTTTGGCGAGTTGATATCTACGACCATCATCTCCAACTACCTCAATGGTCACGGCGTACGCAACAAGTGGATAGATATGCGTCGCGCCTTCCTCACCGAGCAACGACACAAGGATGCCAACGTAAATATCGAAGCTACGGCGATTCGCCTGAAGCGCGAGATTGGGGCGAGTGACGTCTCAGTCTTCGTGGGTCAGGGCTTTATTGGAGGCGCTCCCGATGGCACTACCACCACCCTCGGCCGTGAGGGCTCGGACTACTCCGCAGCCATCGTGGCCCACGTTCTCGATGCTGAGTCGATGAGCGTATGGAAGGATGTAGACGGAATCCTTAATGCCGACCCCAAGAAGTTCCCCGACGCCAAGAAGTTGGATCGCTTGAACTATACCGATACTATCGAGATGGCCTATAGTGGCGCACAAATCATCCACCCCAAGACCATCAAACCATTGGAGGCCAAGAATATACCTCTCTACGTGCGTCCCTTTGGCGACAAGAACGCCCCAGGCTCGGTAATTACGGGCGATGTGGAGCGCGCCTACGAGCCTATAATGATTCAGAAGGACCAGGTATTGCTAAACCTTCATTCGCGCGACCTCTCATTTGTCCTTGAGGAGAAGTTTGCCAAGGTATTCACCACCTTCGACAGCCACCGCATCCGCATCAACTTAGTGCATAACTCCGCAGTGAACCTCTATATGGCCGTTGATGCTTCGTGGCATATCGACGAGGCTATCTCGGAGTTGGTTGCCGAGGGCTTCGACGTGGAGAAGATGGAGGATATGGAGATGGTCACCATCCGCTACTACACCGAGGAGCTCTACCACAACTACGCCTTCGACAAGCGCATCGTCATCAAGCAAACCACACCCCACTCCCTCCGCCTGGTGCGTAGCAAGGAGTAGAGGCTACTACTTATCTTATACAACAATCAAGGGCGTATCCGCATTGGATACGCCCTTAACTATTTACACAGTCCCACGCTTACTACTTGTAGGTAATTACTTCGTAATTATCTACCTTGAGGTCAGCTACACCATGATCTTGTGATAGTATCAACGATGTTAGAGGATTGCCCTGAAGGTAGAGGGTCTCAAGCACAGGATTGTTGCTGCAGTCCATCTCCGTAAGGAGACAGTCATTTGCAATAAGCGACACAAGCAATGGCAATGTAGAGACATTGAGCTCTGTAATCTGTGTATTTTCACACGCCAGGTCAGTCATTGCAGAACACTCATCGATATTAATAGCGGTGAAGTTATTTCCACCACAAGACAGCCAATCCAATGCTGGGAAGTCATTGAGGTCGAGTGTACCTGAGAGGTAATTGACGCTACAGTCGAGCTTCTTAAGGAGGCTACAACCCTCAATATTCAACTCGGTAAGAAGGTTGCGCTGACAGGTCAGAGTAGCAAGCTTCTTGTTGTTAGAGAGGTCGAGTGTTGCAAGATTGTTTGCATAGCACTCCAACATCTCAAGGTTCTGGAGCTTGCTTAGGTCAAGCGTTGCGATATTATTCTCGTAACAGCCCAATGTGTACAACTCTGGAAGTCCCTCAAGGTTAAGCGACATAATCTGGTTAGTGCCAATAGCTGCCACCTTAAGTTTAGGACAGTTGCTGAAATCGACCTCTTTAAGCGAGTTGAGACGAACATCAAAGTAGACCAACTCAGGCATATCGCTAAAGTCGAGCGATGTAATATTGTTTTTATATGCCTGGAAGAACATAATGTTCTTACATCCCTGAATGTTTACCTTCTCAATCTTATTAGAGTAGCAGTAAACCCACTTCATCGATGTACAACCTGAGATATTTAGGTCGGTAAGGAGGTTGTATGAGCAATCTACATACTCCAACTTCTCCATACCACTCAAGTCGAGGGTAGTGATGTTGTTGCAATCGCAATCAAGCGACACAAGGTTTACGAAACGCTTAATACCCTTGAGTGATGTGATAGGCTCGCGAGCCTCATCCTCATCATCGGTCATTGTAAGCACCATCTCAGTAACCACAGCAGCCTCCTCGTCAGATACTACGCCGTCGCCATTAGCATCGTAGTACTCCAACATAAGGCTCATAAACACTGGGCACTCGAACTCCTCAGAGCCAGCGACATAGCCACTACCACCGCGCTGAGTAACAGGGAGTATCACCTGAGCTGAGTCATCACCAATAGTCGCAAAAATCACAACCTCTCCCTCACGAGGGTTCTTGCTGTCATTTGGCTGAGCAGTTAGCACAATGCCTTGACCACTCTTCTCGACAGTGAGCCATGATGCACCTACAACATAGTCCCACACTTCGGCATTTGTATCTACCGAGACTCTCTGGGCAGTACCATCCGCAGCGAGTTCTACGGATGTTGGATCCACCACCAGTTCAATCTCAACTTTTGGCTCCTCCTGATTGACATCATTAATTGGTTCTTCACAAGCAACAACAAAGAGTGCTGCAACGCCAGCAGTAAGGGCTGACAAACCTCTCAACATTTTCATAATATAACGTATTATATCCTAAGTTTTTAGTATGCCTTTACGCAACGCACGTTGTAACCATTAGCCCAACCAGCACCACTACCAGCATAGTAGTAAGGGTAGTTGAATGTGAAGCAGTATGCTGTGTAAGATACCTCAAGCTCCGATGTCCAGAGCTTCACAAAACCTGTATCGTTCTGAACACTCATAAGAGCACCAGCATCCGATGGATGAGCGCTACGGTAACCTGCTGCAGGATACCACACATTTGCACCGAGCGCAGTAGTATTCATAAAGCCCTTATACTCCACAAATAGGCTATTTGTGCTATCAAGCGCCACCCACATTGCCTTACGAGGCACTACATAACCCTGAGGACATGGATCATAGTTAGACTTCTGGAATGGACGCCAGAGGCTCTTGTCTGCATCATAGATGATATTATTCTTTTCAGCACCCATAGTCTCAGGATTAATCCACGTACCAGCACTGATTGATGGGTCTGCCGAAAGGAAGGTCATAGGGTTAGCAGTAGCATAGGCCATAGAACCAATATTAGCGTCAGCAGCAGCTACACCCCACTTAGCCTGAGAGTATGCAGGGTTGCAAACAGTGAGAGTTGAAGCATTGCCGAAAGGCTCTACCACATTCATCCAACCACCAGCCTGTGTATCTCTTGAGCGCTCCTCAGCTGTGTCACCAATGAATGGATCCTTACGACCCCACTGATAATACAAACCAAAGGTCTCGTATCCATCCTCTGATGAAGCAGAGGTAGCACCGAGGTTACGGTCCATACAGTAGTAGCCGTCGGTTTCGCCACCACTCTGAGGAATACCGTTGTTCTGATAGTCGTGAACCTCAGGACGATCTGTCATCCAAATATGCCAAGACCATACAATCTGACCAGCCTCATCAAACGCTGCGAGGAGTGCATTACCCTCGTACTCAGAAGCGGTGAATGTAACTTTGCCATTCTCATACTGGATATTTGAAATAAGGGCATTACCACTCTGGCCCTCTACGCTTGAAACCCAAAGCCAATCCACTTTAGCGATATTGTTCACTGGAGTATTATCCACCAAACGAGTCTGGAAGCTATACTCACCAGCAGTATGAATCATATAGCAGTTTGAGAATCCGAACTTACTGAGGTTGTTAGAGTCGTTCTGACCGCCCTCCCATACCACAGTCTCAGGATATGTAGCCACTACATTGCGCTCGATGGTGACAGCACCCATCTCCTGGGTAAATGACTCACCGTTTGTTGATTCAAGCGTAAGGGTAAAGCCCTCTGTGTATGCCTCCGCTGGCAAAACGAAGCGAAGTGTTGCACCACCCTCGATGTTCAAGCCCGATGTACCACAATCGAGAGTCACGCTCTTCGATGCGTCAGAGCTGAGAGCAAAGCGAGGAGTTGCTGTAGACATATCTACAACACCCGAACCTGCCAAACGACGGTTGTTCACACCTGTAAGAACTGCATTGCGAATCATATATGGGCCCTCAACCACTACATCCATAACACCTGCGAGATAAGTCATCTCGATCTCGTTTGTTGTAGACTTACCTACAGCTGGATTAAGAGCGAAGAGCGATGTATTCACACGCTGCTTTGCAGGAATTGACACACGCACTGCGTGGCCACTAACACCATTTACAGATGTTGAAGATGTAGATGCGTAATAGGTATCAGCCATTGCCACAGGACCAAAATCAGCGGTTGGAGTATCCTGACCACCAGCAATCTCAACAGGCACACCATTTACATATAGTACAGACGTTGCAGTCCAATTAGTGGTATTGCCATCAGCATCATCCTCAAGCGATGCCACGAGATAGGTAGTCTCCACACTCACACTTGGGTCGAATGAGATGTTTGCCTCTGCAACGCTACCACGGTGTACGTTTGTGAGTGGAATCTCGATTCCGCTTACCACCTTGTCGTCAGCGCTGTAGAGTGTAACAACGAAACCAGAGTAGCTCTTTGCTGGAAGGAGTGCATCGACTGAAGCTGGAAGATCGACGCCCTCACCAAGATTAATCGTAATAGAGTGGCTACCAGACTCATCGATAGCAAATGCTGGAGAGCCAACGAAGTTGAGGTCTACCTCACCAACACCTGCGATAGGTGTACCATTCGAGCTAATCACCACCTTGGCAATCTTACCCTCACCACCTACGTTAAGACGAAGTGTACCAAGAAGCTCCTTGAATACGAGGTTTGTAGTTGTATTTGAGGCTACCATTGGTCTAACCATATCTACTTCAGGGCCTTGAAGAGATGGAAGCTCCATGGTAAGAACTGTTCCATTGATTGTACCTGTACCAAAATCGTATGCACCATAATAGGCATCAGCTTTCTTCACATTATCTACAAGGGCTGTAGAGGCACCGCCCTCTTCGATGTAATAAGAAGCACCATTGATAACGACCTCGTCACCAGCATTCCAGTCGCGACCATTCTCAAGTGTTGCAGAGATTGTAACGCCCTCCTCCGAAGGGGTATCAATAACATCTGGAGTCTTCTCACACGATGTCACACCAATAATGGCAAGCATCGCAACCATTAGGGAAAGTGTTTTTTTCATCTTTTTAGTTTTGTTTTTGCGGGTAGCCGACACAAGTTTGCACGACAACCCTGGTTAATTTAGTTTTTATTAATATTTGTTTGTATATATTTCACACCATTTTCTGCTTACTCAGACATAAGCGAATGCAAAGTTAATAAAATTATCTCCCCTTCCAATTATTTTTCAATCTAATTTCACCTACAGTATAGCACTTTTTTCGATACCATATATTTAATTATTTATAAATAGGGGGGGGTAAAATGCGTCTGTATTAAAATATAACCGCTGTTTTTTATAAATTTTAATAATAAGAATCTTATTCAGAAGAGTTATTAAAAAGTGATAATTGGCTCTTTTTTATAAAAATAGCAACACAATTAAGAAAATAATACTATCTTTGCGCGAATTGAGAAAAATATAAAATAACACTACTATAAAACTATGGAGAAAAACGAAAACTATTTGACTCCCGAACTGACTATTATCAGCGTGGACGTTGAGGCTGGATTCTCCCTATCCAGCGACTCGGATTTTGGCCTTCCTGGCGAGAACCCTGAATGGAATGATTTTGGAGAGTTTTAATCTGACGACAGCTATGAAGAGATTTTTTGCCCCTATCATTACTTTGGCTATACTCGTTGCAGGATGTGCCAAGGAGAACACAGAGATCACTGCTCCAGAGTGCGCTCAGACAATCACCGTGGAGGTCGCAGACGACGCAACTCGTACGTACATCGACGGCCAGACAATCAAGTGGAACGAGACTGGCGAGCAGCTAACCATCATCTACTTTGCAGACGAGAGCACCACTCGTCGCCAGAGTGCTACACACGAGGAGTATAGCCTTGTTGATAACCGCGCAACATTTACCGCAGACTTCTCGCCTACGGATGGTGCAACAAAATATACCTTTGGCGCCTTCTATCCCTATGCCTACAAGAGCATCACTTCGTCTGTAACCTTAACAACACTTCAGGAGCAGACCCCTCTTGCCGACAGCTACGATCCTGCAGGAGATATCCTTGTATCTAAGGAGCCTATCGTTACAGATAGCACTCCCGACAAGGTGTCGTTCCTATTCTCACGTATGGTGGCGCTTGTTCGTATGACCATCGAGGGCATTGGCCAGGGAGAGAAGATCGAGAGCATCGTATTCTCATCTCCAGCAAAACCTGCGGGAAGTGTTACGGTAAAGGTTCACGAGGGTGCAACGGTTGAGAATGCCGTTTGGAACAACAACTACGAGGATATCACCCTCCACATGAACGGTCTTGAGGCGACTGGCGAGGAGACCGTATGGTTCACAACCATCCCTACCGACTTAAGTGGCAAATCGTTCACCGTTAAGGTCACAACAGATAAATACGACTACATAAAGGAGGTTGATCTTACAGACGAGACCCTCAAGTTCGAACGAGCAAACATTGCAACCTTCACCGTATCTGGGCTCAGCATCGTTGAGAAGCCTAAGGCATATCAGTTGCTTACAGATGTCGCAGAGCTCAATGCTGGAGACAAGGTTATCATCGCCAATCGCAACTACGCCTCAGGCTCAGCGAAGTTCCTCTCAGTAAACCCTTATGACTCAACAAAGATCAATGTTGTGTCGTCAATGACCATCACCAACGATGTCGAGATTTTGGAGACTTCACTCACCAGCGACGTTGCTGTGTTCACCCTTGAGGAGGGCTCTACCCCTGGCACATTCGCCTTCAAGGATGCTACTGCGGGCTACCTCTGTGGTACGTATGACGCCGAAAACTGGACAAGCGCCCTCTACTACAGCCCAACATTGGAGGCAGGTGCTTCGTGGAGCGTAGAACTCATCGACAATGGTGCTAAGATGGGCTCATACTACGATGGTACAAGTGTGCGCTACCTCAACAACTACGACAACTACAAGTTCAACTACGCAGTAAGCCGAGGCTCATCATACCACTACTATATATTCTATATGGATGGCCAGAGTAGCGAGGAGCCAGAGACTCCAGGTCAGGTAGTTCCTCTCGATGAGCCAGTTGCAACTGCTACGGTTGATGGAAACACCGTGATTGTAGAGTGGACCGCTGTCGAGGGTGCAAAGGACTATACCGTAGTTTGTGGCGAGCAAAGTGTAACCGTTGATACGACAACAGCAACATTTGAGAATGTCGCTGCAGGTCAATACAAGGTTTTTGTCACTGCAAATCCTGCTGATGAGACCCGCCACGTTGCATCAACCTCTAATCGTATTGAGGTGATTGTTGAGGATACCCCTGCCCAGGAGAGCGAGTCTCTCACTTTCGACTTCAAGGGCCACTCAAACGCAAGTGGCTCTACCGTAGGCACTATCTATGAGGGCGACATCGTCGTATCATCAACTGGTAGCTGGAGAACTAACAACGCTGATGGTCGCGATTGTATCTATATCGGTCGTACTACCTCAAACGAGCTTCGCGTCGAGGCTGCAAACGGCAAGGTAATCACAAAGATTACAATGACCGCTCCTGCTGGCTACCTCATCGACCTCAAGGGTAAGGAGTATGACGGCTACACTACAACAACCTTCGCAAGCGTTACAACTCTTGAGTGGACCAAGGAGTGCAACAGCAGGGTTGTCTTCACCCCAGCTGGCAGCTCGCACTCTAACATCGAGACTATTACCGTGGAGTATAGGTAATCTAAGTACCAACTATATAGCAAAGGGGTGTCGCTTGACACCCCTTTGTTTTTGCTCATACCTCTTTCACCCACACTATTCGTGATGATAGGGCTCGTTTTTGAGAATGGTGAAGGCACGATAGAGTTGCTCTGTGAAGATAGCACGAACAATCTGGTGCGAGAAGGTCATCTTCGACAACGAGAGCTTGCTATTGCTACGGCTATAGACCGCATCCGAAAAACCGTATGGGCCTCCGATAACAAAGACCAGACGCTTTACACCCGACGACATACGACGCTGTATGAGGTCGGCGAACTCTATGGAGCGCAACTCCGCGCCGTGCTCGTCGAGCAGGGCCACGTGGTCCGAATCATTGATAAGGCGCAAGATAGCCTCACCCTCCAGCCTTTTCTGCTCCGCCTCAGAGAGTTTTCGTGTGTTGCGCACGTCGGCAATGGTGGTGATAGCGAAACGCACATAGTGGTTTAGACGTTTGCTATACATCGCAACCAACGCCTCCACCTCCTTCATATCGGTCTTGCCGACAACAATAAGCTCTATATTCATACCTCGCTCTATTAACCGCCTGCACGCTTACATTTGTAGCCCGCCTTGGTGAGTAGTTCGATAACTCGGTCGCGGTGGTCTCCCTGGATGATAATCTCGCCATCCTTAGCCGTGCCACCCACGCCACAACTCTTCTTTAGCTCCTTACCCAAAGCCGCGAGGTCGTCGCTACTACCCACAAAGCCTCGCACGACGGTAGCGACACGACCACCCTTAAGTCTGTCGAGCCACACCTTGAGGTTCTGCTTCTGTGGGTCGAGGGTCGTAGGCTCACTCTCCTCTGTAGTATTGTAGTTAAAGTCGGGATTTGTCGAAAAGACCACTCCCAAACGCTCTTTCCAATCGTTAGACATAGTAGTTATACTCTATATATTTATACCATAACAACCACTTATTTCGGTTGTCATCGACAAAATTACAATTTTTTTCATAACTTTACGCTATGAAACCCAAGAAACGCTTCAGCTCAAAGCGCAACCTTGCGGAGTACAACCCCAAGGGCTTGCCCGACATCCTACCTCCAGAGGACGACAGACACCTTGTCCACGTCTTTGTCGAAGGGTATGAGGATGTCGCCTTCTGGCGTGGCATCTTTGACCACTTCCGCAACCCCTATCTCCGCTTCGAGATATCTGTACCCAACCGCGAGGACCTCCCCAAAGGCAAGAAGGTGCTTATGTCGATGTTAGGTCGCACGGAGAAACAGAGTACACTGCTCTGCGTAGACTCCGACTTCGACTACCTCTTCGATGGCGCTACGGAGCAGTCGCGCGAGATCCTTGAGGCCGAGAATATGTTTCATACCTACACCTATGCCACCGAGAACTACCTCTGCTACGCCCCTTCGTTGCGCAATGTCTGTGTAAAGGCGACGAAGAACGACACTCGCATCTTCGACTTCGAGCGCTTTATGGCAGAGTATTCAAAGGCCATCTATCCGCTATTTTTGTGGTATGTCCACTCGGCACAGCTCTCTCACGAGAGCGTCTTCACGTTGGCAGAATTTAAGGCCTCTGTACGCCTCGGATATGTCGATATTCGCCATAATGGTCAGAATACCTTAGCGTGGTTGGAGCGCAATATTGAGCGTAGGCGTGAGTCCTTGGAGCGCAACAACCCTGAGATGATCGAGGAGGTTGCTGCCCTCGGAGAGCGCCTCAAGGGGCGAGGCGTGGAGAGTGACAATTGCTACCTCTTTATGCACGGCCATACGCTAATGGATAATGTCACGATGCCCCTACTAAAGTCTGTATGCGACAAACTGCGACAACTCTCCGTGGCCAAGATAAACAACTCACAAGTTGAGGGTGTTGCACTGAAGAACGAGTTGCAGAACTACACTAATACCCTCCGTTCGATAAAGGATGTATTGCTTGATAATGAGAACTATACGTCGTGCCCACTCTATAAGCGACTCAGGGACGACATCCAACAATATCTCGACGTGATGATTGGCAAGATCAAGAGCGAACGCCCCGCACCCATAAGCCTAAGGTGCAACTTCGAGCCTTAACAACAGAATCTTAACCTAATAAAATAGAATAGAGCGTATCCCTCGGAATACGCTCTATCTCTATTTGTAGGCTAAAGCGATTAAGCCTTGTTGTCCGATCCAAGAACCTCCTTAATCTTGTGGATATATAGCTTCTTCATATTGTCACGAGCTGGGCCCAAGTACTTACGTGGGTCGAACTCTGCTGGCTTCTGTGCGAACACCTCGCGTACAGCAGCGGTCATAGCAAGACGTGAATCAGAGTCGATGTTGATCTTGCACACAGCGCTCTTAGAGGCCTTGCGCAACTGCTCCTCAGGAATACCTACGGCAGCCTTCAATGCGCCACCATACTTGTTGATTGTATCAACCTCGTCCTGTGGAACTGATGATGAGCCGTGGAGAACGATTGGGAAGCCTGGCAACTGCTCCTCGATAGCAGCCAATACGTCGAATGCCAATGGTGGTGGCACAAGACGACCTGTCTGTGGGTCGAGAGTACACTGCTCAGGGGTAAACTTGAAAGCACCGTGAGAGGTACCGATAGAGATAGCCAAAGAGTCACAACCAGTCTTAGTAACGAAGTCTACAACCTCCTCAGGCTTAGTGTAGTGGCTCTCCTCAGCAGCAACCTCATCCTCAACACCAGCCAATACGCCGAGCTCGCCCTCAACAGTTACATCGAACTGGTGAGCATACTCAACGACCCTCTTAGTGAGGGCTACGTTCTCCTCGTATGGGAGGTGTGAGCCATCAATCATAACTGATGAGAAGCCCATATCGATACAGCTCTTACAAGTCTCGAACGAGTCGCCGTGGTCGAGGTGAAGAACGATCTGTGGGTTCTCCCAACCGAGCTCCTTAGCATACTCCACAGCACCCTCAGCCATATAGCGAAGGAGGGTCTGGTTAGCGTACTGACGTGCGCCCTTAGAGACCTGGAGGATAACAGGAGACTTAGTCTCTGCTGCAGCCATAATGATAGCCTGAAGCTGCTCCATATTGTTGAAGTTGAATGCTGGAATTGCATAACCACCATCAACCGCCTTCTTGAACATCTCGCGTGTGTTCACGAGGCCTAAATCCTTGTAATTAATCATATTACAAATTATATTAAGTTGTTAGAGAATATTGTCAATACCCGTATAAATTACAAATACTGCACAAATATACTAAAAAAATTTAATAAAGTACTATAATTTTCCTTTTGTTTATAATCTGATTTGCGACTTCAACCCCGACAGACAAGCCACATAGCCATTTTATTAATTATAAAAATACTTTGACCATTAACAATTTTTTATTACCTTTGTTACGTATTGTGCGCAAATAGCGACACTCAGAGTCGTTATCTGCCCAATGTCAGGGCTTTAGCCCACAAAATTATGCAACATAATAAAAAATAAATAGACCAGTGAGTAAAGAGTATAAGCGCTATCTAATCACATCGGCACTCCCATACGCCAATGGACCTGTACATATCGGTCACTTGGCAGGTGTCTATGTGCCATCGGATATCTATACACGATATCTTCGCCTAAAGGGCCACGACGTCATCTCGGTTTGCGGAAGCGACGAGCACGGCGTGCCCATCACAATCAAGGCTCGCAAGGAGGGTATCACCCCTCAGCAGGTTGTAGATCGCTACCACGAGATTATCAAGACATCGTTCGCACGCCTCGGTATGTCGTTCGACATCTACTCTCGCACATCATCACCAACCCACCGTGTTACGGCTTCGGAGTTCTTCCGCAAACTATACGACGAGGGCAAGTTCATCGAGCAGACCACAGAGCAGTTCTACGACGAGGAGGCTCAGACATTCCTCGCAGACCGCTACATCGTCGGCGAGTGTCCTCATTGCCACAACGAGAAGGCATACGGCGACCAGTGTGAGAAGTGTGGTTCTACGCTATCTTCAAACGAGTTGATCAACCCTCGCAGTGCCGTTTCTGGTGCTGTGCCTGTAAAGCGTGAGACAAAACACTGGTACTTGCCTTTGGATAAGTACGAGGGATTCTTGCGCGAGTGGATTTTGGAGGGTCACAAGGAGTGGAAGTCTAACGTATATGGCCAGTGCAAGAGTTGGCTCGACCTCGGTCTTCAGCCACGTGCTGTGAGCCGCGACCTCGACTGGGGTATTCCAGTACCCGTGGAGGGTGCCGACGGCAAGGTTTTATACGTTTGGTTCGATGCCCCTATCGGCTATATATCTGCTACTAAGGACCTTACACCAGACTGGGAGAAGTATTGGAAGAGCGAAGATACCAAGATGGTACACTTCATCGGCAAGGATAACATCGTGTTCCACTGCATCGTATTCCCATCTATGCTCAAGGCTCACGGTGGCTACATCTTGCCAGAGAACGTGCCTGCTAACGAGTTCCTAAACCTTGAGGGCGACAAGATCTCCACCTCGCAGAACTGGGCAGTTTGGCTCCACGAGTACCTCGATGAGTTCCCAGGCAAGGAGGATGTATTGCGCTACGTTTTGTGCGCTAATGCCCCAGAGACCAAGGACAACGACTTCACCTGGAAGGACTTCCAGTCGCGCAACAACTCTGAGTTGGTTGCCGTTTTGGGTAACTTCGTGAATCGTGCGTTGGTACTCACCAAGAAGTACTACGATGGCGTGGTGCCTGAGCGTGGCGAATTGACCGACTACGACGAGGCCACTATCGAGGAGTTGCAGAAGATTAAGGCTTCGTTGGAGCGCAATATCGAGCACTACCACTTCCGCGAGGCTTTGAAGGATGCTATGGCATACTCACGTATCGGTAATAAGTATCTTGCCGACACAGAGCCTTGGAAGGTTGTTAAGAGCGACCCTGAGCGCGTGAAGACCATCCTCAATATAGCACTTCAGATTACAGCAAATACCGCTATCGCTATCGAGCCATTTATGCCATTCTCGGTTGCTAAGATTCTCGAAATGCTCCACGTGGAGAAGTTTGGCTGGGAGCAGTTGGGCTCTATGGAGTTGCTCGCGGCTGGCCACACAATTGGCGAGGCAGCGCTCCTCTTCGAGAAGATCGAGGACGACGTCATCCAGAAGCAGTTGGATAAGCTTGAGGCTTCGCGCCGTGCAAAGCTTGAGGCTGAGGCAGCACAGAACGTGACAGAGCAGAAGGCCGAGGTTTCGTTCGACGACTTCCAGAAGATGGATATCCGCGTATCTACAATCCTTGCCGCAGAGAAGGTGGCAAAGACCAAGAAGTTGCTCAAACTATCTATTGACACAGGTATCGACAAGCGCACCATTGTTTCGGGCATTGCCGAGTACTACACTCCAGAGGAGTTGGTGGGCCGCCAGGTTTTGGTTTTGGCAAACCTCGCACCTCGCGAGATTAAGGGTATCGAGTCACGCGGTATGATCCTTATGGCTGAGGACGCCTTGGGTCGTTTGGTATTAGTTCAGCCTGAGGACAAGACTATGTCGGGCGCAATGATAGGCTAAAATATTGATAATTAATGGGTTATCCGAATAAGACAACCTAAACAAAAAAATACAACCAATTAAAACTTAACTTTTACTATGGAAAACATTAAATGGGGAGAGCTCGGTTTTGCGTACTACAAGACTGCTTTCAATGTTCGCTACCACTATGCTAACGGCCAGTGGAGCCAGATGGAGGTAACCGACGATGAGTACATCAAGATGCATATGTCTGCAGCTTGCTTGCACTACGGTTTGGAGATCTTCGAGGGTCTTAAGGCATTCCGTGGCGTTGATGGTAAGGTACGTCTTTTCCGTCCAGATGAGAACGCAAAGCGTATGATCAACTCTGCTAACCGTCTTTGCTTGCCTGCTCCAACAGTTGAGCAGTTCGTAGAGGGTTGTGTTGAGTGCGTTAAGCGTAACCTCGACTTCGTTCCACCTTACGAGACAGGTGCATCACTCTACTTGCGTCCTACCCTTCTCGGTACAAAGACTTGCCTTGGTGTTCGCGCTGTTGATGAGGCAGATCTTATCATCTTCTGTGCCCCTGTAGGTCCATACTTCAAGGGTGGTATGACTGCAATCAAGGCTCTTATTATGCGTGATCAGGACCGTGCTGCTCCACGTGGAACAGGTGACGTAAAGGTTGGTGGTAACTACGCTTCTTCAATCTGGTCATTGGAGGAGGCTCACCGTAAGGGCTTCTCTAACGTATTGTATCTCGATGCTTCAACCCACTCTAAGGTTGAGGAGTTTGGTGCTGCAAACTTCTTCGGTATCAAGAACAACTCTTATGTAACTCCTAAGTCATTGTCTATCCTTCCATCTATCACCAACAAGAGCCTTCGTCAGATCGCTGCTGACCTCGGCCTTACTGTTGAGGAGCGTGATATCCCAGTTGAGGAGTTGGCTACATTCGAGGAGGCTGGTGCTTGCGGTACTGCTGCGGTTATCTCTCCTATCGGCGCTCTCTACGACCTCGATAACAACGTAACCTACGACTACGGTATGAAGGTTGGTGAGACTTGCAAGAAGATGTACGAGCACCTCCAGGGCATCCAGTATGGCCGCGTTGAGGATATCCACAACTGGAATGTTGAGGTATTGTAATCACTTTCAATAGCAATAGATTGGTCAAAACCAATCAAAACGAAGAGAGGTGTTCCACGTGGAACACCTCTTCTTTATTGCCTATATAAGGTATTATCTACCAAATTTTATTAGCAACACATTTATATCAGCTGGCGAAACTCCAGGGATACGCGAAGCCTGACCAATTGTCTCTGGTGCTACCCTGCTCAACTTTTGTCGTGCTTCTATGGTCAGCGACTGCAACGAGTTATAGTCGAAACCCTTTGGAATCGCGATGTCCTCCAAGCGATGCATCTTATCGGCAAAGTATTTTTCACGCTCGATATATCCTCGATACTTAATTCTAATCTCAGCCTGCTCAATAATCTCGCGAGATAGCTCGTTTTCGGCAATAAATTTTTCGAGTCGTTTCGACACCTTGCTCAACCCCTCAATGGTTACATTGTTTCGAAGAACGATATCCAAGAGTCGTTTTCCTTGCGTTAAAGGCTCCTCATTTACCGAAATTAAATAGTCGTCAATTTCTCCTATTTTGACCGCACTCTTACCGAGCATCGAAATAAGCGATTCTACAGCGTTATTTTTTTTGAGCAATCTCTCGTACTTTTCGTCATCTACAAGACCAATTTCGTGGCCCAATGGTGTAAGTCTTGCATCAGCATTATCCTGACGAAGGAGTATGCGATACTCGGCACGCGAAGTAAACATACGATAAGGCTCATCTACACCCTTAGTCACAAGGTCATCAATAAGCACTCCGATATATGCCTCGTCACGCTTTAGGACAATAGCATCTTCGCCATTAAGTGTTCGATGAGCATTGATACCCGCGATAAGACCCTGAGCCGCAGCCTCCTCATAACCAGTAGTTCCATTGACCTGACCAGCAAAGAAGAGACCCTCCACAAGCTTTGTTTCTAACGAATGGTTAAGCTGCGTAGGTGGGAAATAGTCATACTCGATGGCATAACCAGGGCGATAGACGTGAACATCCTCTAAACCCACGATATTGTGCAACGCTTCGAGCTGCACCTCATAAGGGAGCGATGAGGAGAAACCATTGAGATAGTACTCGTTGGTATCCCTGCCCTCAGGTTCGAGGAATAGCTGGTGTTGCTCCTTTGAGGCAAAGGTGCGAAGCTTGTCCTCAATGCTTGGACAATAGCGCGGACCAATACCAGAGATTGTTCCATTGAAGAGAGGCGAACGGTCAAATCCTGTACGCAAAATATCGTGAACCTGCTTTGAGGTATATACCATAAAACAAGGTAACTGACTCTTAACTGGCTCAGTGTCAGGGTCATACGAGAATTTGCCAGGATCAGCATCTCCCTCTTGTATCTCCAACGCCTCGAAATTGATAGTTCGTGCATCGAGACGTGCTGGAGTACCTGTCTTCATACGGCCAAGTTCAAAGCCGAGCCCCTTGAGTTGTGCCGATATTCCGTGAGCTGCCTGATCGCCTGCTCTACCACCCTCGGCCTTAGCATCGCCACAGTGCATAACACCCTCAAGGAATGTACCGGCGGTGAGGACTACCCTACTACACTCTATCTCCACGCCCATTCGCGTTTTAACGCCCTTTACGCGCATTTTCTCGCCCGACGGGTCTATGAGTATCTCCGTCACAGAATCCTGCCAGAGATAGAGATTTTTAGTGTTTTCGAGCGTCTTTCTCCAAAGGCGAGAGAAGAGCAACTTGTCGCACTGCGCACGTGGGCTCCACATCGCTGCGCCCTTAGAGCGATTGAGCATACGGAACTGGATGGCACTTAAGTCAGTAATGCGTCCCATCTTGCCACCAAGAGCATCTATCTCTCTGACTATCTGACCCTTAGCCACACCTCCTACCGCAGGATTACACGACATCGAGGCTATCTTCTCAAGGTCAATTGTTATGAGCAACGTACGACTGCCGAGACGCGCCGCTGCCGCTGCTGCCTCACAGCCTGCGTGGCCAGCACCTATAACAACTATATCGTATTGCAACTTCATAGCATCTCGTCACGTAAGAGTTTGAGGTATTTGTTCTCCATACGGCGCATATTCTTCTCGGCCCAAGGTGTCTTATCCTTATGACCGCAGAGGTGCAATGCTCCGTGAACAATAACTCTACGCATCTCGTTGATAGGCAAAGAGTTATATAACTCAGCATTATCCGTAACCGTCGCTACGTCTATATATACTTCACCAGCAACTACCCCATCCTCCAATCTACTCTCACGCTCCTCGAAGGTGATGACATCGGTATAGTAGTCGTGGCCGAGGAAGTCGCGATTCATCTGACGATGGTAGTCCGACGAGCAGAAAATATAGTTAATTTCGCCCGCCTGATATCCCTCACGACGAATGACCTCTTCAATCCATCTACGAAGCACTAATCGCTTGGTAGGCAAGTAGTTGCAATCTTGATTATAGAAGTGTATCATAATTATACTCTCTTTTGTTTCTCTTTCTGGCCACTACCCTACTTCTTCTTAAAGAATGAAGATACGGTAAGTGGCTTTTGGGTCTCGCAGTCGTAGATAGCGATACGCACGAAAGGTGCATCATCGCTCTCGATACCGTTACCTATAGTTCCAATCTTCTGGTCTTTCTTCACCACGTCACCCTTCTTTACACTCACCGAGCCGAGGTTAGTGTAGGTCACAAGATACTCGTTGTAACCCATAAATACGGTATATCTATTGGTGAGTTTCTTATATTGAATATCCTGCACAATACCCTCGTAAATGGTCTTTACGTCGGCACCACGTTTACCTGTCACCGTACCACCAAAGCCCATCTCCGTAAGTGTTCCGCCATCTACAGGGAGGTTAAGACCCTTAGTATTGCGAGTAAATCCCGCTCCAACCTTATTACCCTTAAGCATCTTTTGTAACTCCTTGACTGCATCGTCATAGAGTTTCTGTTGCTTACGTTTCTCGTTGATAGCCTTCTGCTCACGCTGCGAGAGCTTGTTGTAGGCTGCACGTGCCTCCTTACGGCTACTCTCAAGCCTCTTACGCTCATCCTTAAGCACATTGCTCAAGGAGTCGAGTTCCTCGCCCCTGGCGCTCAATTCCATACGTCTGGCATCGAGTCGCTCGCTCTGCTGGGCAATACTATCGGCAATGGCCTTACGGCTCGTTGTGATGTACTCTATCTGAGCCTTACGACGTGCAGCGTCGGCAATGCTCGACGAGGCGAGAAGGTAGTTTGTAGCGTTATTTTGGGCATAGTTTCTGTGCGCCGTGCGAATAGCTTCGGCATATATCTCGCGGTTTGTAGCCAACACCTCGCTGAGGGAGTCGATAGCCACAGAAGCCACAGCCATCTCCTGCTCAACTCCTCTGCGCTCCTCCTCAACCTCTGAGATATAGCCCTCACGTAGGCGCATCTCTCGCTCGATGGAGTTCACCTGCTTCGAGGCACTGCTCTTCTCCTTCTTAGCCTTCTCTACCTCGGCAGCAGCCTTAGCGAGCTCCTGCTTATACTTATTCATACGTTGCTTCTGCTCCTCCACCTTCTGGGTCTGTGCCAAGAGTGGGGTAGTAGCAAGTAGCAACATTATGACTATGAGGTCTATAACACGTCGTATCATTGTCGTTTGGTTATCTTTCCGAATGTTTGATTGTTTGAATATGCGTCTCCATCTCATCCTTGTCGTAGCCACGCTCTACGGCCTTCTGCCAGTAGGTTTCAGCCATAAACTCCTCACCCAAAGCCCAGAGTATGTCGCCATAGTGAGCCAAGAGCGAGGCATCACGCTGAGAACTTAGCGAGAGCGCTTGACGCATATATTGCTTTGCCTCCTCGTTACGGCCGAGACGGTGGAGAATCCAAGCGTATGTGTCGATATAGGTAGCATTATTCGGCTCGATGGCTATTGCACGTGCCGACATCCGCAGAGCCTCCTCCAAGTCCCTATCTTCAAGACTTAGGAAATAGGCGTAGTTGTTGAGTACCAATATATTATCCGCATCAAAGCCAAGGGCCTTACGATAGGCACTAAACGCCGCCTTGCTATCCTCCATCTGGTGATACGTATCGCCGATATAGCCCCAGAGTTCGCTTCTCACCTTATCCTCCGTTGCCGACTTAATACCCTGCTTATAGGTCTTTATAGCACCCTTGTAGTCTCCCTTGTCAGCCTGTTGGTAGGCCAAAAATAGCGTCAGACTGATGTTATCGGGGAATCGCTCTAACGACCATTTTAGGTCTTCAGCAAGGAGATCTTCCCTCTCCAAATATTGCTCAAGACCGAGTAGATAGATGCAATCCTCGGCTGTGGTATCGTCACTACGAAGGTGTCCTCGCAAGTAGTCCAGCGCCATCTGGGCCTCACCACCTGCAATAAGATGGCGAGCATATAGGTTTACCACTTCACGATTATTAGGATGCTCAATGGCAAGTAGCTGAATGATGGAACCTATGCGAAGACAGTTCTTCGCGTAGACCTTATCGTTGGATATATAACTCTCAACTCGCTTGATTTTATCGCTGGCACTCAACCCTTTGCATCGCACTATATAGCCCTCATACCTAAGCATCTTATCGACATTATTCCTGCTTCTATGGTAGTCCACAATGGTAATAAGGCTCTTGACATTTGTCGTATCTAAGCGATAGACCTCTTCATATGTTGCTTCAGCCAGCGAATCACGTTTAGCTATGTCGTAGGCTATGGCCAGCATCGTGCGTGCCCCTTTGTCGTAAGGAAACTCCTCGCTACGCTTAATACCGAGCTCGATAGCCTTGTCGTATTGATGGGTCTCAAGGAGTAGTTGTTGCTTTATCTCAGCGAGGTAGTGGTTATAGCCTATGCGCAACTCCGCCGAGTCGAGCACCGAGATAGCGGAATAGGGCATTCCTGAGCCTCCATAGATTATCGCCAAGGCGTGGTACGACTGCACATTCTTTGGGTCGAGACGCATCAAACGACGATAGATTGGTATGGCTCGCGTGTAGAGGCCTGCATCGATGAGTTTTAAAGCGTAGTTCTCTGTGTACCACTTATTTGTACTATCCTTAGCAAAGGCCCTATGAGCATATCTAATCTCTGTCATTGGGTCGTTCTCGATATTGCTAAGATAGTACAATGCAGGGGCATAGGTCGAGTCCTCAGCGATAATCTCGTGCCACAATCTCCTTGCCTCCGTCGTATCACGGTATATCGCAAGTCGCTTAACCGCCTCTGTATGGCGATAGGAGCGACTCAGGGTGTCGGGTAGGGTGGTGCGCACCCTTGCTGAGGCAGTAGGGGTGGAGACTAAGAGCGTAGCAAGGAGAAGGAGTGCTACGAGGAGTATGTCACGCAACCTATTCATATTCAAAAGTTAAGGGCAATAAGGATATACTTATCGCCCTCAACAGCCACTTTCGTAAGACTATATAAGGCACACTACTATAGTGCGCTTTCAAACTGATTCAAGAAACGAACATCGTTCTCGAAGTAGAGGCGCAAGTCGCCAACGCCATACTTAAGCATAGCGATACGCTCAATACCCATACCAAAGGCGAAACCTGAGAACTCCTTAGGGTCGATATTATTTGCCTCCAAGACATTAGGATCAACCATACCGCAACCCATAATCTCAAGCCAACCAGTACCCTTACATACGCCACAGCCCTTACCACCACAGATAGAGCAAGATACATCTACCTCGGCTGAAGGCTCGGTGAATGGGAAGTATGATGGACGCATACGAATCTGTGCCTGCTCACCAAAGAGCTCCTTTGCGAAGTAGAGCAACGACTGCTTCATATCGGCAAACGATACATTGCGGTCGATATAGAGACCCTCGATCTGGTGGAAGATGCAGTGTGCGCGGTAAGAGATAGCCTCGTTACGGAACACACGGCCAGGGCAGATAACGCGGATAGGTGGCTTCTGACGCTCCATAGTGCGTACCTGAATAGATGATGTGTGTGTTCGCAATACTACATCGGGGTTGCTCTCGATGAAGAAGGTATCCTGCATATCACGTGCTGGGTGCTCTGGTGGGAAGTTCAATGCCGAGAATACATGCCAGTCATCCTCAATCTCTGGGCCATCAGCAACGGTATAGCCGAGACGTGCGAAGATGCCCACAATCTCATTCTTAACGATAGAGATAGGGTGGCGAGAGCCCACAGCCTCCTGAGAGCCTGGGCGGGTCATATCATCGATTTTTGAGGCATTCATTGCCGCAGCGTTGCCAATCTCCTCCTTGAGGGTGTTGATGCGCTCTGTGGCAACATTCTTGAGGTGGTTGAGTTTCTGACCCAACTCACGCTTCTGGTCGGCAGGGACACTCTTGAACTCCTCCATAAGAGCGCCAAGTGCGCCCTTCTTGCCAAGAATCTTGATGCGGAAAGCCTCAACCTCTGCGGCACTCTTAGGAGTAAAATTATCTATTTCGACTAAAAGTTCTTCAATTTTGGTTATCATATATCGATAGTGTTGTAAGTAACAATTTTATGTCTTAAATTTGCTGTTGTGAGAATACGCCAATAAAACATATTCATCGTACAAAGGTACTAATATTTTTAATAATGAAAAGAATTTCAGCCATAATAATCTCCATTTTTATACTCTTTCCGCTATATATTTCTGCACAAAGCGTAGGAGTGGTGATGAGTGGAGGCGGTGCCAAGGGTCTATACCATATTGGTGTGCTCCGCGCATTGGAGGAGAATGGCATCCCGATAGACTATATTTCGGGTACGTCGATGGGCTCTATCGTAGGAGCTTTCTACGCCTCAGGATACACCATCGAGGAGATGGAGCAGATAGCCCTTTCGGGCGATTTGGAGCGCTGGGTGAGTGGGCGAGTTGATGCCAAATACCACTATTTCTACCTTGAGCGGGACCGAATGAGCAGTATGATTCGCATCCCGATACGAAATACGCGAGGCTTGGAGGAGGGTAGCCGCTATCGAGTGCAACTACCTGGCAGTATGATGAATACCGCAGAGATAGACCTCGCCCTTAACTCCTTCTTTGCACAGCCCTCGACGGCAGCAAATGGCAATTTCGACAACCTTATGATTCCCTATCGTTGCATCGCCACAGAGATATCGCAACATAGGGCCGTAGAACTTAAGTCGGGAGACCTTCCCCGCGCCATTAGGGCCTCGATGGCTCTGCCCGTGGCCTTTCCTCCCGTAGAGATTGACTCGGTGCTTATGTGCGATGGTGGTTGCTACGACAACTTCCCTTGGCGCAGTCTCGACGAGAGCTTCCATCCCGACATACTCATAGGCATCTGCTGCACGTCGATAGACCAAAAGTTAAACACTAATGCCTCAGTTGTAGAACAGGTTATGACCCTCATAACCAAGCCCTCGGATTTCGATATGCCTTCCGACCGCTCTATATTTATTCAGCGTGCCGTAGAGGCCTCGGTACTCGACTTCGGGCGTGCAGGAGAGATTATGGCTGCAGGATATAACGATGCCATCGAGGCTATGCCTAAGATAAAGCAGATGATAAAGCGTCGTATGAGTGCCGAGGAGTTCAAGGCTCGACGTAAGGAGTTTCGTGAGCGTTGCCCACGACCATATATCGGAGAGGTGGAGATCGAGGGGTTGAATGCCAAACAGCAGGATATGGTGCGCCGTATGATGAATATGAGCCAATACCGAAATGCCGACACCCTCCCCACCCACGCTCAGGAACTCAGCGACAACTTCCTCTCGTTGCTGGCCAGAGGAGTTGTACATAGCAACTTCCCGTCGTTTACGTATAACCGCACCACCGAGCGATACGATGTGACGCTACCTCTGACGCTAAGCCCCAATTTCGATGTTTCGGTAGGTGGTAACATATCCTCCACGGCCTTCAACCAGGCATACATTGGATTGCAGTATGGATGGTGGGGTAGGGTAGAGCAAGCCCTCAACCTCGACATACTGC
This sequence comes from uncultured Alistipes sp., assembly GCA_904502285.1. Lineage (GTDB taxonomy): Bacteria > Bacteroidota > Bacteroidia > Bacteroidales > Rikenellaceae > Alistipes. Next base: position 73,119 of record CAJGEC010000004.1, on the reverse strand, counting down.
TTGGCCCAATATATACTATGGCGCGCCTCAAGGGGCGCACCACCCTTATCCACGAGTCGCCGATATACTTCGACTACTCACTTAACTTCAACATACACAACACCCTTTACGGCAATTTCGGCAATCTCACAGCGGTAGATAATGCCGAGCAGATGCGTATGATGGAGCTGTTCTTTTCTGGTGCTGTGGGTTCGGCCCTCCAACGTAGGAGTATCGCAGAGTTGCGAGTCAATGGTGGTCGCAATAGTTATATGTATGCCTTAGAGGGCTACAACAAGCGCCAATATACCCACTTTACCTATGTGACCCCCTCGCTTTCTGTCGAACGCTCAACACTCAATAAACCGCTATTCCCCACCGAGGGTTCACACCTCACGGCCTCAGCAATATATGTCTATGGCAGGGATCGTCGCAACTCGCCTAAAGAGGGCCTAACCACATCATCTGTAGCTTCTGATGTAGATATGACCAGGGCGTGGTACGGTGTGAAGTTCAGTTGGAGACACTATGTAAACCTAACACACAACAAGGCTCTGTCGCTGGGTTATGCCATAGAGGGTGTCTATACCAACCACCCTGAGTTTGACTCCCCCCAGGCCACCTCACTCTCTTCGCCCCATTATGCACCATTGCTTCACTCTCGTATGATATATATGCCCGAATTCCGCGCCGACCGCTACCTCGGTATCGGCGTGATGCCCACGGCGAGACTCTACGACAATCTATACCTAAGACTGAGCCTCTACGGTATGCTTCGTGATGTCTATAATGGTGAGCGTATGCACTATATGTCGGACCTTTCGCTTATCTACCACACACCCATTGGCCCTATATCGCTGGCCCTTACGAAGTATAATTTTCGAAGCACTAATAACCTCTACCTCACCTTTAATTTTGGCTACGCCATCTTTGGCCGCAAAGGGTTACACTATTAAGATTGAGATTTATAGTCTTACGTATTCGAACTGCAAAGCAGTAGAGCCGATTCACTACAAGTAAAACTTGCGACGAGGTATAAAAACAAAAGGTATCGAGAAATCGATACCTTTTTGCTTTATAGTCTAGCGGAGAGGGAGGGATTCGAACCCCCGGAGCCTCGCAGCTCAACGGTTTTCAAGACCGCCGCAATCGACCACTCTGCCACCTCTCCAAAGGACAAAAGTAGAGCAAAAAAATGAATCTACCAAATATTTTTGAAAATATTTTTTGTCTTTTTTGATGGCATTGGCACTAAACAGCTGTATATCTTGAAGTTATATCGTTAAACTTTTTTCGCTTTTTTTTGTGTCTTGCCTCACTTTTTAGCGTTTTAGGCGCTGATAGTGGCACACAAGGAGGTTGCCATCATCGTCGTAGAGGTGCATACCATTACCCTCGCAGTACTGCCACATCTTGCAATCGGCACACACTCCACGCTTTGCCCAAGCCCTATTACGGAACTTCTCGAAGCGGTTTTGCCAGACATCCCAGAAGTTATCCTTATATATATTACCTTGGGTGAAGTTGCCACGAACACTCGTACAGCCCGATATATCGCCATTGACACGTATAGAGGCGATTCCGATGCCAGCGTGGCACTCAAACGGATTGGTACGCACACTCATCTCGTAACCTCCGAGGAAGCCCTCACAACTATAAGAGGCCATCACACGTCCCTCTTTGCGAGACTTCTCGATAAACTCCATAAGGTAGGTGTACTCCTCATCGCTAAGTTGGAGCGTCTTATCTTGTGCAGCTCGTCCCACGGGGAAGATGCTGAAGAGTCGCCAACGACGCACTCCGAGACCATAGAGGAACTCTTTGAACTCCTCAAGGTGTGGGATGAGGGCTGGGGTTACGCACGTGACAACATCGCTCATAAGTTGCTTATCCGCCGATATCATACGTATTGCCTCCACGGCACGAGGGAAGCTCTCCCTATTTTGGCGAATGTGGTAGTGTTGCTCCTCGAAGCCATCGAGCGACACGGTGATAGTGTGCAGGCCCGAACGGATGAGGCTATCGAGGCGCTGGCGTGAGAGACCCAAGCCATTGGTGACCATTCCCCAGGGGTAGCCACGACGGTAGAGGTTTATACCTATCTGCTCCAGATCCTTGCGCACCAAGACCTCGCCACCTGAGAGGATGACAAGCACCTTATTTGGATTCACGTTGGGAGTTATCTCTTGGTCGAGAACTCGGAAGAAATCCTTTGCAGGCATATCCAAGAGGTCGCTATCGACCCTACAGTCGCTACCGCAGTGGCGACACTGCAAGTTGCAACGCAACGTACACTCCCAAAAGAGCGTATTTAGGATATGCTCCTCGGCGCGTATATGACGCAGTTTTTTAAATAGTTTCAGCGCAATCCACTGTCGAAAGCCAAGACGCTTACCCATACTACAACGAGGTTAATGGTTACTTCTTGCGCTCAAGGGTGATATCACCTAAGTCACCCGATGTCGTGAGGTTTATCGTTCGGGTCTCGAACTCTCCGCCATTGGCTTCGCCATCGGTATCGCGGAAAGTTATCTGAGGAGTGTCTCCCTGAAGGTAGAATACGCCATCTGCATCTGTGCGAGTCACTACATTCATCTCGGCACTGATATCCTTGATAGGCTGACCCTCTTCGTCTACAACACGTCCCGAAACCACGAAGTCGGGATCATAGCCCATATAAGGAGTGCCGTAGCACGCCACGCAAGTAAGCGACATTCCAAAAAGGGCAAAAAGTCGTGTCAAAATTTTACCAAGCATACTATTAAGTATTTAGTTGTTAATCTCTTCCGTCTCTGTTTGCTGATCATCCACAACCCTATCTGAGGGGTGATACATTGCCGTATCGCCCTCATCCACCGGGGGTGGGCAACCATACATATCTTGTGGTACACAACTCACCACACCAAACCCAAGAAGGGTTATAAGACCATATAAAATACGACTCATACGCCTAAGTTTTTTAGCTCTCGTTACTCTTCCTCTGTCACCTGCTTTGGGGTAAGCACCACATCGCCGAGGTCTGCTTTATAGCCACCGAAATACCAATCACCATCGCCTTCGGCAACCTGCTCTACCTTGTCGGAGATATCCATCTCTACCGTGGCAAATTCGCCACCATTAGCCTCGCCATCGACATCCTCGAACACAATCTCCATCTTCTCGACAAGCGAAGGGGGGTATATAGAGTCAATTATCAGGATGTTACCATTCTCATCCGAACTGACATTGACATTAAGGATACTGGTATCGTCGCTATTGCGAAGGATGATATCTTTGATAGGCTCTCCCTCCTCGGTAACTACACGCGCCGAAAGGGTGAAGTTAGCATAGGGACAGCCATACATCGCAACTGGATCGTCGAAGGGATTATCGATACCATCGCAACCCTGAGCCGTGAAACCCAAGAGCGACAAGAGGAAGTAGATGAGACGTTTCATAACCCAACAATTTAGATTATACCTTTTACAAAGGTAAGCCTTTTCTCCGATAATGACAACAATATTGCAAAAAAAGTGGTCTAAAATCTGGGCTTGGTGTTTAAATAGTTAATCAAAAGTCGTATATTTGTGCTACAAAAGCGAGATTATGCTACACCGTTTCGAGCAAGAGATATCACATATCGCCCCTCCCAAGCAGTTCACGTGGCCCTTTCACTACGTGCCACACACCCTGTCGCGCATAGCCTCGGAGCAGGTGGAGCGATATCTGCGTAGCCGAAGCGAGTGGAGCGACGAGATTGCCGAGGGCAAGATGTTTGGCGTGATGGTGGTGCGTGATGGTAAGGGCTTAGGATTCCTCGCAGCCTACTCTGGTAACTTGGCCGGAAGGAACGACCATGAATACTTCGTGCCACCCATCTACGATATGCTCCAGCCAGGGGATTTCTTCCGTCGTGGTGAGGCCGAGATATCGGCAATAAACGGCCGTGTCGAAGAGTTGTTACATAGTCCAACCTATATTGCTCTAAGGCGAGAACTCGACGAGACTATGCAGAGTGGCAAGGAGCAACTCGCACAACTCAAAAAGCGCCTTGCCGAGCGCAAGGAGGAGCGCGACAGACGCCGTGCCGAGGGTGCGAATGTAGAGGCTCTAATCCTTGAGAGTCAGCGCGATAATGCCGATATGCAACGCCTAAAGCGCAGGTACAAGGAGCAAGTGGCGGAGTGCGAAGCGAGGTTGGCGGAGTATAGCAAGGAGATTACCGAACTCAAGGCCCTCAGACAACAACGCTCGGCAGACCTCCAGATGCAACTATTTAGAGAGTTCCGTGTGGTTAATGGGCGTGGTCAAACGAAGGATTTATGCGAGTTATTCGCCTCGACACCCCAGGGTATTCCGCCTGCTGGGGCTGGTGAGTGCGCAGGGCCTAAACTCCTACAATATGCCCTGTTGCAGGGCTATGAGCCTATCGCTATGGCGGAGTTCTGGCAGGGGGCATCACCACGTGGCGAGGTACGCCACCACGGCTCGTTCTACCCCGCGTGTAACGGCAAGTGCAAACCGATATTGAGCTTTATGCTCGAAGGCCTCGACGTAGAGCCAAACCCACTGACGGCGATAGAGCCCGACGAGCCAAGGATATTGTGGGAGGATGAGTGGCTCGTTGCCATCGACAAACCCTGTGGTATGTTGTCGGTAGAGGGCAAGTCGGGAGTGCGCAGTGTCGAGGGGTGGGCAAAGGAGCATTACCCCAATGTCGAAGGTCCGATGATTGTTCACCGCTTAGACCAATCCACATCGGGCATACTCCTCTTAGCCAAGGACAAGGAGTCCCACAAGGCTTTGCAGGAGCAGTTCATAAAGCGCACCATAGAGAAACGATATACCGCTGTGCTTGAGGGCGTTATAGAGAGCGACAAGGGTATCATAAATCTCCCTATGCGCCTCGACTACGACAACCGTCCACGCCAGATGATAGCCTCGGATGGTAAGCCTGCCGTGACCGAGTACACAGTTTTGGCCAGGGAGGGCTCACGCACCCGCATAGAGTTTAGACCAATCACGGGGCGCACCCATCAACTACGCCTACACTCGGCACATAAGGAGGGTCTCAACTCTCCAATCGTGGGGGACAACATCTACGGCACGGAGATAACGGTAGACCTTCGTGATGGGTGCAGACTACACCTCCACGCCTCAAGGGTGGAGTTCAGCCATCCGCAGACAGGGGAGCGCATAACGATAGAGTCGCCAGCAGAGTTTTAGGCGAACGACGAGAACGAAACGAAAAACAAGAAACAGATATCCTATGGGAACAATTCTCAAGTATGGCCGAAGAGCGACCCACGAGGTGCGATTTGGCAACGTGACAATCGGTGGCAATAACCCTATCGCCATCCAGTCGATGACCAACACCCCAACAGCCAATGTTGAGGCTACCGTGGCGCAGACGATGCGTATCGCTAAGGCTGGCGCTCAGGTGGTACGTCTCACAGCCCAGGGAGGCAAGGAGGGCGAGGCTTTAGCACCTATAATGTCGCGCCTTCGCGAGGAGGGGTGCGGTGCGGCTATCGTTGCCGACATACACTTCACACCCGATATTGCGATGATTGCCGCTGAGTCGGTGGACAAGGTGCGCATCAACCCTGGCAACTTCCGTACCTCGAATGGCGAGTTGCACCAACTCATCGAGATATGCCGTCGCCGTGGCGTAGCGCTCCGCATAGGTGTAAACCACGGCTCGTTGGCTCGTCGCATCTTCGACGAGTGGGGCGATACCCCTGAGGGTATGGTGGCTTCGGCAATGGAGTTTCTGAGGATGTGCCGCGAAGAGAGGTTCGACGACGTGGTGGTATCTATGAAGTCGAGCAACACCCGTGTTATGGTCCACGCCTACAGACTCTTGGTGGAGGCTATGGAGCGCGAGGGTATGACCTATCCGCTACACCTCGGCGTCACCGAGGCTGGCGATGGCATCGAGGGTCGCATAAAGAGTGCCGTGGGTATTGGCGCATTGCTGGCCGATGGCATTGGCGACACGCTACGTGTATCACTCACCGAGTCCCCAGAGAACGAGGTGCCCGTAGGAGAGCTGATTGCCAGCTACTTCAAAAATAGAGATGGAGAGTTCGAGGTGGAGAATATGGAGAGTTACTCCCCCACAAAGTTCCAACCTCGCACAACCGCCAAACCTATAGTACACAGCGAAATAGACGACACCTACGATGTTGTTGAAGCCCTGAGTAGTAACCCTACGCACGAGTGGCGAGCAGCGATTCTCAACCGACAGGATGGTCGTCCCGTGGTACTTCGTCGTCGCTATGAGGGTAGCGATGTGGAGTGCATCGCAATCTACGCTGCCGCGGATATGGGTCAGTTGCTCATAGATGGTCTTGCCGAGGGTGTGTGGATCGATGCTCCAGGGTTGGACGAGGCCGTGGTCAAGGAGATCGAGTTGATTCTCCTCCAGGCCGCCCGCCTACGCTTTTCGCGCACAGAGTATATCGCCTGCCCAAGTTGCGGTCGCACGCTCTACAACATAGAGTCTACGTTGGCAGCCATCAAGGCACGTACCTCACACTTGAAGGATCTCAAGATTGGCGTTATGGGATGTATCGTCAATGGCCCTGGCGAGATGGCAGATGCCGATTACGGCTATGTGGGATCGTCACCAGAGCATATCACCCTCTACCGCGGTAGAACTATCGTCGAGCGCAATATCCACCAGAGCGAGGCCCTCGACCACCTTATCAACATCATCAAGAGCGACGGCCGTTGGCACGACCCAGAGTAAATCGCAGCGCACGTATGGTGATAAAATCATATAAGGCACGTGGCATAGTCCTCGGCACGCTCAAGTATGGCGACAAGGGTGTGATCGCACACCTGCTCACCGATGTTGCTGGGCGTCAGACATATATGGTGCAGGGGGTACGCCCCTCATCCAAGGGATCGAAGATGGCCCTGCTACAACCTATGTTCGCCGTGGAGTTCGTGGGCCTTACCTCTCCAAAGATGGAGTTACACCGAATGAAGGATCTTGTGCCAGGAATGGTGTTGCAATCCACCCCCTTCGACATTCGCAAATCGACGATGGCCCTCTTTATGGCAGAGGTGCTTTATCGCTTGGTCAAGGAGAGCGAGCCAGAGTCGCACCTCTTCGACTTTGTGTGGGGCTCGGTAGCGGCCCTCGACGCCTTGGAGGAGGGTGTCGCCAACTTCCACCTTTGGTTCTTGGCAAACCTCTGTCGTCCCTTGGGCTTCTCGCCCGATAATGAGTATAGGGATGGTGCGTGGCTCGACATACGCGACGGAAAGTTCACCTTCACCCCCGAAATACCAAGTACGGCGATGTCGCCAGAGAATGCACGTATACTGCACGATATGTTGGAGTGCGATGTGCGCTACTTGGCCGAGATTGGCCTGAACAGAACGGAGCGTGCCTCATTCCTTGAGGCAATGCTTAAATACTATGCCTTCCACCTCGACTCCATACACTCCGTAGAGTCGCTACGCATAATGAGCGAGGTCTTTTAGGTGTGATAATCAACCATTTATAAGAAAAGAGTCAATCCCTTAATTGTTAGGGATTGACTCTGCTTTTACCTTGAAGAAGTTCATCGACGAGTTGGCATCGAGCAGGCGGTAATCGTAGATATTGCCCCACCTTGCAGGGCGATCCTTAATCTCGCAATCCTCCTCGGTGTCGTTCACAACATAATCACGAATCATATTGTGCCAGCCGTTGATACGGTCGATAGAGGCCTGATAGTGGAAGAGTTTCATCGTTGGGTCGCACAACTCATTGAGTGCTTCTATATATATTTTGCGATAGTCGTCGTACTTAAGAATCTTGCCTATTAACGGATTCTTTCCCGTGTCGCCCCAATTCAAAGGATCCTGACGGCCCGAATCGCTCTGAACACCACAATGGCTCGATGTGCCGAGGGTGTTGTCGTAATCGAATGGGATGAAGAAGAATTTGTAGTCCTCACTATCCGACGAATTGAAGTAGATGTAGTAGTTGTTGCAGTTATTCCAGTAGTCGTCCCACATACCCACAACAACATTTACAGCGTAGGTACGCAACAACAGACGAACGTCACAAACCTTAGCAATCCAGTCGTGGAACTCTGCGCCACTGAGCTGAGTGAGGTTCTTGGTAAAGGCCTTGAGCTGCGCCTTTGCTGCCTCGAAATTCTCGGTATTGCTCTTCAACTCGTAGGTGTAGTTGTTGCCCGAATCATCGTCGTAATGTATCCACGCTCCGCCAAAGTCGTTGTAGTTGAGCGTAGCGCCATAGCGACACTTCCATAGGTTGTGCTTATGGTCGCCAAATAGCTCCTTACGCTTCTTCACATAGTGGTCATCGATAGCCTCAATCATCTCATACACACCATAATAGGCTGGCTTGCTATCTCCCTCGACGTGAATCCATAGACGGCAGTATGAACTATATACCGTGGTCCAAATACCGAAACGACGGAAGAGGTCATAGCAGTACAACTCACGGCAGTAGGCGCGGTCGTCCTTGTGCCACTTGAGGTGTAGCTTTCGCACATTCTTGAGCTCGTGGGCATCATCCTTTTGGTACTTGCGCAAGTTGAGCATAAAGTGGCAGTGGTGCCAGTCGGCATTGTTTCGCTTGTGCATCTCGCCACCATTACCCTCAGGGCGACGACGTGAGGTATTTCCTCTGAGGCGTAGGCCCGCATCCGCAAAGGTGTGATGCTCGCCCTTGGAGTCGAACTCTACGTCGCAATGCACATACTTGTTGGTCTCGCTATTCTGGTCGTAAGCCTTGAGCAACTCGTTCCACTGCTCCTCGGATATCTCTACGTGTATCTCTGGCACCTCGTTCATATCGAATACCCAATCCAACTCGCCCTCAGCCCACGAGGTATCGGGATAGTCGCTGTTGAACGGAGGCTCTGGAGTCTCTGAGCCACCATCATTCTCATTGTCTCCGCCAGGGGTCTCTTCGTTGTCGCCATTCTCATCCTTATCGTTCTGACCAGTGCCAGGCTTAGGCACATAACCAGGGTATCTATCCTCTACACAGCCAGTAGTTATGCTTAGGCCCACAACAAGGAGCAACAAAAGGTGAAATATCTTTTTCATGGTCATAAATTTGCACGATAAATATTCGGCAAAGATAGGAAGATATTTGGAAATATCGACCTCTCAATCGTAGAATTGGACCAACGAACATCAAAATAGACCATATATTCTCCAACTTTTTGCCTCTGCACACCTCTGCCACAGAAGAGTATTTAGGGAGATTAGGGAATTTAAGGAGTGGGGTAGGTAGTTGAAGGTGTTATGCGATACATATACTTAGGCTCTCTAATCTCCCTAAATTCTTTAATACCAAAGCAAGTGGCACACTTGCCACAAACCTTACAAAATGTATTAAGCGAGACTCGAACGTCCGCAAAAACCAAGAGCCACCACAGTCAGTGCGTGATCCTTTATATGCAAAAAAGCGACCCTAAACAGGTCGCTTTTTGTGTGGGTTGATTACAGATTTTCGGACATTAAATGAGGAGGATATGAAGTGTGTCTATCTCTATAATTACCTGAAAGATAATAGGAGATTCTATATTTTATAAATATTGTAATAATATTTTCTTAACTTTACACCGATAAATCGCAATTTTAGGAGGCTAAAAATAATGGTTATAGAGACTGAGCGTTTGCTATTAAGAGAGATGACGGATGATGATTTTCACGCACTTTTCAAGGTGTTATCCGATTCTGACACAATGCAGCATTATCCCTACACATTTGATGAAAAAAGGGTGAGGGAGTGGATTGAGCGTAATATCCAAAGATATATGGTATTAGGTTTTGGACTGTGGGCCGTGTGCTTAAAAGAGACAGGCGAGATGATCGGTGACTGTGGCTTGACAATGCAACTTATCAACGGAGAGATAAAACCCGAAATAGGATACCATATCAGGGCTGACAAGCAACGAAAAGGGTATGCTAAGGAGGCTGCGATCGCTGTCAGAGATTGGACTTTTAACAACACCCCTTTTAATGTGGTTTACTCTTTTATGAGATATAGCAATGAAGCATCAGCCAGAACCGCTATGTCCTATGGTTGCAAGCAAGTAGATGAGTTCCCAGACGAGATAAATGAAATCACAAAGGTCTTTGCTATTTCCAAAGATGAGTGGATAAACCGATAAATCTACCCACCCAGGTCTCGAACGTCGGCTAAAGCCAAGAGACATCCAATTGTAATAGGGGCATCATAGCAGATAAGCAAGTGGAACACTTGCCACAAGCCTCCCTTTTCAAAGGGAGGTTTGGAGGGATTGTAAATATAACTGCGGAGTATCCGCACAAAAAAAGAGCAGTCTTGTGAACTGCTCTTTTTTCTGTGCGGATAAAGGGACTCGAACCCCCACGCCTCTCGGCATCAGATCCTAAGTCTGACGTGGCTACCAATTACACCATATCCGCAGGATCTTGCTTTTTTAGCTCCCCTTTCTTGGGGTATCAGCGGTGCAAAGATAAAAAACTTTTATAATATACGCAACATCAACGCAATTTTTATTTAATTTTTCCTATTTTTGTATGTTTAAATGATACTATATGCCAAAGACTATTACACTGCAGCTATCGCCTAAGCAGGCGGCCGACGAGAAATTCTATTTAGCACGTGCAGCCGAGAGGCTCGGTATTCGCCAGAGCGACATCGCCTTGGCACGAGTCATCAAACGCTCCATAGATGCTCGCCAGCGTATGGCCAAGGTAAACCTCTCGCTCGAAATATATATCGACAAGGAGCCTATGCCTGCGCCCCTGAATTTCGACTACCCTGCGGTGGACAATGGCACTGAGGTTATCGTCGTCGGCTCTGGTCCTGCGGGCCTCTTTGCCTCGCTGAGACTCATAGAGTTAGGCTTCAAGCCCATACTTTTGGAGCGCGGTAAGTCGGTATTGTCGCGCAAGTACGACATTGCGCAGATCAATCGTGGTGGCGACATCAACCCCGACTCGAACTACGCCTTTGGCGAGGGTGGTGCAGGAACCTTCTCTGACGGTAAGCTCTTCACCCGAAGCAAGAAGCGTGGCGACTACAACAAGGCGTTGCAGACCCTCGTATGGCACGGAGCAAACCCTGAGATTCTCTACGAGGCTCACCCACATATCGGCACCGACAAGTTGCCACGTATCATTTCGAACATCTGTCACACCATCACCGAACACGGAGGCAAGGTTCTCTTCGAGAGCCGTGTCTCAGGCTTTGTGGTTAAGAACAACCGCATTACGGGAGTTAAGGTCGGCGACACCACCATTGAGGGTGCTGCCGTGGTCCTTGCTACGGGACACTCCGCACGCGACATCTACGAGTTGCTGCACAAGGAGGGTATCGCCGTCGAAGCCAAGCCCTTCGCTATGGGTGTGCGTATCGAGCATCCACAACACCTCATCGACAGCATACAGTACCACCGTGCCGAGCGTGGCGAGTGGCTCCCTGCGGCAAGCTACTCCCTTGTAAGTCAGGAGGCTGGCCGAGGCGTTTACTCCTTCTGTATGTGTCCTGGAGGTTTCATCGTTCCTGCGATGACCGACACCCGACAGTCTGTTGTGAATGGTATGTCGCCCAGTGGTCGTAACTCGGCCTTCGCCAATTCGGGTCTTGTCACAGAGGTACGCCTTGAGGACTTCGCATACCTCAGGGAGGAGTGGGGCGAGTTGGCAGGACTCCGCTACCAGCAACTCTTCGAGGAGTTGGCGAGGGAGCATAGTGGTGAGCGACAAGTAGCCCCAGCACAGCGTGTCTCGGACTTCGTGGCTGGCCGTGCCTCGAAGAGTCTCCCTCGAACATCATACATCCCAGGCATCACCCCTTCGCGTCTCGACGAGTGGATGCCCGAAAATATTGGAGCGCGCCTCCGCAGTGGTATTGCCACCTTTGGTCGTAGGATGAAGGGCTTTGTCTCCGACGAGGCTATCGTCGTAGGTGTGGAGTCTCGCACCTCGACCCCTGTGCGCATACCTCGTGACAGCGAGACACTTATGCACACACAGGTTGAGGGACTGTTCCCCGCGGGTGAGGGTGCTGGCTATGCTGGAGGTATCGTCTCTGCGGCCCTCGATGGCGAACGTATCGCCGATGCCGTGGCTCGCTACTGCAAGGCCCACAACTTTTAGTATCACTAACCCGTGTCACCGCTAATCATCATAGCTACCCTCGCAGGCTACATCGCGCTACTCTTCGTCGTGGCGTGGTTTGCCTCACGCAATATCTCAGGAGGTTCATTCTTCACAGGTAGGCGCAACACCCCACGTGTTGTTGCGGCTATTGCTATGGTGGGTGCTGCAATGTCGGGTGTCACCTATATCTCTGTTCCTGGCAGTGTCGCTGTGGATGGCTTCAGCTATCTTCAGACCACTCTCGGCTTCTTCGTAGGCTATGTCATCATCGCCTACCTCCTCATTCCGCTATACTACCGCTTGGGAGTTGTCTCTTTGTATGAGTACCTCGACCAGCGTTTTGGCATCGTTGCCCACCGCACGGGAGCGTGGCTCTTCTTCGTGGCTAAACTCCTCTCTGCCTCGCTACGTGCCTATATCATCTGCGTAGTACTGCAATCGCTCCTCTACGACCTCTACAACATCCCCTTTGCGGTGAATGCCTTGATAATGATGGCTATGGTGTGGCTCTATACCCGTCGTGGAGGTGTTCGCTCGGTGGTGTGGGTTGAGATGGTCAAGACAATTATTATGGTATGTAGCATCGTTGTAGCCATCATCTATGTCATCAAGGCCCTCGACATACCTTTTGCCTCGGCCATCGAGAGCATTGCACAGAGCGACTACTCCAACACCCTCTTCTTTGACAATCCGCTTGATAGGCGTTACTTCTGGAAGCAGTTTGCGTCGGGCATATTCCTTGTGGTGGCTATGACGGGCCTCGACCAGGATATGATGCAGACGGTGTTGTCGTGCCGTAATAGGGAGGATGCTCAAAGGAGCTTGATGCACTCTATACTCCTACAGATTGTTGTCATCGTGCTATTCCTATGGCTCGGCGCACTCCTTTATATATATATAGATAGCCAAGGCCTAAGCGTAGAGCGTGGCGACGACCTCTTCGGATTCGTGGCTACGAGTTGCGGACTCCCCGTCGTCGTGGGCATACTCTTCCTCTTAGGCGTAGTAGCCTCGACCTACTCCTCGGCAGGCTCTGCCCTCACGGCTCTGACCACCTCCTTCACCCTCGACATTATTGCAGCACGTCGTCGCTACGACGAGACTACCACCGAGGGTGCTAACTCCATTGATAGGGTGCGCAAGGGCGTGCATAGCGGTATCGCAGTGGCTATGTCGCTTATCATCATCCTCTTCGGTATGTGGAGTAAGTCGGGCGCAATAACCCTTATCTTCACTATGGCGAGCTACACCTATGGACCTCTCTTGGGTCTCTTCCTCTTTGGCTTGGCCACCCGTCGTAGTGTGAATGGTAGGGCAATACCCTTTATCGCACTTATCGCCCCAGCAATAAGCTACCTTGTAGCCTCGCACTCGGCGGTATGGTTCGGTGGCTACACCTTTAGTTATGAGGTGATAATCCTCAATGCCACGCTAACCATCCTGGGCCTTTGGCTTGTTTCGAAGCCAAAGCAACTACCCAAAGCTGATTATTAATCCAAAAACGTAATACAATGAAACGCTCAGATCTCTATTTTGCCCTCGTTATGTTGGCTATCTTTGTACCATTCTTCGTCTCGTCGGACCTCTACGCTTGGTACAAGACATTTAACGCAGAACACGCTATGGTTATGGCCTTCGCTAAGTTCGCCCTCCTCTCAACCCTTGGAGAGATGCTCGGCTGTAGAATCTCTACGGGCAACTACACAACCCCAACCTTTGGTGTTGCTCCACGTATGGTTGTTTGGGGTCTACTCGGTATGGCGATCTCTATGGCGATGACAGTCTTTTCGGCAGGTATCCCAGCGTTCATAACCAATATGGGTGGTGCAGATCTCGTTGCAGGCTTCTACGCCGAGGGACTCTCGTGGGGTAAGTTTGTCGTAGCCCTCTCCATTTCGGTTATGATGAACACCTTCTTCGCACCAGTATTTATGACATTCCACAAGATTACAGATGCACATATCGCGGAATGTGGCGGCTCACTCAAGGCCTTGATAACACCAATCCCTATGCAGCGCCTTATCAAGGGTGTGAACTGGGATGTGCAGTGGGGCTTCATCTTCAAGAAGACCATTCCACTCTTCTGGTATCCTGCCCACACCATTACCTTTATGCTTCCAGGTGAATTGCGCGTTCTCTTCGCAGCACTTTTGGGTGTTGCCCTCGGTGTGATTCTCGCCATCGGCCTAAAGAAGAAATAGCCTGATAATCAGCAACTATAAGTTTGGCTTATTGGGGTATAATAAAACATTAAGGAAAATCTATTGCAGATTAAAAAAAAGCCCTTATATTTGCACCAGAAACAGAAAAGAAACCAATAAAAATAGATAGAAAATATTAACCTAATAAAACTACAAAGATTATGGCAAAGAAGTTTATTTGTTCAGTATGCGGATATATTCACGAGGGTAACGAGGCTCCAGAGAAGTGCCCATTGTGCAAGGTAGGTAAGGAGCGTTTCAACGAGATGGCTGAGGAGAATGCAGCGTTGGAGTTCGTAACCGAGCATAAGATTGGCGATGGCAAGGTTGATCATCCAGAGATTATGGAGGGCTTGAACAACCACTTTATGGGCGAGTGTACCGAGGTAGGTATGTACTTGGCAATGAGCCGCCAGGCAGACCGTGAGGGCTACCCAGAGATCGCTGAGGCCTTCAAGCGTTACGCCTTTGAGGAGGCAGAGCACGCTTCAAAGTTTGCTGAGTTGTTGGGTGATTGTGTTTGGGACACTAAGACCAACCTTGAGAAGCGTATGAATGCTGAGAGTGGTGCTTGCGCCGACAAGATGCGCATCGCAGCTTTGGCTAAGCAGAACAACTACGACGCTATCCACGACACCGTTCACGAGATGGCTAAGGATGAGGCTCGCCACGGTAAGGGCTTCGAGGGCTTGTACAAGCGCTACTTCGGCAACAAGTAATATACCATCTATAACAACGAAAAATGGGCAATCAGAAGATTGCCCATTTTCTTTACATATATATCAACTACAACGAGTTCTCGATATCCTTGAAGTAGCGGTAGGTAGCCACACGCAACTCCTCGGCTGCAGGGTCGTCACAGACGATGATGCCAGCCTTGTGTAGCTGCAAGGCAGAGATTGTCCACTGGTGGTTGTAGCTACCCTCGATGCCGTGGCGCAAGGCACGCGCCTTCTTACGGCCTGTAGCCAAGATCATCACCTTGCGAGCATCCATAATAGTACCTACACCCACGGTCAAAGCTTTGGTTGGCACTTGTGAGATATCTCCACCAAAGAAACGAGAGTTTACAGCGATAGTATCTGGGGTGAGGGTCTTGATACGTGTGCGAGACTCCAACGAAGAGAATGGCTCGTTGAAGGCGATATGTCCATCCTCGCCTACGCCACCCATAAACAAGTCGATACCGCCAGCCTCAACAATGGCTGCCTCGTATGCCTCACACTCGGCATTCAAATCCTCGGCATTGCCATTGAGGATATGCACATTCTTAGGGTCGATGTCGATATGTGAGAAGAAGTTGTTCCACATAAACGAGTGGTAGCTCTCTGGATGCTTCTCGTCAAGACCAATATACTCGTCCATATTGAACGTAACGACATTCATGAACGACACCTCGCCAGCCTTATGCAAGCGAATAAGCTCCTTATAGGTCTCCAACGGTGTTGAGCCTGTAGGGAGTCCCAAGACAAATGGTGCGTTTGTTACCGCAGCCTTAGCCTTAATCTGATCGACAATATGTCGTGCTGCCCACTGAGCCACCTCCAAGGTGGTATCTTTAATAATTACTCTCATATTATAGTTTTTAACAAGTTCGCATTAATCTATGCCACTAAAACATCTTTACGAAGACCTCGATGGCCTGATACTCTGCCATACCGAGCTTATCGTAGAGCTTAGCGGTATTCTGTGTGCGCTCCTCGGCGCGCTGCCAGAACTCACGGGTGTCGCTACCAGGAAATGGCACGATATCCTTCTGTGAGAGGTGGCGGTAGATGGCGTGACGCTTCTTGAGCATCTCGTCTGGTGAGAGTGGCACGGCCATATCCACCATACCAAGGTTCCACTCCATCCATGCTCCACGGTAGAGCCACAAGTGGCACTCCTCGCGCCAATCGTCATCCTTGGTTACGTCCAATGCCTCAAGGATAGCCTCCATACAGGTACGGTGTGTTCCGTGAGGGTCTGCCAAATCGCCAGCAGCATAGATCTGGTGAGGACGCACCTCGCGCAACAACTTAACGATGATATCGATATCTGCCGAGGTCAAAGCACCCTTCTGGATACCTCCAGTCTCGTAGAATGGGAGGTTGAGGAAGTGGGCATTACTATCGGGGTTAAGGCCAAACGAGCGCACCGCAGCACGGGCCTCAGCGCGACGTATAGCACCCTTGATATCGAGCAACTGGCGAGGCTCTGGCTCACCACGACGCTTTCCGCTAATGACTTTGCCAACCTCTCCAAATATATTGCCAAGACCGAGCTCACGTGCCGTGTCCACATTCTGCAACACCACGTCGTCGTGTACTGCAACATTTCCCGATGTCTGGTAGGCTACGTGTACCTCGTGACCCTGCTCCACAAGGCGGATGAAGGTACCACCCATAGAGATAACGTCGTCGTCTGGGTGTGGCGAGAATACCAACACTCGCTTAGGGTAGGGTAGCGACGGTGCTGGACGAGTAGAGTCGTCGGCATTAGGCTTACCTCCTGGCCAGCCCGTAATAGTGTGCTGGAGGTCGTTAAACACCTTGATATTTACCTTGTCGTAGGTACCGCAGTTCTCAAGCAACTGGCCCAACGAATTTTCGATATAATCCTTATACGTGAGTTTTAGGATAGGCTTATTCACGATGCCACAGAGCCAGACTACAGCTCTACGCACAAACTTATCGGTCCACACACAAGGGCCTACGAGCCAAGGGGTCTGCTCGCGAGTCAATTTCTCGGCAGCATTCTCGTCGATGACCATCTCTATATTGGGGTGTGCCTGCAAGTGGCTGGCAGGAACACGGTCGGTAATCTCGCCCTCGACGACATGTTGTACCACATCGGCCTTATCCTCGCCCCATGCCATAAGCACGATGCGCTCGGCACGAAGGATAGTACCTATACCCATAGTGATAGCCATCTTTGGAGTGTTCTCCAAACCAAAGAATTGGCCTGCAATAATCTTGCGAGAGTTGTGCGAGAGTTCGACGAGGCGCGTGTGCGATTTAGCATAAGAGCCCTGCTCGTTGAAACCCACCTGACCCTCCTCACCAAAGCCAATAATCATAAGGTCAATCTTACGAATCGACTTATCGTAGTTGGCACAATACTCCGAAACCTCACTCTCAGGGATAGTACCATCGATGATATGTACATTCTCTGGCAAGATATCGATATGCTTGAGGAACTCATCGTGGATACGGTAGTTACGGCTCTGCTGCTCAGTGCTCTGGATGGGGTAGAACTCATCCAACGAGTAGACCGCAACATTGCGGAACGACACCTCTCCAGCCCTGTGACGCTTAACCAACTCACGGTAGAGACCCAAAGGGGTACGACCAGTAGTTAAACCAAGAACAAATGGTGGCAACTCCTCATAAATGTCGCGCGCCGAAGCCTCCTCATAGTGTTGCTTGATGAGGCGACAGATAGAGTCTGCTACATACTGGACACCATAATACTCGCTCTCAAAGACACGAGTCGCCATACGCTCGTAACGATGGATAATATCCTTTGGGGCATAATCCTTTACGAGTCCACCATCCTTTGGAAGTTTATACTTGCTCATAGTCTATAGTATTACGTTTATCATATCTCATTAACAATGCTCAAAAAAGTGCAACAACTCTACAATAATTGAGCAGTACCTCAAAATTGTGGCGTCAAATTGGTTATTTGAAACTCTGCATCTCGATTAAGTGAGAATAGATACCTCCCTTAGCCAAGAGCTCCTGGTGTGTTCCCTGCTCGGCAATGCGACCCTCGTTGATTACATAGATGCGGTCGGCATTGTAGATGGTGCTTAGACGATGTGCTATGACAATCGACGTACGACCCTTAAGCAACGATGTCAAGGCCTCCTGAACGAGTTTCTCGCTCTCGGTATCGAGGGCCGAGGTTGCCTCGTCGAGGATGAGGATTTCGGGATTCTTCAACACCGCACGGGCGATGCTAAGTCGCTGACGCTGGCCTCCCGAAAGTTTCGTTCCTCGGTCACCAATATTTGTATCGTAGCCATCCGTAGAGGCCATAATGAAGTTGTGGGCATTGGCCACCTTGCACGCCTCGACAACCTCGTCGTGGGTAGCCGTGGTGCGTCCCAAAAGGATATTGCCCTCAATGCTATCGTTGAAGAGTATGGTCTCCTGCGACACGATGCTCATCTTGTCGCGCAACGACTGCTGGGTATATTGGCTCACGGGCACACCATCGAAGAGTACCTCTCCACACGTCACATCATAAAAGCGTGGGATAAGTTCGCTGAGCGTAGACTTACCACCTCCCGAAGCACCCACAAGGGCAATAGTCTCGCCCTTGCCGATTCTCAACGACACATCCTTCAACACATCCTTCTCACCGTCATACGAGAACGATATATTGCGCAACTCGATAGACTCCTTGAGACCCTCAAACTCCTTAGCGTCCTCGGCATCTTGAATCTCGCTTTCGGCATCGATAATCGTAAAGATACGCTCTCCGGCAGCAACACCCTGGTTGATGTTGGCAAACTGGTCAATAAACGAGCGCAAGGGGCGAGTGATTTGCGAGAAGGCAGCGATGAAGGCGATAAAGCCTGAGCCCGTAACGAGACCCTCACCAACCAACGTACCACCAAAGACAAGGATGATGGATACCGCCGTAATACCCAAGAACTCACTCATAGGCGAGGCGAGTTGCTGACGTTTCGACATAGATATCACCAGACGCGAAAGGTCGTCGTTGATACGCTTAAACTTCTCCACTATAAAGTTCTGAGCATTGTAGCTCTTTACTATTTTTATGCCCGACAAGGCCTCGTCTAATACCGACACCAGGTCGCCAAGACGCTCCTGGCTGCGCTTAGCAGGGAGGCGCAGACGCTTCACTATATTACCAATAATGAAACCCACCAAAGGCAAGAAGATGATGGCAAAGAGCGACAACTGCCACGATATGCTCACCATAAGCACCAAGAAGCCGATGATGAGGAATGGGTCGCGGAAGGCTACTTGAAGGGTGTTGGTGATGCAGTACTGCACCACGATAACATCCTGCGTAATCTTCGAAATGATATCTCCCTTGCGCTGGTCACTGAAGAAGCCCACGTTCATATCCACCACCCTGGCAAACATCTCGTTACGCATCTTTCGCACGGTATTGACACGCAACACCTCAACGGTCATTGCCGAGGCATAACGGAAGAGGTTGCTCAATAGGTTCATTACCACGGTGATAAGGCCGAGTAACAACAAGAACTTCGACACCGAGAAGTTCTCACCGAAGAGCATCGTATAGCAGTACGACATCATAGCATTGAAGCCCGCCTCGTTGAACGACAACTCAGGAAGCGTGTAGCAAGGCGCAAACTTAAAACCTGCCTCCGACCCGAACATAGCGTTCAGAATCGGGATAATCATTGCATAGTTAAAGGTGTTGAAGAGTGCGTGTAGCGCTGCAAAGATGAAGTACGGTATGGTATAACGACTTAGTGGTTTAGCAAAACTCAGAAGTCGGAAATAGGTCTTTAGCATCGTAAAATAGTGTTATAATCCCCTCTTAGAGCATACCCTCTTCGGCATACTCCTTGACATATTTTTCGAAGAGCCTCAACGTCTCCTCCATAGAGAGCATCGACTTGCCTCCTGCAGCGTTCTTGTGTCCTCCGCCATTAAAGTAGCGCTGTGCAAAGATGTTCACGTCGATATTTCCGCGCGAACGCAACGACACACGAATACAGTCGCTATGCTGTGTAAACATAGCCGACATCTTCATCTTCTTTATAGTTAGGGGATAGTTCACAAAACCCTCGGAGTCGCCCTGCTGAAACCAGAAGCGCTTCATCTCATCTGCCTCCAACGACATATGGGCCACGGTGCCATTGTGGAATATCTTCATCTTGCGATTGATGACATAACCAAACAGACGGGCGCGACCCTCGGTGAATGAGTTATATACGTTGATATGTATATCGGGAATAGAGATTCCTGTTTCGGCTAAGATAGATACCACACGGAAGACATCTGGTGTAACACTCGAAAAGGCGAAGTTGCCCGTGTCGGTCATCATTCCGACAAAGAGATTCTCGGCCATACTCTTAGTGATGCAACCACTACCACACATCTGCTCGACGAGCAGAGCCACAAGGTAGCAAGTGCTCGAAGCCTGAGGGTAGGAGATCATAAGATCGAAATCCTCTCCTGGGTCGAGGTGGTGGTCGATGAGGATGCGCTTAGCGTGCTGGTTTTCATCTATTAGTTCGCTCAAGCCCTCCAAGCGCGACATAGTGTGGAAGTCGAGACAGAAGATGAGGTCTGCCCCCTTAACCGCCTTCATAGCACTATCGTCGCTACAATTCTTGTATATCACAATGCTCTGGCAACCAGGCATAAAATCGAGGTAGTAGGGGTATCTGTTTGGTACTATACAGGTCACCTGATGTCCCTTGTCCTGAAGAAATTCCGCCCAGGCCAATGACGAACCTATAGCGTCGCCATCGGGATTGGTATGCGAAAGGATTACTATCCTCTGAGGAGTTGCCAACATCGCCCTTAGCTCCTCAATCTTATTTACTGCTATTTGCATAGTATTATGGTATTATGCCAAAACTTTGCAAATATACGAAAAAATAGTCTAACTAACTAACTTTTTAACGCTTTTATAGAACATAGTTCTATCTCTGCCAGAACAATTAGCCACTTTTTCCTATTTCTCTTCACAAAAAAATGGGGTTACCCAACTTGTGTTGGATAACCCCATCGGTTTGGTTTGTGCGTGAATTACTCAGCAACAACCTCCTCAGCTGGAGCTGCCTCAGCCTCTGCTGGAGCCTCAACCTCCTCAGCGCAGCACTCGCCACACTCGCAAGCCTCCTCAACAACTGCCTCCTCAGCAACTGCCTCGCACTCGCCACAGCACTCTGTGCACTCTGCTGCCTCAGCGCAATCAGCGCACTCCTCACACTTCTGCTGCTTAGCGCCACAAGATACCATCATTGTTGCTGCAGCGAACATTACTGCAAATAGGAAAAACTTTTTCATAGCTATTAAAGTTTAATTGGTTATATGATTTTTCATTACAAAAATAGTAAACCTATTTTAATTTTAAAAATTTTTAGGCAATAAATTACTATTCTTGTACATTTTCTTCTATCAAAACCTCCACAGCAAGGCTATCTATTGGAGATGCTGGTTTTTCGCGCACGTTGGCCAAATCCTCATATCGAATAGTCTCTCGCTTAGGATAAGCCTTTGGATAATAAGGAGTTACCCGTGCCATAAGTATCTGAGCCTCCTCCATCGAGAGACAATCTCCAACCGATATTTTGAAATATGGACTCTCGTAGACCAAGTATGCATTTATTTCGGGAAATTGGCTCTTAAACTCATTCAAGACCCTCTCTGCATTGTCGCCAGCATACTGGCCATTAGCCGAAAAGATGACTACACGGAAACCACTTGTCTCTTTGGCCTTACGCTGACTCTCTACCAAGAGCACCGCATCACGAGTGTCGGAATCCTCAATCACACGCACCCTATTACCCCCCATAGCACTCTGCTCCAACGAACCTATCACTCTATCAAGGTTCTGGGCCATTGCCGTATGGCCAACAAGGAACATAGCGACAATCGCAACAAATATCCTAATTCTATTCATATCCTTACACATTATTATAACATCTCCATAAAGTCTAAAACATCGGCCGAGGTCAAGCCGAGCCAACCAAGCACCTCAACAAGAGTAACACCCTGCACCTCAAAGTTTTTGCGAAACAGCATCGTTCCTCCTCTAAGGTCGATATTGAGGCTCACTTCGTCGATATCGTCCCTGACAAGTCGGCGCAACAGCGTTATCACTGAGAGTGTATTTCGCTTGGTAAACCTCAGTGGAAGCAACACCTCGCCATCGCTCTTTCGGGCCACAACAACCCTGTCGCGTAGCGACACCTGCATACGCACCTCGCCATCGACAACCACATCCAACACCGCACGCTTAAGCACAAGGCGCGAAGCACTCCTATTCTCGACATCGACCCACAGGTTCACACCCGCACTCGACAGATGTGTTACACGCGAAATACCCTTAACCTCTACTCGCTCCTTGAAACGCTCCACAATGGGGCTACCTCCCCTTGCCACGACGGGGCAAAGCAGGGCAAAAAGCAACACAACGAGGCTATGTCTAAAGAGTCTGTGCATAACTACTTAACGCACTACTTCGTAGCATCGTATATGTAGGCGATACCAAAGCTCTGCGAACTGAGTTTCACACTCTTGAAGCCCACCCCCTTGAGTATCTCGGCGAAACGCTCAGGTGCTGGGAACTCCTCAACAGAGTCGGGCAGATAGGTGTAGGCCTGCTTATCCTTAGATATCATACCACCAATACGTGGCAAGAGGCGGTGAGCATATTGGCGATAGACCCAACGCACCAAACGGTTTTTAGGCATCGAGAACTCCAACACCACCAACTTTCCCCCTGGGCGTAGGGTACGATAGATTTCGCTCAGGCCTCGCTCTATATTCTCGAAGTTTCTGACACCGAAGGCCACGGTAGCGGCATCGACACTCTCCGACGCCACCATCGTAAGATTCTCAGCATCACCCTTTTCGAGAGTTATGCGCTTCTCAAGCTCAAGCCTCTTAATCTTCTTTCTTGCCTCGCTGAGCATCTCCTCCGAGAGGTCTACTCCCAAGATATGCGCCTCGTTCACCTTACGAGCCATAGCTATCGCAAGGTCACCCGTACCAGTCGCCACATCCATAATTCGCTGTGGCTTAGCGCGACGAATGATGCGCATAACACGACGACGCCAGATGCGGTCGATATTCAACGACATAATATGGTTCAGACGGTCGTAGGTCGGGGCGATATTGTCGAACATCTCCTCTACCTGCTCCTTCTTTGTCTGCTCTTGGTTATATGGTTTCATAACTTAAAATATATCCTACAAATTACTCGTATCGCATAATCTCCACAGGGGATATGCGTGTGGCAAAGGTCGCAGGAAGCAACATACATAGAAGCGTCACCACGATACTTCCCACGATGGCCAAACACCACCAACCCCAACACATTGCCGTAGGTACGGCATCCAAGAGGTAGCCCTCGGTAGGCAGTGGTATCACACGCCACAGATGCTGAACCAACACTATGACAAAGCCGATGAAGGCTCCCCACAACACTCCTCGAAGAACGATAAACAACGAGCGATAGAGGAATATGCGTAAAACGGCCTTGCGACCCATACCCAAGGCGCGCAAAATGCCAATCATCGTCTCTCGCTCCAATACAATGATTAACAGTGCAGTAGCCATATTCAACAGGGCCACGACAAGCATTATAATCACTACGAGGATTGCCGTTACGTCGTGTGTGGCCAACCAGCCGAACACATCGGGGAAGATATCCTCAATGGTGAAGGCCTCAACTCCTATTCCCTCGTCGAAGTAGAGTGTCACAAACCTGTCGTTTAGCTCCTCTTTGTAGAGCGTGGGATCTGCCCCATCTTCGAGCCACAACTCATAACCCGTGACAACCTCGCTATCTCCATCGTAGAGACGTGCTACGTTGCGCATATCGGTAAAGGCGTAGACCTCGTCTAAGAAGTCTACCCCCGTACTATAGATGCCCGATAGTTCAAACTTATCTCTTAGTATAGTCCCCTTGTGGTCCACGAAGAGCATCTCGACCCTATCGCCCACCACAACATCCATCCTCTTGGCTACACGTTCCGAGAGCATAATATCCTTCGAACGGGGCTCACGGCCAAGGCGTGGAAAACTACCCTCCAGCATACGTTGCTCGAAGAAGTCGGTGTTGTAGAGTGTATCGACACCCTTGAGCAATACACCCACGATATTATCCTGGCTCTTGATTACACCCTCCTTAGTCGTGAAGGGTGATACCCTCTCAACATGTTCATCGACGAATACGCTCTCTATGAGGTCGTTTCGTCCAACTCCAACACCCGACACAACTCCGTGGCTTTGGGGAGCAGTGACCACCACGTCGGAGATGCTCGACGATATAAGCACACCGAGTTCCTGCTTAAAGCCAACAACCACCGAGAGTGTGACGACAATCACAGCAAGGCTCACAGCCGTCGCTATGGTCGCTACACGCTCCATAATACCAGGCTTAGCTCCCTCGCTTCGTTGCGACACACGTCGTGCTATGTAAAACTCCGTATTCAAATTCTTGCGTTATAATCGTACAAAGATATGAAAAGTGGGGGAATTAAACGAAAATCTTTAAATTTTTTCACATTGACAGTTAGATACCGCCTTTTTTTAACTCTTTTCAACACGTCGCTGTTAATAACCCGTCACAACTAATGATAACTTATAGCCTAAGAATTGTTGTTCGTTCACGAAAAATTCTTAATTTTGTGGATGTTTTAATCCTAACCTCGCAAAGTATGGCTAAGCAATATAAGAAATCGGCTGAGAAGAACAGCGAAACATATAACCAACTAATAGGTGTTGATGGTACTGTCCCCCCTCAGGCGACGGAGCTTGAGCAGGCCGTTCTCGGAGCCTTGATGCTTGAGAAGGATGCTATCATCGACGTACAGGAGTATGTCAAGGTGGAGACATTCTACCTTGAGGAGCATAGGATAATTTTTAAGGCTATCCAGGATCTCTCGTTCGAGATGAAGGCTATCGACCTCTTCACCGTCACCGAGCGACTCAAGGCACAGAAGGAGTTGCAAAAGGTGGGAGGTGTAGCATACCTTGCCGAACTTACACAGAAGGTTGCATCGGCAGCACACGTGGAGTTCCACGCCAAGATTATCGCACAGAAGTATGTGCAACGAGAACTTATCCGCTCGGCCACCGAGATTCAACGTCGCTCCTACGACGAAGAGGTGGATGTTACCGAACT
Organism: uncultured Alistipes sp.; assembly: GCA_904502285.1. Taxonomy (GTDB): domain Bacteria; phylum Bacteroidota; class Bacteroidia; order Bacteroidales; family Rikenellaceae; genus Alistipes. Next base: position 47,974 of record CAJGEC010000004.1, on the reverse strand, counting down.
TATTGGCTTTGCCGAGCAGGAGATATTCCGTGTCTCTGAGGGTAACGTAAAGCGCTCAGTTCTTGCGGCTTCGGACATCTTGCGTAAGGCCTTGGCACAGATTGAGGAGGCCTCAAAAACTGCGGGCGAGTACAACGGTGTGCGCTCAGGCTTCACCGACATCGATAGTGTCACCCTCGGTTGGCAGCCATCCGACCTTATCATCATCGCGGCCCGTCCATCTATGGGTAAGACCGCCTTCGTGCTTACTATGGCACGTAATATGACCGTGGAGTTCAAGACCCCCGTAGCCTTCTTCTCTTTGGAGATGAGTTCCGTGCAGTTGATGAACCGTCTAATCGTGGCCGAGACACAACTTAGCCCTAAGGCTCTCCGCACGGGTAACCTCACCGACGACCAGTGGAAACACCTTGAGAAGAATACCGTGGAACTCGGCCGCGCCCCACTCTATATCGACGACACCCCAGCCCTCTCGGTATACGAGTTCCGCTCGAAGGCTCGTCGTCTGAAGACTCAGCACGACATCCAGCTTATCATCATTGACTACTTGCAGTTGATGACCGCCTCGACACCTGAAACTCGTGGTAACCGTGAGCAGGAGGTATCTCTCATCTCGCGTACGTTGAAGGCTATTGCCAAGGAGTTGAACGTACCTATCATCGCACTGTCGCAGCTCAGCCGTAATGTCGAGAACCGAGGTGGCTCGAAGCGACCACAGCTCTCCGACCTTCGTGAGTCGGGTGCTATCGAGCAGGATGCCGACGTTGTAGCATTCATCCACCGTCCTGAGTACTACGGACTTACCACTGACGAAAATAATATGTCTACGGCAGGTATGGCCGAGATTATCATCGCTAAGCACCGTAACGGTGAGGTCACAGATGTACCATTGCGCTTCATCAAGGATCAGGCTAAGTTTGCCGATGCCGAGAGTTCTGTCACTGCCACGGCCCTCAACTACTCATCTAATGAGGTCTACGACGAGAGACCATCAATGAGCAATACACCTATGGGTATTCGTCCTGAGGGTGCTGGAGGCTTCTCAAGTGGTATGATGGGAGGTAGTTCGGAGTTCGACATCGCCCCTGCGGGAGGAGCAACAAATGATGAAGCACCATTTTAAACTCTTGATTCTATGTTTGTTCGCATAAATACGGGTGCTATCTCTGGTATTGAGGCTGTGGAGGTCACTGCCGAAGTCAATGTCTCGCAAGGAGGCATCGGCCTCTATATCGTCGGCCTTCCCGACAACACCATCAAGGAGAGTCAAGAGCGTATTGCTGCGGCCTTTGAGAATTCGGGCTACAAGATTCAAACTAAGAAGACTATCGTAAACCTTGCCCCTGCCGACTTGCGTAAGGAGGGTTCACAATATGATTTAGCCATTGCCATAGGTATCCTCGTTGCACAGGAGCAGATACACTCCTCAATGTTAGAGGACTCCCTCTTCATTGGCGAGTTGTCGCTTAATGGCACACTTCGTCCCGTCAAGGGTGTCCTACCCTTAGTGGACTCGGCACGTAACAGAGGGTTAAAGCGAGTGTTTATGCCCGAAGAGAATGTTGCCGAGGGAGCCATCGTTGATGGTATCGAGGTAGTCCCCGTTGCCACACTTGTAGAGTTGTGCGAGATACTCTTAGGACATAGGGAGTACCGTGTAGCCGAGAGTGTACTACCAGCGAAGGAGGAGGAGGGCGACACAGAGTTTATGGAGGACTTCGCCGATGTCAAGGGTCAGCACTTCGTGAAGCGCGCCTTGGAGATTGCTGCCGCAGGAGGCCATAATATAATAATGATAGGCCCTCCAGGTTCGGGAAAGACTATGCTTGCTCGACGTATGCCTTCCATACTTCCTCCTATGAGTTTGGAGGAGGCCTTGGAGACCACAAAGATACACTCCGTGGCTGGCAAGATAGGGGCCCACAAAGGTCTTATTTCGCAACGCCCCTTCCGTGCGCCACACCACCTCGCCTCACAAGTGGCACTCATCGGTGGTGGACAGTCGCCACAGCCTGGTGAGGTGTCATTAGCAAATAATGGTGTACTCTTCCTCGACGAGATGCCCGAATTTGGGCGTAGCGTGCTTGAAGTGTTGCGCCAACCATTGGAGGATAGGAAGATAGCCATTTCTCGTGCTAAATACTCGGTGGAGTACCCCGCAAACTTTATGCTTATAGCCTCTATGAACCCCTGCCCTTGTGGCTACTACACACACCCTACCAAGGAGTGTTCCTGCTCGGCAGCCTCGGTACATAGGTATATGGCACATATATCGGGCCCGCTGATGGATCGTATAGATATGCACATCGAGGTTGTGCCAGTTCTCCTTAGCGAGATATCATCTTCTGAGCGTGGTGAGTCGAGTAGCGAGATACGCAAGCGTGTGATCAAGGCACGCAACATACAGCAGGAGCGCTTCAAGGGGTTGAACATCCACTGCAACGCTATGATGAATAGCGCTATGTTGCGACGCTTTGCTCCGCTGGATAAGGATAGCCGAGCGCTGTTGGATATGGCTATGTCGCACCTCAACCTCTCGGCTCGTGCCTACGACAGAATCATCAAGTTGGCCCGCACCATTGCCGACATCGAGGGCAAGGAGTGTATCGAGCCAACACATATATCCGAGGCCATAGGCTACCGCTCGTTGGATCGTGAAAATTTGGGTCGTTAGTTGCATAAACATTGTGCAACTCGCTCATTGATAGAGATAAACTTTAAAAATTAGGTGTTATGAGTTTCTTTAAATCTTTTGCTGCTTCATTGCTCGCTTGGGTCATTGGTGTAGCAGTGCTTATTATTGGATCGGTATCAGTTATGGTTGGCGCTCTCCTTTCGATGGAGTCGTCTCAGAAGCCCATAGAGAAAAATACTATTTTGTATATAGACCTCAACGAGGCTATCATCGACTCGCCACTATGCTCGCCACTGAGCACCATAGATGCTGCAAACCTATCGGTTTCGGAGTCTTTGACCCTTGTTAAGGCCCTTGCTGCGATTGATTATGCAGCCACAGATCCTAATATCAAGGGTATTTGTATCTCCTTGGTGAATAAAGACAATACAAATATTGCTAACTTGGAGGAGTTGCGCAAGGCTCTTCTTCGTTTCAAGAGCTCTGGCAAGTTTATCGTTGCCTATAGCAACAGTTACAGCCAGTATGAGTACTACCTAAGTTCCGTTGCAGACAACATCGTTCTCAACCCTGAGGGAGGTCTCGACTGGCGAGGTGTAGGTCTCAGCACTATATTTTATAAGGGTTTGCTCGATAAACTCGATATCGAGGTTGTTATCTTCAGACCTACGGTTTGCAAATATAAGAGTGCCGTTGAGCCATACTTCTTAACTAAGATGTCTGAGGCGAACCGCAAGCAGAACGAGGCTTTGGCTAACTCTATTTGGAATAGCATCTGCGATGATATTTCGGAGGTGCGAAACATATCTAAAGAGATGCTTATGCAGTCTGCACGAGATATGAGTATCGTCTTTGCCGAGGATGCCTTGCGTGTGGGTATGATTGATGCTGTGGCCCACGAGGACTATATGAATACGCTCTACGATGGCTATGGTGTTGAGCGCAACGATATGGGCCTACATAACACTATCACATTTGGAGAGTATGCTTCGTTGATTGATTGCAACACCCTCACCACATCTGTTGGTAATGAGCCATACGCTATGAATAGCCTTGTTGCTATCATCTATGCTGATGGCCAGATTGTCGATGGTAACCTCTACGAAGATAACTCTGTCTATGGCTCACGCTTAGCCACAGAGTTGCGTCAGGCACGTCTCGATGAGGATACTAAGGCTGTAGTTCTTCGAGTGAACTCCCCTGGTGGCTCTGCCCTCGCATCGGAGGTAGCATGGCGAGAGATGGTACTCCTTCAGCAGGTAAAACCTGTGGTTGTCTCTATGGGTTCTATGGCAGCAAGTGGTGGTTACTACATCTCTGCTCCTGCAGACTACATCTTTGCCGATAACACCACCCTCACGGGTTCTATCGGTGTCTTCGGTATGATTCCAAATATCAATAACTTCCTACGTTACCGCCTTGGTATCACCATCGATGGTGTTGGCACATCGCCAGCAGCACTCGGTATGTCTCTCTTGGAGCCACTGAGCAATGAGCAGAAGGCCTTCATCACTAAAGGTGTTGATAGAGTCTATACCACCTTTACTTCACACGTTGCCGAGGGTAGAAATATGAGCATCGAGGAGGTCTATAATGTTGCCGAGGGTAGAGTATGGAGCGGTGTTATGGGTAAGGAGTGTGGCTTAGTAGATGCCATAGGTGGTATCAACGAGGCTATTGGTAAGGCTGTGGAGTTGGCAGATATCGCTAACAACTATACCATCTATGAGTTTGTAGCACCTTTGACACCTTTCGAGGAGTGGCTCAATAGTTTTGGTACACAGTACGCCACTCTCTTGGGGTTGGATTTCAATATCTATGGCAAGGAGTTGTGTAGTATGATTGAGGAGGTGCCTGTGGTATTCACCACTCAAGGTATTCAGACCTTGCATCCAGGTAATTTGAAGATAGAGTTTTAATAATATAAATATAGGTATGAACGAACAATTAGAGGCGCTTTTACGCACCATAATACACCCTGAGACGGAGCATAATATCGTCGATAGTGGTTTTGTTGATCGCGCAGATATGGGTGAGGATGGCTCTATTGCCATAACCCTTCGTTTCCAGAAGGCTCGCGACCCATTTGCTCAGCGCATCAAGCAACGAGTAGAGCAACTTATCGCAACTACGTATCCCGATAAGCGTTCTATAGTTATCATCCGTGAGGCAGCACCAAAGCCTCGCCGTCAGGAGAATGTAACCACCACAACCGAGATAACCAATATCATTGCTATTGCTTCGGGCAAGGGTGGTGTAGGAAAATCTACCGTTACGGCAAATCTCGCCGTAGCACTCCGCCAGCGTGGTTATAATGTAGGTATTTTGGATGCCGATATATATGGTCCTTCGCAGACTAAGATGTTTGGCGTAGAGGGTTATATTCCAGAGGCTGAGCGCGATGAGGAGGGTCACGACTTTATCATTCCTGCACAGTCGTTGGGTATAACCATTATGTCGATTGGCTTCTTCATTAAGCCTACGGATGCCCTTATGTGGCGAGGAGGTATGGCTGTGAATGCTCTACACCAGCTCATCCACCAGACTCGTTGGGGTAAGTTAGACTACCTATTGGTGGATCTCCCTCCAGGAACAGGAGATATACACCTCTCTATTATCAATGAACTCAAGATTTCGGGTGCTGTCATCGTCTCTACCCCTCAGCAGGTTGCCGTAGCAGATGTGGTGCGTGGAGTTGAGATGTTTAGACACGAGCAGGTAAACATCCCTGTTTTGGGTGTTGTGGAGAATATGGCGTGGTTTACTCCTGAGGAGCTACCCGACAACCGCTACTACATCTTTGGCAAGGGTGGTGCTAAGCGTTACGCCGAGGAGGCTGGCATCGAGTTACTCGGACAAGTACCTATCATTCAATCTATTATGGAGGGAAGTGATAATGGAAGTCCAGCCACAGGTGTAGATATGCGCGTAGAGGAGTTTTATCAGTCTATTGCCGAAAAGGTTGTTGAAAAACTACCTGCGGAGTGTTGAAAAGTAGGTTGATAAAATTTGTGAAAAAATTGAAAAATAAATTTGATATTTCAAAAGGGGCGCTGTATATACGCCCCTTTCTTTTTTGCAAGTAAAAAGAATAAATTATGTTTCAACACCGAACATCAAACCTTCACCCCACTTACCAACCATATATGTTAATAATTTTAGGGTGTTAATTTGTTAATAAACTTTCTAACACCTGTTTATTATTTTTATTAAGTATTTGATTTTTAAAAATTTAAAACGTAATAAATAATAACAAAAAAAATGAAAATTGTTTATAACTAAATTCACACAAGGTTACTAACACTTTCAACAGCTATTATTATTCTTTATATTTTCTATTAATATTAAAATAAGTATATAAAAATAAAAAACTAATGTTGAAAAGTGGGCTTGGTTGGGTAGAAATAAAAATCCCATCCTTTGGTGTGGATGGGATGATATGATATAGATAAAAAGGAGATTAACGTCCTGTTGAGCCAAAGCCGCCAGCTCCTCGTTCCGTCTGGTCGAGTGTTTCAACCTCGTCCCACTCCACCTTTTCGTGACGGGCAACAACCATCTGTGCTATGCGCTCTCCACGATTGATAGTAAACTCCTGATTCGATAGGTTTACTAAAATAACCTTTATCTCTCCGCGATAGTCTGCATCGATAGTTCCGGGGGAGTTAAGCACCGTAATACCAAACTTAGCAGCCAAACCACTACGTGGGCGTACCTGTGCCTCGTAACCATCGGGGAGTGCTATAGAGATTCCCGTTGGTACCATTGCTCGCTCCAATGGGCCAAGGGTGATTGGCTCGGTGATATTTGCCTTGAGATCCATACCTGCCGACTGCTCCGTAGCATAGAAGGGGGTCTCAAAGTCCGATGAGTTTACTATTTTTACCTTCATAGATACCATTATTTAAAAGTTTCTACCACAAAATTAAAGAATAAAAAATGATTTTCAAAACTCGCAGTAGTGGGAGTGAATAAAATTTCCTACATTTGTAGTATGTTTTATACCCTATTCTAAATATAGAATACCCCGCCGTATAGTTTAAATAATAGATAATAACCTATAAAAATAGATACAATGAGAATAAAACAACTTTTCCTACTATTCGCTGTAGCGATACTTATGGTGGCGACCTCTTGTGTGGAGGATAGTCATACCGATACCCCTACACCTCCATCTACCGAGGATCCTACCGCAAAGTCTTTCTTCGATGTAGAGATTAGTGATGTCACACGTTCAACTGTGACTTTTAGTGTTAGACCTGAGAATTTGGAGGGTGACTACCTCTGTATTATCAAGGAGGCTGAGGAGGTTGATGAGTTCCTAAAAGATGAGTATATAGTTACTACCATATTCCAAGAACTATCGAACGAAGCCTATGAAATGGGAAAGACCCTTGAGGAGTATATGCCACAAATCATAGACCGTGGTATTGTGGAGAGTGTAACCTACTCAGGTTTGGATATAGATGCCGAATACTATATCCTTGTCTTTGGTGTTGATGCTGCGGATTATTACAATTGTAATACGGAGTTGGTAAAGTGTGGTTTTAAGACCTTGGCCGTGGAGCAGATGGAGTGTACGTTCGAGGTGAATACAACGGTAAAGGATAACAACGTAGTATTTAATGTTAAGCCATCCGACAAGGAGATCTTGTGGTATCTATGTACTATGACAAAGGAGCAGTACGACTACTACACCTCGGAGAGTGGTTATGGAATGACTGAAAACTATTTTTACGAGTACTTTTTCCAGCAGGATATAAATGCCTATCTACAAGTAGGTTATAGCGAATCAGAGATTGTTGAAGCCTTGATACATAGTGGAGACTTAACCTTAGAGGCTAAGGGGCTCAAAGAGAAGAGTACCTACTACTACCTCATTGCGGGCCTTATCCTCGATAGTGAGGGTATCGTTATCACTACCCCTATAACCAAGGGTGAGTATGTGACTAAGGGTGCAGAGAAGTCGTCTATGACCTTCGATATAGAGGTGTGGGATATTGGTCAGTTGAGTGCGTCGGTACGTATCACCCCTTCGAATAATAGTGAGAAGTATTGTGCTTTGATTCAACCCTGGGATGGAGTTACAGAGGCTCAGGACTTGATGCATCAGTTGGTTGAGCAGTGGGGAGGCTGGATGGATATAATGGCCGACGATAAGGGTGTTGTTGAGCACTCTGGCTCTAATGCCTTCCAACTACCAGCTCCCGATACCTACTACTACGTCATAGCCTTTGGTTATAATGGTGGTATCACCACTGATGCCTATATGAAGACCTTTAAGACTCTTCCTGGAGGCTCTGTCGAGGAGGTAGAGTTTACCATTACTACAAATTCGGTGTCGCCTTATGGTTTTAAAATGAATATCAAGTCGAGCGACCCGACTATATACTACCTCCCAGGTGCGTGCAAGAGGGAGAACTATAACGAGGAGGAGTTCAAGCGTATAGAGCGTGAGAATTTCGACTATATCTTTGAGGAGACCTATAAGTTTAACCCATCTATCACCATTGCAGAGCTCTTGGATCAGTACTACTATAGAGGAGATGTCTCTGTAGAGGTTTCAGGTTTGGACCCCGATACCGAGATTATGGGATATATTATGGTGATGGATATTCACACTGCCGATGTGGTTAGGTGTATAACCTTCGACAATATAGCCCACACCGACACTTTGGGTATTACAGCACCCGTAGTAGAGTTGGTGGGTTACTATTCTGGAGATGATGAGAATGGAACTATCTTCAATGATAAGAGTGCTACTCAGGGTAGGGTGATTACAGTTGTTAAGTATAACAATTTAGATAACGTGCGCACACTCTTTACCACAATGGTTGAGGGTGATTGCTCGAACCTGACAACCTATTCAGATGCCGAGATATGGAGTTTAACTACTGGCTATTGGGCTACGTGTAGTGTGAATCAGCCATACACATTCTATTTGGTAGATTGGAATGTGGAGCAGACAGCCTTAGCCTATGCAACAGATAATAGTGGTAAGGTAGGAACTATCGGAAGATTATTGACCTTACCAACGGCAGATAATAAGGGTGACATCGAAGAACTTCGAGAGTTATATGATAGTCTCAAAGAGACTCGTAGTAGCGGTGTGGAATTAGAGTCTGTGGTTGTGAAGATGTAAGAAGCAACGACTAAAAAGAAAAGTGTGTACAAAATTTATTGTACACACTTTTTTTAATCTAATTAAGTGATTTACTATGCGTTACCCTTACCACTAAAAGGCTCAATATTCATCTTGCGCTGAACATTTATTGGGCCTACGTTGCTCTCGTATCGAGATACATTCTCCTGCAAAGTGAGCATAAGGCGCTTGGCATTCTCTGGAGTAAGGATCACACGGCTCTTAACATTTGCTTGACTTAGGCCTGGAAGCATCGTTGCGAAGTCGAGGATAAACTCCGAAGGTGAGAATGTGATAATCGATAGATTGCAGTAGTTGCCCTGACCTACCTCTTCGCCGAGGTGTATATTAATCTGCTGGCTCTTTTTCTCTGTCATAGTACAAAAATTTTATGTTATTAATTACCTAATTTCGGAGTGGATGTGAGGGTAAACAATTGTTGTAGTTTCCCAAAAATCATCGTAAAGATAGGAAATAATTTTATTTCTTCAAAATATAGAATTTATACTCGACGGAATAGTCTGTGGTATGGTTATTTTACTAAACCTCTATACAAAGTATAGTTCGGTGGGTTGAGGTATAAAAAATTAGGCGCACATATTTTTTTCTTCGCTCACCTTTTCGTAACTTTGCCCCAAATATGCTCATCGAAAAAAAAGAGTAGTTTCGATGGAGGTATTAAGAATTTTTAGACTATGATAGTTGAGTTGCTAAAAATACTCTTTGGAGGACTTTGTGTCGGCCTTGCTTCATCTGTTACGGTGGGCCCTGTGGCTGTGTTATGTATCCAGCGAACCTTGAGTAAGGGTTACTTTTCGGGTCTCTTTTCGGGTCTTGGTGTTGCCCTTGCCGATACCTTAATGGCTATCTTAGCCTTTTCTGTCTATGCCCTGTTGAAGAACTATATCGATGCCTATAGCACCATAATCCAACTTATCGGAGGATGCTTCGTGGTTATTGTCGGTATCTTGATATTTTTGAAAAACCCAGTACCTCAGATACGTAAGAACCGTGCTGGCCATAGCGCCCTCTGGCAGGATTTCGGCTCTATGTTTGGTTTTACGTTGGCAAATTTTGTGGTGGTAATACCATATATCTTGGCCTTCTTCACGATGTTTAATATCGACCTCGACCTCTCTACCGAGGGTATGACAATGGCCGCAGATGGGGGATTTTATGGCAAAAGGATAGTAAATAACGTCTTAGTCTTGGGAGGTTTCCTGCTCGGAGCAATAGTTTGGTGGTTGGCCCTAACCTCCACCATCAACCTCTTCCGTAAGCGTTTCCGCCCTCGCCATATGCTCACCATCAACCGCATTGCAGGAGTGGTGATTTCGGCTCTGGGTATAATAACAATAATCTCTGTAATAATTAGTTAGCAATGGATAGAAAGCGAATTATAATAGCCATCGATGGTCATTCGTCGTGTGGTAAGAGTACCTTTGCTAAGGCTATAGCAGCGCGTCTCGGTTATATCTTCATCGACACAGGGGCTATGTATCGTGCTGTTACGCTCTATGCCTTGGAGAATAGTATCATAGAGAATGGTATTGTCGATGAGGAGCGCATTAAGTCGAGCCTCGGAGATATAGATATCGATTTTCGCTTCAACCCACAGCGTGGTGCCAGCGACATCTACGTCAATGGCGACCTTGCCGAGGGTAAGATTCGTACTATCGAGGTTAGCAACTGTGTGAGTGCAGTAAGTAGCATTGCCGAGGTGCGCTCTAAGTTGGTTGCTATACAACAACAGATGGGCCGTAAGGGTGGTGTTGTTATGGATGGTCGAGATATTGGTACGGTGGTCTTCCCCGATGCCGAGATTAAGATCTATATGACTGCCGACCCTATGGTGCGTGCCGAGCGACGCTTCAAGGAGCTTACCGTTAAGGGTGACAGCGTCACCTTGGAGGAGGTTTACGACAATGTGGTGTCACGTGATAAGGCTGATATGACACGAGCAATCTCTCCGCTACGCAAGGCCGACGATGCTGTGGTTTTGGATAACTCCTATATGAGTGTTGAGGAGCAGATGGCTTGGTTCGACGAACTCTATAAATCGGTAGTTGAAGCATAACGAAGAGAGGAAGATTTTTATGAAGGTTACCATAGATCCATTTTCAGGATTCTGCTTCGGTGTGGTGCGTGCCATTGGCGAGGCTGAGGAGGCTTTGAAACGCAGAGAGGTTGTCTATTGCCTCGGCGATATTGTACACAATCGAGTCGAGGTACAGCGCTTGGAGAATATGGGCCTTAAGACCATAAGTCACCAAGATATAGCAAACCTCGGAGGCCAAACGATGCTTATTCGTGCCCACGGAGAGCCACCACATACCTATCAGCAGGCCGAGAGCGTTGGTATAGAGGTTATCGATGCCACTTGTCCTGTCGTTGCTCGCCTTCAGCGCTTGGTGCGTGAGGCCTATAGCAAGATGCAGAGCGTAGGAGGTAGGGTAGTGCTTTTGGGTAAGCGAGGTCACGCCGAGGTTATTGGCCTTACGGGTCAGGTAGGCGATGATGTCGTTGTTGTGGAGCGTCTGGAGGATTTGGATGGATTGAACTATACGCAACCGATCTACCTTCTTTCGCAGACCACCCAGAGTATCGAACTCTTTGAGAGCATCGCCGAGCATATCCGAGAGCGTATGACCGATGGTGTGGAGTTTGTGGTTAATGACACTATTTGTCGCCGTGTGGCGGGCCGTGAGCAGGGCTTGAAGGAGTTCTCGAAGAGTGTCGATGTTGTGTTGTTTGTCTGTGGCAAGAAGTCGTCGAATGGCCGAGTGCTATCTGATGTATGTCGTTCGGCAAATAGCGCTTGTTACAATATCGAGGAGGCCTCGGAGATTAAGGCAGAGTGGTTTGAGGGTGTTGAGAGTGTAGGTATCTGTGGTGCTACATCCACCCCTCGTTGGCTTATGGAGGATGTTGCTCAAGCGGTGGCAACGATGACAGGGGCCGAGATAGTGGATGATGTTGAGGAGAAGTAAAACATTGAAATATAAAAAGTTATGAGATATATAATTAGGTCACTAAAATATTTGATATTTATCTCCGTTTTGTATGTGATACTGACGGCTGTTATGACTTACATCTCATATCCACAGGTTGATTTGTGGATGATGCTCAAGATGCAGATGCTCACCGAGCGTGGAATAATGCTTGTTGTAGCCTTGGTGGTGTTGTCGTTGTTCTACCCACGCTTTGGCTTTATGAGCCGCACGGTGGCTAATTGTACCTTTGCCAACGATGTTGTGCGCATAGATAATGCTATGGCACTCTATGGCTTTGAGTTGGAGCGAGAGGAGGGTGGCATCCGCTACTATCGTGCCAAGGGCTTTTTCCGTCGCTTGACCTTCTTCTATGAGGATAGAATTGAGGTGCGTGAGGCTGAGGGTGTGGTGGTTATCGAGGGTATCCGTCGTGCTGTGGCGCGCATAGCCTTCCAGTTGGAGGCGTATATCCACAATAGCAGATTCGAGGAGAAGTAATCTATTATGAAACAAAGGGTTATAGGTTGTAGAGGGCTTATGTATTCGTTGTTGGCTATGCTCTGCTTGGCAGTGGCTGTCGAGGCTACGGCACAGGAGGTGGAGCGCGAGAGGGCCGACTTCGAACTTGGTCGTGCTACGGAGATATTGGCCAACATAATGCGAGAGTTCGAGGTTGGCTTTGTTGATGAGGTTAAGGTTGATGACCTTCTCAACTCTGCCGTTATGGGTATGGTGATGAGTACCGACCCCTACTCGGAGTACCTCTCGGAGGAGGATATGAACGACTTTGAGGTTCTCACTACGGGTCGCTATGGAGGTGTTGGCTCTACGATTCGTCAGAGGGGCGACTACGTAATCTTTGCACAGCCTTATCAGGGTTCACCCTCGGATAAGGCGGGCATAAAGATTGGCGATAAGATAGTTAGCATCGATGGCTACGATATGAAGGGTGCAACGGTGAAGGATGCCAGCGACAGGCTCAAGGGCGAGCCAGAGACCTTTGTGGAGGTTGTCATCAAGCGCAATATTGGAGGCACGATTGATACGTTGAGACTCTGCCGTGAGCGTATCTCCATCCCCAGTATACCATATAGTGGCATCATCCGCGATGGTGTTGGCTATATCTCGCATAACGACTTTATCGAGGGTAGTTACGACGAGATGCGCCGTGCCGTGGAGCGTCTTATGGCCACCGACTCACTCAAGGGTATAGTCCTTGACTATCGCTCGAATGGTGGTGGAGTCTTGCAGGAGGCTGTCGATATCCTTTCACTCTTCTTGCCTCGCAATGAGAGAGTTGTATCAGTTAAGGGACGAGATAGTTCGTCGCTCCATACCTATAGCACGCGCTACGCCCCTTTGGCTGAAGATGTCCCTATCGTAGTGCTTGTCAGTGATTTATCGGCAAGTTCTTCTGAGATTTTGGCTGGTGCGCTCCAGGACTTGGATCGTGCCGTAATTATGGGTCAGCGCACTTACGGCAAGGGTCTCGTTCAGGGAACACGCTACTTAGGTTATAACAGTTATCTCAAATATACCACCTCGAAGTATTACATACCTTCGGGTCGTTGCATCCAGTCGCGCGATTACTCTGATTTGCGCAACAGGGGAGGCATTAAGAGCATTCCCGACTCGCTGATTTCGGAGTATGCCACACGCAATGGACGACGTGTGTGGGATGGTGGAGGCATAGTCCCCGATGTGAAACTCGAACCAGAGTATGTGAGCCGTTTTGCCACGACGCTCTATCAGTTAGGCTTTATGGATGATTGGGCAGATGAGTATATGCAACGCCACCACGAAGAGAGAGTTGATCCTCGCACCTTCGTCATTAGCGACCAGGAGTACGAGGACTTTTGTCGTTTCCTTCAGGATAAGGATATCCCCTATGAGTCGGGAATTCGCAAGGCGTTAGTAGCCTTGGAGAAGGCCGTGCAGGAGGATCTCTATGCCGAGGAGCTTGGTCCTGTGATAGAGTCACTCAAGGCGAGCATCAAGGATGATACTGCCTTAAATCTTGAGCGCTACCGCGATGAGATAATCGAGACGCTTAGCATACAGATTATACTTCGCAATGGTTATCTGTGTGATGTCGAGGAGCGTGTAGCCGTAAAGGATGAGGCTGTTGAGAGAGCAATAGAACTCCTCATCGATAGCGAAGAGTACAACCGCATACTTAGAGAGCAACATCTCGAAAAGCACTAGTAATCAGTGATATAATCCCATAAGGAAGTAGCAAGACCTATGAATCTATCGAGCCTACGTCTCCCCAGAGAACTCTTCACCACACGTCGTCACCTATTGGTTATCGTTGTGGGGTTGGCTCTTGCTGCGCTCTCGGTATTCTATACGTGGAGGGTCTCGGTGGATATGAAGCACGAGGATGAGTTGGCTATCGAGAAGTTGCGCCAGGATGAGCGCAATGCTGTGGAGATGTGGGAGGATGTCTTGCGTAATACCAATATCGGTGGTCAGGTCATCTATAATCCCGAACTGCTCAATAAGATGGCCGAGCATACCAACGTGCCACTTATCATCGCCGATGAGCGACTCAATGTGTGGGTGACAAACCTTCCAGAGGAGATTGTGGGAGATAGCCAGCGCCTCAAGCAGGAGATTATGGCTATGAGCCAGAGTAACAAGCCTATATCGGTGTCGTATGGTATTGTGCATCGCACTACGCTGACCATCTACTATGGCACGACCGACTACGAGACATTGGTGTCAAGTGCCCACCGCAACGCCTTGGTCTTCTTCCCCTACGTACAACTCATCATCATCATCATCTTTGCCATCTTTGCCTATATCGCCTTCTCCTCGACTAAGCAAAACGAGCAGAATCGTGTGTGGGTAGGTTTGGCCAAGGAGACAGCACACCAACTCGGCACCCCCACCTCGTCGCTCTTGGGATGGATAGAGTATCTCAGGGGTCAGCCCGTCGATCAGATGGCTGTGGAGGAGATGTCGAAGGATTTGGCCCACCTGATGAAGATTGTTGATAGGTTCTCGAAGATTGGCTCGGAGACACAACTCGTGCCTATGAATATAAACGAGGTTGTGGGAGACACGGTAATCTATTTCCGTCGTCGCATACCTCGCAACGTGACACTCAACTATAATGGCTTGGCTATGGCCCCTATATCGGTATCGGCCAACCCAGCACTCTTTGAGTGGGTGATTGAGAACTTGATGAAGAACTCGTTGGATGCTTTGCAGGGCCAAGGAGTTATCGATGTGTCGATAGGCGAGAGTGGCAACGAAGTCTTTGTGGAGGTTAGCGACACGGGTAAGGGTATTCCTAAGAGTAATTGGACTACTATTTTCGAGCCTGGTTTTACCACTAAGACACGAGGCTGGGGCTTGGGCCTCTCACTCTCACGTCGCATAATCGAGGACTACCACCACGGCCGTATTGCCGTTGTGCGTTCGGAGTTGGGCAAGGGTACAACCATACGTGTAACACTTAAACGCGGAGAGAGCGATGAATAACCATACGATGGATACATACTTAGAGGAGGGTTATCGTGCGGTGAGTGGTGATGCACTCTTCGGGCGACAATCTGTCGTTGGCGATGGTATCGTACTCTTTGAGGGCGGTTATCGTGAGGCCACCGCTGCGGAGCTCTTTGGCTCATTCTCGGAGGTTGCTCCCTTGGGCGCACCTCACCCCTTCATCCCTGAGATGACCGAGGAGCCACTCTTCCACGTTATCGTACTTGTCACGCTGGTTGTCTATATCAATATGTTACTTCGTTCGTGGAGGTTTATTAGTGCTATCTATGGCAATGTACTGAGCAGCCATAGCGAGGAGCGTATGGGGTCTGAGGGAGGAGTGTTGCCACTACAGCGATTCAAGCAGATAGCCACGGTCATCGGCTCTATGGCTCTTGCCTTGGGTTTTGTGCGCTTAGCCGATGGTGTTATTTCGCCAAATTCACCAATCTACATTCAGGGCCTTGCTCCCTATGCTACGCTTGTGACATTGCTCTTCGTCGTGGTCTTCGTGGCGTGGTTCTATTCGTTGCATAGAGTTGTGGAGTGGGTAACCAATAGCGATGTTGCTCAGAGCCTTGCCTCGGTGGGTTATATCAATTTCGTTCGCTCCGTAGTCATCATCTACCCCATCGTGGCGGTGTGGCTCTTGGCCGAGCAACAGGTTAGCCAGGTGGTCAATGTGGTAGTCATTGTGGTTGCGGTGCTGATGTTATTATTGTACTTAAAGGATACTTTTTTGCTCTTTATTGAAAAAAGAGTTCCAATTTTGTATTGGATTTTGTACCTTTGCACCGCAATTTTGCTTCCTTTAAGTTTTCTTGTTCACCTACTTCCAGCCCGTTTGGGATGGTTGGTGTAAGGGAGATATGCTAAGTATCAACGAGATACATAAATAGCGGAGGAAAATAGCAACGAATTGTTGTGGCGATAAACTGAAATAAGTTGAAAAAATAAATATAGAGCTAAATTGAAGATAAGTAAGATTTTGGTATCACAGCCCCGTCCGGCTGTAATAGAGAAGTCTCCCTTTTATGAGTTTTCTCAGACACACGAACTCAATATCGACTATAAGCCGTTGATACGTGTTGTTGGTGTTTCGTTGAAGGAGTTCCGCGCTCAGCGCACCGAGATTCTCGACCATACAACAATGATTTTCTCATCGCGTACTACCATCGATAGTTTCTTCCGCATCTGCGAGGAGGCGCGCATCACCGTACCAGAGACAATGAAGTACATCTGTAATACGGAGGCTGTGGCGCTCTACCTGCAGAAGTATATCGTCTATCGCAAGCGTAAGATATCGTTTGCCGATGGTACGTTCAACTCGTTGGTAGAACTTATCGTTAAGCATAAGGACGAGAAGTTTATGCTTGCCCTGACTGAGCCCTTCAAGCCAGAACTTCCAGAAACTCTTGCGAAGTTGAAGTTGTCGGTATCGCCAGTGGTCTTTGCCCGCACCGTCTCGGCAGATATGTCGGATTTGCACCCTGAGGAGTACGACATCATCGCTCTCTACTCGCCTAACGATGTTAAGGCTCTCACGGAGAATTTCGATATTGAGAAGTTGCCCGTCGTAGCGACCTTTGGTGAGGCTACTTTGCGTGCAGCAAAGGAGGCAGGCCTTAAGGTAAAGGCTTCAGCACCATCCCCTGAAGCACCATCTATGGTTAAGGCCCTGGATATCTATTGTACAAAGATGGAGGAGGGTGTTGCAATCGACGATGCTGTGGTTAAGGAGGATAAGGACAAGGAGGAGTTCATCCGTGCCCAGCAGAGCAAACTTCAGAAGAAGAGCCGTACAAGAACCCCAAAGAAGGAGGCTTAATAGTTAGTATGTCAGATGGTTACACATTTCCCGCGAGTGAGCGCATAAAGTCTAAGGCTGTGGTGGGTCGTTTGTTTAATGCGACTACAGCCAAGGTGTTTGCGTACCCGGTAAAGTGTCTGTATATTATAGAGAAGAGTACCTCACCAGGAGTTGAGGTACTCTTTTCTGTGCCTAAGCGTAACCATAAGAGGGCTAATGTCCGCAATCGTCACAAGCGCCTTATGCGTGAGAGTTATCGCCTCTCAGAGGTTAGGCGCAAGCTTCAGGCTTTGGCCGAGGAGCGTGGCTTGGCCATTCGCATAGCCTTTGTCTATATATCTAAGGAGGAGTTACCCTATAATCCAGTCTGTGATGCAGTCACCAAACTTTTGGCAGAGGTTGTGGAGTTATGTTAAGCGAGGCCTCGCCCTCCCCTTCATACTCCTCGTGCGCTTCTATCAGCTCTGCATCTCGCCTCTGAAGCCACCTTGTTGTCGCTTCACCCCCACCTGTTCACAATATGCCATCGAGGCACTCCGCAAGCATGGCCCTATCAAGGGGCTCTACCTCACCGTGCGCCGCCTCCTACGTTGCCACCCTTGGGGTGGCTCAGGCTACGACCCCGTACCTTAGGGAAGAATATCTATGATGGCGATTTCGCCGTGTGTGCCAATGCGGAATGGTGGCCCCCAGAGTGAGAGACCACTGGACACAAATGCTTGGGTATGGGACCATTGGCGGTAACCACAACTCTGTTCGTACATCCTATCAACAATCCAATTCAAGGGCCATACCTGACCACGATGGGTATGTCCTGAAAGGTGTATATCCACCTGCATAGAGTCGCTAATGGCGATGTCGTAGGGTTGGTGGTCAAGGAGTATTGTGGGTAGTGATTGGTCACAATGCGAAAGTAGCGACTCTATCGTGGCTCTATCTCTGTTCGACCTGTCGTCGCGGCAGAGGAGTTGTATGCCCGACTCAAGGCGAACGACACTGTCGCGTACAAGGCGTACGGGAGTGGTGGCAAGATACTCCTCACAGGCCTTAATACCGCTTATATATTCGTGATTACCAGCCACCATATATACACCCTCAGGCGCTGTAATGCGCTCAAACTCAGCACACATATCCGATGCCTTGACTGGCTTGATGCTATTGTCGATGAGGTCGCCTACGACCACTACAACATCGGCCTTTTGTGTGTTTATCAAATCGACGTAACCAGCCAAATCCTCCCTATCAGTACCATAGCCTAAGTGTATGTCGCTAACCATAGCGATACGGCAGGGTGTGGCCATCTCCTTTTGCGTCGTTATGGTCATCTGCTTCACCCTTGGGTGGCGATGGTTATAGTATCCGTAGGTGAGCAGTAGTAGGGTTATGCCTAAGGCGCACCACGTGCCGTAGTGGAACGATGGTACGATTAGGTGTATGATATCGACGAGGAGGGTTGCTAAGGTCATATATAGCAGGAAGACCAACCACGCAGAGCCAATGTTGAAGAGTATGCGTGTCAGTGGCTCTATGGCGGTTGCATCGCGCAAGGCCATAGCGACAAATAGGGCTATGGCGCAGAGCCAAAAGAGAGTGCCAAAGGCGATGCGAATACCTATGGGAAGTGTTGATAATAAGGATATTAGTCGCACAAAAAGGTACACATTACTACCTAAGTACAGAAGCAATAATGCAATACCCATCCACAACATATCTCAACTATTTTGTTATTCCGCGCTTGGTAGCCTCCTCCTCCATAAGTTTGTAGGCCGCGTCGTAGTCGTTAGGGATTATGCCATCGAGGATAGCATTCTTAATGACCTCCTTAATCTCGCCAATTACCGAGCAGGGGGGTAGGTTGTAGGTCTGCATTATGAGGTCACCCGAAATCGGGGGCTGGAAGTTGCGTACTCTGTCGCGCTCCTCTAAGTCGCTCATCTTGTTGCGCACGAGTTCGAAGTTGCGAAGGTAGAGTTTTACCTTGCTATCATTTCCTGAGGTGATGTCCGACTCGCAGAGCATCATCAACTTCTCGACGTCGTCGCCAGCCTCGAAGAGGAGTCGTCTGACGGCAGAGTCGGTGACCAAATCCTCCGACAGCACGATGGGACGCATATGGAGGAACACCATCTTCTGCACAAATCGCATAGGCTCATTCATTGGGAGCCTCAGGCGACGGAATATCTGTGGCACCATCTTAGAGCCAATAGCTTCGTGCTGGTGGAATGTCCAGCCCTGAGAGCCATAGGCCTTGGTTTGTGGTTTGCCGATGTCGTGAAGCAGAGCGGCCCAGCGAAGCCAGAGGTCGTCGCTGCGACGTGCTACGTTGTCCAATACCTTGAGGGTGTGCTGGAAGTTATCCTTATGGGCGTGCTTACCTCGTCGCTCCACACCCACCATATTCTGGAGTTCGGGGAGGATATACGCCAAGAGGCCCGAAACGCGCATAAGTTCGAGACCTATGGATGGCACGGGCGAAGCCATTATCTTGTTGAGTTCTACGGCGATACGCTCCTTGGTTATTATCTTTATGCGACTTGCCTGACGACATATACCCTCGAATGTTTCGTCGTCGATGTCGAAGCCGAGTTGCGAGGCGAACCTCACGGCACGCATCATTCGTAGGGGGTCGTCCGAGAAGGTCTTGTCTGGCTCACAGGGGGTGCGGATAATGCAATCCTCCAAATCCTCCATACCGCCAAAGGGATCGACAAGTTCTCCGAAGGTTGCGCCATTGAGCGACCACGCCATAGCATTTATGGTGAAGTCTCTACGACGCTGGTCATCCTCCAAGGTGCCAGGCTCCACGTGGGGGTTTCGTGAGTCGGGGGTGTAACTCTCGCGACGAGCGCCCACAAACTCAACCTCCGTATCTCGCCAGCGGAGCATTGCCGTACCGTATGTCTTGAAGATAGAGACCTTGGCATTCAACTCCTTGGCGAGGCGCTCAGCAACCTCCACACCACTGCCCACCACCACAACATCTATATCCGACGAGGGGCGACGTAGGTAGTAGTCGCGCACATAGCCACCGACAGCATAGGCCTCAACGCCCATACTATCAACAACACGAGTTATATGTTTGAAAATCGGGTGTTTAAGTGGCATAAATACTACTCCTTGTTGTGCGCTCTACGGATGCATCGTTGGTAAATCTCCACGGTATTCTCCAGACCCCAATAGAGGGCATCGCTGATGAGGGCGTGGCCAATAGAGACCTCGTCTACCCAAGGGATGCGCTCGATGAAGTATTGCAAGTTCTCGGTGTTGAGGTCGTGACCCGCATTGAGACCTAAGCCCACACGACGAGCCTCTTCGGCAGCCGCAACGTATGGTGCGATAGCGGCCTCACGGTCCTGGCTATAGCCCGAAGCGTATGCCTCGGTATATAACTCAACACGGTCGGCGCCACACTCCTTAGCCGCTGTAACCATCTCAACCACAGGGTCTACGAAGATAGATACACGGATGCCAGCCTTATGGAAACGGTCGGCCATATTGCGTAGGAAGTCGCGATGCTTGATGGTATCCCAGCCCGCAGAAGAGGTGATAGCATCCTCGGCGTCGGGAACGAGGGTCACCTGTGCTGGGCGTACCTCCTCGACGAGTTCACAGAAACTCTCAATAGGGTTACCCTCGACATTGAGTTCGGTAGATATGTTTGCCTTGAGTTCTCTCACGTCGGAGTAACGTATGTGGCGAGCATCGGGGCGAGGGTGTACGGTGATGCCGTCAGCACCAAAACGCTCGATATCCAATGATGCTTGTAGCACATTTGGCACATTTCCGCCACGCGAATTACGAACGACGGCAATCTTATTTACATTTACACTTAACTTTGTCATATTTTTTATATCTTTGTAAAAGATAGAGTGGGGTTGTGCAGAAAACCCGGAGCAAAAAGCACTCTCGGAACACACCTTGCACTATCAAAAGCAAAGTTACGATTTTTTTCTATACTACGCAATGAACATAATACTTTTTTCACGCAAGCAGGTAAACCACCACCGCGAACAGCTCGAAAAACTATTCTCGACCATCGAAAGGTTGGGGCTGAACTATACGATAAACGAGGACTTTGCAATGGCAGTGGAGTCGCTACTCGGCATCACTATCGCCCCCGAACAGCGCTACGCTGAGCGAGCAGTGGCTATGGGCGAGGATGTTATGGTATCCTATGGTGGCGACGGCACACTCTTGGACGCCGTACAGTTGTTGCCCAACGACAACATCCCCATCGTGGGTATCAACTGCGGTCGTTTGGGCTACCTCACTGCGGATAATGGCAACGGTATAGAGGGGCTTCTTGAGCGATTAGTAAAGGGCGAGATACCATTCCAAAAGCGTAATATGATATTGGCCGAAGGCGACATCAATGGCTGTGACAGATGCTTGGCTCTCAATGAGATAACTATCCACCGCCACGGAGCTACGATGATATCTATCGAGACCTATGTCAATGACAATCGCATAGCCACCTACCACGGTGATGGCCTTGTGATCTCAACCCCTACGGGCTCTACGGCCTACTCGCTGAGTGCTGGTGGTCCTGTCGTAGACCCTATGTGCCAGTGCTTCATTCTTTCGCCCTTGGCACCTCATAACCTCACTATGCGCCCTATCGTCGTGCCAAACAACATCACCATCACCTTGCGCCTTATGGCTCGTGGTGGTGAGGCATTCCTCTCGGCCGACAACCGCACCTACCCAATCACCGATGGTGCAACAATCAGGCTACGTTGTGCCGACGAGCAACTTATTTTGGCCACACCACATACTAATTCGTTCTACGACACGTTAAGAGAGAAGATGATGTGGGGCGTGGACAACAGATAGTTATGGGCCAAAAAAGGGTTTTCTATTGATTGTCTACATCGCTGAAACAGAGCAATTTATCCTCACGCATAGCGCGTGCGTGAGAAAAATTGTGGAGCGACTGTTTTATTTTGTGAATTTTATTGCTTACATTTGCAAGTTATTATACCTACTCTAAGGTGGTTGTTATGAGCGAAAAGAGAGTTGTACCAAAACACGTAGCTATCATTATGGATGGCAATGGCCGTTGGGCTAAGCAGCGCGGCAAGGAGCGCTATGAGGGTCATCTTGCTGGCGTTGAGTCGGTGCGCAGTGTTGTGCGTGGCGCGGTGCGCAATGGTGTAAAGTGGCTTACGCTCTATGCCTTTTCGACCGAGAACTGGGGTCGTCCCACAGCCGAGGTAGAGGCCATTATGCAGCTCTTTTGTCGTACGGTGATGAACGAGGGCGAGAGCCTTGCTAAGCAGGGTGTTCGTGTTCTGATTTTGGGTGAGCGCACCCGCTTTTCGGAGGAGGTTCTTGAGATGATCGACCGTATCGAGACCACCACAGCAGAGGGTAGTAGACTCACACTTGTTTTGGCCTTCAACTACTCGTCGCGACGCGAGTTGGTGCTTGCGACCCAGGCCATAGCGCGACGTGTTGCCGATGGCGAAATATCGGTAGATGATATCGACGAGGAGTTGGTGTCGTCGTCGTTGATGACGGCGTCGATACCCGACCCCGACCTTGTGATACGTACAAGTGGCGAGTGTCGCTTGAGCAACTTCCTTTTATGGCAGGCATCCTATGCGGAGTTCTACTTCCCAGAGATTATGTGGCCAGATTTTGATGAGGGGGCTTTTGAGGAGGCCTTGGAGGTCTATTGCCATCGCGAGAGACGCTTTGGCAAAGTGTTGGATGAAAGTTAAGAACTAAGTAATGAAATATACTAAGCTACTATTTGCAATCATTGCATCGATGCTCCTTGTTGCCATAGATGGTGTGGCACAGGAGCCTTCGACTCGTTATAGTATCGGAGATGACTTGAATAACGCTATCGTCGATTCGGTAGATTTCGACCGCAATGTTCCTGTCTTGACCGAAGGCGACGGCAAGTTGTACTACATACGTCACATCAACCTTCACGGTGTAAAATACCTCAACCACAGCATCCTCAAGAGTTCTGCGGGTTTGGTCGAGGGCGACTCCATCTACCTGCCCAGCAAGTTTATCTCGAATGCTATGCAGCGTCTCTGGTCACCACGCTACTTCTCGAACATTCAGATAGGAGCTACCATCGAGGGAGACTCGCTCGATTTGGAGGTATTTCTTAAGGAGCGCGCCCGAATTCTTTCGTGGAATATCGAGGGTGTATCAAAGTCGAAGGCTAAGGATTTGCAGGATGAGGTGCTTAAGTTACGCCGAAATACAGAGCTCTCAGACTATGTAATCGACAAAAACGTAAAACTCATTAAGGAGCACTTCGCCGAGAAGGGTTTCCGCACGTGCGAGGTAGATGTGCGCATCACCAACGACACCACCTATGAGCATTGTGTGAATGTTACGTTCGACATCGACCGAGGCCCTAAGGTGCGTGTGGGAGTCATCAACTTCGAGGGTAACGATGCCTTCGATGATAAGCGTCTCCGTCGCACATTCAAGAAGACACACCAGAAGAGCATCCTCTTCTTCCAGAATCGAAAGTTGCTCCCTGAGGAGTATGAGAACGACAAGGAGTTGTTGCTCGACTTCTATAACTCGCGAGGCTATCGTAACGCCTCAATCTTGAGCGACTCGATTTACTATATCGACGACGAGACCCTGGGTATCGACATCAAGGTTTCTGAGGGTAACCAATACTATATCCGCAACATCAACTGGGTGGGTAACTCGGTTTATACCACCGAGCAGCTACAGACAATGTTCGGTGTGAAGAAGGGCGATGTCTACGATAAGAAGTCGATGCACAAGCGCCTCGGTATCGGCAAGGAGATGAATCCAGAGGAGATATCTATCTCGTCGTTGTACCAGAATAACGGCTACTTGGCTTCGCAGATTGAGCCTGCCGAGATTGTTGTAGGTCCCGACTCACTCGACCTTGAGATTCGAGTGTTCGAGGGAAAGCCATTTACTATCAACGAGGTGGGTATCTCTGGTAATATACGCGTCGATGATGAGGTTATCCGTCGTGAGCTCTATGTTCGTCCTGGCGAGTTGTACAACAGAGCCTTGTTGATGCAGACTATGCGTACGTTGATGAGTATGGGCCATTTCGACGAGCAGGCTATCTATCCAGATATTCAGCCTGTGTCTAACGACCTCGTGGATATCAACTGGCCTTTGCAGGAGAAGGCTTCGGATCAGTTCAACATCGCGGGTGGTTGGGGCTCAGGAACATTCGTAGGTAGCATCGGTGTCACGTTGAACAACCTCTCTATGCGCAACTTCTTCAAGAAGGGTGCTTGGCGACCATACCCATCGGGTCAGAATCAGCGACTCTCGATTTCGGGCCAGACCAACGGTACTTACTACAAGGCGTTGTCGATGAGTTTCACCGACCCTTGGCTCGGCGGTCGTCGTCCTAACTCGTTCTCTATTTCGGGTTATATCTCGGAGCAGAATAATGCCTACTACGTATGGCAGACTGCCTCGATGTACTACCGCTCAATGGGTCTCTTTATGGGTCTTGGTAAGCGTATGCAGTGGCCCGACCCATACTTCACATTCTTTGGAGAGTTAGGCTACCAGCGTTATGGCCTCAAGGGCTGGGATTCATTCATCCTCAGCGATGGTGTCGCTAATACGTTGTCATTGAAGTTGGTGTTCCAGCGCTCCTCTGTTGATGCACCATTCTTCTCACGTTCGGGCTCTGAGTTCAGCGTATCTGTTCAGGCCACCCCTCCATTCTCTTTGTGGGATGGCAAGAACTACTCGGATAAGGGTATGTCGGATCAGGAGCGTTACCGCTGGATAGAGTTCCATAAGTGGTTGTTGAAGGGTCGTTGGTACTTCCCACTCACGGCCAACCAGAACCTTGTTCTTATGCTTGGCGCAGAGATGGGTTACTTGGGTCACTACCACAAGAATAAGGTGTCGCCATTCGAGCGTTTCGAGATTGGTGGTGACGGTATGACGGGTTATAATATCTATGGTGTAGATATCATCGCATTGCGTGGTTACGAGGATGGTGCGCTGAACCCTTCGGAGCACTACTCCGTGGCGTACAACAAGTACACCGTCGAACTTCGCTACCCTGTAATCTTGAAGCCTAACTCGTCAATCTACGTATTGGGATTCTTGGAGGGTGGTAATGGTTTCGACTCGTGGAAGGAGTTCTCACCATTCAAGATTAAGCGTTCGGCTGGTGTCGGTGTCCGCCTCTACTTGCCTATCGTTGGTATGTTGGGTGTCGATTGGGGTTACGGCTTCGATGCTCCTTACGGCTCTACGGAGCGCAGTGGTTCACAATTCCACTTCGTCTTGGGTCAGCAGTTCTAAAGCCTTGTGGCAATATATTTGATAGGGTGTTTAACTAAACATTTAAAGAGATGAAAAGAGTATTATTGACAATCGTGGCGTTGATCTTTGCCGTGGGCATCACCTCAGCGCAGAACTATATGGTTGTAAATAGCGAGAAGGTCTTTAAGTCGTTGGCCGACTACAACAAGGCCCTTGAGCAGATAGAGTCGCTCTCGGAGAGCTACCAGAAGCAGGTAGATACTAAGTTCGCGGAGGTGGAGAACCTTTATAATGCCTATATGAGTCGTAAGTCGTCGCTTTCGGCAGGTGAGCGTCAGCAGTGGGAGCAGACTATCTTGTCTAAGGAGTCTGAGGCTACCACCCTTCAAGAGACACTGTTTGGTGCTGAGGGCGAACTTATGAAGCGCCGTATGGAACTTATACAGCCTGTCCAGCAGCGCGTATTCGCTACGCTTGAGAGTTTTGCTAAGCAGTATGGCTACGACCTTGTAATCGACATCTCGGCAAATCCTCTGGTGTTGTACTATTCCAACAAGGTGGACTTTACCGACAAAATAATCGAGAGCCTCAAGCGTTAGTATACTAAGAGGATACAAAAAGAGAGTAATAACAAACAAATAAACATTTTGAGATGAAGAAGTTTTTGAAACTAACCCTTACATTGATGCTTGTTTTTAGCGCATCATCACTCTTTGCACAGAAGTTCGGTCGTGTAGACCTCGCAGCTATCGTTACAGCTATGCCTGAGTATAAGGAGGCTGAGGCCAACCTCCAGGTCTATGGCAAGGATTTGCAGGATCAGCTTGAGCAGATTCAGGTGGAGTTTAACAACCGTTACCTTGAGTATGAGAAGAATGTTGCCACCTATAGCGACTCAGTACGTCAGCTTAAGGAGCGTGAGCTTACCGAGTTGCAACAGCGCTTCCAGGATTTCCAGCAGGTAGCACAGCAGGATATGCAGAAGAAGGAGGCAGAGTTGATTAACCCTGTCTACACCAAGGCTAACGATGCTGTTAAAGCCGTCTCTACACGAGGTGGCTATATCGCAGTGTTCAATACCGCAGGCGACCAGCCAGCCTCTGCAGGCTTAGCTTACTTCGATGCCGAGGCCCTTACAGATATCACAGCCGAGGTGAAGAAGGAGCTTGGTATTGTTGAGTAGTTGCATCGCAACATATCGCACATAGATAAGGGGACTATCCCAACGGATAGTCCCCTATCTATGTATAAATATAGGTGCGGGATAGGTACACCCCTTCGCTATAGGATACGTAGTAGGTATTTGCGAAGGATGGTGTCGAGGTCTCGTTTACGCTCTATTATGGCGTTGGCAATCTGCAAGTGAGAGCTGTCGCCACAACTACTTAGGATGGGGAGTGTTCGTTCGAGATCGGCAAGTATGTCGTTGTTGTTGAGTATGGGCATAAACTCCCTATACTCCATTGAACTCTTCCCCTTTTGTTGCAGTCGCTCTATATGTGCCATTGTGGCAATCATAACCGAGAGGTAGCCTATGGCAATGCAGTCTCTATGGCGACCTATTCTTGCTATATGCTGATTCTCTGGAATTATGTCGAAGTATCCCTCGTATATGTCCTCTATAAATTTAGCCTCCCAGATTGTGTCGTAGTCGATGAGCTGCATGCTACCATCCTCGCGAATTAGGATGTTGTCGGGTTGTATATCTCCGTGAGCGTAGGGAAGTGATACGACGATGTATGCCAGGGCATCCATTGCACGGCTTAGTTTGTCGTAGTCTGCACTATCTTGTTCAAGGAGCTGGTCTAAGGTAATACCCTCCTGCCACTTGCTGAGCGAGACATCTATCTTATAGCTCTCGCCCATAAGTGTTGTTATGGCAATGGCCTTGGGGATAAAGGAGGGGTCGTATTTCGATTGGATAGGGTTGCGCCAGCGGGTGTAGCAACGCAATAGTTTATCGCCATCACACTCGGCACCAACGATGTGGCACCGAGCAATGATAGCGTTATTTCCCACACATATACTCTCCTTGTGGATGACTAACTCTCCGATGCCGTCGATATATATGTGGTTGTAGTTCAGAGCGTGAAGTATCTCTGTGACAGAGGTCATAGTGTGTATTAGTCGATACGCTTAAGAACCTCTACGAGCAACTTCCAGAACTTATCTACGGTGCTAATCTCAAGACGCTCGTCTGGAGAGTGTACACCACGCAAGGTAGGACCGAACGATACCATCTCAAGGTGTGGGTACTTCTCAAGGAAGAGACCACACTCCAAGCCGGCGTGAATTGCACGCACCTTAGGCTCCTGGTTGAAGAGGTCGCGGTAGCACTGTGCAGTCTTGGTGAGGAGCTTAGACTCTGGGTTAGGGGCCCAACCTGGATAGCCGTCAGAGTGCTCTACGTCGAAGCCTGAGAGGTAGAATACCGACTCGATAGTCTGTGCAGCATACAACTTAGCACTCTCCACAGATGAACGCTGAGAGGTAGTTACGGTGATGCGGTCGTTCTCGGTGTCGAACTTCACAGAGGCGAGGTTCGAAGAGGTCTCCACGAGGCCTGGCATAGCGAATGACATTGCCAAGACACCGTTAGGAAGGCCCACCAAGGCAAGCAACAAGTAGCACAAGTCGTCGTTAGACATTACCTTTGCTGGGGTCTCAGCATCGGTAACGGCGAAGCGCATACGAGGCTCTGTGTGCTTGAACTCCTCCATCATCATCTGGCCGAACTCCAAGTAGCGCTCCTCGAAGTCCTCCACTGACTCCTGTGGAACACCTACGATGGCGTATGCCTCGCGAGGGATAGCGTTGCGGAGGTTACCGCCGTTGAAGTCTGCCAAGACCACCTGGAAGGTGTCGAGGGCGTTATAGAGGAAGCGTGCAAGCAACTTGTTAGAGTTTGCACGACCCTTGTCGATATCGTCGCCAGAGTGACCACCGAGCAAGTCGCCAACCTCAAGACGTACGTAAGCGTAGTTCTCTGGGCACTCCTCGCTCTGGTAGTCGAGAGTAGCAACGGTGTCGATACCTCCGGCACAGCCGATGAACAACTCGCCATCGTCCTCCGAGTCGAGGTTGAGCAGATACTTACCTGTGAGCATACCCTCACCAAGGCCGAAAGCACCAGTAAGGCCAGTCTCCTCGTCTACGGTGAAGAGGGCCTCAATAGCAGGATGCTCAAGGCTCTCGTCCAAGAGCACTGCAAGGGCTGCAGCCATACCGATACCGCAGTCAGCACCAAGGGTAGTACCCTCAGCACGCACCCACTCGCCATCTACCTTTGTGCGGATAGGGTCGTTCTCGAAGTCGAACTCCACGTTGGAGTTCTTCTCGCATACCATATCCATATGTGACTGAAGAATCACTGCTGGACGACCCTCATAACCCTTAGTTGCAGGCTTACGCATAACGACGTTGCCTGTCTGGTCGGTCTGGTACTCTATGTTGTGGCGCTGGGCGAACTCGATAAGCCAAGCGATAATCTTCTCCTCCTTCTTTGAAGGGCGTGGAACACGTGTGATGTCGTCGAACTGCTCCCAAATAAGTTTAGGCTCTAAATCTCTGATTGTCATAATGTAAGTAGTTTATATTGGTTATTATTAGTTTCTCTTTCTCTCGCGGTCGAAGAGGTGAATATTCTTAAGTAGTGGGTTGCGCCTATTGAGCACTACAACCTCGATGATGAGGAGGAGTATCGCCACGCCCAAAAACCACTGGTACTGCTCGTCGTACTCCTCGAAGGTGAGGCGTGTGAGCGACGTTGTCTCCATCTCGTCGAGACGCTCCATAATCTCCTCAAGGCCGAAGCTATCGTTTCGCGAACGGGTGTAGATGCCCCCCGTAGCCTCAGCCATTTGCTGAAGGAGGGGTTCTCCTAGTTTTGTCACCACCATCTTGCCCTCGCTATCCTCCATCAACTCTCCGTTGATCTTGAGAGGAGTGCCCTCAGGTGTTCCGATACCGATGGCGCAGATTATTGCACCCTCCTGTTTTGCGCGCTCTATCGCCACGTCACAACTGTCGTCGTGGGCCTCACCGTCGGTGATGAGGATGATGACACGGCTATTGCGGTTTTCGGTATTCTGCGTGAAGGATAGTAGTGCCACCTCCAAGGCCTTGCTTATGTTTGTACCCTGCTCGGCGATGAGGTCGGGCGCGAGACGCTTGGTCATCGCCTCGGCCATCTTGTAGTCGGCAGTGATGGGGAGCAACACCTCGCTCTGGTCGGCAAAGGCCACGATGCCCACTCTGTCCTCGCTCATACGCTCCAACAGACGTGTTATGGCGTAGCGGGTACGAGCCATACGGCTTGGTGTGACATCCTCGGCAAGCATTGAGTTCGACACATCCACCACCAACACAATCTCTCGACCCTCACTCTCCACACTCTGGAGTTTCGAGCCTGTCTGTGGGCGTGCCAAGGCCAACACCAAAAAGAGCGAAGCGAGGGTGAGCACCACTACCTTTATCCAGCCACGCACCTCAGACCTTTCAGGCATAAGGCGGTTGAGGGTCTCGATGTTGCCGAACTTGCGCAGTTTATGCTTGGCGTAGAGCCTTAGAAGCAGGTGTGCTATGGGGAGTAGTGCTACCACTACGAGCAACCATAACCACTCTGGCGAGGCAAATGTAAATATGTTCGTTTGAGGCATATTACTTCAATTTAATGGTTTCGTGCCCTAAGGCAAGCGGTTGAGTATCACCCTTGCCACGATAAACTCAAGGGCCAACAGAAGGAGTGCCAAGAGCAACCATCTGCCAAAAAGTTCGTCGTAGGAGGTGTAGTGAGTAACCTGCACTTCGCTCTTCTCCAACTCGTTGATTTGCTGGTATATGTTGCGGAGTGCTTCGTTGTCGTTGGCGCGGAAGTAGCGGCCAGAGGTCGTTGAGGCGATATTACGCAAAAGCTCCTCGTCTATCTCCACATCCGCCATCACGAATGTCTGATTGCCGAATGGGTCTATGGCGGGCATTGGGGCCTTGTCGCGACTGCCAACACCTATGGTATATACCTTTATGCCGAGGTCGCGAGCGATCTCTGCCGCCATAATCGGAGATATCTGACCCCTATTGTTCACACCGTCGGTGAGCAGTACCACGACCTTCGATTTTGCGCCACTCTCCCTGAGTCGGTTTATCGCCGTGGCCAAGCCATTGCCTATGGCTGTGCCATCCTCCACGACACCACTGCGTAGGCGTGAGAGCATCGTACCCACTGCAGCTTGGTCGGCAGTCAGGGGACACTGAGTGAAGGCCTCGCCAGCGAAGGCCACGACCGAGAGGCGATCGCCAGTGCGCTCTGCCACAAACTCCGTTGCCAGGCGCTTGGCAGCCGAGAGGCGGTCGGGGGTGAAGTCGCGGGCAAGCATAGAGCCCGAAATATCCATTGCAAGAACTATATCGACACCCTCGGTGGTCGTTTCGCTCTCGTGGTGAACGACTACGGGGCGTGCCAAGGCTATGACCATTGCTGAGATGGCCAAAAGACGCAACACGATAGGCACGTGGCGCAAGAAGTAGCGCAGGGTGCGTGGTGCTGGGCCTTGGGTAGTGGATACTATGAGCGTGGCACGGCGACGGCCTACAAGGATATAGTATATCAGCAGTAGGGGTACAATGCACGCTACAAGCAGTATGTATGGATTTAGAAATTGCATACTCTAAAAGTTGTTACCAATTCTTCTTGCCAGGAATAACTATACCTTTGCGCTCCTCCTTCAGTTTGTCCTGAGTCTTATCCTCTTCGGCCTGAATAGCATTCAGCATACGCTCCTTGTCGCTGTCGAGTTGGCGAGGTTGCTGCTCGGCAGGACTCTCCTGCTCCTGGCCATCCTCATTACCCTCTTCAGGCTTCTCCTGTGGTTGGTCGCCCTCGTTCTGGTTCTGCTGGTCGTTCTGGTTTTGTTGGTTATCCTGATTCTGCTGGTTTTCCTGGTTGTTCTCGTTTTGTTGGTTATCTTGATTTTGCTGATTGTCTTGGTTCTGTTGGTTGTCCTGATTCTGCTGTTGCTGACGTTTTTGGTCCACTATACGCTTGGTTAGCACATAGTTATATTTCGTCTCTTTGCTATCGGGGTTCAACAGTAACGACTCACGAAAGGCATTGAGGGCCGCCTCGTACTTATGGTCGCTAAAGAGGCTCTCGCCAAGGTTACGCAACACCTCGGCGCGCTGACCCTTGCTAAGGAGCGTATCGCGCGCGATAGCCTCATAATAGCCATACGTAGTCTCGGCCAAGAGCGTAGAGTCCTCTGGGGTGGAGGTGCGCAGGTGGTGGTGGGCGTTAGCACGGTTGTAGAGTGCCTCGTAGTTCAACGAGTCATACTCCAAAGCCTCGTTATAACGGTTATAACTTGTGCGGTAGTTGCGCTTCTGAAAACTGCTATTTCCCTCGCGTACCAAGCCACGCTCTTTGTAGTATTGAGCCTCGGCGGTAGAGGGGTTTAACAGCATGGCGATCAGGAGTGCTACAGCACCACATATATATCGTAAGTTGCTCATTACTCGTCTATTGGTGTCTCAAAGTTTATCTCTTTCTTGTCGTGAACGACACTCTCTTCTGCCTTGGTGTTTTCCACGAAGTAGTAGGCCTTAATGAAGAGCACCTCGTTGGTCTCTGCCTCTGGAACTACCTTGGCAAACTTCACAAAATCGGCAGTCTCCAAGATGGCGATAAGGTTGCTGCGGCACTCTCTGGGCAACTCCACATCGCGTAGGGCCACCATCGTCTCTGCCGAGGTCTTGTCCAAGACGCTGATATCCCAGCGACCATCGATATAGACCTTGAGGATAGAGACTAATGAGGTGTAGTAGCTCTTATGCTTGCCATTCTCGCATAGCTTGCGGTTCTTGAGCTCTTCGAGAGCCTTAATAGCCACGATATGTGGTGGCATCTTGGGCTTAGGCTTTACGATGGCTCCACGCTGTGCAAGGTAGCGCTTGAGCACGGGGAGCAGGAGGTAGAGCATAAGGGCAAGCACGATTATCGCTATTGCCGAGTAGATGACATAGTCGCGAATCTCGCCAAAGATGAATGGGAGGTTCTTCTGGGTGTTGATACCCTCATCCTTGAGGAGTGTCATCGCCTTGTCGGTATCCACGCCAAAGCCCTGCTGCGACATTGGGTCGGGGCGTAGGAAGAGGGTGGTATCGAGTTCCTCGTAGCTCTTGACATTGAGGAATAGCATCTCCTCGGCGTAGAGGGTGTCGGGGATCTCACGATTCTTGTCGAAGTAGAGGAGTGTTGGGCGCATAGGTATCTTGCCCGTCTCCATCGTGGCTAATAGGTAGCGCTTACGTAGGCGTAGACGACGACCATCAACTTCCAGTGTATCAATGGGGTAGTCCTCTATAAGCTCGAAGATGTCCTCGTCGTATGTCTCATAGGTAGACATCTTGCCCTTGGCCTGGACCTCCCTCTTGCGCTCGTCGGGGGTGGCGGTGTCGAAGTCGGGGACACCAATCACCGTGGCACGGTCGGCCTCGATGTCGATGATATACTCCACAAGGTCGCCCACCTCGATACTATCCTTCGAGAAGCGACCGCTAACGATAGGCTTTTCGCCACGCGCCTCGATGGTAGCGAGGGTGGCAAAGAGTAGGAGTAGTGTATATGTTATGACTCGTCTCATCGTGTCTTAAACATCTTTATAAGTTCCACAACGAAGTCCTCGTTTGTAGCCACCTCCGCACAATCTATGCGGTTGCTCTTCAGGAGCGACGCCATCTCTCGTGTGCGACTGTCGTAACTATCTCGCCAGAACGCCCTCACACGCGATGACGAGGTGTCGAGCCACGTGGTCTCGTTGGTCTCGGCATCCTGCACCTCGATAATTCCGACATCGGGCAACTCCCTATCGCGCTTGTCGAAGACGCGGATAGCCATAATATCGTGCTTCGAGGTCGCAATTTTGAGGGCATCCTCCATTTTCGGCATATCCTCCTTGGCGTTGATGAGGTCCGAGAGCAGGAATGTTGTGGTACGCTTCTTATTCACACCCACCAAGTAGCGCAGTGCCTCCGATATGTTGGTACTCTGGCCCGTGGGGGTAAAGCTCACCAACTCTCGGATTATCATAAGGATATGGCTACGGCCCTTCTTCGGAGGAATGAACTTCTCGATGCGGTCCGAGAAGAGGATACAGCCAACTTTATCGTTGTTCTTCGAGGCCGAGAAGGCAAGCGTGGCGGCTATCTCGGTCATCATATTCTTCTTGGTCAGCTCCTCGGAGCCAAACATACGCGAGGGCGACACATCCACCAAGAGCATCATCGTAAGTTCGCGCTCCTCCTCATAGACCTTGATGTGGGGTCTCTGTGAGCGAGCCGTGACGTTCCAGTCAATATCGCGCACATCGTCACCAGGGCGATACTCCCTCACCTCGGCGAACGACATACCACGACCTCGAAAGGCGGTATGGTACTTGCCGGCGAAGATCTCGTCCGAGAGCCCGCGCGTCTTTATCTCAATCTGACGAACGCGCTTAAGTATGTCCTCGTCGCTGTAGTGCATTATGGTACGATGACGTTATTTAGGATGTCGGTAATGATATTTTCGGTGGTAATATTCTCGGCCTCAGCCTCGTAGGTGAGTCCGATGCGGTGGCGCAATACATCGTGGCAGATGGCGCGCACATCCTCAGGGATCACGTAGCCACGGCGCTGGATGAAGGCGTAGGCACGTGCTGCCTTAGCCAAGGCAATACTAGCACGTGGAGAGCCGCCATAGGCGATGAGTGGCTGGAGCGACTGGAGGTGGTACTCCGAAGGCTCGCGCGTAGCGAAGATGATGTCGATAATGTAGCGCTCGATCTTCTCGTCCATATAGACCTTGTTCACTACCTCGCGGGCGCGAACGATGTCTTCTGGAGTGATGACCTTCTCAACCTTAGGCATACCCTGACCAGAAAGGTTCATACGGATAATATCCAACTCCTCGGCACGCTTAGGGTACGAAATCTTGGCCTTGAGCATAAAACGGTCTACCTGGGCCTCAGGGAGTGGGTAGGTACCCTCCTGCTCCAAAGGGTTCTGCGTAGCGAGTACCAAGAATGGCTTTGGCAAGGCGTAGGTGTTGTCACCAATGGTTACCTGCTTCTCCTGCATAGCCTCCAATAGTGCCGACTGCACCTTGGCTGGCGAGCGGTTGATCTCATCGGCAAGAACGAAGTTCGCGAAGATAGGGCCCTGCTTAACGGTGAACTCCTCGTTGCGCTGCGAGTAGATGAGCGTACCGATAAGGTCGGCAGGCAACAAGTCTGGGGTAAACTGAATACGGGCAAACTTAGCATCTACAGCCTTTGAGAGGGTTGTGATGGCGAGGGTCTTTGCCAGACCTGGAACACCCTCCAAGAGGATGTGACCATCGGAGAGAAGTCCGATGAGGAGTGTGTCGATGAGGTGCTGCTGACCGACGATGACACGTGAAATCTCCTTACGTAGTGTGTCCACAAATACCGACTCCTCCTGGATATGGGCATTTAGTTCTTTGATGTTTACTACTTCGTTCATTTTGTATATCTTTTTTGTCTCTAATCGAGTTGGTTTACTACTCCTAACGCAGAGGAGTGTGAGCATATTGCAAAGTTAGGAATTTTATTTAAAATCTCCAACAAGGCTACTCCTCCTCATAGAGGAGCATACCCGTTATAGGCTTAGGTATTGTGGTTGTTGCCTCGAAGGTTTGGGCTGTAGCACGAGTAGCGTCGGTGGTCGTAACCGCACCTCCTGAGATGGTGGCGAGAGCCACGGCAAGAGCCGTATCATTTACCTCGTCTCCCCAGTTGCTGTGGGGCCGAGGGTAGGTCTCTTCTATTAGGCCGTAGGGATTCTCCGAGGTGATGTCGTAGTCGGGAACGATACCCTCACCCCAGTCGCCAAAGCCCTTGGCATTGAAGCACATAAAGGTAATGGGGGCATACTCCACACTCACCGACCCGAAGGTCTTGCGCGACACATCCATACCGCAATTCTTGCCCTGTGTGGTGCTACCCACCACGGTCACGGGGAAGTCGATGCCTCGCAATCCCATAACCACCATCTCCGAAGCCGAAGCACTATTTTCGGAGCAGATGACCGTCAGGCGCGAGAGGTTGAGTAGCGACCCCGTATTTTTTAAGTTGAAGGTGGAACTCTCCCTAATCTTCTTGTTTTTTGGGTTGCGCATAATCTTGGCGATAACACTATCCTCGTATGTTGCTGGCAGGAGCGCAGAGCATAACTTGACCATAGATGTCACCTCGCCACCACCATTACAGCGTAGGTCGAGAACTACCTCGTTCACCTGCTCGTCCTTGAACATCTCGATAGTTGAGATTAGGTCGTCGTCATAGTCGCTGTCAAAGCCCGTATATACCAAGTAACCAACACGTTGGTTACCTCCATTGAGGTTGAAAATCTCGTTGTAGATAACGGTAGTCTCCTCATACTGGGCTCTACTGAGGCTCACATCGACGAAATCTCTGTCGTTGTAGTCATTCTCAGCGCGCGCGTAGAGTGAGAGCCTAATATCATTGGAGGTGCTGTTCTCAATCCTATTGAAGAGCTCTATGTAGTTGCTCTGGGTGATGTTGCGGTCATCAATCTGCATAATAACATCGCCACGCTTAACACCAGCCTCCTCGGCTGGGGAGTTCGGGTAGACATAGTCGATGTAGAAGGCGTACTGCTGCTTGTCGCGGCTTACGAGACCTATGGTGTAGTGCAGGGCGATACCAAAGCCACTCTTTGCGCTACGTGTCGAGCCATTTGTCTGGCGGATGAAGGAGTAGAAGTGTCGCTGGTCATTCTTGGTGTAGCCATCGTCGGTATTGGTGGTGAGCAGTCGTAATGCTCCGTCGAGGTAATCCTCCCACTCGACATAGCGGTTAAACGAGGGGGACTTCTCCTTGACCTCGTCGAGCCAGTAGTACTCGTCGAGGAGTCGCTGGTCTATATAACTGATTATCTGCTGGTCGATAGAGCTGTTGCCTCCCGAAGGGCTGTCGATGCCTGGGTAGGAGGGAGTTGTGCAACCGACAAATAGAAGTGTGGCAAAGGCTAAAATATATCTCATAATTGGCTGGTTTTAACGGTTTTATTATAATAACGACACGCCTCCTTGATGCCACAAATGTCGCACTTTGGTTTGCGGGCGATGCAGACATAGCGGCCGTGGAGGATGAGCCAGTGGTGGGCAATGGGGAGCAACTCCTTGGGGAAACCCCTCTCCAACTGGCGCTCGGTAGCCAGGGGGGTCTTGGCATTTGTCGAGAGACCTATGCGGTCGGCCACACGGAAGACGTGGGTATCTACGGGCATCACCTCCCTGCCCCACAGCACTGCCCCAACGACATTTGCCGTCTTGCGACCTACGCCTTGCAACGACTCCAACTCCTTAGGGTCGCTCGGCACCTCTCCGCCGAACTTCTCGACTATCTGACGTGAGAGCGTCGCGAGGTGCTTAGCCTTGTTGTTGGGGTAGGAGATGCTCTTTATGTATTCGTAAATCTCCTCTGCCGTAGCCTTGGACATAGCCTCGGCTGTGGGGTAGGCCTCGAAGAGTGCGGGGGTGGTGAGATTGACCCTCTTGTCGGTGCATTGAGCCGAGAGAACTACGGCAACGAGCAACTCGAAGGGGGTGCGGAAGTTGAGTTCGCTCTCGGCCGTAGGCATACTCTTCGAGAAGTAATCTATGATGTAGTCGTATCGCTGTTTTAGTCTCATACCTATCCTCTTTTTTGCCACATACGCCAACCTATCTTCTTAGCAAATAGTCCGTAGGAGGCTATGTTGCGAAGTAGCGGTTTGTGACTGGTTATATCTCTGTGCCAACGAGTTATGTACTCCTTGATTGAGCCATTGTAGGAGAGTACCCATAGGGCTGTATTGTGCTTGGAGGTGAGTAGTTCCTCGCGCATACGGCTCTCGTTGTAGTGCTCGTCGTACCAAAGGCTTATGTCGTAGAGCGAGTCCACGAACTCTATCTTTTTACGGTAATCGGGGTTGTGGCTCACGCTCTGGCGTAGCACCCTATGTACCGCCATCGGGCAATCTATGGCCACTACCTTGGCCTCGGTGGCAAACCATAACCACATAGGCAAATCATCTGTCAGCCATTCGGGATGCTCCTCAGGGCGGATAGTTTGGTAGTAGCGCTCGACTAACTTCCTGCGTGCCACAACGGTACAGTTCTCTGCGGGGTTGCGCCTGAGCATCTCGCCGAAGGAGGTGTAGCACTCCGATTCGGGATAGATCGTCGTTGTGCCACCCTCGTCGATACGCTCGGAACGGGTATAGCACATCCCTGCGTCGGGGTGTTGCTCAAGGAGGTCCACCTGCATCTGCAACTTCTTGCGGTGGGTGAAGTAGTCGTCGCCATCGAGTAGGGCGATATACTTGCCACGTGCTGCGGCGATGGTGCGACGATAGTTTTTGCGCCAGCCCACATTCTCCTCGGAACGAATGATATGTATCGCCTCTGGGTATTGAGCCTGGTAATCTTGTGCTATGGCAAGGGTGCGGTCGGTGCTACAATCCTCGCCTATGATAATCTCTATACGGAAGGATGTCTGCTGACGAAGAACGCTCTCTATCGCCTGAGCGATATAGCGTTCGTGGTTGTAGGTCGTCATTATCACCGAAACCATTATCTCCTCCATAATACTATGCTTTTGAGAGTTTTGCAAACTTCGCGAGTAGTGTCTTTGAGCCATAACCCTCGAATGATACCACCACCTTGTGGTCTGTGGTTAGGGCCTCGATGCGCTCAACAATGCCACGGCCAAACTTAGGGTGTACCACACGGTCGCCCACCTTGAACTGGCACTCACCCGTATCCGCCGTTGGAGCTGTGCCCTCCTGGCGAGTGCCCACCGAGCGCATACCTGCCTTGGTAGGGTCTAAGGGGCGTGGGGTTTCAATAATCTCAGGTCGAGGCTGGCGTGGTGTGTTACCCTTGTTGGGGGTAGGTGTGCCATAGCGGCTCTTCAGCGATTCAAAGCGTGGGCGTGGCTCATCCTCGGTGATTGAGGCCCAGCGGTTACGGCCAAAGAGTTCGTCGATATTGAAGTTGGCATCGAGGAATTCGCGCTCAATCTCCTTGAGGAAGCGGCTTGGCGAGGTGTTCTCGGTTTTTCCCCACACACGGCGCATCTCCGAGAAGGAGAGCATAGCCGCCTTTTTAGCACGAGTTATGGCCACATACATCAAGCGACGCTCCTCCTCAAGGTCCGCTGCCGACTCTGCGGAGCGTGATGAGGGGAAGAGTCCCTCCTCCATACCTACAATATAGATGTAGTCGTACTCCAAGCCCTTTGCCGAGTGAACGGTCATAAGGGTAACCTTGTTGCCATCGTCCTCGGTGTCTTGGTCGGTCTGGAGCATAACATTCTGCATCCACTCGTCGATGGTAGGTATGTCGGTGACCTCTCTAAGTCCCTCATCCATCTCGCGGTTGCACTCATCCTCGTAGGAGCTCATCATCGCTAATAACTGGTCGAGGTAGTCCTTTGCGGTGTCATTCTCAGGCTTCTTCTCCCTCTCCAAGTCGTGGAGGATTCCAGAGCGTAGCATAACCTCCTTAGCGAAGTCACAAACACCCATCTCTACGCGCATTGCCGAGAGCTCGTTTATCATCTTCACGAAGTCGGCAACCTTCTTGGCTACGGTGCGCTCCACCGTGCCCATAGCCTCCGACGAGGTGACAAGGGTATCTACGGCGTGCCACATAGAGGTCTGCTTCGCCGCTGCAATCTCTCCAATTCGGGCGATGGTGGTGTTGCCAATACCGCGGGCAGGGAAGTTGATGATGCGCTTGAACGACTCGTCGTCATTGGGGTTGAGGATAACACATAGATAGGCTATCATATTGCGCACTACGGCGTGGTCGAGCAACGACATACCCTTGTAGACACGATAGGGGATACCACGTCGGGCGAGTGCCGACTCGAACATACCGTGTTGCTTGTTGGTGCGGTAGAGGATGGCGAAGTCGCTCCATTCGGCACCCTCCCTTGCTCTATCCTTGATATCCATAGCGACCTCAACGGCCTCGTAACTATCCTCAACAACCCTCACCAAGCGAATCTTTTCGCCCTTCTCGGCAGCCGAGAAACACCTCTTATCCAGGCGTCGTGAGTTGTGTGCAATGAGCGAGTTGGCAGCCTCGACGATGGTCTGTGTCGAGCGGTAGTTCTGCTCAAGTTTATAGACTTTGGTGGTGGGGTAGTCGCGCTGGAAGGAGAGGATATTCTCAATCTTAGCACCTCGGAAGGCGTAGATACTCTGCGCATCGTCACCTACCACACATACGTTGTTGTGCTTGAGGGCCAGACGGCGCACGATGATATACTGCGCCATATTCGTATCCTGATACTCATCGACAAGCACATATTTGAAACGATCCTGATACTGTGCCAAGACCTCTGGGGCATCCCTAAGAAGGATGTTGGTCTGTAGCAAGAGGTCGTCGAAATCCATAGCACCATTGCGCTTACAGCGGTTGCAGTACTCGATATAGATGTCGGCCACCTCTGGCATCTTGGCCTCGCGGTCTTCGCCTACGATAACGGCGTTTGCCTTATACGCACCAGGGGTTATGAGGCAGTTCTTAGCCATCGAGATACGTGCAGCAACGGCCTGAGGCTTATACCTCTCTTCGGGCAAGTTGCGCTCCTTGATGATGCTCTTAATGAGGTTCTTAACGTCGTTGGGCTCGTAAATTGTGAAACTCTCTGGGAAGCCTATGCGCGCAGCGTTTTCGCGCAGTAGGCGGGCAAAGACCGAGTGGAACGTACCCATACGTATATAGCGAGCGCGGGGGCCCACCAACTTCTCGATACGCTCACGCATCTCGCGGGCCGCCTTGTTGGTAAAGGTGAGGGCGAGAATAGACGAGGGGTCTACTCCCTGGCTCAACATATAGGCGATACGTGTGGTAAGCACACGTGTCTTTCCAGAGCCCGCTCCAGCGATGATGAGCGAGGGTCCATCGTAGTTTACTACGGCTTCACGTTGCGAGGGGTTGAGCCCCTCAAGTATATCGTTGTTTATCATAATAGTCTGTTACAATCCATAAATCAAGACTCCTGCGACACCCGAACAGAGGATGAGGAGTATGGGGTTAATCTTTCGGGCAGAGGCTATGAGTGTGACGCCAAAGATGGCCCAACTCCACCCATCAATAAAGCTGCGACCATCTTCGGCGTGGGGGAAGATAAGAAGCAGGGCTGCCGAGGCTATCATACCCACCACCACGGGGCGCATACCCGCCACAGCACCCTTGACAAAGCGGTTGTTTTGAAGGCGCAGGAAGTAGTGGGTTATGAGCATCATAAGGGTTAATGCAGGCAGGCAGACCGCTATGGTTGCTACTATCGAACCTACGACGCCCGCTACCTCGTAGCCTATGTAGGTTGCCGAGTTGATGGCTATAGGACCTGGGGTCATCTGCGAGATAGCCACGATGTCGGCAAACTCACCATTGGTGAGCCAGCCATTGCGCACCACCACCTCGCTGTGGATGAGCGAGAGCATAGCGTAGCCACCGCCGAAACCGAAGAAGCCTATCTTAAGATAGGTCGTAAAGAGTGTTACCAGAGTTCCCATAATTAGACCACCTTACCTCCTTGTTTTGTTGCCCAGAGTACTCCTGCAATAGCTCCTGCGATGAGTAACCAGATAGGTGAGAATCCGAAGTGCCACACCACCACAGCAACTACTGCTGAGAGGGCTATGAGCCACCAGTGCATACCTTTGGTGAGGCCCACGATGGGTGCTACGATGAGGGCTACGACGGCGGGGCGCATACCTCGAAATGCAGCATCGACAATGCTATTGTGGCGCATCTCGGTAAAGAAGAGCGCAACCACCAATATTATTGTGAACGAGGGGATTACAACACCCAGAATGGCTGAGAGAGCCCCTAAGTAGCGTAGCTGTTTGTAGCCTACGAAGACTGCCGTGTTTAGTGATATAGGACCTGGGGCTGCCTGGGCTATGGTGAGCAGGTCGATAAACTCGCGCTCGCTGAGCCACTTATGGCGTGCTACGACCTCGTGTTGGATGAGGGGTATCATAGCATAGCCACCACCAAAGGTGAAGGCGCCAATCTTCAAGAAGGTCCAAAATATCTCCCACAGCCTCAGCATA
Source organism: uncultured Alistipes sp. (assembly GCA_904502285.1). Taxonomy (GTDB): domain Bacteria; phylum Bacteroidota; class Bacteroidia; order Bacteroidales; family Rikenellaceae; genus Alistipes. The sequence continues at coordinate 6,515 of CAJGEC010000004.1, read as the reverse complement.
CGTCACTATCGTCTAAAGCGGTAATAGGTTCCGAAGGGGATTTGCTTTGCACTTCTATCCTCGAAGTACAACTCGCCCATTTGTTCGCTCTTGGGTGCGCCAAAGGCCTGGTGTACCGCTGTGCGGGCAAGCATCGACGAGAGTCCCATAGAGTAGAGGTTGAAGACTAAGAATGCGTTGCTCCTTTCAAGGAGTTTCGCGCAACACTCCAACATATTGCAGATGTCGTCCTCCAAAACCCACTTCTCGCCATTTGCTCCTCGGCCGTAGGCTGGTGGGTCGAGGATTATGCCGTGGTACTTGTTGCCACGACGCACCTCGCGCTCGACGAACTTTGTGGCGTCCTCCACAATCCAGCGGATGCCGTCGAGACCAGACTGCTCCATATTTTCGCGCGACCACGTCACCACCTGTTTCACAGAGTCTACGTGTGTGACATCGGCCCCTGCAGCACGTGCTGCGAGGCTTGCTCCACCCGTATAGGCGAAGAGGTTGAGGACCTTAGGGCGCTCGATGCCCTGCTGGCGCAACTCCTCGATGGTGTCGTAGATGAACTGCCAGTTGGCCGACTGCTCAGGGAATATGCCGACGTGTTTGAACGAGGTGAGGGCTAAGCGCATACGTAGGTGCATCTCTTTGTAGTTGAAGCCTACGCTCCAACGTGATGGCATCGATGGCTTCATACGCCACTCGCCACGCTCCTCGGACTTAGCATCTCTGAGGAATGAGGCATCTGCCTTGAGCCACTCGCCATCCGAGAGACTCTTGCGCCAAATTGCTTGGGGCTCGGGGCGACGTACCACGTAGCCACCAAAACGCTCTAACTTCTCACCATCGCCCGTGTCGATGAGTTCGTAGTCGGGAATTGAGGGTGTTAATTGCTTTATCATCTGTTACTTCTGTTTTGCGGGTTGAGAACAATCGATGAGCGACATCACACACTTAGCGCAGTCGAAGTCGAGGCGGTAGCGGTGTCTGCCGTGTTCGAGGTAGAGGGGCCCCTTAAGGCGGCTACCCTGCTTGAGGCACTCGCCAATCTCGCGACGAATGCAGTAACTCGACTCCATCACACGCTCCCCGTGGGTTGAGGCCCAACTGTCGAGACCCTCGACAATATGTTCCACGCCGTGGTTGTAGTAGAACTGGCGGGCCAAGGAGTTCACCACGTTGTGCTGTGGTGTGAGACGCTTTAGGGGGTATTGTGCCGTGCCGTTGTCCGTGCGTATGTCGTGTGGGAGGGCTACATCTGCACGTATGGATGCGAGTTCTGCCAAGGCCTCACGGCGAATCTCAGCAAGCAGTTTCGCTGTGGCGAAGAACTCCTCACCCACAATCTCTACAGCCTTAACGCGGAAGATGCTATCTCCGCTCTTGGCCATCTGCTCCTCTGCTACAGCCCTCATCTTTGCGCTGTTGTTCGCCCTGTCTAAGGCAACATTGCGCTCTACTGTTGCACTGTTGCCATCCTCGTCGGTGAAGGTGGCCACGATGCCCGACTCTTCGAGACGAAGAGTGCACTCCACACCTATAGTTCGGCGGCTACGACTGCGCTCCACACTCTGCGAGAAGCGGTGGTCGTAGTTGCGGTAGACCTCCATACCGGGCTTGATGCCATCTATGCGGTTAGGCTCTATGGTGTTGCCCTCGACGCGGTTGATGTTGGTGCCTATGATGCCATCCTTGGCGATAAAGCAGAGACCGTCACCAGCACTCAGAGGGGTACGGCTCACGATACGGATATCGCGTTTACCCACCATAGCCACAGAGCCTATATACTCGCCCACAGCCTTGGGGGTATCGAAGGAGGCTACGCCACGGCGCTTGCCCAAGTACATATACTCGCCTCCGTCGCGCGTAAAACTCTTCTTGGGGTCGGGGGTGAACTCCACCTCCGAGTGGCCCGAAGAGAGTGGGGCGCAGTGGGGGCGTGTAGCCAGAGCCTCGTCTATCTTTTTGCGGTAGTAGGCGACTATGTTTTTCACGTAGTTGTCATCCTTGAGGCGGCCCTCAATCTTGAACGACATCACACCAGCGTCGATGAGTTCGCCGATGCGCTCCGAGAGGTCGAAATCCTTGACCGAGAGGAGGTGCTTACCCTTGATGATGACGTTGCCACTCTCGGTGACAAGGTCGTAGGTTAGGCGACAGGGCTGTGAGCACTCTCCACGGTTGCCTGAGCGGGGTGACTGTGAGCGCGAGAGGTAGCACCTACCGCTATGGCCCACGCAGATAGCACCGTGGATGAAGCATTCAAGGTCTACGGTAGTGGCCTTGCGGATGCTCTTTATCTCCTCCAACGAGAGGGCACGTTCCAAGATGACACGTGTAAAACCGCTATCTTCCAAGAACTTAGCGCCTTCGGGTGTCATATTGCACACCTGCGTCGAGGCGTGAAGCTCTACGGGGAGGTCCATCTGGCGGTATGCCATATCCTGCACGATGAGGGCATCGACACCTATCTCAATGAGTCGTCGGGCCAACTCCTCGGCACGCTTCAACTCGTTTTCGTAGAGTATGGTATTGAGGGTGACATAGACTCTCACGCCGAAGAGGTGGGCATAGTCCACCACACGGGCGATGTCTTCGGTGGTGTTGGTAGCACCACGACGTGCGCCAAAACTCTCAGCACCAATGTATAAGGCATCGGCACCACACTCTATTGCTGCTATAGCGGCACGATAGTCGCGAGCAGGGCAGAGCAACTCGATATATCTCTTTTTCGCGGTCGTCATACATATATGTATATAATCGCACAAAGATACGAACTTTTTAAGAAAAAATTACGGTTCTCGGAGCAAAAAAAGCGAAAAAGTGCGTTTGTCACTGACCTATAACGCATTAAACGGCAAACCTCGGGAATAGTAACAAGAGCAATAAAGCAAGGAAATGAAAGGTAATGAAGGTGTACGGTTGCCAAGTCATTACCCGATAATGCGGTAAAGTTTTTCTTTGTGTCGTCACGTTTCATAGTTCTGCGTTAGTTTGCATATCAATGTATAACTCGCTGATAACTAATTTTGTAACCAAAAAAAAGATTAGATTATGCGAAGTACATTTAAGGTGCTGTTCTACGTGAACGGAAGCAAAGAGAAAAACGGTATTGTCCCAATTATGGGACGAGTAACAATCAACGGTTCTGTGGCTCAATTCAGTTGCAAGCAGAGCATCCATAAAGACCTATGGGATGTGAAAGGCAATCGAGCAAAGGGCAAAAGCAAGGAATCGAGAGACATCAATTTGGCTTTGGATAACATCAAGGCTCAAATCATCAAACACTATCAACGCATTTCGGATAGAGAAGCGTTTGTAACTGCCGAAATGGTACGCAACGCCTATCAAGGTATCGGAACGGAGTATGAAACCCTGCTCCGAGCATTCGACAAGGAGAACGAAGCCTTTGCCAAACGAGTTGGCAAGGATCGTTCTCTGAGTACATATCAAAAATACCTTACCGTAAGGAAATATCTTGCAGAGTTTATCAAGGTACATTACAAGCGTACAGACATAGCAATGAATGAACTTACAGAAGATTTCATTCGTGATTATTGTTTGTATCTGCGAAATGAGGTTGGATTGGCTCAATCATCAGTGTGGATATACTCAATACCATTAAAGCACATAGTAACTACTGCTCACTACAATGGCAAAATTGCAAGAAATCCATTTGCTCAATACAAGGTAGACCCCGACCACAAGGAGAGAGGATTTCTGACCGAAGAGGAATTGCAAGCCTTTACAACGATTGAATTGAACAATCCTGATTTGGAATTGGCAAGAGATTTATTCGTATTCGGCTGTTGGACAGGTATATCATTCATTGACATAAAGAATTTGACTACGGAGAATATCACAATGTTGGGTGGTTCTCCTTGGATTGTATCAAAGCGACAAAAGACTGGTGTACCGTTCCAAATCAAGTTGATGGATATACCTATGCAGATTATCAAACGATATGAGCCATACAGAATTAGCAACACCCTTTTCAACATCGGTAGCCACGACACTATAAACAAACGCATAAAAGAGGTGGCGAAATTATGCGGTATTGAGAAGCGAACTTCGTTCCACCTGAGTAGGCACACATTCGCAGTGTTAGCCTTGAACTATGGTATGCCAATAGAGAGTGTGAGCAAGATTCTCGGACATACAAACATTACGACAACACAGATTTACGCAAAGGTAACCAATACCAAACTTGAACACGATATATCTATGTTTGAGAGTAAAGTTTGTGAAAGATTTGCAATCTAATACGTGTAAGTATGGAACGAACAATTATAACAATCAGCGAAAATGGCAGAGTGAGTGTTTTATTATAGACCTGTCTAATTTATACTGTTATCAAACATAAATCAGACAAAAAACATTTAAAATACAATAAACAATGTCACTTTTTTACAAATATCAAAGAGAATTTTAGTAAAACCTGTATAATATTTGTTATATTTGCATCGAAATTTATATAAAGTAATATTTGAGTTATGTTGTTATCTGCTAAATTTGAGAATATATACTCATTTAAGGAGGAAACCCGTATTCTATTTACGGCCAGCAAGAGTGATCAATTACCACTACATGTATCACGTGCGGAGAAACGTGATGACATTTCTATCCTCCGCATGGGCTTGATTTATGGAGCCAATGCTTCTGGAAAATCAAATATAATAAAATGCTTAGGAATAATAAAGTCATTTGCATTAAATGGTTGGAGTCACAAAAGGTATGACTATTTTAAAATGACGAAAGAACCTAAGGAACGTTCAAGTATAGAATTGGAATTCAAAATTGATGGCCATTTTTTCGCTTATGGTATAGCATTCTCTAAGGGTGGTTTATTAGAAGAGTGGTTATACAAGACAGGTCGCCGTAATGACATAATGATTTTTGAGCGCAAACGTATTGGCGACGATTGGGAGAATGTCATTGCACCTCAGTTTCTTAAAGAGGAAGGCAGTCAATTCCTGAATTATTTGATTGAAGGCACTCCAACAAAGGGAACATTCTTAAATGAGTACATTGAACGTAATGGCAAAGGTATTGATGCTATTAAGTTAACACGAAAATGGTTTGAGAATTTAAATATAATATTTCCAGAAACGCATAGAACAGACTTTCCTTTCCGAGTAGTTAGCGATACTCAGTTCAAAACAGTAATGCGCGAATTACTTGAATATTTTGGCACAGGAATCTCTGACATTTGTCGTGTAGAGTCAAAACCGGAAGAGTTGAATATCCCAGATAGAATCAGACAAAAAATTGAAGAGAATCTTGAAGGGAAGAATTCTGATACTGGTGCAGTAATCCATAATAATAGCCGTTTTATCTTTGCTGAAAAAGATGAGTCGAAAAATTTGAAGTGGTATGAATTAAAAACCGTTCACAAGAAGGCTGGTGATGATTCTGATTTTATATTCGACCTATTTGAGGAGTCAGATGGAACATCACGTTTATTTGATTTTATTCCAATGTTAATTGATATGCGCACTAACGATGCTGTATATGTCATTGACGAGATAGACCGAAGTCTGCATCCAATGTTAACGTTAAAGTTGCTGGAAATGTATAACAATCTGCTGAGAGACAACTCGCAGATGCAATTGATTTGTACTACTCACGAATCGAATTTACTTTCTACAGCACCTATACGCTTAGATGAAATCTGGTTTGTTGAAAAAGACAAACAAGGAGAGAGTCATCTATCTTCACTTTGCGAATACAAGCCAAGAGAGAATATACAGAAGGGATATCTAAACGGACGCTATGGAGCAATTCCATTTTTTGGAGAATTGAATAATATTCATTGGGGAGATGCGAAACAGAAGTAGTCTAATACGCGAACGCCATGAGGCATTTCGCGATGCTCGTATCATAGTTGTAGCCTCCGAAGGTAAGGATACGGAAAGAATATATTTACATGCATTGGCAAATGAATTTTCCAATCCGCGTGTACATGTGCATATATTAGAAAGGAGTGAGGAAGAACAGAATAACTCAAGTCCAGAGCATGTATTAAAGCAACTAAACGACTACAAAGGTCAATATGCGTTGGAGGCTGATGATGAACTTTGGTTAGTGATAGATAAGGATCGTTGGACCGAAGCTATGTTATCGCGTGTTGCAGCAGTATGTGTACAGGACAATTTTATGCATATGGCTTTAAGCAATCCTTGCTTCGTATTTACAACCAGTTATTACTCAATATTTTGCGAGTAATAAGTCAGAAATATGGTCATAACCTTTAAGGGTGCATTCTAAAAGGTGAAGATTTAACTTTTTTATTGTTTCTTAACGCTCAAAGCGTATCAATAAAGGGTGTTTCTTCTCTTTTCAGTGCTATTTGCAGTTTGATGTTTCCGTCATTCCACGTTTTCGGCACAAAGGTACGACAATTTCCAAAAACGGCAAAAGCACACTCTTACCAATCTATTATTTTGGAGGGAGTGAAATCTGCCGCTTGCCAAATTTCTCTCTGTCGAAAATAATAAGCCTCTGAAAGATTTGAGAACTGTTTGAAT
>CAJGEC010000003.1 GCA_904502285.1 uncultured Alistipes sp. | reverse complement strand
GAGGCTATTTACGGTGCTGACAAAGTTCTTGAGAAGCGTAACTTCCCTCCTGGACAGCACGGTCTTGCTCGCAAGCGTAAGAAGAACTCTGAGTATGGCGAGCAGCTTTCTGAGAAGCAGAAGGCAAAGTACACTTACGGTATTTTGGAGAAGCAGTTCGCACGTACATACGAGGCAGCAGCACGTATGGGTGGTATCACAGGTGAGAACTTGTTGAAGCTTTTGGAGTGCCGTTTGGATAATGTTGTTTACCGTTTGGGTATTGCTCCTACACGCGCAGCAGCACGTCAGCTTGTATCACACCGTCACATCTGCGTAAATGGCAATGTAGTAAACATTCCATCATACGCATTGAAGGCAGGTGATGTAGTATCTGTTCGTGAGAAGTCAAAGACTTTGGAGGTAATCACCGATGCGTTGTCAGGCTCATCACGTAGCCGTTACGCTTGGTTGGAGTGGGATGGTGCTACTATGAGTGGCAAGTTCCTCCAGTCTCCAGAGCGTGAGGAGATTCCAGAGAACATCAAGGAGCAGCTTATCGTCGAGTTGTACTCTAAGTAGTAATTTACAAACAAATTCAATATTATGGCAATATTAGCATTCCAAAAACCTGAAAAGGTCATCATGCTGGAGTCTACTCCATCGTTCGGCAAATTTGAGTTTCGTCCGTTGGAGCCAGGTTACGGTATGACTGTCGGAAACGCTTTGCGCCGTGTGTTGCTCTCGTCGTTGGAGGGCTATGCTATCACTACCGTGAAGGTTGCCGGCGTGAACAATGAGTTCGCAGCAGTTCCCGGTGTGATGGAGGGTATGATTGAGATTATTCTTAATCTTAAGCAGGTACGTTTCTTGCGCACAGTTGATAATGAGGATTATGAGAAGGTCTCTATCAATGTTGCCGGTGTCACAGAGCTTACTGCAGGATATGTCTCAAACTACCTGTCGTTCTTCAAGGTTTTGAATCCTGAGTTGGTTATTTGCCACCTCGCTCCTGGTACAAAGATGCAGATGACCATTACCATTGGTAAGGGTCGTGGCTATGTACCATCAGAGGAGAATGCGGGCATTGAGAAGGATGTTGATACTCTTCCTATCGACTCTATCTTCACCCCTATTAAGAACGTCAAGTACTCTATCGAGGACTACCGTGTCGAGCAGAAGACCGACTACGAGAAGTTGAATTTGGAGATTACTACCGACGGCTCGATCCAGCCGAAGGATGCCTTGAAGGAGGCTGCTAAGATTCTCATTCAGCACTTTATGTTGTTCTCTGACGAGAAGATTACTATCGACGAGGATGAGCAGCAGGGTGTTGAGGAGTTCGATGAGAGCATCTTACATATGCGTCAATTGCTCAAGATGAAGCTTGCAGATCAGGATTTGAGTGTTCGTGCACTCAACTGCTTGAGGGCTGCTGAGATTGAGACTATTGGCGACCTTGTGAAACTTCACCGCAACGAGTTGTTGAAGTTCCGCAACTTTGGTAAGAAGTCACTCACAGAGCTCGATGAGTTGTTGGCAACTCACGGTCTAAAGTTCGGTACGGACGTATCTATCTACAAACTTGATAAAGATTAATTATGAGACACAATAAGAGTTTTAATCACCTTGGCAGACAGGCTGGTCACCGTAAGGCAATGCTTTCAAATATGGCATCGTCTCTCATTCTGCACAAGCGTATTCAGACAACCGTTGCTAAGGCAAAGGCTGTTCAGAAGTTCATTGAGCCATTGGTAACAAAGGCTAAGGAGGACACAACACACCAGCGTCGTACAGTCTTCTCATACTTGAAGCAGAAGGAGGCTGTTACCGAGTTGTTCCGCGTAATCGCACCAAAGATCATCAACCGTCCAGGTGGTTACACACGTATCCTTAAGACTGGTTTCCGTCTTGGTGATGGTGCTGATATGTGTATCATCGAGTTCGTTGACTTCAACGCAACATACACTGAGGGTGCTGAGGCTCCTGTAGTTACTGCAGAGGCTAAGCCAAAGACTCGTCGTTCACGCAAGAAGGCAACTGACTCTGCAGAGGATGCAACTATCGTAGCAGAGAAGAAGAGCGCAAAGACATCTACAAAGTCTACTAAGACTTCAGCTCCAAAGGTAGCAAAGAAGACCAACGTAGGTAAGAAGATGTAATTTTGCATCGAGAGTAGTCGTTAGGCTATTCTAATATATACCCCGAATAGGTGATATGCAAATATTCCTATTTGGGGTATTTTTTATATATTTTTCTACTCTTCGGATCATTGTGGATATAATCCAAGGTCATAGATTTTGAAATTACGAAAAAAATGTTTAATTTTGTGAGGTGTACTATAATGTCACGAGATAGATTAACAATTTAAAAATACTAAGCATTATGAAACTAAAGAATCTATTCTTCGCATTGCTCGCGTTGCCACTCGTGTTCGTGGCTTGTGAGAAGGGTGGTGACGAGCAGTTGGATCCTACTGTAAAGATTACAGCAGGCACAGCTACAGAGTCTACTCTCAGTTTTACCATCGAGTCTACTTCAGCATCTAAGGTCGCATACCTCGTTGTTGAGGGTGAGGAGGCTCCTACAGCCTCTGAGGTGTTGGCTAATGGTACCTCTATCGATGTAAATAAGAGTGTCGCTTTGACAGCCGCAGATCTTAAGGGTGAGACTGCCTATACTATCGTTGCTGCAGCACAGAATCCGCAGGCTACAGTGAAGGCTACTCAGAAGATGACGACTCTCTCTACAATCGTTAATCCAGGTGCTCCAGCTCTCAACCTAAAGTCTGCTGGCGAGATGTCGTTTGCTGCTGAGGGTGGTAAGGGCGAGATTAAGTATGAGATTGTAAACCCTGTTGAGGGTGCTAAGATCTATGCTGAGGCAGGTGAGAACTGGGTTGCTAACATCGCTGACGATGGCAATGGCACTATCTCGTTCGATGTTTTGGCTAACGAGGCTGAGGCTCGCCAGACTAAGTTGTTCGTAAACTATGGCACTGAGGATGGTACTGTAGACCTTGAGTTCTCTGTAGATATCAAGCAGGTAGCTCCTGGTGAGACTCCTGAGCCTGAGAAGGTTGAGTTTGTGGCTACACAGATTGCTACATCTTACGATAATACTGATGGCTTGCATATCTACTACTTCGAGGTAGGTGATAAGGGCTGGAATAGTAATGGCTGGGGCGTTGATGGCGGTACATACTACACCTTCGAGATCGTAGCAGCTGCAGGTGCTAATGGCGTTCTTCCTGCTGGCACATACGTTTTGGCTGATGATTACTCAGTAAATACTATCAGTAGCAACTCTTACCGCTACCAGATAGTTAATGGTGATATGGCTAATGGCTTTGAGATGTATGAGGAGGCTAACTTGATTATCACTGATGGCAAGATCGAGGCTAACTTGTTGATGATGGATGGCTCAGTACACCACGTAGTGTATGAGGGCGACCTCTCTGTTGAGGATGGTGGTGGTCAGGGCCCTACTGAGTTCGAGGCTACCCACGTTGCTGAAAAGTGGTTGTGGGGTGGTTCTACTACTTGGGGTAACAAGTACCAGGTTGTTGGCCAGGACTTCTCTGTAGACGTTCACTTTATGCCAAGCATCGCTTCTGAGGAGACTCTTGCTGAGGGCGAGTACTACTGGGTGAATACTACAATATTTGGCTCTTACGAGGATGAGTTCACAACTCGAACACTTACAGTTGAGGGACAGTCAGTTGCTGTAGATGCAGGTCTTCTTTTGGTAGCAAAGCAGGGCGATGAGTACCATATCGAGATGACTTTGGAGGGCCGTGATGGTTTTGTCTATATGATTGAGTACAATGGTAAGCTCAACGATAAGGGTGAGGACTCAGGTGACAATAGCGACTATGTTGTAAATTCGCTCGGTGAAGGAACTGAGAACTCTTCATACGCCTTCTTCACTTATAAGGCTGAGGGTGATAACTTCACTTTCGATCTTCTTGTGAATAACACTGATGCTAAGGCTACATCTATCAATCCAGGCTCTTATATGTACTCACCTATGGGTAAGCAGCTTGTAGGTAACCCAGGTTACTTCTACTTGGATGCCTTCAAGGTAGATGGCGTTAAGTACACTATGCAGATTAACTCTTCAATGGTTGTTGAGGGTGATGGCAATAACGTCAATATCACTATCAATGCTACGGCTAATACTGGCGAGACCTTCGTTGTGAAGTATAGTGGCACTGTTGGTGGCTCATCAACAGGTGGTGGCACTACAGAGGTTGTTAAGCTTACTACTCCTACTCTCTTTGGTGAGGTTTATGGCAATGCTGTTACTGTTAGCTGGAACGAGATCGTTGGTGCTAAGGACTATACCATTACTTTGAATGGCACAGATGTTCAGACCGTCTCTACAGCATATATTAGGTATGAGAACTTGGCTTGGGAGACTGACTACACAGTGTCTGTTGTAGCAAATCCTGCTGATGCTACTGTAAACTCTGCTTCTGACGCTGGCACAGCAACCTTTACTACTGGTGCTGCTCCATCTGATGGTGGCGACGAGGGTGGTAACACCGGCGAGGACTATACCAACTGGAACTACTCAGCGTTCTACGATACAAATACCGCAGTTGTAACACTCACTGGTAAGGACGATGGCCGTGTAATTACCGTGAAGACAAATGAGTTGGCATTCGCTAAGTTCTTTGCTGATGCTACAAGCCACGCAAACTACTTCACCGATGTTACTGTTGATGGTGTGCCTACAAACGATGTAACCCCTGAGTCTTATGTTGAGATTCGTCAGACAAAGGTTACTATCGATCTTGTAATCAATGGTGTAAAGTATAGCGGTGAGTCTAACGGCTTCTCTTACTAAGAGATAGCCTCTGCGCTTTTAGCAGAACTATCTTTCGGGGCTATGCCCAAACTATGGGTTGCTCCTCGTTAAGTAGTTGATGATATTGAGCCTGTCCAATTTGGCGTTGGATAGGCTCTTTTTTTGGTGAACAGGAAATCAGAACAATTATTGGACTCTATTTCTACTATTGGAATAAAAATATGGTTAAATAGTTGTTTTCTATTTTTATATTTGCTAACTTTGTAGTAGAGGTGTAGATGAATACTTAAAAACAGTAATACTATGAAGAGATTTTTATCATTTTTTAGCCTATGGGCTGTGGCTGCATTTGCCATTGTGGCTTGCAACGATGTTGATACTGATACGTTTCCTGAGCCAGAGCCTCCCGTAGAGACTATTGAGGTCGAGAGCGTTGAAGTCGCTCCAGCGACTATAGAGTTGGCTATAGGTGAGGAGACGCAACTTAGTGCAAGTGTGTTGCCCGTAGATGCTCAATATACTTTGGAGTGGATCTCTACGAACGATGATGTTGTTACTGTTGCTGATGGAGTTGTTAAGGGTATCGCTTCGGGAACCGCTATCGTTATGGCAAAGGCAGGAAATAAGACTGGCAGTTGCACCGTCTCTGTTGTTGGCGTTCCGGTGGAGTCGATCACGCTTAACTACCACGAGTTGGAACTTGAGGAGCGCGGTGTCTACACTCTTTCTGCTACGGTATTGCCAGAAGATGCTGATAATAAGTCTATTTTGTGGAGTTCGTCAAATCCCGATATTGTCTCAGTCAATGGTGCAGGCTCTGTTACGGCACTCCGCGCGGGCCAGGCTACTATCACTGCCAAGGCAGGCAAGTGTACAGACGAGTGTGTTGTTACTGTGACTGCTGCTCCATTGAGCATCGGCGACTTCTACTACTCTGATGGCTCTTGGTCACACTCTCTCGACCCTACACGTACGCCTATAGGTGTGGTATTCTACGTTGGCGATGTTACAGCGTCAGACCCCGCGCTTAAGGCCGAGCATCCTTATTGTACTCACGGTCTTGTTGTAGCCCTCGGTGAGCAGAGCTCTATCCCTTGGCAGAGCAACTATCAGACCTTCGATGACACAGTAGGTCGTTGGGTGGAGTTGAATACCGACTACGAGACCATCACCTCTGGTTATGGCCTAAGTGACAACCTCAATCGAATTATGGGCTACCAGAATACCAAGGCTATCGAGGCCTTCAATGCCGACGAGGCTAATGCCGAGTGGAAGGTTGATGCTGTAGAGTGGGTTGTAAACTATCGTAATGAGGTAGTTGCTCCAGAGTCAAGTAGCGATTGGTATTTGGGCTCTTCGAAGGAGTACTCGTTGCTTATGTCTGGTGATTATGGTAATAACATTTGGGATATTGGCGAGACAGGTACCTCTGTGCAGAATAAGAAGGAGGTAAACGAGAAGATTGCTATGATCGAGGGCGCTACCCAGGTAGGTGTTGCTAACCCCGTGATAATGTTCTACTGGACAAGTACCGAGTTTACTTGGGAGTTTGCTGGCGGAATGCTTCCAGCCACTGGTCGAGCCCTTCAGATGTTCAAGGGTGATGCCGAGGTATTCTATACCGTTCGACCAATATTGGCATTCTAATAGAGTTATATATTGACAGCTTGGGGCGTATCTTTCGGGATGCGCCCTATGTTTTGTAAATATATTGAATAAATATGTTATAATTTACCTGCAGATTTGTCAATATGTTGCATAAAGTTGCAGATTTTAAATTTTTTTGTACCTTTGCGCAAACTTTTTTGAGACAAAGGATTTGTCTATATCTCAAAGGGTTGAGCGAGAAAAGAGATTAAACACATATACACACTCAAATTTTATGAAAAACACTATTAAATTTTTGATGGGTGCAATCCTCGCATTGGTATTTGTGGGTTGTACCGAGACTCCTTCTGGGCAGGAGCAGAACCGTCTCAGCGCACCAGAGTTCAGTTGCCGTGTAGATGGTAACTCTGTTTTGGTTAGCTGGAGTGCAGTTTCTGGCGTTGCTTACTACGAGATTAAACTCAACGCGAGCGATGTTGAGAAGACCGACAAACTCGTTCACAAGTTCGAGGGCTTGGACTATGGCACAACCTACACAGTCGCTTTGCGTGCAGTATCTGCTAACGAGCAGACTATTGCAAGTTCTGAGTTCGCCTCTAAGCAGGTGACTATCGAGCTACGTAAGACCCCTGCATACCGCGAGTGGTATCCTTACAATCAGGCTGCAGCAAACGCTATTTCTGATAATGGTCTTTGGGTTGCTGGTGGCCGTGATGGTATGGGTATGATTATCAACCTTGTAACCGATGAGATTACTGAGGTTGAGGCTTGTGAGTTCGCAGATATTACCGACAACGGTGTTGCTGTAGGTTGCTACAAGGGTGAGTCTATGGATGGTGAGGCTGCTTTGTATGTTGATGGTGAGGTTGTAAAGGTAGATCTTTCTAACCTTACCACTACCAATATGAGTATGCTCACAGGTATCACCCCTGATGGTACTTACGCAGTGGGTTGGTACTGGGAGTATGAAGATACCTACTACTCAAAGACTCACGGTATGATTGTGCCTTTCTGCTATGATGTAGTGAAGAAGAAGATTACTATTCCTGCTCACCGCACTTTGGGCTCACTTGGCTCTGACGCTATGTCGCTCCACGGAGTTACCCCAGACCGCAAGATCTTTGGCTGCTTGCAGACTCAGCAGTTGATGATTAGCGTCTTGTGGCAAGATGAGTACACTCCTTATGATTTCTGCGCTTTGGAGGTAGATGAGGAGGGTTATCCACAATTCATCTTGGGCGATAACAACAACCATATAACCCAGTTGGGTAACTATGTATATGGCTACGGTAAGACCTTTATGCCTGGCGGTTATGGTGAGACAAGCCATCCAGCAGTTCTCGATACAAAGACTAAAGAGTTGTTTGTTCTCGATAATATTGTGGGTTCTACAACCGCTGTAACTGACGATGGTATCGCCTTCATCAACGACACTCCATACTATATGGGTACAACCTCTTTTGTTGTAGATGTAAAGGAGGGCTCTGCTGAGACTATGGTAGCCTTGGAGGAGTGGTTGCTTGATGAGCATCAGATCGATGTTAATGAGTTCGAGCCATCTTGTAACGAGACTATTGATGACCCATATACTTTGGAGGGTCTTATCACTATCGGTGCTTCTGCCGATGGTCGCAAGTTGTTGGGTATCACCCAGACTAACAGAGGTTGGATGACCTGTGTAATCGATCTCGACGGTGCAAAGACCTTGGAGGAGTAATCCAACAGATAGATCTTAAAAAAAAATAGGGCGTGTCCAATCGGACACGCCCTATTCGCTAATAGCATTATGATATTTTACTCTGCGCTAAGCATTGCACTCTTAGCCTTTTTTGGGGTTGCTACAACCAACGACTTCTGAAGAGATGTTGCTGATGCCTCATTTGCGAAGAACTCCTCGGCAGGAGCGCATCCCTCCCTGGTGAAGGTTGTATCCTTCGATGACCATACCTCGGTGAAGTTGCCGTCCTTATCCTCGGCAACGCCAAAGAAGATGTATGATGTGTCGAATTCGAAGGCATAGGTAGAGGTAACCTCTGCGCCACCCTCGGCAACGAGACCCTCGATGATCTGCTCATACTGGTAGTATGGGAAGTCCAAAGAGTCCATAGCGTTGAAGTAGAACTCCACAGCCTCCTCATCTACGTTTGCCGTAATAGTAACGATAGCGGTGTCGGCAAAGGCCTCGTAGTCAGGATTCAACGCTGCTATCTCCGAGCCATCGTAGTATTTGTCGATGGTGAGCGAGAAGTCGAGGTCGGCATAGACTACCTCAGGGGTGGTGAATGTCAATCGATGCAACTCCGTTGTAGCCGCATTTGCCTGGCAACCAAATACCAAAAGATCGTAAGAGGTAGATGGTACGAGGCCTGTAGCGGTGTCGCTCAGGGTGCCTGAAGCGTACTGAATATTGAAGTTGTCAAGGATGTACTGGATGATATCCTCGTCGGTGTTATCCTCGAAGCGTGAGGATGGAACAAGCGTAGCGACGTATGTGTCGTCGTTTGTTGTTGCGACCTTCACGGTAGCCTTACGAGGGTGTAGCTCCTCAACTGAGAGGGTGAATGTGTTGTCCGAACCGGTCACGTTACCTGTGGTAAAGGTATAGGTCTCAGGTTTGGTGTTTAGCAACGCCTCATCGTCCATACCGAACGCCCAGAGTACGAACTCGGTGTTTGCATCAAGTTCTACCTCTATATGCTCAGGACCACGGAACGCCAACTCGTTGAATATGAAGTGGAGACCCTGCTCTGTGGTGTCGAAGAACGAAGAGTAGTATGCCTTAGTACTCTCCCAATCCGACTCGCAGAGTTCGCGGAACTCAGCCTCGCTCTTGCCCTTGACATCCTTTGCCCAGAACACGCCATAGTAGTAGTAACCGTCGTAGCCTACAGGGGCGATGTCGATAGATACGTTAGGACCATCTACCTCTACGTTGAAGTCGAAGTGTAGGGTGTAGTCATTAACGCTGGTGGTTGTTATTGGAAGGCGAGTGATCTCTGTGAGTGGGGTGAGGGTCTCCTTGTCGAAGCCGTAGGCGTAGGCTACGTAGGTAGTACCTGGGGTAACGCCAGTGATCTGGTGAGACATAAGGTCGCCAGTGAAGAGGAAGGCCGCTGCACCTGTAGAGGCGTCACCGCCAAAGGCTGCACCGAAACTCTCGAAGATCTCCAAATCGCTCTCCCACAACGCCTCATCGTCGTACATAAGGTCTGTACCATCGAAGTATTTGCCCGTGCCGAGAATGAAGATATATGGCATCTCTTTGTCTTGAGGTACTACGTTCAATGTGATGGTTGTAGCCGCAGCATTCACCAACTCAATCTTGATAGAGTGTTCCTTGCCCTTCTCCTGCTTTATGGTAATCATAGGGTTAGGATATAGGCCAGGATAGATAAGTTCCAGACGGCAGGTACGTGCCTCGG
Organism: uncultured Alistipes sp.; assembly: GCA_904502285.1. Taxonomy (GTDB): domain Bacteria; phylum Bacteroidota; class Bacteroidia; order Bacteroidales; family Rikenellaceae; genus Alistipes. The sequence goes on along the minus strand of CAJGEC010000003.1, from coordinate 88,966 downwards.
TATCAAAACTCTCGGCAACGTCGAACGAGATAACACCATCTACGGATGTATCTACGTTGTAGACCCAACTCTTCTCGACGTTATACTTAAGTTCTGCACCCTCAGTAGCGCCAGTGAGGGTGTAGTCTACCTTGAAGTGTCCACCATCGGCTGTAACATCGACAACACTGCTGAGGAGTTCGAACTTAACATCCTCGCTTGGTGTCTCGATGGCAGGCTCGTCACCCTTACACCCCGCTAGGAGTGTAAGAGTTAGAGTTGCACTAATTATTAACCAAATATTTTTCATAGAAAGTTTCTGTAGGGTTTAATGCTGTGGAGGATAGTGGGTTACAATATAGGGCTACCGTCGATAGCACCGGTGTAGTTGCCACTAAACTCGCGACCATCAACAAGTTTTACCTCGAATGAAAGGTTGTAGGTCTGAGAAGCCTCGAGGTACTCGATGTTCAATGTTACAGACTCAAACGCTCTTTTATTGCCGTTGAACTCGCTGTAGTTGTTGTCGATGTAGATAGTATTAACGTATGACTCGCCAAGAGTGTAGGTATTGCTTGGGATATAGTTGATTTCGCTGTTACCAGTGCGCATATCGAATACCATAGTGTACTCATTGGTTGAGTCTTTGATGGTGAGAGCCCAGTTGTCAGAGTACCATCTCTTAGCGGTAAATGAGTTCCAAGTCAAGTCGGTTGGGGTATCCTCCGCATCTACTATCTCCATACCATCTACCACACCAACGTATGACATAAGGAATGTACGGCCGTCCTGAACCTTACCAGATACTACCATAGTGTAGGTCTTCTCTGCAAGGTTAGTCTCAATGGTGAGGCGTGCCTCAGTGAAGTTGTACTGACCCTGACCAGCAACAGTAAGAGTAGTAGCATCTACGCCGAGGTAACCCTCGCCAGTGCCTACGCCAAGTTCATAGACGCCAGAAGCGAGATACTGTGAAGGCTTGCTATAGACGTCGAGTTTAAGCATATAGTTGGTGAGTTCGCCGTCGATCTGTGCAAGGGTGATGTACCAGTTAGAGCCTGACTCGTAAGAGCTTGCGTATGCGCGGTTCATAACTACGTCGATAACCTCCTCTGACTGCTCCAAAGAGCAACCCTCGATAGCGCCCTCATACTCTGACTCGATAATGTAACCATTCTTGAGAGTACCGTAGAATGATAAGAGGTACTTAGAGTTCTCCCAGTCGATATCTACGGTAAGAGTACCTGTTGCGAACTTGAACTCGCCACCATTCTGGCCAGCAACGACGAAGGTAGAGGTTGTGCTATCGAACTGACCTGGCTCAACAGCCAAAGGCTTAGCGCTCAACTCCTCAGCAGAGGTGCTGATGGTGTAGGTGTTGTTCACGATATATGGAGCCTTGAACGCATTAGCAATGTACAGGTGTGCAGAGTTACCAGCCTCGTCAGCGAGGTTCAATGTCCAGTTCTCGCCATTGTCGGCAGTCGTAGCAGAGGCAGTAGAAAATTCGGTAGTTACGAATACCTTGTCCACAACTGGCATACCTTCAACATCACCAGTGTAGTGAGCAACCAAGTGGCGACCATCCTTAAGGTTGATGTCGATCTCGAAGGTATAAGCCTTAGTCTCCTCGTCGATAGATACAACTACCTGGCCGTTGTTGAGCAATACGCCATTGTCGTAGCCGTAGGTAGAGTAGCGCATAGAATTAACACAAGGCCACTCGGTAGACTCCTTAACCTCGTAGGTGCCTGCTGGGAGGTAATCCTTGTCAGGATCGCCGTAGAAATCCAAGCAAAGGGTCTTGTCGTTGTAAGCGAAGTTGTCAGCCTCGTTAGCATCCTCGTAAGAGAACATCAAGTAGTAGTTTGAACTATACTTTGAGCCACGAACACGTGTGTAGTTATGCTCCAAAACATTTGTTGGGTCATCCTTAGTGGTGAACTCGATAGGCTCAGCCATAACGCTCTTGCCATTGCCATCAGCAACAACTACCAAGCGGTAAGCCTTAGCACACTCCAAGTCTGCAACCTCGATAGACTCCTTGCATGCAGGGTCAATCTCGTTGCCGTTTACCCAAACGTACTGCGCTGTAGGAACCTCCTTTGATGCGTACTGTACCAAGTATGCAATGCGCTCAGCATTAGCCTGCTCGAAGCGGAAGTGCATAGATTCGTGAGTAATCTGTACGATCTCAGCCTCAACGAAGAGTTCGCCCTCGGCCTTAGTTGTGAAGTATAGAGTGTTAGAACCTGCCATCTTGGTCACGTTCTTAGCAGCAGCAACGACCTTATACTCAGTCTCGGCCTCAAGACCCTCAGCAGTAACGGTAGCAGCACCGCTCTCATCAAGTTCTACAGCGGTACCACTCTCCAAGATGGTCTCAAGAGTAGGAGCGGTAGCCTCGTCGCCCAAGACCATATAGCGAGCCTCAGTAGCATCGGTTGTTGTAAGGGTGAACGATACAGAATTAATACCCTCAGTACCCTTCTCCAACGCAATTGTAGGCTGTGCCTCATTTGCTGGAACAGTAGGTTCTGGTTCTGGGTTGCAACCAAAAAGACCGAATGTCAAGGTCGCAAGTGCAAGTAGAGTTAACTTTTTCATAATGGTATTAGTTTTAGAGTAATATTTTTTCGATTCTATACTATATTATTTGCGTGTGAGAACGATGTTGCTACAACCACTATAGTAGCCCATCCAACCAAAGCCCTCGAAGTAGTATGCCAAGCCTGGATAGAGGCCACTCACTGGCGACTTGATGGTGATAGTGTTGTAGTCCTCGGAGATCTCAACTACGAGGTCCTGGTCGGTAATGATCTGTGAGCCATCAACAGACATATTGAGCATATAGCAGTTGCCGAAGAACAACCAACCGATAACCGAGTTGCGTACCTTGCCATCCATTGTCACAACGTCGCCCTCACCGATGTTGAAGATCCATCTTGGACCCCACTTATCCTCTGGATCCTCGATCTCCTGCTCGATGAGCGATGTGAGGCCGTAGTATGGGATGTTGCACCATCCATCAACGGTAGCAACGAGTTGGTTCAAAGCGCGGTAGTCGCAATTTACATCTTCGATAGATGAGAGGATGTTTACATCGAATACGTTGTCCTGAGGCGATGCGTAGTAGTCGTAGATGGTCTGCTTACCCTCCCACTCGCCGAGCAACTTCTCGAAGAGTTCTGACTCTACACGCTGAGAGGTGTTCTCCTCGGTGGTTGTGAATACCTCGCTAACAGCGAAGCGGTTAAGTTTGTTGTCAATACACATAAGCAACACCATATACTCAGTCTGGGGCTTAAGGCCAAGTTGCTCGAAGGTTGCAGCGCCCTCCTTGCGAGTACCTACGTTCATAGCCTGGTATGAGAGGTATGCGTTCTCGTCCTCGAGACCAGCCAACATAGCCTCAACCTTAGTGCGCTCGTTGAAGTAGTAGTAATACTCCACAACACCAGCACTTGGGGTTACCTCGATATTCATACTATATGCGTCGATTGTAGCCTCAACCTCAGCGCTCTCTGAAGATGCAACTACGGCAGGAGTTCTGAACTCGCGGAGACACAAGTTCTCCTCGTCCTCCTCATCCCAGTAGAATGCGTAGATTACGAAGTCGGTCTCTGGGCGGTAGCCAGCATTGCTGCAAATGTCGAGTTTATCGCCTGAGGTAAGCATTGTTGCCAATACCTCGTCGAAAGATGAGCCTGTCAATTCGGCCATCTTCTCAGCGCCAGCGATGATTTCGGCCTTGAGGCTACTGATGCTAACCTCTGAAAGACGACCCTTAGAGATGATGTCGTAGTAGTAGAGAGCCTCCTTATGCTCAGGAAGTATGTCGAAGGTTACGGAGAATGCAGAGAGTTGATCCTCCTTAATATTAATATAGAAATTTTCAATCTCGCCAATACCAGGGTTGTCTTGTGGCTGGTTTGGGGCTGTAGGAGTCTCATTGCTTTCGCAAGCAATTGTTGCAAATGCGATGAAGAGGATAGTAAAGAATCGTTTCATTGTCTATAGGTTTTTAGGTTTAAAATCGTGTTTTCTGGCTTTCGCTATACAAAATTAGTGAATGGAAATATTTTTTTGATAAAAAACCTCTAATAATAGTATAACATTATCAAAAAAATATATTACATTTGTATAACAATTTTAGTTAAATAGTTCATTCTATGCGAATTAGAGATTATAACATTTTTAGATATGCCGCAATAGCCCGACTAACCCTTTTTGTCGTTCTATTCGTGACGATTCAACCCCTCTGTGCTCAGCCACTTGCCTCGAAGACACTTAGTCGCAATGTCGAGAAGTTCAAACAGTATCGCACGTCCGACAGAGCGAAGGCATTTGACTATGCCAACCTCGTTGTTGCCGACCTCGACTCTTTGGCCGTGAGCGAAGATGTGGCTATGGTCTACGACTTTTTGGCAGAGTATAACGAGGCTACGTTGCACCGCTACGGCGATGCGTTGAATTATAGAAAGAGGGCTTACGATATGTACGAGGCGCTTGATAATAGGCCTTGTGTGGCTCGCACAAATGCGCTACTCGCGCGTATCTATCTGAGAAACAGCGACTACCATAATGCCTTTAGTAGCAGTATCAAAGCTCTGGAAGAGGGCCGTGCGCTTGGCGATTCTACGACGGTGAGGGAGGCCTACTTGGCTCTTGAGCAGGTGGACTACTTCTATCACCACGACCAGGAGCGAGCAATGCAATATAATAAGATGGTGTCGGAGTGCTATGACGATAGGGCCCAGGCGCATCAGATGGTGCGTGCGCTGAACAATCGCTTCAACTACGACCTCTCGCCCGACGATGTGAGAAGTATCATCGAGCAGAGTGAGGTGATTTGTGGAGAGTATGGTTTTACGGACTTGCTCCTAAATGTATATTTGAATGCTGCGCTTCAGGAGTTTATGTTCGAGGATATTGATGCTTCGGCACGATATTTCGAGTTGGCAAAGCCGTTGGTCACCAACTACAAGGAGAAGGGTTACTACTACTCGGCTTTGGGCTTTTATCACCTGAACACGGGGGATACAGCCTCGGCGATTAAGGAGTTGAAACTCTCGATAGAGTTGCTTGGCAATGGCGATTTCGACACGAAGAACGTACACTCCTACTTTCTGCTTCAAGATATATACTATCAGCAGGGACGCTATCGTGAGGCCTATGATGCTTTGATTGCCTTTGCCGAAACATATACACGCCAGCATAATACGCAGAATGTCGTGGAACTCTCGTCGCTGATTAACGAACTGGAGTTGCAACAGGCGGAGCAACAGCACAAACAAAAGGAGGAGGCGCACCTGCATGAGCAGCAGCATAATAGGATGCTTACACGTATCTATGCCCTGGCGGTGGTGGTGATTCTTATTCTCGGTGTCTTGCTCTACTCGCGCTACCGTCTTGAGCGAAAGAATAGGGAACTTCAGCGTGCTAAGTCGGAGCAGGAGTTGAATTATAAGAACGAAATTATTAAGATACAGAAGATTCAGCAATTCCAGGAGCAGAATAATATTGATAGGCTCACGCAGGAACTCAGTAGCGTCGTGGGCTTGAACGATAGCAAGGAGATGCGCGTGGAGTTGCGACGCATAATCCGCCAGTTGCAGAGCGATAACGACGGCTCGAATGACTGGGCAGAGGTGGAGAAGACCCTGGCTGGAGGTAACGATATCTTCTACGAGAATCTGTTGCGTGAGCATCCAACCCTCACTAAGAACGAGCGCAAGTTATGCCTCTTTATACATATGAATATGTCCACCAAGGAGATTTCGGGCATCACACGCCAGAGTCTTGGTAGTATCAACGTGGCACGTTCGCGCCTACGTCAGAAGTTCGGATTGACGGGAGACGACAAATCGCTAATCGCCTATCTCGATAAGTTTGGCTCGGTAGAGAAATAATTTACTATCTTTGTACTATGATTCGTCTTTCACTTATAATAGCGACATATAATCGTGCCGAGCAATTGATGGTTACGCTCGACTCTGTGGCTCGGCAGACCCTTTCGGCCGATAGGTGGGAGTGTATCGTTGTGGATAACAACTCCAAGGATGATACTCGTCAGCGTGTTGAGGCCTTTGCGACGGAGCATCCCCAACTGAATATAGTCTACCACTTGGAGCAGAATCAGGGCCTTTCCTATGCTCGTAATGCAGGTATTGCGAAGGCTCAGGGAGATATCATAGCCTTTGTGGATGATGACGAACGTATCGTGCCAGAGTTCGTCGAAGCATACGTAGAACTCTTTGATAGTAAGGCTGATGCGATGTCTGCTGGCGGAAAGATAGTGGCGGAATACCCCACGGGTTGCCCCGAATGGATGTCGCACTATACGGAGCAGCCTATAGCCAACCCTATGGATTTCGGCTCGGAGGTGAAGCTCTTCCCTAAGCGTAGAATCCCTGGCGGAGGAAATATGGCTATGCGACGCTCGGTCTTCGAGGAGGTGGGGGTGTTTAATACCAATCTCGGTAGAACGGGAGGCCGTCTTATTGGTGGCGAGGAGAGCGAACTCTTCGAGCGTATGGCCGAGCGAGGTATGGCTTGCTACTATGTGCCTCGTGCGGTGATGTACCACATAATCCCAGAGTCGAAACTACAGTCCGATTACTTCGAGAGGCTTAGCTACAATACGGGCATTAGCCAGCGTCTGCGCGCCGAGATGCGAGGCCGTAAGGTGCGACTCTATGTTATGGAGGTGGCTAAGTGGTGTGCTACGCTGTTGTTGTGTCTAATCCATAGGCCTCAGCAGTCGCGTTATCTGCTAAAAATGCGAAAAAATATATCGAAGGGTATCTTCCAACGATAAAATATATTACCTTTGTGTTTAAATCAGAAAAACTAAAAGCTTTATAAATATGAAACTTAGAAATTTATTCTACTTGTTTGCAATGCCTTTGGCATTCGTTGCGTGTTCTGAGGAGACTGGAACACCTAACACACCTGATGCTCCGGACAATGATCCAGCACCAGTATTGACCATCACCTCTGAGATGGCTATGCAGTTCAGTTCTGAGGGTGGCGAGGGTGTTATCACCTACACCTTGGAGAATGAGAAGGAGGGTGTGGAGTTGAACGCTACTTGCTCAGCAGATTGGGTAACGGATATCGCTGAGGGTGAGACCATTACCTTTAATGTTGCTAAGAACGAGGGCGAAAAGCGTAACGCTATTATCACGGTTGCTTACGGCGAGTTGGTGCAGAATGTTGTTATCCAGCAGTTGTCAATTACCGAGGTGGCGTTTAAGGCTAACTACTTCACTGGCGAGTACTATGGCTCAATCTTTAGCCCAGGTGTTGGTAACTACTTTATGCACCTCTCGGAGAATGGTTTTAATGAGGATGGAAAGGACCTTCCAAATTCTAAGTATTATGCGTTGGACTTGTATGGTCCAGTGTATGAGGGTGATAGAAGCGACAACGTGCCACTGCCAATTGGTACTTATACACTTAACGTGGATGCCGACAAGGAGGAGTGGACCATCGGTTACGATCCTGAGTATAGCGCCTACAGAGAGTCTGACGAGTATGGCTCATCACTCGATCCATACCCATACGACAGCGCTACGTTGGTAGTCACCGAGGAGGGTGCTACACTTACTGCAACAATCGAGGGTATCACCCACCACGTGACCTTCGAGGGCGAGCCACAGGTTACCGATATGCGATACTAAGATTAAAAGATAGACAAGATGAAAAAGTTATTCTATTTGTTGCTCGCCTTGCCAATGATTTTGGCAGCGTGCGAAGAGGCTCCAGTAGATGAGCCTACAGGCCCTAATACACCCGATGGCCCAGATACGCCAGTGGTTGAGGAGCCTAAATTGACCCTTACTTCTGAGGCTACGTTGTCGTTCTCTGAAGAGGGTGGCGAGGGTGTTATCACCTACACCTTGGAGAACAAGAAGGAGGGTGTGGAGTTGAGTGCCACCTGTGAGGCTGACTGGGTTAGCGCACCTGTAGTGGGCGAGACTATCACCTTCACCGTTAGTGCTAACGAGGGCGAGGCTCGCCAGACAAAGATTGTTGTTTCGTACGAGACACAGTCATTCGAGGTGGCTATTGCTCAGGCGGCAAAAGTTGAGACTCCTGCGCCTACCCCTAATGTGGTTGAGTTCGAGGCTCAGTACTTCGTTGGCCAATACTATGGCAGCTACTACACACCAACTGCGGGTAACTACTATGTCCACCTCTCGGATATAGGTTTTGACGAAACGGGAGATTTTATGGCTAATGGTCAGTATATCACATTGGATATCTATGCACCGTTGTACGAGGGTGAGGAGAGTAGCTATGTGCCACTTCCAATAGGTACTTATAATCTTGATAAGGATGGTACTATGGCTCAGTGGACCATCGACCATAGATACTCTGCATATACCAAGACTGATGGCACAGCTGATGGTGATGGCTTGCAGTTTGATGAGGCGCAACTCGTTGTTACAGAGAACGATGCTGTGTTTACAGGAAAGTCGGGCGAGGTGACATACAGAATCACTTTTACGGGTGAGGCCGTAATTGCTAATGTAGAGGTTGAGAAGCCTGAGGAGGTGATTTTCGAGGCTTCGGAGTCTTGGTGCTTCTACTATGGCGACTATTACAACCCTGGTGTGGCTGATGATTTCTACCTCTTCTTCTCTGACTTAGGTGTTGATGCTGATGGTTATGAGGTGGCAAATGGCACATACTATCGTTTCGATGTCTATACTACGCCTATCGACAAGGCTAATGGCATTGCACTCCCATACGGTATGTACCTAATCGACCCATCGGAGTCGTTGCAGCCTAACTCAATTTCGTATAGCGCATCGTTGTACTATATTATGGATGAGTATGGTGAGGAGATTCTTGATGGTGGTTATATCAACTCTGGCTACCTTTTGGTCGATGAGACTGGTATCCACGGTGAGTTCTCTATCGGAGGTGTTAAGCACGTTATCTCTTACGAGGGTGCAGTTGAGTATATCGATGTGACTGACCAACTTGGAGACGACGAGCCAGGTGATGGTGGCGATGAGCCAGTTGGCGACTACTACTCGACACTTACCTCGGACTATGCTTGTAATTTCGACAACCATACGCTCTACTACGAGTACTATGCCGACTACTATGAGATTGGCTTCCGCAACTGGACATTTGCCCTCATCCCTAACGACTCTGTGGGTGATACCGTGCAGTTCGACATTCTTGCTTCGCCAACAAGCTATCAGGAATTCTTCGGCGACTATACCGTAACTGGAGATATGGGGGCTTTCACCGCTTTGCCAGGAACTATCGAGGCGGGTTATATGTCATATAGTTGGTTCTATACCGAAGATGGAGTGACAATGGCACCATTTGTTGAGGGTACTCTGAGCGTCTCTCCTGCTACGGGAGCCGATGCGAGTGTCACTTTCGAGGTGAAGGATGATAGGGGCAACACCATTACGGGCTCTTGGAGTGGTTCGATGCTTCCTGCTTCGGCACTTCAGTCTACACGTTCAAGTGTTGTGTTCCGTAGTAAGTAGAGCGATAGAGTCTAACCAAAAAGGGTTTACAAGGTTTGCGAGCTGATAAGGCTCGCAAACTTTTTTCTTTGTTTGTTGTAACGATAAGAAAATTATATATATATTTGTGCAAATTATGCGTCAATCTATGAGATTGGCTAATTGGTGTGAGACAAAATCAGAATTATAAATAAAAAAAGAGTAAAATTTATGAAAAAATTGTTCTATTTGTTGCTTGCATTGCCAATGATGCTTGCAGCGTGTGAGAAGGCTCCTGTGAACGAGCCAACAGGCCCAAACACCCCAGATGGTCCAGATGGTCCAGACGCACCAGTGGTTGAGGAGCCTAAATTAACCCTTACCTCTGAGGCTACGTTGGAGTTCTCTGAAGAGGGTGGCGAGGGTGTTATCACCTACACCTTGGAGAATAAGAAGGAGGATGTTGAGTTGAGTGCCACTTGCGAGGCTGATTGGGTTAGCGCACCAGTAGTGGGCGAGACTATCACCTTCACCGTTAGTGCTAACGAGGGCGAGGCACGCCAGACAAAGGTTGTTGTTTCGTACGAGACACAGTCGTTCGAGGTGGCTATTGCTCAGACGGCTGCGGCTGAAACCCCTGTTGTGGATTATGAGATGTCGTGGGCACGTCGTGCTGATAGCGCATATTACGGAATGCCAAACAACTACTTCTACTTGACCTTTGGCGATGCTAACGAGACTTTGTATTTTACGTTGGCACTCGTAGGCACTGAGTCTCAGTATATCTTGCAGGCTGGTACTTATAGCACTGTATCTGAGAATCTTTTGCTTCAGGGTACAGAGTTGTTCATCTTCGATGGCGAGAGAATCATTTCATTTACAACAGGTCGTGCTACAGTTACTTATGAGAATGAGATTTATACTTTGGACATCTATCTCACAGGCGATGATAATGTTACATACCACATCACCTACGAGGGTATTATCGAGAAGATGGAAGCAAACATCCCTACTGGTCCCCAGAACTTTGAGCCAGTGGCTGTTGAGGCCGTTGTCTTCACCCCAGGTAACTTCGTGTTGAAGTTGTTTGTGGACAACTACTATGCACACGAGTTGGATATGTATGACTTGGCAGGTAAGAGCAGTGACTACTTGTCAGAGGGACGTTATGTGCTTGGTGCTGATGACGAGTTGCAGTATATCAGTGAGTGGGCGCAGTATAGCATCGGTAATGGTCAGTACACCGTAATCACCGCTGCCGAGATTGAGATTACCCACCACTCAAACAACACCTCTCGTATCCAGGGCTTCATAGAGTCGGAGTTGGGTCACCACATCGATTTCGATTGGAATGGTCCAGTCTTGGGCTTTGATCTCACGGGTTATGAGACTCCTGAGGCTCTCAAGAATCTCAACTTCGAGGCAACCTATTTGAGTGGCGAGCTATATACATCGAGCCAGTTGGGTGGTTTAGCACCTAACAACTACTACTTCACCCTCTCTGACGCTGTGATCGATAGAAATAACCCTGTGCCAAACTCAACCTATTTCTATTTCGACCTCTACTCAGACACCTTGACCGAGGATAATACTATCCCATACGGAACATATCCTGTGGATGTAACCTCTTCTTGGCAGGCTGGCACCGTTAGCCTTGGTAAGACATACGGCTTTAAGATTAACTCTTCGGGTACGGACTATGCTGCACGCTACCTCTATACCGATGGCGTTGTGGTAGTTAGCGAGAATAAGATCGAGGCTGAGTTCACCACCGAGCAGGGTACTACAGTTACCGTTACCTACGAGGGCGACTTGGCTATTACCCCTTACGACTCTGGTGACGATGACGATGATCAGGGCTCAGACTCAAATATCACCACCGATGCGACATTCAATTGCACTAACGTAACAATGTCGGCAAACTATTATGGTGATTACTACACCCCTGATACCGACAACTATACCGTGCGCCTCTACGAGGATCCTAATATGCTAAGCGGTGTATTTATCCAGTTGGAGCTCCTTGCAGATCCTACTGCTGATGACTGGGCATTGACCTACCACGCATTGCAGGATAACTCATTCTCTAATCCAGAGGACTATGTAAACTCGTTCATCCGTGGCTATATTCAGGATGGCTATACCTACGCATCTTGGTATGGTGTGCTTAACGGAAATGGTGGCTTCAGCTATGAGTTTGCTCCTCTCTATGGTGGTACTGTTGATGTCGTTAAGAATGATGATGGCTCACGCACATTCATCTTCGATTGTACCGATGATGCAGGCGTGAAGATCACGGGCACTATGACAACAATGGCTGCAACCCCTGCTGCGATGATGTCTGCTAAGGGTGGTAATAAGGCTATGTATAGCATCCCACAGAGCCTTGTTGTACGTTAATAAGTTACTGATATAATGAGAATTAATTTATGAAAAAGTTATTTTATCTCTTGGTGCTCCCATTGCTCTTTGTAGCTTGTGAGTCAGGAAATACTACCGATGCTCCTGTGAGCCTTACACTTACCTCTGATGCCTCTATGATGTTTGAGGCTGAGGGTGGCCAGGGTGTTATCACCTACACTTTGACTGCTGAGCAGAACGCGTTGCCAAGTGCAACCAGCGAGGCAGAGTGGATTAAGAATATCGTAGTAGGCCAGACCATCACCTTTGACGTTGAGGCAAACGAGGGTGAGGATCGTCAAGCAAAGATTGAGGTTGCTTACTCTACCGAGTCTTTCGAGGTTACCGTACGTCAGGCTAAGGCCGAGGTCGTTATCCCAACGGTGGAGCTTGTAGCAAACAACCTCCTTGGCTCCTTCTATTCGGCAGAGATGATGGGCACGGATGCAAACCTCTATGCTCTGCTCTTGTCGGATGCAGACCTCTCTATCGAGACTGTTACACCTAATGCCTTCTACTTCTATTTCGATCTCTATTCGGATGAGGTGAATGCCGATTGCACCATCCCTGAGGGTACTTATCATTTCGACCGTCTATCTACAAAGAGGACAGGAACTATCGATGCTGAGAACTCGTTGGGCTTTACTGTAAATAGCGCTGGTGACGATTTCGAGGAGTCCTTTATCTACCACGACGCAACCGTTGTAGTTACCAAGGATAAGATTGTGGCTGAGGTGGTTTTGGCTGACGAGAGTAAGATTGTTATTACCTATGAGGGTAGTCTTGCCACAGTGCCAGGAGAGTTCCAGGCAGAATCTACCCTCACCGACGACCTCGTAATCAATCTTGAGAACACGATGATCGCAGCAGAAAACTATGAAGATTACTATGGCACTGCTGAGGCTGACAATTGGTATGTTCAGGTTGCTACCACAGATGGTAATCCTGTTATCAGGTGTTTCTTCCTTGATTTCTTGGCCGATATCAATTATGGTGGCTGGGATGTGAACTACCACGCTCTTGCCGACTACGACTTGTATGACTCTCAGAAGTATATCAACTCTTTCATCCCAGGCTATGTTGATGAGGAGGGCTATATTGCTGGTAGCTGGTACGTTGAGATGGATGCAAATAACAATATCGCAGGCGATGTAGCACCACTCTATCGTGGCGATATAGAGGTTAAGTTTGGTGGTAACGATACAGTAGAGATCACCCTTGACTGTCTGGATGATGCTGGTAATGCCATTACAGGTACAATCACTGGCACTATCTAATAGAGAAACGTGTAGCAGAGAGCGCTACTAATAAGGCATTTGCTCTTTGCAATAGGGTAGGGGCGTGTTCAGAATAGTCTGAGCGCGCCCTTTCTGTGCCCTGTGTTGCTAAAAATATGTAATATTTTCTTCCTAATTACATTATTTGTTGTATATTTGTGTCATCTTAGATAATTAATTTCAAAAACATAGGAGAGATGAAAAAACTATTTATTCTTTTCGCATTTATAGCAACTCTTTCGGTTGCTTGTGAGGAGACCCCAGAGCCAGCGGCTACACCAGCTATTGAGTTTACATCGGATTCTACCTTGGAGTTTCTTGCTGAGGGCGGTACTCAGGAGGTTAGCTTCCGTATCGAGTATGGTGATGGTAGCATTGCTGCTGTAAGAAAGAGCGTGGATTGGCTAACAGCAACCATCGATGGCGACAAGGTTGTTATTACCGTTTCGGCTAACCCAACCGAGAAGGCTCGTAAGACTACCGTTAAGTTGGTTTACTCTAATGCTTCGGAGCTAATCACCATTAGCCAGGAGGGTGCTATCTGCGACGTTAATTTCGAGGCAGCTCGTTTCGAGGGTATCTATCTCGGAACTCAGGAGTCTGATGTTCCTAATTACTTCGTTATCCTCTCGGATATCGGTGTCGCAAAAGATGGTTCTGCTAAGGCCTCTGGTACATACTACTACTTCGACTTCTATATCGATCAGGAGTGTGAGGATGAGGTTGTAGTGCTCCCTAATGGCGTTTATACTTTCGATCAGGAGGATACCTTTGCTGCTGGAACTTTCAGCGATGCTGGTAGCTGGTTCTGCAAGGTGAAAGCAGATGGTAGCGACTACCTCAAGGCTGCAAGTTACCAGAGTGCTACAGTAACAGTTACAGATGATAGCTTCTACGCAGAGATCGTCTTCCCTGATGGTGCAAAACATATCGTAACCTATTCAGGTGAGCTTATCGTTGATGTAGGCTATATCAACTCTACCTTCTTTGAGGATTATACCTTCGATGTGAAGAACGCTGAGATTACTGCTAAGTATTTCGGCCTTAACACTGAGGCGGGCAAGCATCAGTGGTTTATCGAGGCCGTTAAGGGTAGCGACTACTTCTGCATCGAGTTGTTCAATAACGATGCCACCACTTGCTGTGGTCTCTACGCAGAGTACAATCCAGACTATGCTGGAGACTATAACGACAAGTTTATCCCAGGTATGTTGGGCGAGAATAGCTTGATTGGTACTTGGTATGCTTCGCTCACAAATGGCGTTATCAAGGGCGAGAAGTTGGCTCCTATGATGAGTGGTATCCTTCGTATTACAGAGGCTGAGGGTGTTACTACCATCGAGTACAACTGTGTGGATGACGCTGGTAACGAGATGGTTGGTACTGTAGCGGGAGAGATGACAATTATGAATGTCAATGAGCAGTAGACTTAGAAAAATTACAAAACAAATATTCTAAACACTAAACATTATGAAACTTAGAAATCTTTTCTACGCATTGCTTGCAGTACCTATGGTATTTGTAGCTTGCGACGAGGCTCCAGTTGAAGAGCCTAATGGCCCTAACAACCCTGGTGGTGACGACCAGAAAGAGGCTGTCTTGACACTCACATCTGAGGCAACTATGGAGTTTACTGCAGCAGGTGGCGAGGGTGAGATCACCTTCACTTTGGAGAATGCCGAGGAGAATGCAAAGGTAGATGTATCGTGTGACTCTATCTGGGTATTGGTTAATGACCCAGCCGAGAGCGTTACCTTTACTGTTGAGGCAAACGACGGTGAGGCTCGTGAGGCTAAGGTTACGGTATCTTACAAGACTAAGTCTTTCGAGGTTACTGTGATGCAGGCGGCTAAGGGTGAGGATCCAAAGCCAGCTGTTCCAGAGCTTATTCGCACTTCTGAGGAGGTTATGAACTTCGACTGCACCATGCAGGAGGGTATCATCACCTACACTTTGGCTAATCCTATCCAGGGCCAGGCGGTGAAGGCTAAGGCAAATGTTGATTGGATCTCAAGCTTTATCGTTCGCGATTCAGAGATCTCATTCGTTGTTGCTGCTAATGCAGGTGAGGCTCGTGAGGGTAAGATCACTGTAGAGTATGGTATCTTGAACTTCGAGGTTGCTGTTAAGCAGTCAGAGTATGTTGTTCCAGCTCCAGTAATCGTGCTTTCACAGAACTCTATGGAGTTTGCTCCAGAGGGTGGCGATTGCTCGATCACCTACACTATCGAGAACCCTGTTGAGGGTGTGGAGCTTGCAGTGTCTGAGGATGCTGATTGGATTTCAGATGCTGTTGCTTTGGATGGTCAGTTCTACTGCTATGTTGCTGCTAATGAGACTTCTGCTATGCGTGAGGCTACTATCACCTTCACTTATGGTGATGTTACTAAGGAGTTCACCGTGAAGCAGCTCTTCGCAGGCTTTGATCCAAATATGGAGTATGTAGTATTCGGTGGCGAGAAGGGTATTGTCGATGCTTGGGCAGAACTTGGCGATGCTGGTAAGAAGTGGACACTCGTATTCGTTGAGTTCGATAGC
Organism: uncultured Alistipes sp.; assembly: GCA_904502285.1. GTDB lineage: Bacteria > Bacteroidota > Bacteroidia > Bacteroidales > Rikenellaceae > Alistipes. The sequence continues at coordinate 73,296 of CAJGEC010000003.1, read as the reverse complement.
ACCCTTGGTGAGATGCAGACATTCATCGCTCTCAACCTCCCAGAGGCTAACACTCGTCGTCCAGAGTCTGGTACCTACTCAGTAGCAAATGGTGGTATTCTTCTTAACTCAGAGCGTAATAATAGCAATTCATCATACCGTAGAAATTGCTCTTTAGCAACAGATATCACTGACGCTACCTTTGAGGTAACTATCGATACACGTCGTGAGGCTATCGTTGTTGAGGGTACTTTCCAGGCTGGTAACACTATCGTATCGCTTAAGTATGCTGGTGCTATGCGTGGTATGGACCTCGCTGAGGACACAGGTTCTTCACACTACACAGAGTGGAAGGCACTTAATAAGGGTTATCAGAATGATGAGGAGTGTATCGCTACTGCAAAGTCTCAGGATGGTAAGTTGGAGATTATGTTCGACATCTGGCACACAGGCGGATCGAAGATTATCCCAGAGGGTACTTACAACGTAACTGCTCCTCCTTATAATGGAGATTTGTTGGCAGAGACATCAAAGATTACCTATAATGGAGTTCCTGCATACCTTTATGTAGAGAACGGTGGTTCTGGTTATGTTACAGTAGAGCACATCTCTGGTGGTTACAAGTTTACATTTGAGCTTACTGACGAGTTGGGCCGTACATTCACTGGCGTAATCGAGCGTGAGCTTAAGTATGGTGAGAATCCAGCATAATTAGGATTATAACACAACCCTATATGAAAGAAGGGCGTGTCCAGCGGACACGCCCTTCATCTTTGTATCAAGCCAAGGGATTACATCACGATATTGATAATCTTACCCTTGACCACGATAATCTTCTTTGGTTGCTTACCCTCAAGCCACTTCTGAGCACCCTCGGTAGTGACGATATCTTGTGCGATATCATCCTGCGACATATCCAAGGCGTACTCCTGCTTGAAGCGCAACTTGCCGTTGATCATCACAGGGTACTCGAATGAGTTCTCCACCAAGTAGTCGGCATTGTACTTAGGGAATGGTGCATCACAAACGGTGGTCTCGTGACCCAAGGCGTGCCATAGCTCCTCGGCAATATGAGGTGCGAATGGTGCGATAAGGGCTGTCAGAGGCTCCAATATCTCGCGCTTAGAGCAGTCGCCAAGCTCGTTCAAGCAGATCATGAAGGCTGCTACAGAGGTGTTGAATGAGAAATTCTCGATATCCTCGCCAATCTTCTTGATGGTCTTGTGCAAGGTCTTCAACTCGGCAGGTGTAGCCTTCTCGTCGTTTACGAGGAACTTGCCATCGCGGTTGTAGAACTTAGCCCAGAGACGGCGCAAGAACTTGTGAACACCATCGATACCGTTGGTATCCCAAGGCTTTGACTGCTCCAAAGGACCGAGGAACATCTCGTACATACGCAATGTATCGGCACCGTATGCATCGACGATATAGTCGGGATTTACCACGTTGAACATCGACTTCGACATCTTCTCGATAGCCCAGCCACAGATATATTTGCCATCCTCCAAGATAAACTCTGCATCCTTGAACTCTGGACGCCACTGGCGGAATGCCTCAAGGTCGAGGATGTCGTTCTTCACGATGTTTACGTCTACGTGAATCTCCTGCGTATCGTACTCCTTCTTAAGGCCGAGTGATACGAACTTGTTGGTGCCCACAATGCGGTACACGAAGTTCGAGCGACCCTGAATCATACCCTGGTTTACCAACTTCTTGAATGGCTCCGATTCGCAGATGTAGCCCAAGTCGTAGAGGAACATATTCCAGAAGCGTGAGTACATCAAGTGGCCCGTAGCATGCTCGATACCACCAACGTAGAGATCCACGTTGCGCCAGTAGTCGTTAGCCTCCTTGCTCACCAAGCCCTTGTTGTTGCGTGGATCCATATAGCGGAGGAAGTAGGCCGAAGAGCCCGCAAAGCCAGGCATTGTAGAGAGTTCGTATGGGTAGCCCTCGGCAGTATGCCATGCCTCAACACGTGCCAATGGTGGCTCACCCTCCTCGGTAGGACCGAAGTTCTCGATAGGAGGCAATGCCAATGGCAACTCCTCATCCTTCACGCGGTAGGCAACATCGCCCTTATAATAGATAGGGAATGGCTCACCCCAGTAGCGCTGACGTGAGAAGATAGCATCGCGCAAGCGGTAGTTCACAAGGCGCTTACCCAAACCGCGATTCTCTACCTCCTTGAACATAAAGTCGATAGCCTCCTTAACATCCATACCGTTGATGATGTCGGAGTTGATGAGTTTGCCCTCCTTGGCGTCGTACGACTCCTTCTCAATGTCGCCACCCTCAACAACGGGGATGATATCCAAGCCGAAGTGACGAGCGAAGGCGTAGTCACGAGAGTCGTGTGCTGGAACAGCCATAATAGCTCCAGTACCATAGCCCGAAAGTACGTAGTCCGAGATATAGATTGGAATAGCATTGCCAGTGAATGGGTTGATGGCGAAAGAGCCAGTCTTTACACCACTTACGCGCTTAGTGTCGGCGATACGCTCACGCTCCGAACGACGCTTAGTCTCAGCGATATAGGCCTCCACAGCCTCGCGGTTATCCTCTGTAGTAAGTTCTGCAACCCACTCGTGCTCAGGCGCAATAACCATAAAGGTAACGCCATAGATGGTGTCGGGACGTGTGGTGAAGATCTCCAACTTGCGGTCGGAACCCGCCACGTCGAAGAATACCTGAGCACCTACCGAGCGACCAATCCAGTTGCGCTGAATCTCCTTCAACGACTCGCTCCACTCCAACTTCTCAAGGCCGTCGAGCATACGCTGTGCATAGGCCGTAACGCGCAACAGCCACTGCTTCATACGCTTCTGCTCCACAGGGTGACCACCACGAACTGAGAGACCCTCCTTAACCTCGTCGTTAGCCAATACAGTGCCCAACGCTGGACACCAGTTTACCATAGTGTCGGCACGGAAGGCGAGGCGGTAGTTCTGAAGTACCTGCTCACGCTCCTCCTCGGTCATTGCACACCACTCGGCAGCGGTGAAGTCGAGGGCGTTAGTCTGTGCAGCGTCCAAACCCTCGGTACCGTTCTCCTCGAAGTATGCTACAAGGGCGGTGATAGGCTCAGCCTTCTGGCTCTTGTTGTTGTACCAGTGGTCGAACATCTGGAGGAATGCCCACTGTGTCCAGTGGTAGTACTCAGCATCGCAGGTGCGTACCTCGCGTGACCAGTCGAACGAGAAACCTATCTTGTCGAGCTGTGAGCGGTAGCGTGCGATATTCTGCTCGGTGGTGATGGCTGGGTGCTGACCTGTCTGGATAGCGTACTGCTCGGCAGGCAAGCCGAAGGCATCGTAACCCATAGGGTGCAACACGTTGAAGCCCGACTGACGCTTATAGCGTGAATATATGTCGGATGCAATATATCCGAGTGGGTGGCCTACGTGGAGTCCCGCTCCCGAAGGGTAGGGGAACATATCCAAAACGTAGAACTTTGGGCGTGAAGGGTCTACATCTACTCGGTAGGTACCCTCCTCCTGCCATCTCTTCTGCCATTTTTGCTCAATGGCTCTGAAATCGTATTCCATAGTTTGTTAGGTTAATTTAATTTATTATCGTCTATATGTTTTTTCTATTCGTCGTCGTCATCAAAGGCCTCGTCACCGAAGTAGAACCCATCCATAAGGGCGTCAATATCTCGGCGCTCCTTCTTCGTGGGGCGACCCGTACCACGGTCGCGGAAGACGAAGATGGTCTCGTGAGGCACGTTGAGTTTGTCTAACTCCTCCTGAGGTGTGCAGTTCAGGCAGTAGAGAGGCACGTTCTTGGCGGGCTGGCGACTCGACACAAGGTCCAGCACCTTATAACTATACGTCACTCGCTCCCTGCGCACCGAAATCATATCGCCCACTTTGACCTCGCGTGAGGGCTTGGCGTAGGCGTCGTTCACCATAACGCGGTTTTGGCGTATGGCGTCGGCAGCGTCGCTTCGGGTCTTGAAGACGCGTACTGCCCAGAGGTATTTATCTAATCGTATGTCGCTCATAGTTATTCCTTTGAAATGGGGGTTGCCGTGCGGCTAATGCTTATAATCATACCTATAGCCAGGGACATAGAGAGTAGCGAAGAGCCTCCGCGTGATATCAGCGGAAGGGTCTGACCCGTCTCAGGGAATAGGTTCACTTGCACAAGTATATGGAGCAGAGCCTGGCACGTTATCAATATGCCGAGTCCTGCGGCCAGCAGTGTCGGGAATGGGGTAGTGCATCGCCTACAAATCTCTATCGAGCGGAAGGTTATCCACAAGTATAACAACATGAGCACGATAGCTGCCACAACACCATACTCCGACGAGAAGAAGGCGAAGGCGTAGTCGCTTTCAGGGTGGATAACTATGGCGCGCGAAGCACTATGTCCTGCACCATCGCCTATGATACCTCCGTCGTGGATAGCAATCATTGCACGGTCGGTATCCGAGAGTTCGTAGACGCGCTCCTTCTTGCCATCGGTGAGGAAGAGCTCCGTAATCCAGGTCTCAAGACGTGTGGAGGCAGTACCTCCACGGCCTATACCCACCAGCGAGAGGGTGGTGAAGAGGAGTGCTGCAGCGGCAACGCCGACGAAGCATACCTTCAAGAGCTCTCTCCAATTCACTCGTCCTATGTATAGCATAAGCATCGACACGATACCGATGATGAGGGCCGACGACACGTGTGCAAAGGCAATGACGCCACACGATATCACCACAGGGCCAAGCAGTGGCCAACTATTCTCCTTTAAGATGCGCATCTGCTCTGCAGAGCGTAGTTTGAACGATGTGGGGAGTAGCTTTATGCGGTCTATATTTCGCTGGCGCGCCTCCATATTGCGAGCAAGCATAAGGATAGTGCTAATCTTCAGCAACTCCGAGGGCTGTATCTTTACGGGGCCAATGGCTATCCAACGTGCTGCACCATTGGTGGACTCTCCGAAGAAGTAGGTCGCAAGGGTGAGACCGACACATATCCAAAAGACCCAAGGGGTGATCTTATTATAGAAGGTGTGGTTTATCTTGTGGGTAATGAATACTACGGGCAACGAGGCTACCATAATCAACATTATCTGCATACGGAGCGACTCGGTAGAGGTCATCGACGAGGTGACGTCGTAGACCATCTTGGCTGTCGATGAGTAGACGACAAGGATGCTCACGACGATAAGCACAGCGTAGATTATCCACATTGTGCGATCTCCCTCCAATATGGGGGTGCGGTTCAGAGCCTCGGTAGTATCCGCTTGTGACGAGTTGTTTTGCTTAATCATAGATTACTGCTCCAATATGTTGGTTGCTACCCACTCCTTGAATTTACGACCTCTATCCTCGTAGTTCTTGAAGAGATCGAAGCTCGCACAGGCAGGCGAAAGAAGTACCGTATCTCCAGGGGTTGCCTCCTTCGCTGCTGTTGCCATAGCCTCCTCGAAGGTGTTGCAGTCGTGGATTACAGGAACGATGCCTGCGAACTCTCGCTTTAGTTTGGCATTATCCACGCCCATACAAATCAGGGCCTTAACCTTGCGACGAGCGAACTCCTTGAGAGGGGTGTAGTCGTTACCCTTGTCGGTACCACCAGCTATCCACACCGTTGGGCGCTTCATACTCTCCAAGGCATACCATACAGAGTCTACGTTGGTAGCCTTCGAGTCATTCACCCACTCGATGTCGTTCTGCTTACCCGCAGGCTCAAGACGATGCTCCACGGGTGAGAAGTCGTAGATAGAGCGCTTGATAGACTTCGGAGGTATGCCCGCAGCCAAGGTCGCCAAGGCCGCTGCCATAGCGTTGTAGATGTTGTGCATACCCTCAATCTTCATCTTGCGTGTATCGATAGTGACACTCTTTTGGCCTACCGTAGCGGTGAAGGTGTGGCCCTCAAGGATGGCATCACCATCGCCACTCGCAATGGCTGTGTTGATGGCGAAGGGCAACTGACGTGCGCGAAGGTTGTCGTCCATCTCCGAGAGCATCTGCTGTGTAGTGTCGTCGTCGGCAGAGTAGATGAAGCAATCGTCCGTAGTCTGATTCTGCGTGATGCGCATCTTCGAGCGGGCGTAGTTCTCCAATTTATAGTCGTAGCGGTCGAGGTGGTCGGGAGTGATGTTCATCAATACGCCGATGTCGGCGCGGAACTTGAAGCAACCGTCCAACTGGAAGGAGCTAAGCTCCAAGACGTGCCAGAAGTACTTCTCCGTGGCGATGGAGTAGGCGAAGCTCTCGCCGATGTTGCCACCGAGCGATACCTTGCGACCAGCGTCGCTCATAATCTTGTAGATGAGTGATGTGGTGGTCGTCTTACCATTCGAGCCAGTGATGCAGATGGTCTTTGCCACACCCTTGTAACGGGCTGCGAACTCTATCTCCGAGATTACGGGGATGCCACGCTCAAGAATCTTCTGCACGATAGGGGCCTTGTCGGGGATGCCAGGGGATTTAATCACCTCGTTAGCATCCAAGATGCGCTCCTCGGTGTGCTGTCCCTCCTCATACTCCACGTTCCACTCGTCGAGACGCTCACGGAACTTAGGGGCTATCTTGCCCATATCCGAGAGGAAGACATCGAAACCCTTCTTCTTGGCAAGGATTGCTGAGCCGTAGCCAGAGATGCCACCACCTAAAACTGCTATCTTTCGTTTCATATATACTCTTCTGTTAATGTTGTTACTGAATCTTAAGTGTTACAAGTGTGAGTGCCGCAAGGAGCAATGAGATGATGATGAAGCGGATGGTAATCTTATTCTCGTACTTCGAAATCTCGCACTCCACAATCTTATCCTTCGAGGTGTCGATGCCCAAGGTCGCACGCTTCTGGTAGTGGTGGTGCAGGGGTGACATCAGCAGGATGCGCCTACCCTCGCCATACTTTCTCTTCGTATATTTGAAGTAGCCGACTTGAACCATTACCGAGAGTGCCTCGACTAAGAAGATACCGCAGAGCAGTGGAAGAAGCAACTCCTTGCGGATGCACAGAGCAAAGACTGCGATGATGCCACCGATGGTCAAGGAACCAGTATCGCCCATAAATATCTGAGCTGGAAAGGCGTTGTACCATAAAAATCCGATGAGAGCACCTGCGAAGGCCGCTGCGAAGACTATCAACTCACCACTATTCGGGATATACATAATGTTGAGGTAGTCCGAGTAGATGATGTGTCCCGATAGGTATGCCAAGATGCCCAGTACCAGGACTATAGGCACCGAGACTCCCGTGAGCAATCCATCGAGGCCATCCGTGAGGTTTGCACCATTTGAGACGGCCGTGATTACGAAGATGGCGACAATCATATAGAGAATCCACGCGGCAATGTCGTTACCACCAGTGAGTACCTTATAGTCGAGCATCGTATCTTTGAGGAAGGGGATAGATGTCTTTGTGGTCTTCTCTGGAATGGTGCTAATAATTTGCTTATCGACATAGCTACTTACTACGTCGCCCGTCTGAATGTCGGTGATATGATACTGCTTGGTCTCGAAGATCTTCTCGTGGATAACGATATCTTCAGATGCCCACATAGTCGTACCTACGATGATACCTAAGCCCACCTGACCGACAATCTTGAAGCGACCCTTGAGACCATCCTTGTTGTGGCGGAAGACCTTGATGTAGTCGTCCAAACCACCGATGAAGCCGAGCCATATTGTAGAGATGAGCATCAATTGGATATAGACGTTGTTGAGGTCGCCAAATAGAAGTACGGGGAGCAACACCGCTAAGATGATGATGATACCTCCCATCGTTGGAGTACCCCTCTTGCTAAGTTGGCCCACAAGGCCGAGATCACGAATCTCCTCGCCAATCTGCTTGTTCTTGAGAAAGGTGATTATACGCTTGCCAAAGAATATGGAGATGAGCAACGAGAGTATTATCGCTGCTGCCGAGCGGAACGAGATATACTCGACTATGCGCATACCTGGCCAGTCGGTGGTGTTGTTGAGATGCTCAAAAAGTTTGTAAATCATAGTAGTCTATTGTTCTATGGTGGGTTATCTGTTGTTGTGTGTCTGGTTGAAGGCGTTGCGTACCTCCTCGCGGTCGTCGAAATGGTGCTTCTCGGTGCCGATAATCTGGTAATCCTCGTGACCCTTGCCTGCGACAAGGATTATATCTTTGGGTTGTGCCAACATCGTAGCGGTGTGTATCGCCTCACGACGGTCGGTTATGCGTAGCCAGTTTTTGGCTCCCTCCACGCCCTGTACCATATCGTCGAGGATGGCCTCGGCAGACTCTGTGCGAGGGTTGTCGGATGTGAAGATTGCCGTTGTGGCATACTTCGTTGCTATGGCTGCCATCTCTGGACGCTTCGTCTTGTCGCGGTCACCTCCACAACCACATACGACTATGAGGCGTTGCTGATCTTGACGCACCTCCTCTATTGTCTGAAGCACATTCTCCAAGGCATCAGGCGTGTGAGCATAATCCACAATGGCCATCGTCTGGTCATCGGCAACGATGGTCTCGAAACGACCTGCCACGGGGGTAAGTTGCGAGAGGGTGGTTAGTACCTCAAGTCTGTCGATCCCCAAGAGTGTCGCTGCGGCATATACGGTGGTTAGGTTGTAGGCATTGAAACGACCCGTGAACTTCACCCATAACTCCTGACCGTCGATAAGGAGTAGCATACCGTCGGGGTGCATCTCCACAATCTTTGTGCGGTAGTCGGCCATCGAGCGAAGAGAGAGGCGGTAGCCCTTCGCCTTGCAGTTCTGGAGCATCACCTCGCCATTGCGGTCGTCGCCATTTACCACGGCCCAAGCCCCCTTGTCGAGGCGGTCGAAAAATGACTTCTTGGCATTGATATACTCCTTGTATGTGCCGTGGTAGTCGAGGTGGTCGTGGGTAAGGTTTGTGAAGAGTGCGCCCACGAAGTGCAGACCCTCGATGCGGTGCTGTGCTGCGGCGTGTGACGACACCTCCATAAAGCAGTAGTCGCAACCCTCATCCACCATCTGGCGCATCATCTGGTTGAGACGAATTGCGTCGGGGGTGGTGTGTGTCGAGGCTATGCTACGCTGGCCAATGCGGTAGATAACCGTCGAGATAAGTCCCGCCTTGTAGCCCATCGCCATAAACATGTCGTAGAGGAGTGTCGCCGTGGTGGTCTTGCCGTTGGTGCCAGTGACACCCACAAGGCGCAACTCCTTCGAAGGGTTGTCGTAGAATGTCGAGGCTATGTGTGCCATAGCGATATTGCTATCCTCTACAACGACATAGCAGACCGCATCGTTGAGTTGCTGGGGTAGTTGCTCACACACGATGGCGGTAGCACCTCGCTCTATGGCCGAGGCGATGTAGTTGTGACCATCGCTCTGTGTGCCACGCACAGCGAAGAAGAGGGCGCCTCTCTCCACACTACGAGAGTCGTAGGTGAGTGATACAACCTCAGCGTTATGGTTGTTGTGTATCTCTATTGCTCGAACATTGGCGAGCAGTAAGTTCAGTTGTTTCATATCTGTTTGTGCTATATGTTTCTATCTCTCTAAGATGAGATGAATCTTCATATTTGGGGTTGCTTTTCGTCCTGCAGGTATATCCTGACTCTTGACCCTGCCACTACCTGTGTGTGTTACGGTCAGTCCCGCACGCTCCAAGAGGTAGAGGGCGTCGGTGAGACCCATCCCCTTGACATTTGGCACTACGCCACTCTCAATATCTATGCTACTGAGGGTCGCCTTGCCACTCTCGTCGATAGAGACGTTGCTCCACTTGTCGCCAGCCTCCTTGCTATCGCACTCGGGCGTAAGTTCTGTGATGCACTCCACCGAGGCAGTCTCTCCGGGCTTGATGTTCACGGGCGAGTACTTCACCTCTGGCTCCTCAACCAACGAGTGCAGTGAGTGGTCGGTGGAATAGAGGTACTCCATAATGGCTGATGCCACTGGGCCTGCAAGGTCGATACCGTAGTATACACTATTCGAGGGGGTCACCTGCTTACACACTCCTACGAGGATGGTATATTGTGGGTCCTCCTGAGGGAGTGTGCAGACGATTGAGCCATAGTAATATTTGTCCTCCTTGAAGTTCATACCGTTGCTCATCTGTACCTTGTCCTTGTCGCTCTCCGAGATGAAGGTGGACCAAACCTGTGCCGTACCCGTCTTGCAACCGAATGGTGTAGCAAGACCCCTAAAAATATTCTTGGTCTGGTGGGATGCTGCAGCAAGGCAGCTGTCGAGTTGTGCCAAGGTGCTCTTCGAACACATACGGTCTACGAGGGTTACTACGGGCATACGCTCCAAGACCTCGCCGTCGCGCTCTATGCGGTCCACGAGTCGTGGGGCGACCATACGGCCCTCATTTGCTACGCCATTATAGAGCGCAAGCATATGGATTGGAGGTAACTCAACCTCATAGCCGTATGCCATACGAGGAAGGCGGATTCCTGCACCACCGCCAGGCTTCCAATCGGGACTATCGGCCATAGGGAGCAATCCCACGCGCTCGCCATAGGCTTCCAGACCGACAAAGTCGTTGAAGCGGAGGCTGGCCAAGAAGTCGGTATATCGCTTAGGGTCATCCTTGAAGGCGTTGTAGATACCCTTGGCGAAGTAGACATTCGAGGAGTGGGCAAAGGCATTTTTCAATGATACATAACCATCGCTCTCAGCGCCTGCCACATCGTGGGTATCTTCCACATCCACAGCTCCAATCCTTACGGAATTACGAGGCTTCGAGTGCTCGGTATTAATCATAGAGTTGAGGTCGAAGTCGGCCAACTCCAAGAGTGCCATTGCTGAGGTTAGTTTCATCGTCGAGCCGGGGCAGATACGGGTCTTGAGGGCGTGGTTGAAGACCCTCTCGCTATAGGTTGTGCCACGCTCCTTCGTAGCACCGAGGCTCACCATACATAGCACGTTACCAGTCTTTACCTCCATAGCTATTGCCACACCAAACGATGCGTCGTAGCGTCGTAGTGCCGAGTCGAGACGCTCGTGGGCCACACGCTGTAGACCTGCATCAAGGGTGGTGATGACATTAGCTCCATTGACGACATCCACATTTTCGCTATCATCAACTCTCGACCAGAAGCCGTGGGCTATCCACTGCTCCTTGTACTTACCATTGCTACCTGCCAGCCAGTCGTTGTACATAAGCTCGATACCCGTTCCAGCGACCTCCTTGTCGTTTACGACGATGGTGCCGTAGCGACCGATGGTCTGTCGGGCGATATCTCCTGAAGGGTAGAGGCGCTTATCCTGGGCCTGGGAGCTAAATACGTAACCCATATTACCATTGAAGATGGGGTAGGTACGCTTCATCATATTCCACTCGTCGATGGTGATGGTGCGTGGCATAATCTGGAATGAGCGCTTTTTCGTACCCTCACGTGTTCGCTCCGAGAGTAGTATGCGGCGATACTCCGAGGCAGGGATATATTTGTAGTTGTTCTGCTCGGCATCGGCCTGGTTGAAGTGCGCAGCGAGGAGTTTTGAGAGTGAATCAACATTTTTTTGGTATGCCTTCTCCTCGGCATCCACCATACCCTCCGAGCCGAAGTCGAGGAATACGTTGTAGCGAAGGCTCGATATGGCCAGAGGCTCTCCGTCGCGCGAGAAGATTGTGCCACGGTGTGCCTCAACATCCGTGAAGTGGTAGATGCCATCGTTCATAACCTCGGCATTGTGTCGCACCGAGGGGCTGATGAAGATAATCCACGCCAGTCGTGCGATGATGCAGAGTGCGCTTATGATGAATATAACGTACAACGACTTGATGCGCGAGACGATATCGTGGCGCAGGGTACGTGGTCGAGTCGTACTGCTCTTTATGTCGTGTTTGCTGTTTGCCATCCTACTTATCCAATAATCGACTCTCTTTGGTGAGGTCTATTAATTTTATGCCGTGCTGTTCTAAGCGTTTTGTCACTACGCTCTTCGACGAGAGGCTGTAGCGCTCCTCCTCCTTAAGTACCGAGCGCTCGTGGAGTACCGAGGCATACTGCTCTCGTTGGCGGTACTCACGGTTGGCGTTGAGCGACATAAACGTCAGGAAGATACTCAAGAAGCACATTATAGCGATGGTGACGAAGTAGCGGAACGAGAGGGTGCTATCGGTAAGCATTCGTCCCGATGTGAACATCATCCACGCCGTATTAGTGTCGGTGTTGTGTGTCTCGTTCTCATCGGCAAAGGGGATCTCCTCCTCGTCCTCCTCTGATGGGATAGGCTCTTGGTTATCCTCCTCGTCGATGATTATGACTTCGCGCTTGATGCGCTCGTCATCGTATGGGGTGTAGTTGTCGTCGTATTGCGATGTCATAGTTGTAAGGGTTGTTTATTCCATCCTCTCGGCTACTCGCAACTTGGCACTGCGTGAGCGAGGGTTGAGGTTTATCTCCTCGTCCGAAGGGACTATAGCCTTGCGGGTGATTAGTTTGAATGGGGTGGTGGCGCGACCAAAGAAGTCCTTCTCTACAATACCCTCGCTATTGCCACTACGCATAAAGTTCTTCACTATGCGGTCTTCGAGCGAGTGGTACGACATCACCACCAAGCGACCCTCTGGGTTAAGGAGTTTGAGACTCTGCTCCATCGCCATCTTGAGGGCCTCAATCTCGCCATTGAGCTCTATGCGGAGCGCCTGGAAGAGTTTTGTGAGGAACTTAGACTCATCTTTTGGGGGAGTGCAGGGTTTTACTGCCTCCACGAGGTCTGCCGTGGTGGTTATGGCACGCTCATTGCGAAAGCGCTCGATGCAGTTCGCTATCTTCCACGTCGTGTCCAACTCGCCATACTCGGCAAATATCTTGGATAGTGCCTCATTCGAGTAGGTATTCACGATGTCGGCAGCGGTACGGCCTGCACGGGTGTTCATTCTCATATCCAGGAGTGCTTCGCCACGGAAAGAGAAGCCTCGGTGCTTGGCGTCGAAGTGGTGCGACGATACGCCCAGGTCGGCAAGGATGCCATCGACACGCTCCACACCACGCAAGCGTAGTGCTCCGCGCACGAAGCGGAAGTTCGAGGCGACAAAGGTGTGTCGCTCATCCTTGGGGGCGTTGGCCTCGGCATCGGGGTCTTGGTCGAGGGAGTAGAGGTGTCCCTTAGGGCCGAGATGCTTCAGTATTTCGCGAGTGTGTCCGCCGCCACCCATAGTGAGGTCTACGTAGACGCCATCGGGCTTGATATTGAGGGCTGTGATACACTCCTCAAGCATTACGGGGATATGGTATGTTTCGATGCTCATTCTATCGGTTTTTACTTAAGTAAAAAAATAACGCGACAAAGTTACTAATTTTTCGCTAAAGTAGGACTCTTTATTTTAGAAAAATGGAAGATAAATCTCTTTTAATGATGAACTCTTTGAGCGTAAGAGAGATGTATGAATAGGAAATGAGGTTTAGGTATGGGTTTGGGTCTTTATGAGGAGTTGCAACGAGCCGACCTGTTGTGTCGCTCAACTCGTTGGGATGCAGAGGTCTACGACTTCGATGGCGCGACATCACCACATCTTATGGCCGAGGTGCGCCGACTGCGAGATTTATCGTTTCTGCGTGTTGGCGTGGTGCTAAATGATAGTTGCGGAGTCGATACCTCGGATGTCGATGGCGGGTGTCGCCAGGTGATTGTCTGGGATTGTAGGCGTAGTGCCATTGCTGGAGGTTATCGCTACTCGTTAGGGAGGAGTGTGGAACCCTCGCAACTGGCTATTTCTCGCTACTTTAGACTCTCGCAGAGGTTTATTCAGGAGTATCTGCCTTGTGGTATGGAGCTTGGGCGAACCTTTATTTCACAGGAGTATCAGAAGGGGGCTAATGCCTTGACACTATATACATTAGATACGCTGTGGGAGGGGCTATCTGCCGTGGTTAAGGCTAATAATATTGACTATCTTTTTGGCCGTGTTACACTCTATCCCGCCCTCGGTGTCAGGGCTCGTAACCTGCTTATGGGTTTTATGCGTTTTGCCTATCCTTCGGATGATTCGCTGATGCAGGCACACACCCCTGAACGAGTGGAGATGGCACGCGAAGATTTCGATGAGATTTTTGTGGGAGCGACACCCAAGGATAACTACAGAATTCTGCTTTCGAGGATGCGAGAACTGGATGCCTCGCCTCCGCCAATCATCTCCTCTTATATGCGTCTTTCGCCATCGATGCAGGTCTTCGATAGCTATGCAAATTGGGATTTAGGTGGGGTTGTGGAGACTGCAATTATGCTTAAGGTGAATGATTTCTACGATGAAATCAAAAGAAGATATTTATCATAGTGTAATAATAAGTATAGAGGACTAATCCTTGCGGTTAGTCCTCTATACTTATTATTGATTACTAAGAGTTTAGTAGTTTTCAATAACAGCCTCAAGGTACTGTTTCCAGATAAGTGCTGCGCCACCCAAAATAGCGACATTCTTATCCTGGATACCACTCATCAACAACTTAACCTTGCCCTTGAAAATAGAGAGCTGATTCTCCTCCATATACTTGTGTGTAGGGCGAAGGATGTAGTCGCCAGCATTAGCCAAACCACCGAAGAGGATGATAGCCTCAGGCGATGTAATAGCGGTGAGGTCTGCCAAAGCCAAGCCAAGAACTTTACCTGTGCGCTCGAAGGCCTCCAAAGCGATAGGGTCGTTCTTTGCCGCAGCATCCGAAAGCATCTTTGCCTCGAACTTGTCGTAAGGGATAGAGCGGAGTTCGCTATCGCAGGTCATTGTAGCCATAAGGTCGAAGGCTGTACGCTTGATACCTGTAGCTGAAACATATGCCTCAAGACAACCCTTGCGACCGCAACCACACGCACGACCAGTCTCGCGCGACGCTACTGCGATGTGGCCATACTCGCCAGCGAAGCCGTCGTGGCCATATACCATCTCGCCATTGCAAACGATGCCCGAACCAAGACCTGTGCCGAGGGTGATCATAGCGAAGTCCTTCATACCACGAGCGTTACCGAATACCATCTCGCCAATAGCCGCAGCGTTAGCATCGTTGGTAATCATAATCTTGACACCGCCAAAATATTTGCCAAGGTCATCAACAAAGTTGAATGTGCGGATAGAGTTGGGGCGTGGGTCGTTGGGGTCTTCGAACTTCCAGAGGTTTGCTGGAGTCTCGATGCGACCTGTATGGATGTTTGCATTTGGTGCGCCGATACCGATACCGATAAGGTCGCACTCAGGCTGTGAAAGCACGAGCTCCTTAATCGCGGTTGCCAATGCCTCGATGTATGGTTTATAGTCGTCGAAATGTCTGTATTTGTCGGTCGAGATTTTGCTCTCGGCAACGACATTGCCATCTTCATCTACGAGGCCGAATGCTGTGTTTGTGCCGCCAATATCGATACCTAATGCGAGTTTTTTCATCATAGCTATAAAGATTTTATGAAATTAATTGGTCAAAGTTATCAAAATTATTTTAAACTCTGCAAAAAAAATCTTAATTTTGAGCCATAATTTTAGATAAATAATAGGTTATGGCACATAGCAACCACGAAATATTGCAACTCTTTGAGAGTGCTTTGGCGCAGATGAATACGCCTGAGGAGCCAGAACTCCTCTATTCACCAATCATCTATTCGATGTCGGGAGGTGGCAAGCGTCTCCGCCCTGTACTCCTTCTTATCACGTTGGAGGCCTTTGGTGGTAATATCGACGAAGCGATGCCTGCTGCTATGGCGGTGGAGATATTTCATAACTTCACCTTGCTTCACGACGACATTATGGATAATGCCGATGTGCGCCGAGGTAAGCCCTCGGTCTACGCTAAGTGGGGAGGCAACGTAGCACTCCTTTCGGGCGATGCAATGCTCATTACTGCATACAAACACCTTAACCGCATCTCGGCTTCGGTGTTGCCTCGTGTGATGAATATCTTTAGCGAGATGGCATTGGAGGTGTGCGAGGGTCAGCAGTACGATATGGACTTCGAGTCTATGGAGAAGGTCTCTGTGGTGGACTATATGCAGATGATTGAGCGCAAGACTTCAGCCCTGCTCTCAGGCTCTGCGATGATTGGTGCTACGATGGCTGGGGCCAGCGATGATGATGTCAAGAAGATATACCGCTTTGCTACTGAGTTGGGCTTAGCGTTCCAACTTCAGGACGATGTGTTGGATAGCTATGGCGATGAGAGTCTCGGCAAGAAGATTGGTGGCGATATCTTGGAGGGTAAGCAGACCTTCTTGATGGTGCAGGCTATGAGTCGTGCCGATGCAGCGCAGCGTGAAGTGTTGCGCACTACGCATCTTGCGGAGGAGCTTACCAACGAGCAGAAGATCGCTAAGGTCAAGGCCCTCTACGATGCCTTGGATGTGAAGCATATCGCCGAGCAACAGATTGAGTTGCGTTTCGAGCGAGCGTTGAACATCCTCGATACGCTCTCTATCGACTCGGAGCGTGTAGCGCCACTTGTGGAGTTTGCCCGTAACCTTATGGGACGTAAAAAGTAAAGAGATATGATACGAAGAAAAGATATAGAAATTATGGCTCCCGTAGGCTCGTATGAGTCTTTGAATGCGGCTATTGCTGCTGGAGCCGATTCGGTATATTTTGGTGTTGAGCAGCTCAATATGCGAGCAGCCTCGTCGGTGAATTTCACCCTTGACGACCTCGCAGAGATTGTGCGTGTTGCTCACGCCGCAGGTGTGAAGACCTATCTGACGGTAAATATCGTCATCTACGACGACGAGATGGAGGTTATGCGTCGCATCATTGACAGGGCTAAGGCCGAGGGTATTGATGCTATCATCGCTACCGACTTGGCCGCAATTCTCTATGCTCGTGAGGTTGGTATCGAGGTACATATCTCTACGCAGAGCAATATTTCGAATATCACAGCCGTTAAGTTCTTTGCTCAGTGGGCCGATGTTGTGGTGTTGGCCAGAGAGTTGTCGTTGGAGCAGATTGCCCATATCTCGAAGCAGATTGAGGAGCAGAAGATATGTGGCCCTGCGGGCGAGTTGGTTAAGATTGAGATGTTTGCTCACGGTGCTATGTGTATGTCGATGTCGGGAAAGTGTTACCTCTCGGAGCACGAGTCTCACAATTCGGCTAATAGGGGTGCTTGCCGACAGATTTGTCGTCGTAAGTACACCATCACCGACAAAGAGTCTGGCCATCAATTAGATATCGACGGACAATATGTTCTCTCGCCAAAGGATTTGTGTACTATAGACTTCCTCGACACCTTCATCAATGCGGGCGTTCGAGTCCTCAAGATTGAGGGTCGTGCGCGTGGCGGAGAGTATGTGAAGCGTGTGGTGGAGAGTTATAACGAGGCCCTTATGTTGTTGGAGCGAGGCGAGTTTTGTGCCGAGAGTGTTGCTCCGCTCAAGGAGAAGTTGCGTACGGTCTTCAACCGCGACTTCTGGGGTGGCTACTATGCCGCAAAGACTATGGTCGAGCATAGCCAGCACTATGGCTCTTCGGCAACGCTGAAGAAGGTATATATGGGTAAGGTCACCAACTACTTCAAACGTATTGGCGTTGCGGAGGTCTTGGTCGAGGCTTGCGAGGTATCGGAGGGTGATGCACTGCTCTTTATGGGCGAGAAGACGGGTGTTGTCGAGCAGAGTGCCGATGGCATTATGGTTAAGGAGACTCCCGTAGCTATGGCAAAGCAGGGCGACTATATGTCGCTTAAGACCGTGAGCGAGGTGCGCCGAGGAGATAAGGTCTATAGGGAGGTGCCAAGATAATAAAACGATGAATAACAATAACTTAAAACTATAAAACTATGTTCAGTAAAGAGACTTATATTGGCCGTCGTGCGGAGTTAGCACGTCGCGTAGGTAAGGGTTTGATTCTCCTTCCAGGTAATCCTGAGGTGCCAAACAACTACCCTAATAACACATACTACTTCCGTCAGGACTCTACATTCCGCTACTACTTCGGTTTGGATGTCCCTTCGCTCATCGGTCTTATTGATGCTGAGTCGGGTGAGGCTATGATCTTTGGCGACGATTTCACCGTAGAGGATATCATCTGGACAGGCCCTATGCCAACCATCGCTGAGCAGGGCGCTGAGGTAGGCGTAGAGAAGAGCTTCCCTATGGCTGAGATTCGTAATGTGTTGCGTAAGGCTATCGAGCAGAATCGTCCTGTTCACTACTTGCCCCCTTACCGTGCAGAGCTTAAGATCTCTATGGCCGAAATGTTGGGTATCCGCCTCGATATGTTGCACGAGCGCAAGTCGTTGGATCTTATGTTTGCCGTAGCGGAGATGCGCGAGAAGAAGTCTGCCGAGGAGATCGAGGCTTTGGAGCGTGCATTCAAGATTGGCTACCAGATGCACATTACGGCTATGGGTATGTGTCGTCCAGGCGTTGTTGAGCGTGAGATCGCTGGTCGCTTGGAGGGTATCGCTAAGTCGTATGGTCAGGGTGTGTCGTTCCCTACTATCGTCACTCAGCACGGCGAAATTTTGCACAACCACAACCACGATGGAGTATTGGAGTCAGGTCGCTTGTTGTTGGTTGATGGTGGTGGTGAGTCTGTTGAGGGCTACTGCTCAGACCACACACGTACCTACCCTGTAAATGGTAAGTTTACAGATGTTCAGCGCGACATCTACAACATCGTTCTTCGCGCTCACAGCGAGGTCAAGGATATGATTAAGCCAGGCACTATGTATCCAGATATCCACCGTGCTGCATACCTCTCTTTGGCTGAGGGCTTGAAGGGTGTGGGTCTTATCAAGTCTACCGCCGAGGATGCTGTTGCTGCGGGTGCTATGTATCTCTTTATGCCTCACGGCCTTGGTCACGGTATGGGTCTCGATGTTCACGACTTGGAGAATATCGGCGAGCGCTCGTTCGACTTCTCTACCGTTGCGGAGCGTGCTGCAAAGTCTGCAACCTGCATCCACCGCTCTACTTGGCGTGTAGAGCCAGGTACGGTGATGTCTGATGAGCCAGGTATCTACTTCATCCCTGCACTTATCGACAAGTGCCGTGCAGAGGGTAAGTTCGAGGGTATTGTGAATTACGATGCTTTGGATGGCTTCCGCAACTTCGGTGGTATCCGTATCGAGGATGATGTGCTTGTTACTGAGACAGGTAGCCGTTTCATCGGCGATAAGCTTTTGCCACTCAGCGTCGAGGAACTTGAGGCTGTAGTAGGTACATTGAAATAATTCATAAGAGCCACTACGCTCCGAAGTCTTAGGCTTTGGGGGTAGTGGCTTTAGTTTAGTTAGAGTTTGTGGCAAGTGCCACGTTATTTAAAGAGAGAGAGTATGAAAACTGATATTGAGATTGCTCGCGAGACGAAATTAAAGAATATTCGCGAGGTCGCTGCATCGGTGGGTTTCCCCGATGACGAGGTGTTTAATTATGGTAAGTATATCGCAAAGGTGCCATATAAGCTTATCGATGATAAGCGTGTGGAGAAGAGCCACCTCATCTTGGTTACGGCGATTACTGCTACTAAGGCGGGTGTAGGTAAGACCACCGTGAGCATCGGCTTGGGTATGGGTCTTAACCATATTGGCAAGAAGGCTATCGTGGCTCTGCGTGAGCCATCGTTGGGCCCTTGCTTCGGTATGAAGGGTGGTGCTACAGGTGGTGGCTATGCACAGGTGTTGCCTTCGGAGGATATCAACCTCCACTTCACGGGTGACTTCCACGCAGTAACATCGGCCAACAACCTCATCGCAGCGTTGTTGGATAACTACCTCTACCACAACCGCTCACAGCAGGTGGGCCTGAAGAAGGTTATGTGGCGACGAGTATTGGATATGAACGACCGCTCGTTGCGTAATATAGTGTCGGGCTTGGGAGGCTCGGCAAATGGTATCCCTACGGAGACGGGCTTTGATATTACTCCAGCATCGGAGATTATGGCGATCTTGTGCTTGGCTCGTAGCGTGGAGGACTTGTACGTGCGCATCGGCCGTATTGTGCTGGGTGTCCGCTACGACGACACTCCACTTACGGTAAATGACCTCGGTGTTACGGGTGCTGTAGTGGCACTGCTTAAGGATGCTATCAACCCAAACCTCGTGCAGACTACGGAGCATAACCCTGTGATTATCCACGGTGGTCCTTTTGCGAATATCGCACACGGCTGTAACTCGGTGATTGCTACACGTATGGCGATGTCGTGGGCTGACTATACCGTCACTGAGGCGGGCTTTGGTGCAGACCTCGGTGCAGAGAAGTTCCTCGACATCAAGTGCCGTCAGTCGGGCCTTAAGCCAGACCTTACGGTCTTGGTTGCTTCGACCCTTGCGCTTAAGATGCACGGCGGTGTTCCGGAGGCAGAGATCAAGTTGCCAAACGAGGAGGGCTTGCAACGAGGCTTTGCAAACCTCGATCGACATATTGCCAACCTCAAGAAGTTTGGTCAGACGGTCTTGGTATGCTTCAACCGCTTTGCAAGCGATACCGACGAGGAGATAGAGATGGTTATGAAGCATTGCGAGGAACTCGGTGTACGTTGTGTTATCAATAACGCCTATGCTGAGGGTGGCGCAGGTGCTGCGGATTTGGCTCGTGCTGCTGTGGAGCTCATTGAGAATGAGCCATCTGCCCCTATTAACTACGCCTACGACCTTGAGGATAGCATCAAGGAGAAGATTACTAAGGTGGCAAAGAATATCTATGGTGCTGGCTCAGTAGTCTTTGGCCCTAAGGCGCAGAAGGAGATTGCTTTGTTGGAGAAGTGGGGTATGGGCAACTTGCCTGTATGTATCGCTAAGACGCAGTTCTCGTTCAGCGCTGACGCCAAGCGCTACGGAAGTGTTGAGGGCTTCGAGATCAACATTAAGGATATAGAGTTGAACGCTGGTAGTGGCTTTGTCGTAGCTTTGGCTGGCGACATTATGCGAATGCCAGGCTTGAGTAAGACTCCACAGGCGGGTAATATCCACTTGGCTGAGGATGGAAATGTGGAGGGTATCGTATAGCCCTCCACTCAATTAACAAAAGTTGTAGTGATGTCTTCGAAAGTTGTATACCTATTCCCTACGGCGATGGAGGCCTCGTCGTTTCAGGCGTTGATGCCTGATGCTGAGGTTGTTATATCGGGTGTGGGAATGGTTGCTACCTCAGCTACGCTGGTGCGCCTATGGGCCGAGGAACGAATCGATAGAGAGAGCCTTGTGGTGCTGTCGGGTGTCGCTGGTAGTTATGGTGAGGGTGTGGCTAAGGGTGAAGTAGTCGAAGTCGTCGAGGAGCGTTGCATAGAGCTTCCTGAGCGCTTTCGCACTAACTATACGGTGCCGAAGAGGAGCGCGCTAAGGGGGGTGGTGTCGAATTGCGTACATCGTAGCGGAGCAGAGTGTTGTGGTGCCGAGGTGGAAAATATGGAGGGTGCTTCGCTATTTGCCTTGGCTGATGTCTTAGGCTTTAGGGTGATGGAGATACGCGCTATTTCGAATATTGTTGGCGAACCCTTTCATTCGTGGCGAATGGAGGAGGCTGTGGAGAGCCTTGCGAGAGTGTTAATTGAGATAAATGAAGAGATGATTTGTTATGAGTAAAACAAAAGAGATTATCATCTGGGTAGTCGTTGCTATCGTTATTATAGCGTGTCTAATTACCGTATGGCACTATTTCAGCGAGCAGATTCTGAAGTCGTTGGGATGGGTTGCTATCCTTGTTTTGGCCTATGGCGTAGGTATGATTACGGGTAGTATTATGACTCGTAGACGTATTGCAAGACGTAATGAGAAGCAGAATGCTGCTTAGTTAAGGAGCTATGAGTGGTTGTAATAAGTGTGGCGAGGTCTTGCGCCTCGCGATATCGCCTTGCCCCAACGATACCTTTATGTTCGATGCGATAGTTAATCGACGTATCGACTTGGAGGGGTTGGAGTTCGAGGTCACTTATCTCGATATCGAGCAGTTGAATAGTTCGGCTATGGAGCATCGCTACGATGTCACTAAGTGTAGTACGGCGCTACTCTCGGCAATCTATTCGCGCTATGCCCTGCTCGATAGTGGCTCGGCTTTGGGCCGTGGAAATGGTCCTCTGTTGGTGCGTCGCAAGGGTGAGATGTCGCCCTTGAAGCGTATCGTTGTGCCAGGCCTGCATACTACGGCTAACTTGTTGGTCGAGAGATTATTTCCAGAGATTGATGAGCGAGAGCCTATGCTCTTCTCTAAGATTGCCGATGCTGTTGCTGGGGGCGAGTACGATGGTGGTGTGTTGATTCACGAGGGCAGGTTTGTCTACCAGCGCTACGACTTAGAACTTGTTGCCGACTTAGGCCTTGAGTGGGAGCGTCGCACAGGCTTGCCACTGCCTCTTGGGGCGATTGTGGCTTCGCGAGAGTTGGACGAAGAGGTTGTTGCTAAGGTAGATAGGGTGCTTCGCCGAAGCATTGAGTTTGCCTTTGCGCACCCCGACCTCTCGCGCGACTTCATCAAGGGTCACGCCCAGGAACTCGACGACAAGGTTATCGATAGCCATATATCGTTGTTTGTCAATGAATTCTCCCTGTCGCTTGGAGACGAGGGACGTCGAGCGGTGAGCAATCTGACGGGAATTACTCTATAACGAGTCACAATAAGAGGTGAGGAGCGAAAGGTTTTGTCTTTCGCTCTTCATTTTTTCATATCTTTTACATATCTTTGCGCGATTATATCTATAAATAGAAGGTAACGTATGGATTTCTTACTTCTTGTTGTTGCACTTGCCGTCATCATCATCGCGGCAATGATGCTTACCGATGGCTCTGTAGCCCTTGCAGCACGCTTGCACGTGCCTGAGTTTATTGTGGGTCTTACCGTTGTGGCGGTTGGTACCTCTATGCCTGAACTTACTGTGAGTATGCTCTCGGCACTCAATGGCCACGGCGATATGGCCATAGGTAATATCGTGGGTTCGAACATATTTAACGTGTTTGCTATCTTGGGTGTTTGTGCGATATTCTCGCCCGTGGTCTTTACCAAGACAAATATCCGTCGCGACATCCCTATCTGTATCGCTGCGACATTGGCTTTGTTGCTAACAACACTCCTCGGAAGAGATATAACACGCATCGAGGGTATCGTACTTCTTTTGGGCTATGGTGTGATGCTCTACTTTACCATTCGTGCCGAGAAGAGGGCTATGCTTGAGAGTGGTGAGGGTGCTATGGAGTGCGGAGAGGCGTGTGTCACTATGCAGTTGTGGCGCATACCTATCTGGATTATCGTAGGTCTTGCAGGTTTGGTCTTTGGTGGCGACCTCTTTGTTACGAGTGCTACGAATATCGCCAAGGCTTTGGGTGTGTCGGAGGCGGTGATTGCTATCACGCTATTGGCAGGCGGAACGTCGTTGCCAGAGCTTGCATCAAGCCTTGTCTCTATCTTCAAGGGTCGTACATCGTTGGCCTTGGGTAATGTGCTTGGCTCGAATATCGCCAATATATTGCTTATCTTGGGTGCTTGTTCTACCGTTACCCCTCTCTCGATGGGCGGTGTTACGATGTTCGACATATACGTAGCTGTAGCTGCTACGTTGCTCATTATGCTTTCGGCATTGGTTATTGGTCGTGATAAGATCACTCGTTTCGAGGGTGTTTTGTTCCTTTGTTGCTATATTGCATATATCTATACATTGATATAAGATGATACACATTCTACAGGCAGGGTTTAACTACTCGGCGGAGGAGGGTTTTAGTTATGGTGGAAGCTATAGCCTTGCCATAATCCTTATGATTGTTGTGGCACTTGTGGGGGTCTTCGTTCAGATGCGCCTCAAGAGTGTCACACGTCGCTACTCGGAGCAGATGTCGCCCCGCGGAATGACGGGATGTGAGTTGGCCGAGAAGATGCTCCACGATCACGGCATATATAATGTGAAGGTTACCCACGTGGCGGGCCATCTTACCGACCACTTTAATCCACAGACCCTAACGGTAAACCTTAGCGACGATGTCTATAATGCGCGTACCATTACTGCGGCGGCTGTTGCTGCCCACGAGTGCGGTCACGCCGTGCAACATGCCACGGGTTATGAGCCTGTGCGCCTCAGGACACAGTTGGTGCCTGTTGTGAACTTCTCGTCAAAGGTGGCTGGATGGCTGATGTTGTTGGGTGTCGTGACTATGGCAGTAACCAATAGTGCCACCTTGTGTTGGGTCGCTATTGCAGTTATGGGTTTATCAACAATATTTGCCCTTGTGACGTTGCCTGTGGAGTATAACGCTTCGAAACGTGCCGTAGCGTGGTTGGAGAGTAGCGGTATGCTTAGCGACGCAGATTTGGATGGTGCTCACGAGGCTCTTAGTTGGGCTGCTCGCACATATTTGGTCACAGCCCTAAGCTCTATCGTGACCCTGCTATACTATATAGCCTTAATTAATAGAAGAAGATAACCTTAAATAGTAGATGAAACAGCGGGAGTGTAGCCACCGAATAGGGTGGTTTACTATGTTGGTGATATTAGGAGTTGCGGCCCTTTGGTTTGTGCCAGAGGTCGAACTCTTCGGTATGCAGTTGGCTCGTGTCGATATCTTTTCGCAGTTGCGACAAAGTGTTGATGATGAGGTTGTTGAGTACGAGGCTGATATCGAGCGTTTGGAGCAAGAACTGGCTTCGATGGTCGAGGTTGATAGCGTCATTATGGTCGATACGCTCCCCGTGTTGCCACCAGCACGTTATGAGTGGCTGGTCGAGCGCGAGGCAGGGCCTTCTCGTAGAGCGCTACATAGTTCAGATTTGGAGTCGGTTGCTAATCGTCTGAGTGTAGCTATTGAGGATTTCGACACCTTGGAGCATAGCCGTCTCGAAGCTTTAGTTGAGCGTATGGCTTTGGGCAAGGGACTTCGTATTGCTTTTATGGGAGACTCCTTTGTCGAGGGCGATATCCTCACTTCGGATCTCAGGGCGGAGCTCCAAGAGCTCTTCGGTGGCCGAGGAGTGGGTTTTGTCGCTTGCGATATACCCTTTGCTACGGTGCGAAAGAGTGTTAAGCGTAGCTCGTCGGGTTGGTCGGCATATAGTGTTATGAAGCCTAAGAGCGCCCCACAGGATGTTGCCGATAAGTTCTTCGTTTCAGGCTATTTGGCCAAGGGTGGCGCTGGTGCTACAACGCGCTGGAGCGCTACTAATGCCTTCGAGACTCTCGACTCTTGCTCGCGTGCGCGCATACTACTTTATAGTAAGGATACGTCACTTGTGCGAGTTGCTATCAACGACTCCATTGTAAATGAGGTGGAGATTGCTGGTGATGAACGTGTGCGTGAAATTTATGTTGAAGCACCACTTGTTGAGGCAGTTACCCTTACGGTTTTGGATGGTGAGGTGTTATGCTATGGAGCCTCTATGGAGGGAGACTGCGGTGTTACGGTGGATAACTTCTCGGTGCGTAGCAATAATGGACACGCTATCTTTGGTACGGGTGCTACGGTAAATAGACAGATTGATGAGTTCTTGGGCTATGATTTGGTAGTGTTGCAGTATGGTCTTAATATTATGCAGCAGGGGCAACGCAAATACTCGAATTATCGTCAGCAGTTGTGCAATATGATTGCCTATGCCGAGCGATGCTTCCCCAATGCCGTCATCTTGGTCTTGGGTGTTAGCGACCGCTGGGTCAAGGGCGAGTCGGGGGGCTATGTGCCTATCGGCTCGGTCGATGCTCTGACAGCGCATCAACGCGCTGCAGCAGATAGCACGAACGTAGCCTTCTGGAATACGTCGTTGGCTATGGAGGCCTTGGGAGGTATGCCACAATTTGTCTCAAATGGATGGGCTGCAAACGATTATACACATATCAACTTCGCCGGTGGTAAGCGCATTGCTCGTGCCTTGACTTCGGCTATTGTTGCCCCTGCGTATGAGGTGCTTAAGGCTAAGGAGGCTGAGGAGCAGCGACGTAAGGAGGCCGAGGAGCGTCTTCGTGCCGAGGTGCAGCAACGTTTCGAACTTCAGTCGCAGAGGGGTATCGAGATAACCGTTGAGCAGGAGATTATTCATACCGAGGTTGCTGAGGCTGAGTCGGATGTTGTAGCGGAGGAGGAGTAGGAATATGCAAGAGTTCTTGATGTTTGAAAATCCACTCTGGCCACGCTTACTCCAACTTTTGGGGTATAACCCAGCCGAGCCATTGACCCTTACCACGGGCTTCTTCCTTGTAGCCTTTATGCTCTTTGGCTTGGGCTATTCGTTGGTCAAGGGGAGGGCGCGCCTTAGGACACTCTACGTTGTTCTTGTCTCGCTCTACTTCTACTATAAACTTTCGGGCGTATATATCCTCTTATTGCTCTTTGTAGCTATAAGTGACTATCTCATAGGTAGATGTGTTGGCAGAAGGCGAGAGAAGGGGAGTGGTACTGCGTGGTTTGTAGCACTTAGCGTGGTGATAAATGTCGCCATTTTGGTCTATTTCAAGGCTACGAACTTCTTTGTCGATGTTGTGAATAACCTCTATGGCTCAGGAACGCTCGATATCGAGAGTGTTGTTGTGCCTGCTGGAGTCTCATTCTTCGTGTTTCAGTCCATAGCCTATGTCGTTGATATTGCGCGTGGTACGATAGCGCCACTCCGTCGCTTTGGGGATTACCTCTTCTTGTTATCCTTCTTCCCAAAGATGTTTCTCGGTCCATTGGTCAAGGCCAAGGATTTTATCCCACAGATTGAGGCTGAGAAGGTCGTCGTTACGCGCGAGGATTTCGGTAGGGCGATATCGCTTATCGTAGGAGGCCTTGTTAAGTACGCCATCATTGCTAAGGCCGTGGGAACGCTCTTTGTGTCGCCCGCCTTTGCTGGCGAGTTGGGTGATTCGGGACTGGTGGCCTTGGTGGCTATCTATGGCTTTACGTTGCAGATCTATTGCGACTTTTCGGGTTACTCCGATATAGCTCAGGGAGTTGCACTTATTATGGGCTTTCGACTCCCCGATAACTTCGATGCGCCATACCATTCGGCAACCATCACCGAGTTCTGGCGTAGATGGCACATATCGCTCTCTACGTGGCTTAGGGACTACCTCTATATATCGCTTGGCGGAAATCGTAAGGGTAGGTTTCGTACCTATCTCAACCTCGTGATTACTATGTTCTTAGGTGGCCTGTGGCACGGTGTGGGTATGACATTTATCTTGTGGGGTCTGCTCCACGGTGTGGCTCTTGCACTTCACAAGGTGTGGCTCTCGGTAGTGCCTAAGGCTAAGGCTCTTGGTGCTGAGATGAAGCCTTTATGGAGGGTGCTTGGTACGTTGCTCACATTCCATATAGTCGCCTTTGGCTGGTTGCTCTTCACGGCCGAGGATATGGGTGTGGTCGAGAGTATGCTTAGCCGTATTGCCTATAACTTCTCGTTCGGCGACTTCGGCGCTATGGTCGAGAGTTCGTGGGTGGCGCTGTTACTGATGGTCGTGGGATACTTGATGCACCTCACGTCACGTAATTTCGACGAAGCACTACGTCGAGTAGTTGTGCGCATCGGCGTCGTTGGTCAGTGGCTGTTGGTAGTCGCTGTTATATGGCTTGTTATGCAGTCCAATCTTATGCTTGAGGCCTCGACGGGCGTGGCTGGTGGATTGCCTATGTATGCAGCTTTTTAATTGTAAATTAGCAAGTTATGAATACTGTCCGTTGGGATTGGTCTCTTTTTGAGACGTTGAATTTTGATGGTGGAGAACTCTTCGATGCGCTTATGAGTGCTGTGTCGGGCGTGACAATGTGGATTCCCTTCTACCTGCTCATTCTATTCCTTGTTTGGCGCAGATATAGCTGGCGAGGCCTGCTGCTCTTTCTGCTCAGCGTTGGTGTGGCTATGGGTGCCTCGGACCTTGTTGCAGGCATCTTCAAGCACTCTGGCCCTTTGGCGGAGTTGTGGCCAGAGTTCCCCGTAAGACCTCGCCCAATGTTTACCGAGGAGCTTTCGGATATGCACGTAGTCTCATTCGACCACGGTCGCTATGGCACTGTCTCGGCACACGCCGCAACCATAGTGTCGTTGGCTCTGCTTAGCTCGTTGGTTGTCGCTCGTAGGTGGTTTACTGTCGTTGTTTGGCTTGTTGCTGTGGCTGTTTGCTACTCGCGCATATATCTCGCTTGCCACTTTCCACAAGATATATTGTTAGGCGGTCTGGTAGGTATTGTGTCGGCGATATTGGGTTATATTCTATTCCGTTTACTCTGCAAAAGGGGTTGATTTTTTAGTAAGTCAGAGATTCTTTTACACTAAGATAGTGTGCAATTTTGGGCTGTTTTCTATGGTGAAATAGTCCAAAATTACTCTTTTTACGAAGCTTTGGATTTGAAGTGAGGTTGTCGAGATTGGTCAATAATTCCTATGGCTTGAAATGTTGTCAAGGTGCGATCTCGTAGTTAAGCAAATTAGTATGATTTTTCCTTCTGAAAATATATGAAAAATATATTGAAAATTACTTTGTAAAATAGAATATAAATGCTATATTTGTATTGCTAAACTTGTCTATATTCCCCCCCCCTATGCCAGGGATGTTGTTAATAATCAAGCAGTTAGCGGTTGTTGGGGTGTTTGCAAGTTGTGACATCTCTGTTGTGGAGATTGTATGTGTGCAGATTTTGTTCTTGATTTTAGATGTGAAAATCTCTGCCTGGGCCAAAAAAAAATGATATGGTCGTCAGGTGGAATTTTTCGAAAGATATGTTTTTTTGGAGCAATGAGAAGATTTTTATTTGCATTGTTGGTTTTGACCCTTTTTCCACTTTTGCTGAGCGCTCAAGTCGATCGCGAGATTGAGAGGTCAGTGAAAGTGTACTTCCGTCAGGGTGTCGGAGCTCTTGACGAGAGTTATATGGGTAATGAAACCACGTTGAGAAATTTTGCCGAGGAGGTGAAGATGTACTATGCTGACTCAAATGCGCAGTTCCGACAGATCCGCATTGTGTCGAGTGTATCTCCTGAGGGATCTATGGCGATCAATGATCGAATTGCGAAGCGTCGTGCCGAGGCTATCGCCGATTGGATTAGCCGTGAGATCAACGTGGAGGTTGGGTACGCCGTTGAGTCGATGGGTGTCGATTGGGCAAGATTTACTGAGTTGGTTGAGGGTAGCGATAAGTTGCCTTACCGCGATGAGTTGCTCGCACTCTTGAAAGAGAGTGAGGAGGCTGGTGAGTCCACAGAGAAGCGTTTTGCTAAGATGATGCAGTTGCGCAATGGTGTGCCTTACCGTTGGGCTTATACTCATCTCTTCTCGGAGTTGCGTTATGCGGCTGCACGATGCGAGTTCTGGTGGGAGACAATCCCTACACTCGACATTGCGAATAACCCACAGCGTTGTGGCGCGATGGGTGGTGCTGTAGATGTGCCATACACAACTAATATGAACGACGGGGTTGTACCTGAGGTGGTAAGCCCAGTTGATTGGATTACTCCAATGCCATCTTCGATGAATGAGATTAAGCTCGTTGTCGCTCCAAACAGCGTGGCTGCTCCTCGTTCTGCTAAGTTGGCTGTCGAGTACCACGGCGAAACCTACGAGTTGGGTGTGGAGCAGGAGCCTGCCGACCCTATGTTGAGAATCACTTCTGCCGATAAGGTCAATTATGGCGCAGAGGGTGATAGCGACAAGATTACATACGAAAAGAATATCGACGACGGTGTATTGCCTACGGTGAGCTGTTCGGCCGACTGGATCGAGTCATTGACACCTACCGAGGAGGGTATCACCTATACCGTTGCAAAGAATAGCGCCGAGGAGCCTCGTAGCACAACTATCGTTGTTGATAGCTATGGCACTCACCACGAGGTTGTTATCAACCAGGAGGCTGCCAAGCCTGAGTGCGCACCTTTCTATATGGGAATCAAAACCAATATGCTTTACGATTTGGCTGCTGTCCCCAACATCGGTGCTGAGTTCTACCTTGGTAGCAACTTCTCTATCGCCGCCAACTACGCTCACGCGTGGTGGACAAAGGAGGAGAAGGGCTTCTATTGGCGCTACTACGGTGCTGATGCCTCAATCCGTTGGTGGTTCGGCAAGCCTACACGTATTAAGCCTTTGCAGGGTCACCACCTCGGCGTGAACTACCAGATTTTGACCTACGACTTCCAGCTCGGTAGGACAGGTATTATGGCGGGTATGCCTAAGGGTAACCTTGTTGATCGTGCCAACCATATCGTGGCTTTGGAGTATGGCTACTCACTGCCTATTGCTCGTCGTCTCAACCTCGACTTCAACGTCGGTTTCGGCTACCACTGGGGTTTGTTCGAGGAGTATGATGCAGTCGATGGTCACTCTGTATGGCAGGCTACTAAGCGTCGTCAGTATTTTGGTCCTACCAAGCTTGAGATATCGCTCGTATGGCTTATTGGCTGTGGTAACTACAATAAGGATAAAGGAGGCAAGAGATGAAAAGATATTTACTTCTACTAACGGTTATGCTCATTGGCGTTACGTCGTGCGAGCATAAGGATTTGTGTTACGATCACCGTGATCACGCACACCGCTACCATATCAACGTGATAGCCGACTATCGCCTTGACTGGGAGGAGTGCTGTGGTGGTATCGACTGGGAGGAATCGTGGCCAGAGGACTATATCGACTACGACGGCTTGCGTCCTAAGTACCCATCGGGTTTGCGTGTAGTTGCCTATAACGAGAAGGGTGACTATAACATCCACAATATCAAGCCTCAGGGTGGTGTGGTATCGTTGTATGAGGGTATGAACGACTTGCTCTTCTACAACAACGATACTGAGTATATCATCTTCTCGCGTACGGGCCAGGGTGCTACGACACGTGCTACGACACGTACACGTACACGTGCTACCTACACACCAAGTGCCTTTGCCAAGGAGGGTGAGCCTACCTTGTCGCCACCAGATATGCTCTTCGCGAACTACTACGAGAACTACTATGCCGAGAAGGTCGTAGAGCCTACGGATGTGGAGGTTGAGCTTCAGCCATTGGTATTTACCTATAAGATTCGTTATGAGTTCAAGAGTGGTTTGGAGTATGTCGCTATGGCGCGTGGTGCGCTTTCGGGTATGGCAAGTTCTGTTCTCTTGAATACTGGCGAGACCTCTGACGACTCTGCTACCTTGTTGTTCGACTGCGAGGTTACCGACTATGGTGTGAGGGCTATTGTGAACTCGTTCGGTGCTCCTGGCTATCCTAACCCTAACTACCCAACCCGTGCCGACAACCAGCACGCCTTGAACCTTGAGATTTTGTTGCGTAACGGTAAGACCATCGATTTCGACTATGATGTTACCAACCAACTTAAGTCGCAGCCTCACGGAGGTGTTATCGTTGTCAAGGATATCGTGATCTCTGATGATGATGGTAAGCAGGGTTCTGGTGCCTTCGATGTTGAGGTCGATGAGTGGGGACCATACGAGGAAGTACCATTGCCATTGTAGTACACCTATATAAAATAGCGCGCGTGTGCGCGAACTGGACAGAAAACGAATAAACAAACATAAATTATTAACTAAAACTTTAAACTATGAAAAAGATCTTACTAAGCGCATTCGCTATTTTTGCGATGATGGCTTGTAACAATGAGGAGCCTGTACGCCTACAGGAGCAATCATTGATTACATTTGAAGATTCATTCGTTGAGGCTAAGACCCGTGCTGCTGTTGATCCAAGCATCACCACAGGTACTATCGATGCATTCGACGTTTGGGGCTTCATCAATCAGCCTTCAGGTGTTATTTTCAACGCTGAGCGCGTAACCAAGTCTGAAGATGGTTGGGGCTATAAAAACCTCCAGTACTGGATGCCAGAGAAGCCTTACTATTTCCACGCTGTTGCTCCAGTTGATGACGAAAACATCGTGGTTGATACTAAGGAAATGAATACCGATGGTTTGGGAACTATCTCGTTCACCAATGTTGATGGTACAACTGACCTTCTCTACGCTTCTAAGCACGAAACTACTGGTAGCGATGTTATCAACAATCCTCCAGCACCTGTAGAGTTGAAGTTTATGCACCTCTTGTCAAAGATTAAGTTCACCTTCACTAACGGTTTCCTTACCGACAACACATCGTTGAAGGTTACCGATATCAAGATTACCAATGCTCCTGCTCAGGGTAGTATTGCTGTAAACAAGGAGCGTGAGGACTTCAGTTGGACGCTTGTACAGGGCGAGACTACTGAGCTTGCTTTTGGTGACGTTAATGGTGGTGCTGCTTTGGCTGCTCTTGCTTCTGACGAGTGTGCTGCTGAGCGTTTGACTATCCCTGCTGATGCAACTCGCAATTATACTATCACCTTCACTTTGGAGCTCTTCTACGGCGACCAGTCTGCAGGTGTTAGCAATAAGGTTGTAACCCTTGAGAATCAGGAGTTTGCTATAGGCAAGAACTATAACATCACTGCTACTATCAACCACGAGAACTTCTACGACGAGGCACTTAAGCCTATCGAGTTCACCGTTGAGGTCGAGCCTTGGGAAGAGGGTGTTTTCAATGGTAACATCCACGATGGCGAGTCTACAAATCCTGAGCAGCCTGAGCAGCCAGCTGAGCCTGAGGTATTGGCTACGCCAGTTGTTAATTCAACTGTTGAGGATAACGTAGTTACTTTGACTTGGGATGCTGTTGAGGGCGCTAAGGCTTACAGCCTCCAGGTTGATGACGATGTAGTTGAGACTATTGAGGGTACATCATACACCTTCACTGGTGACTATGGTGTTACTTACACCTTCACTATCAAGGCTCTCCCAACTAACGAGGAGACTCACAAGGTATCTGAGGCTGCTGTAGTAACCGTAGAGATCCCTGCACAGACTACTCCAGAGCCAGAGCAGCCAACCTATACCTCTGTTGCTGACTTCATCGCAGCTTCAGTTGATGATGCTACTTTCTACTACTTGAAGGGTACTATTACTCATGTTGCTAACACCTCTTATGGTAACTTCGATCTTACTGACGAGACTGGTACTATCTACGTTTATGGTCTTTACAGTGAGGATGGTGTTACTAGCAAGTACTGGGCTCAGTCAGGCGCTAAGCTTGGTGACGATATCGTAATCTACGCAAAACGTAGCGAGTTCAATGGTCAGAATCAGGCAGGAAGTGCACGCTTTATCGAGTTGTTGCCAGGTACTTTGGCTTTCTGGACATTCTCTAAGGAAGCTGTGGTATTTGGTTCTGCTGCTGCTGAGCAGGAAATCACTGTTGAAGCTTACAACCTCAAGGGCGATATCGAGTGTGCTTCAGATAACGCACATTTCACAGCAACTTATGCTGATGGCGTTTTGACCATTGCTGCTGCAGAGAACACAACTACTGATATAATCTCAGGTAACATCACAGTTACTGCTGGTGACCTCAAGAAGGTTATTGCTGTTACTCAGACTGGCGTTTCAGTAGGTGGTGGTACTGAGGTTTCTGTTGAGAAGGTAATGAAGGACTTTGGTTGGGCAAATAGCGCAACTGTTAAGGAAGCTGCACTTGACGAAAACGTGAAGGTCGTATTTGCTCAGGGTAAGGCTTCTACCGCTCCAGCATATTACTCATCGGGCGAGGCCGTGCGTTTGTATCAGAATGGTGCTACTATGACTGTTTCAGCTAACGGTAAGACTATCAAGTCTATGGAGATTACTTTCGCAGAGAACCACTACTATATGGCTCCTGATTGCGGCGAGTTCTCTGCTGAGGGTGCGGTTCGCACTTGGACTGGTGAGGCTACAGAGGTTAAGTTCACTACTACAGGTACTGATAAGAACCACCGTGCTTACATCGCTAAGATTAAGGTAACTTATATCGACTAACAAAACTATCTTCCTGCTTTTTAGGGTTGGTAACAGCCCTAAAAGGCTGTGAGGATGATTTTTGAAGTGCATACTTTTTTCGGTTATAACTAATACAATATAACTAACAACAATTTTTAACTAATTTCTAATTACTATGAAAAAGCTTATCGTAAGCGTACTCGCTATCGCATCTATGGTAGCGTGTATGAACGAGGAGACCGTTCGTGTAAAGGACGGTAATCCTATCGCTTTTGAGAACACTTATGTTCAGAATGCTACTCGTGCTAACGACCCTAGCACTACCACTAACAACATTAAGGAGTTCTCTGTATGGGCGTATATGAACGCTGTGGATGGTGTCGTTTTCGATGACGAAACTGTATCACGCAATGGTGATGCTTGGACCTACAACGAGATCCAGTACTGGATGCCTGGTAACAACTACTTCTTCGCAGCTTTCGCTGGTGATCGCTCTGCTATCGAGACTCTCCCAGCGACGATGGATGCAGATGGTCTTGGTGAGGTGAAGTTCACTAACGTCGAGGGTACTAACGATATCCTTTACGCTGAGGCTGTAGTCGAGAACGCTAAGGCCGATCAGGAGCCTGTAGCTTTGACGTTCAAGCACCTCCTTTCAAAGGTTAAGTTCACTTTCAAGAACGGTTTCCAGAACAACAACAACTTCGTTGTAGTGAAGAATATCACTATGGACGTAGCTGAGACTGCTAATATCGACCTCTCTAACAAGGACAACGAGATCGTTTGGACTGACCTCGCAGGTACTAAGACCCTTGAGTTCGGTGACGTGAAGAAAACAGAGATCGGTAAGTCTGCTTCTTCTGAGAACGAGCGTTTGACTATCCCTGCTGCTGCAGACTACGAGTACGTTATCAAGTTCGACGTCGAGGTTTACAACGGTTCTGTTCTCGGTTTGGAGAAGAAGTCTATGGAGGTTAAACTTACTGGCCTTGAGCTCCTCCCTGGCCACGCTTACAACCTTATGGCTACTATCAACCAGGAGAATCTTAACCTTAACAAGATCGAGTTCACCGCTACTGTCGAAGAGTGGATTCCTCAGGATATCGACGGTGGTGCTGTTGAGGGCGAGGTTAGCTTCGTTACTTCAGCTGCTCAGATTCAGGAGATCCTCGACAACGCTACTGAGGATGTGACTATCCTCTTCGGTACTGATATCACTGATGGTGACGTAAATATCCTTCAGAAGGAGGGTATCGACGTAACTATCAACGGTAACGGTAAGAAGTTCACTGGCGTTTTCAATGTTAATGGCGACGCTCGTGCCGCTGGTAAGGAGACTTTGACATTCACTGGCATCAACTTCGAGGCTAACGAGAAGAAGACATTCATCAGTGCTCCTTCTAAGGTGAATGGCCGATACAACTACTCGCACAACATCACTATCGAGGGTTGTACATTCACTGGCGCTTACGATCAGGGTGTTGAGGTAGCAGCTGCAAGCTTCACTGGTGCGTACAACATTGTGATGAAGAAGTGCGAGGCTTATAATATGCACTCACTCCTTCAGACTCAGAGCATCGACAATACTGTCCTTGTTGAGAACGTAAAGGTTGTCGCTTCTAAGAATGGCGTATCTTTCGGTAACGCTGCATTCCCTACTCTTCGCAATGCTGAGATCGAGGCTGAGTTCTATGGCGTACGTGCTGATGGCGACGCAAAACGTGGTAACCTCGTTATCGAGAACTCTATTATCAACGCTAATCAGCCTGTTGTGGTTCGTAAGGTGACTTCTAACGGATACAAGGTGAACGTTGATGAGGCTTCTAAGTTGAACACTGCTGAGCTCTACCAGGTTGTATTCACTAAGGGCGCTGACGATGCTGCTTATGTAGCTCCTGAGGTTGAGTTCGCTTTCAACGGCCCTAATAATATCGTCGTGTTCCCAACCGTGCAGAATGGTGTTGTTGTAGCTGATAATGACGCGCTTGTTGCTGCAATTAACAATGGTGAGGAGACTGTGTACTTGTTGGAGGGTAACTACACATTGGCTAAGTATCCTGCAGGTCTTAAGCTTGTAGGTCGTGGCGACAATGTTGTCCTCGATGCAACAGGTAAGAAGTATGGTGTTCACGGCAACGTAGCTATCGAGAACGTGAAGCTTCTCTTCTCAAATGCTAACTACACTGGTTTCCAGCATACAAATGTTGAGACTTACAAGAATTGTACTATCGTAGGTCAGCCTTTCCTCTATGGTAACGATGTTACTTTCGAGGGTTGTACTTTCGAGCAGACTTCTGCTAATGCTTACAATGTTTGGACTTATGGTGCAAAGGATGTTAAGTTCGTAGACTGCGTATTCAACTGCGCTGGTAAGTCAGTACTTATCTACACTGAGAGTGGCAATGGTCAGGAGGTTTTGTTCGAGGGTTGTACTTTGAACGCTTCTGCTCCAGCTGAGGGTAAGGCAGCTATCGAGATCGACAGCTCACTTATCGCTGGCCGTTTCGAGGTAGTTATCAACGATACTACTGCAACTGGCTTTGCTAATGGTAACGTAAGTGGTAACGCTCTTTGGAATAACAAGAAGGGTAATAAGACCACTATTATCGTTGATGGTGTTACTGTATTGGAGTAACTCAACCTTTTACCTATGGGGGTGTGATAACCCCTATAGATCCTAAATGCTAACAACATAACAAAACTTTTTAAATTAACTAACTAAATTTCTAACAGTATGAAAAAACTTTTCGTATCAGTTCTCGCTATCGCAGCTATGGTAGCGTGTATGAACGAGGAGACCGTACGTGTGCAGGATCCTGCAGTTATCGGTTTCGATGCAGACTGGGTGGAGAACGCTACTCGTGCTGACGAGGCAGTAGACCCATCTACAACAACCGAGTCTCTCACTGGCTTCGACGTTTGGGGCTATATGGACAACACATCGGGTGTTATCTTCGAGGGTGAGAATGTAACAGGTGAGAAGGGTAACTTTACCTATAATAACACTGCTTACTGGAACCCAGGCCACAAGTACTACTTCTCAGCATTGGCTCCTGTGGACTCTAAGAACGCTAAAGTTACCCCAGTTGCTTCAGGTGAGGTGCCTGCGGGTCTTGGTGTCGTAGAGTTCACCAACGAGAATGGCGCTGAGGACTTGCTCTACGCTTTTGCTGAGGTTGATGCTCCAGCAGCTGGCCAGAACAAGGTTGTGAACTTCACTTTCAAGCACCTCCTCTCAAAGGTTAAGTTCTCTTTCACCAACGGCTTCACCAACCCTAACAACACTATCGACGTTAAGAACGTGAAGATGACCGTTCCTGCTGAGGGTACTATCGACCTCAACGCTGGTTACGTTTGGGAGAACCTCAATGGCGCATTGACTCTTGCGTTCGGCGATGCTTGCGCAAAGACCGCTGTAGGTGTTAAGCAGGAGGCTGCTGACGAGCGTTTGACTATCCCTGCAGATGCAGAGCAGGAGTACGTAATCTCATTCGACGTAGTTCTTTACAACGGCGACGTTGTTGCTTACGAGGGCACTAAGACATCTACTGTTTATGGCGTAGCTCTTGAGATGGGTAAGGCTTACAACTTCGCTGCTACCTTGAACGCTGAGAACTTCACCGAGGAGGGCGAGGAGCTTATGCCTATCGAGTTCGACGTAGTTGAGGTTGAGGAGTGGGATGATAACACTGACACTTCTGGGCTTAAGGAGAAGGTATTTGAGGTAGGTGGCGAAATCATCGAAACTTTCGCTGCTGCTGTAGCTAAGGCTATGGAGATTGACCAGCCAGTTAATTTCTTCCAGCACGTTGCTGTTGATGCAGACGAGACTATCACTGTTCCTGCTGGTAAGAACTTGACTCTCAATCTTAACGGCTACACTCTTACAAGTGAGTCTGATCAGACTGGCTCAAACCGCAATCTCTTCGACGTTCGCGGTACTATGACCGTAAATGGTGCTCCTCTTACACGTGCTGCTGCTGAGGGCGATGGTTGCATCGCAATTAAGCACACTGGTGAAAATATGGGTTGGGGTAATTCAACTAACGTATTCAACGTAACTGCTGGTGGTGTTCTTAACCTTGAGAACGTCGTAGCAAAGAACCTTGGTGGCTCAGATATGGCATTCGTTGCTCACCTCAACAACTGGGGCGAGTGTACTTTGAATGTTGATCACTGTACTTTGGAGTCTACTTACATCGCTGTACGTGTGTTCAATAGCGGTAACGATATGAACAATGTTACTATCGCTAACACCGAGTTGAAGGGTAAGTATTGCTTCTGGGTACACAACTACAAAGAGGCTGGTGACAGCGTGGGTACTGATGCTACTTTGAACCTTGCTATCTACAATCCTGAGCAGAACAACACATTCATTAACACTGGTTATGCTCCAGTATTGTTTGGTTTCAATCCTATCTACTTCGACGCTTATGGTAATAAGATTATCGCTGAGGGTCTCGCAATAAGTTCTGAGGGTGATTATACCGTAACTTCAGCTGAGGGTCTTAAGACTCTTTCTGAGATTGTAAATGCTGATGAGGATAGCACTGAGCCTGTGGACATCGCTTTGGGTGGTGATATCGACTTGTCTGCTATTACTACTTTGTCTACTCGTGCTAACGTAAGCAACTGGACTCCTATCGGTTCTGAGGAGAAGCCATTTACTGGTACTTTCGATGGTAACGGTTACACTATCAAGAACTTGGCTCTTGTAGAGTCTGAGGCTAAGGAGGGTAAGGCATATATCGGTTTCTTCGGCTATGCTGAGGATGCTACCATTAAGAACGTAACTTTCGAGAACGTATATATCAACATCCCTTGCTTGGATATCGACCACAGCAAGGGCCACATCGGTGCCGTTGCAGGTTCTTTGGAGGGTACTTCAACTATCGAGAACGTAACTGTAAAGGGTGATATTCAGGTTTACGCAACTCAGGAGGCTAACGGCGCAAGCCGCGTAGCAGTTGTTGCTGGTGGTAACTCTTACGGTAATGTAACTATGAAGAATGTTCACGTTATCGCTAACGAGGGTAGCTACCTTAAGGCTAACAACAACACTGGTGCTTTGGCTGGTCAGCTTCAGGGTAAGTCTGTATTTGAGGACTGCTCTTCAAATATTGATGTAACTGTTAATAAGTTCTTTGCTGGTGGTCTTATCGGTTTGGCTGCTGGTGACCAGCTCTTCAAGAACTGCCACACAACTGGTGATGTTGCTGTTGTTGCAGGTCGTGAGGGCCGCCACAATGACGAGTACCGCGTAGGTGGTATCGCTGGTGGTTGGGCTGATGGCAAGACTAAGGTTTGCACACTCGAGAACTGCTCATATACTGGTACTATATCTGGTAAGAATGCTGACGGTGCTGTTGCTATGCCTCTCGACTACTTGGGTTATGTAGGTCGTGGTTACACTCTTGCAAATTGCGGTGGTAGCAAGGTTATTATCGACGGCGTTGAGTTCGTTCAGGCTTACGATAATGTTTATGGTGTGTACTACACTAACGGTGCTATTATGGAGGTTAATGGCGTTAAGGCAGTTATTTTGCAGACTGAGAATGGCTTCATCGCAGTATCTGTTGCTGAGAAGAACCTTAAGGGTATGGATTGGGAGGATGCTATGAATTGGGCAGCTGGTCTTGGCGAGGGCTGGGCATTGGCTTCAATGAAGGAGCTTAATGCTATCTATGACCTTCGTTGCGAGTTGAACGATGTATTGGAGGCAGATAACGCTGAGAACGCACTCTTCTGGGAGGGTGATGAGCTTTACATTAAGAACGGCTCGGTTTACTATGCTTGCTATATGTCTTGTGATGAGGCTCCAGCTGGCGAGTTAGATCCTCAGGGTGTTGCTTACTGGGAGAATCAGGTATTCCTAAAGTTCTTCAACGACCTTGGCTACAATGACTACCTATACAGCAACATCGACTGTATCAACAAGTATGCGCCACTTCGTGACAACTACTTTGCGCGTGCTGTATATGCGTTGTAATTAACGAATTCGTATTTCATTTGAGTATAGGAGATTGGGTTCTCCTATACTCCCCAAAAAGTCCTCGACAGCGACTAAAAAAAGGGGTAATGAAGCAAAAAGAGGATAAAACGAAAATAAGATAATAACAATAACAATAAAATTTTAAACACTATGAAAAAGACACTTTTGGCTATCCTTGCAACAGTTGCAATGGTAGCATGCTCGAACGACGAGATCGTACGTGAGGCAGCTCCTGAGGCTATCGGCTTCGACAACGCCTTCGTAAACAACTCAACCCGTAGCGCAGTAACTCCTGGCTACTCTACAACAAACCTCTTCGAAGACTTCGCTGTTTATGGTTTCGTTGAGGGTGCAACTTTGTTCAATGGCGTAGAGGTTTCAAAAAATTATGACAACCAAGAGCTAACTTCAGGTTGGGAGTATGAGGAAACACAGTATTGGATTACAGGTGCAAATTATGCTTTCTATGCCGTAGCACCATACAGTGGCAATTGGACAATTAA
Organism: uncultured Alistipes sp.; assembly: GCA_904502285.1. Classification (GTDB taxonomy): domain Bacteria; phylum Bacteroidota; class Bacteroidia; order Bacteroidales; family Rikenellaceae; genus Alistipes. The sequence goes on along the minus strand of CAJGEC010000003.1, from coordinate 33,273 downwards.
GGATGCGACTACACCTGCTTCAACAGGTGCTGAGATCTCATTTACCAATGTAGATGGAACTCAGGATCTTCTCTATTCAGGTATTGTAGCTCGTCAGGGAGTAGCAAATAATAATGCTGCTGTAGCATTTACCTTCAAGCACATCCTTTCACGAGTAAAGTTCTCTTTCGAGAATGGTTACAATGCAAGCGCTGCTACTATCCGTGTACGCGATATTAAGATTACCAATGCTTATGCAACTGGTGTTGCAACTCTTGGTGCAAATGCAGCTACTTGGGGTGAGCAGGCTGGTGAGATTACTGCTGGTGTAGCTTTCGGTAACGCATCTGATGATGAGGCCACTACAGATGTTAAGGAGAGCGTTGAGGTAGCATTTGGTTATGCATCTGTTTATGAGTCTCTCAACGAGCGTCTCCTTATCCCTGGTACAAAAGAGTGGAATATCTCATTCGTTGTTGAGCTTTTGGTTAGCGGTCAGGAGATTGATGAGTACGAGCACACTGCAAAGGCAACAATCGCCCTTGAGCCAGGTATGTCATACGACATCAAGGCTGTGATCACTGCAACAAACATCGACCCTAATCACGCACAGGAGCCTATCGAGTTCACTGCAACTATGACTGATTGGACTGATGCAGCAACAGAGAACGAGGCTACAGTTGATACAATCCAGCAGGGTAATCAGAACAACTAATCCATAAACGAACAATAAACAAAACAAACCCCTATGAAAAAGACACTTTTTGCAATTTTGGCACTTGCAGGCCTCGTTGCTTGCTCAACTGACGAGGTAGTTTCTCGCCCAGAGGGTGCAGTTATCGGCTTCGATAACGTATTCGTTGAGAACTCAACACGTGCTAACGACCTTACCGCTGGTAACTTCGACTTTGGCGTTTACGGCTCAGTAATTAATGGTGAGGGTCAGCAGGGTATGATCTTCACTAATCAGCAGGTTGCAGCTGATGGCACATACAATCCACTTCAGTACTGGATTGCTGGCGCTACCTACAACTTCGTAGCTTTTGCTCCTTTTACTGGTGCTCAGTGGGCTTATGATACTACTGTGGATACAGCTGCCGAGAATGGTGTGCTTACATTCGACAACAATGGCGCAAACCAGGATCTCTTGTTTGCAACTGCTAATAAGACTACAGATGCTACTTTGACAGCTTCTCCAGGCAAGGTAGGTTTCACTTTCGACCACGTCTTGTCACGTGTTAGATTCACCTTCACCAATGGCTTCACCTCTAATGGCAACATCAAGCTCCTTGTGACTGACGTACACATCACAGATGCTTATAAAGAGGGTGAGATGGCTGTGCCAGCAAAGACTTGGACAGTAGAGGCAGGCAAAAAGGTCCTTAATATCGACTTCAACGACGTGCTTAAGGCTGAGGATAGCACAGAGGCTGATGCGCGCCTTGCTGAGGGTAAGACCTCTTCTACAGAGCATTTCTACCTTATCCCTGCAAACGCAGCATACAACGTAACTTTCACTGTAGCATTGTATCAGGCAGGTGTATTGGTTGATACATACAACCGTACAGCTACTCTTAGCTATAATATGAAGCCAGGCTACAGCTACGACATCAAGGCTACTCTTACCCCATCGAACACCTCTGACGAGGGCGAGATCTTCCCTATCGAGTTCAAGGTTGAAGGTGTAAATGGTTGGGCTGACAGTGGTGCTTGGACTGATGTTGATGCAACAGTAAACGAGCCTACAAACAACTAAACGACTATTGGTTATGAGGGGTTGAATCTCCCCTCATAGCCCCACACGGAGCAAAAGACAAGCTCCGACAAACGAGGAACGAAAATATTAACGATTAACACTTTTAATACTATGAAAAAACTACTTATTTCTATGCTTGCCGTGGCTACGCTTGCCTCTTGCGCTAAGGAGGAGACCCTCTCATTCGACAAGGGCGAGGCCATCCAGTTCGGCAATGCCTTCGTAGACAACGCCACCCGCGCAAATGATTATGGCCCAAATAATCCATTGACAGCGTTCAAACTTTGGGGTACTATCGAGGGTTTAGAGGGTCCTACAGCGATCTTTGCTGATGATACAGTTACTGGTACTGTGGGTCCTGATAGCGAGTGGAATTGCACAACAAAGACTCAGTATTGGATTGAGGGTGCAAAATACAACTTTGCTGCAGTAGTAGGTGGTACTGTAACTGCTACAAATGGTCTTCCATCTTCTATCGAATACACTGCTGATGACAATACAGACCTTCTCTATGCTCGTTCAAATGAGTACACAGGTTTGGCATCTGGCAATCCAAAGGTTGCATTTGAGTTCAAGCACCTCCTTTCAAAGATTAAGTTTACTCTTGAGAACACAACTTCTAATGCCGCTAATGTAGGTACTTACACTTATACACTAACTGATGTTAAGATTAAAGATGCTATCACCACAGGTACTTATACAGTTGCTGACACTAAGAATGCGGACAACTCATATACTGTAAATATGACAGCTGATGCGTGGACTTCAAAAGTGGTTGATGATATGGAGTTCGCTGATATTGAGGGTGTTACAAATAATACGAGCAAGTCAAGTACCGCTGAGAGCCTTATCATTCCTATGGATGATGCTGTAGTATCGTATACAGTAAATCTTTATTATGGTGGAAAGAAGATTACCTCTACAACAGGAAGCGCTACAGTCGATTTCGCTCCTGGTTGTGCTTACAACCTCGTTGTATCTACTGGCTTGAATAACGAGATCAAGTTTAAGGTTGAGACTCATCCAACTTGGAATGAGATCACTCCTGATACAGCAATTTAATTATAATCTCCTTTGAGAGATTCTTGGCCATAGGGGTTTGATCGCCCCTATGCCCCCTAATAGAAGATAAAAAACGAACGATATGAGAAAGTTAATTTTAACATTGTTTGCCGCGGTGGCACTGGTTGGTTGCCATAACGAGCCCACGCCCGTTGTCCCCGACACCCCCCGCGCTATCGCCTTCGATAACGTCACCACCCGTGCCGGCCTCACCGACCTCCAGGACGACGGCTTCGGCGTCTGGGCGGTTATAAATAATACCACTGTTCAGAATCTTATGCTTATGGACAATCAGCACGTTGAGTATGACGAGACTGACGGATGGTATTATTCACCAATGCAATATTGGATTGATAACTCTACGTTTAATTTTACAGCGACCTATCCCTATGATAGTAACGCATCGTATTTTAGTTATAACACTGAAGACAATGCTGTAGAGTTGAAGGTTAGCGAGACTCCCTCTCAGATCGACTTTCTTATTGCTGAGAATGAAACTAATACGAGCGTTGAGGGCTATGAAACCACTGTCAATCTCCAGTTCCAGCATATGCTGACCAGTGTTGGCTTGAAAATTTGGCGTGACGGTGGTAAGCATCAAAATGACCAGATGCGCATCAAGTCGGTTACGCTTGGTAATATCCGCAAGGGTGGCACCTACTCAACTACTACGAACACTTGGAGCTATAATAATGATAGACTGACGGTTGAGAAGGTTTATGAAAACTTTTCTGATACTGACAATATAGGTGCTGTAATTGTTAAAGATGATGGCACATTGAATTCAGGAGGTAGCGAAGCCGCAAATCCTTTTGGTGATTTGATGCTCTTGCCACAGGATCTCGACGCAGATAATAGCGTGTCACTCAAGATTGTCTATGAGCTTAAGCGCCAGAATGCAGCAGACTGGGAAGAGGCGGAGTTGGAAACTGTTCTTCCAAGTATGACTTTGAATCCTGGTCAGCGCTATACCTTCAATGTTGTGCTTTCATCAGTTACAGATATTACAGTATATTATATTCAGACAAAGGTTGATCCTTGGGGTACGCCTCAGGTAGGAGGAACGGTTATCATTAAGTAATAGTTAGAACAATGAGACGATTTAGCTACATATTTATCCTGTTTGCAGCGTTATTGTGCGGTTGCAATGATAGCACCATAGACCCTAATGGTGACGAGCAGATTGTTGTGCCAACCAAGCCATATATCTACCTCGATGCTGGTGTTAGCACCCGTGCTGCGTTGGTGGACGGCACTGTGCTTAAACGAAACTTTAGAGTATATGGTTTCACTTACGACTTCAACAATAAGTGGAGCACCTATCGTGTTACGGCAAAGCCAAATGTTTTTGATAATGTGCCACAGTTGGTAACACATAGTAGTGGTAACTATACATACTCTCCTATAAAGGAGTGGCAGGGCGGAAAGTACACCTTCTTTGCCTACTATCCATCAAGTTTTTTAAATTCGAGCGGCGCAAATGTAGAGGGTACGCCATATATAACCTATGCTCCCGACTTTAACGATACCGCCGAGCATCGTGATGTTATGACTGCGATGTTTGAGGATACCAGCCTTAGCAGTAGCCCATACGTCTATTTCGACTTCTACCACCGTCTTTCGGCTGTGGATGTTGTTGCTATGAACTTCTATGAGCATAGCTATGATGACCCAAACGCCGATAATACGGTTATCAATGAAAGAATAACTATTGAGGTTGTAGATCTTGCTCTACAGTTCAAGAATGTGCAGTATCAGGAGGCTAAGATATATTTGGATAGACGTATTCCATCGGAGTGTACACCAGCTGATGCGGGCGCTAATCCTAACTATCAGATTATATCATCGGATAGTGGCTCTGGTATCTATATCAACTATAACGAGGATTCAACGCTTCGCCCTATCATCGCACAAAATAATAGTTCGATGATCTTCATTCCTCAGGAGAAAACAGACCTTGAGGTTACAACAACTGTTAAGTTTAAGAAGCGTCGTCCTAATGGAGTGTACTTGACCGATGAAAATGGTAATGACGTCTTCACTCAGACTATCGATACTCCTTTCAACCAGCCGTTGAAGGAGGGTAGCCGCTACTACTTGCAGATGACCTTTACATCTGCTGGTGTATCTATTAGCATTATCACCTCAGACGAGTGGGATGACATTAAGGTTGATTACGAATTTGAGTAAAAATATAGGTTATGAGATATTTACATTTTATATTGGCCTTTGTTGCATCTGTCGTGGTTAGCGCTTGTGTGACCAACGATGTCGATGTTTATATTGATTCCACAGACACCCCAGCCAATGGTGGCGACTTGCAGATTGTTGGTCGAATCACACAGTATACCGACTGCGATGTAGCAACACGCTCTAAGAAGGAGGGCGACGAGCCTAAGGTAACATCTATGGGTTTGGCATTGTTCCCAATCGAGGACGGTGTTATCGGCAACTGTTTGTACTACGACTTCAAGCTTGGTGGTAGCATTGTCTTTGTCGTCGATCGTAAAAACGAGGTGTTCAATGATTATGTGGATAAGCAGTTCGCTATGTATATCTTTGCTAATATGCAGGATGCAGAGGGCTTCCCTATCACATCTGCGGACGGCGTTGGCAAGTCGTTAGAATCTTTCACTAATTGTGCCGCAGCTGCCTCTACGACCGTTAAGGATGTCCCTGAAAACGGCTTCCCTATGGTGGGATCATTGGGTAATACACTTACTATCGAAGGCATCGAAAGCAACGGCAAGACTCTTATCCTTAAGCCATCACAAACTGATGCGAACGTAGATGGTCTACCTTTGGTTGATAGTCAGCCTACCGACAACCTTGAGATTCCTCTTAAGTCAATGTATGCCAAGTTTAGCTTCACCATTAGCGTGAAGCCCGACCAGGAGATCGTGGGAAACAAGGCACCTCGTTTCGATTTGCTTAGCTACGAGGTAAATAATATCCCTGCAACCGTCGACTCAGACTCATCTACCAACAACGACACTGCTGTCATCGCATCATCGGGCGAGGTGACTGTAGGCAGTTATGCGCAGGGTGCTACCACAGCAACCTTCGATTTCTACCTTCCTGAGCGCAAACTCACGCCCTCAGAAACAGACATTAATGAGGTTTTACCCGATGCACTTAAGAAGGGCACATACGGCACAGACGTTGATGCCGACCAGAATGGTTATCGCGACGAGGATGAGAGGTATCATCAGCGCTATAAGAATCTGTTGCCTGGTGATAATCAGAAGGCTACCTATGTAACCATCACAGGTAAGTACACCGACCACCAAGGCCACCTTTATGATGTAGACTACAACATCTATTTGGGTGGCAATAATGTAGATGATTTCAATATTATCCGTAATACACACTACGATAATAGCGTAACTATCCGTGGTATATCTACATCATCAGATCAGGTTGAGAACGACCAAGCTATCTCTATCGACTGGCGTGTTAATGTAGACCGTGAGAAGAGCACCCCATTGGTTATCAACTTGCGCCGTGAGAGCCTTTTGGATGCCCACTACGAGGTACGTCCTTTGCGTTTGCGCCTTGTGGGAGAGACTATCCCTACTGGCACATCTGCCACCGTTCAGATTCTTAACCAGGACGGCACTGCCACTAATATTCCAGAGTGGATTCGCTTGGAGGCAAGCGGTGATACAGATGACCACATTGCCAATGGTGTTTCAGCGGGTAAGCGTAAGTATTTCACCGCCGACCTTGTGACTAATACGCTCAAGGATGGAATATCTATTGATGTCAATAACTTGTCTGCAAACAACCAGACTCTCTGGATATATGTCGATGAGAATACTACTACTACATCGCGTGCTGCTATTGTTCGTGTCACCTACGATGGCATTGCAAAGGACTATAAGATTGTGCAGAATGGTCTTCACCTAGTAACATCTACTGATAAAGAGCGTACATACTACATCGAGCAGTATGAGGAGTATCTCTATAACTACGATGCCGAGGACTCTTATGGTCAAACTCAAGATGAGGGTATGCCTTGGGGCTTACCTAATGTACAGCTCTCAAATGAGCATAGATCGTTTACTAATAGCAGAGGCAATTCATCATGGAATAATTATCTAAATAATAATATCCTTCCTACTTACGATTTCTATATCGCAAAGCACGATGGTGATTTTGCTGCAGAAGCTGGTGCTACTATGGTGCATAGTTACGCAGGACAACATTTTACAGAAGATATCGTCAAAAAGAGTAAAAATGGAGTAAGTAATCTCACAATGGATCAGCAGCCAAGTGGCGCTGTGGAGTATTGCTACAATCGAAATAAGAGAAACTCTGATGGTTCTATTACAAAGATTCTGTGGTATCTCCCATCTGCGGACGAGTTAGAGGATTTTATTGTTCCTGCTTATAGCTCTTTCGAGGAATTCCAGGATAACTATTATTGGACCTCACAGCCAGCATATATTAGAAACGTGTACTATTATGAGGATGGAAGCAATACATTCCCGTTCATCGTTTATGATGATAATCCGGAATATGCGCGTGCCACAAAGGTCGTTGCTAAGGGTAATAATGTATATGAATATGCATTAAGTGGTCTGAATGAAGAGACTAACGTGATTGACCCAAGTACAGGAAAGATATTAGACTTCACCGGTAGTGGCGAGATAAATTTTGGATATTTCTATCTGATGTATCGTTGGAAGAATGGCACCCCTGATGAAACATTTGGTCAAACTGGCTTTGGTGGTGTGGTGAATGGTACACAATATCTAGGAGAGGAGTTTGGTGAAAAATTAGATGGTCGCACAACAGGTAATAGATATCATGTCCATTTGGGTCACTTGTATGATATGACCCAGGAGGGTTATCATCATCGTACCAAGAAAAACCGCGTACGTTGCGTCCGAGCAGATTTAACTACCAACAACCAGCAGATGGTTCTTGTCTATACAGTTAGCACTACACCCGCAACTACGCTCGATAAGAGTGGTAACACTATGTATGTGATGAAAAATACAAACTACGATACATATCTGACAACCTCGGGCACAAATGTGGCAGCAAGCAATTTTGCTTTAGGTTTTGACAACTATGTCGTTATCGAAGATAATAAGATTAAGAGTGTTGCCAAGAATCAGTACTTCTATGGAGATGATAGTGATGTGTCGTTCAATAATAATGGTACAAGTTATACTATTAGTAATAACAATAGCAACTTTACAATATCTTGTAGAACTGGTTTCATCATCACAAGAACATATTACCTTCGACAGACAAGCGCTTCTCAGATAACTATGAGTACTACCAATAGTGATAACACTTGGCAATTCTACGAAGTGAAAAAGGAATATGTAGTAACACAATAGTTAGCTCTATGTAGCATTAACACACAAGCTCGGCATCATAACGTATGCCGGGCTTGTGGTTATTATACGGGGAGGAATTCTACTTCGTACAAAGTCCAACCGTGTACGTTGTGTACGCAAGCAGTAGGTTTATGTAACTATCTTAATATCGGCAAGTCCCCTCGGTGAGGGGACTTATTTTGTGTTGTGGCATTACCGATTATTGCGTTGTCTTTTCCCTTTTTGTTTCTGCCCCCCCTCTATGCCTACAAATAAATTTGAGGTAGGGGCATAAACAAAAAGAGATGTCTTTCGACATCTCTTTGCTTGTGTTCTTTTGTAGTCGATAGGGGATTCGAACCCCTATGTCCTGCGTGAGAGGCAGGTATCCTAGCCCTTAGATGAATCGACCAAGTTGTGTTGTCATCGGGTTGTTTCCTTTTGACACTGCAAATATACTACAAATTTTTTATCCACCAAAACTTTTTGCAAAAAAAATCGAAAAAAGTGCAAAAAATCTCATTTTACCCCTAAAAACGCCCCCTTTCCGCACTCCTGAGCCCCCACAAAGCCTATAGAAAGTATAGCATTCGTATTATCAAACAAACGGGGTGCGCTCAACTTGTCGTTGAACACACCCCGTAGTAGTGGGATTGAGTGGAGTGGAGTTACTCCATTATGGTATAACTTGAGGCACGGCCGTTAGGGTAGATGCCATCGATGCTATGTATGCGCTCGGTAATGCGCTCAAGGTCGCTGAGCGAGTAGACGGGGCGGTCGTTGATGTGGGTGATGACGTAGCCCTGCTTCACTCGGCAGCGCTCCAAGAGTCCGCCACCATTGACCGAAGCAACCTGCACACCACCCTTGATGTCGAGTTCCTGGCAGAGGCTCTGTGGGGCATCCTTGAGTTTTGCGCCAAGCACCTTGACAGCATCGACGCTATCCTTGCTTAGGAGGCTCGTCTGGCCACTCCTATTTTGGAGTGTGGCAACAACCTCCAGCTCCTTATCCCCGCGACGCAGACCGAGGGTTACCTTATCGCCTGGGCGACGCTTGCCTATCTGCTCAAGGAAGATTGCCGAGTCCTTAACCTTGACGCCGTCCACCGAGAGGATGATGTCGCCCTTGCGGATGCCTGCCTCAGAGGCTGCACCGCCCTCAGACACAGAGGCTACGTATATACCTCCAACCTCCGAGATGTTGGTCATCTCGCCAGCCTCGTCGATAAACTGCTGGTCGATAGCCCTGAACGATATGCCCAGCACGGCACGCTGTACGATGCCCGACTCCTTGAGGTCCACGACAACCTTGCGAACGATGGTCTCAGGGACAGCGAAGGAGTAGCCTACATAGCTACCCGTAGAGGTTTTGATGATGGTGTTGATGCCCACAAGCTCACCACGAGCATTCACCAACGCACCGCCTGAGTTGCCAGGGTTTACCGCGGCGTCGGTCTGTATGAACGACTCGATGCCCTGTTGCTCGATAGCGCCGAGGCTACGCGCCTTAGCCGACACGATACCTGCGGTGATGGTAGACTGCAAATCCATAGGGTAGCCGATAGCCAAGACCCACTCGCCTAAGCGAAGGTCGTCCGACGAGCCGAAGGGTAGGGTGGGGAGTGCCTCGGCCTCGATCTTTATCAGGGCGACATCTGTCGAGGGGTCGCTACCGATAATCTTGGCATCGAAGGCACGGCCATCGTGGAGCTTTACTCGCAGTTTCGAGGCATTCTCCACAACGTGGTTGTTCGTTACGACATATCCATCCTCCGAGATTATTACGCCTGAGCCTCCTGCACGAGCCTCGCGCTGGCCTCCACGACCAAAGCCCTGAGGGTAGCCAAAGAACTCAAAGAAGGGGTCTATGGCTTGGCTCTGACTGCTTACAGAGATAGTAGCCTCGATATTCACTACGGCCTTCACGGCATTCTCCGCAGCGTAGGTGAGGTCGGGGTATTCGCGATTGACCACCGAGGAGGCGAAATGGGTATCTACCACGGGGTTCTCCCTGAAGGATGACTCCTGCTTATCGAAGAGCGTGGTGATAGCTGGGGCGCCCTCCGTCTGATTGTTAGATGTGATGTAAATCGTAGCCACACTGGTCATTGCCGCAATTGCGACAGTGCCAATAAAAAGAAAAAGATTTCGTTTCATAATAGTTCTCACTTGGTTAAATTATGAGTCGAGGTCTTATCTATAGGCTTTCAGTTTTAGTTAAACAATCAGTTAATTACACAAAAATAACGCCCCGAAGAGCGTTATATTGTTTGGTGCGATAAAATTTTACTCCTTTAGGATATATACCGTCTCGCCGGCCCGTTGCATATTGTAGGTCTCGCGGGCGAAGCGCTCCATAAACTCTGGCGAGGTGGTTATCTTGTGTATGAAGATGCTGTCGTCGGAGATCTTCTTTTCAAGGATATCAATTCTGCGCTCCACCACCTTGCGGTCGTGATGTGTACGTATCATATCGCCTATGGTACGTATCGACACAACGAGGGTGCAGATGGCGATGACCACGGTCAGCACCACCCAAAAGACGTTGATGAATCTCTGCTCTTTAGCCACCTTTGCCATACTGCACTACGGAATATGCATAAACTTATGGGTCTGTATCGAGATGTTCCATACGGGATTCTCCTTCACCCACTCGACGAGTTCGGGGATGATGCTTTCGTAGACACTCCACTCTGGCTGAACATAGAGTAGACACTTGCGACGCACCCTCTTGCTACACTCCACGGCCCACTCTAAGTCCTCCTTAGTCTGGATGATGACCTTCAACTCGTCGGCCCTGAGTAGTGCCTCCTCCAATGGGGGCATCTGGCGTTTGGGCGAGAGGCATATCCAGTCGAACTCACCGCGTATAGGGTTTGTTCCCGAGGTCTCGATAAATATCTCAAGGCCACGGGCGTGTAACTCGCGAGTAAGCTCCTCCAAGGGGTAGAGTAGAGGCTCTCCTCCCGTGATGACTATTGCCTGCGCCGAGCAACTTGATGCTCTCTCAACAATAGTCTCGATGGGGGTTGGTGGGAATAACTTTGGGTTCCACGTGTACTTAGCATCGCACCAGCGACAACCTACATCACAGCCTCCGAGGCGTATGAAGTAGGCTGGCTTTCCTGAGTGGAAACCCTCACCCTGTATGGTATAAAAATCCTCCACGAGGGGTAGCTTCTTGCCACCCTCAAGGAGTTCTAAGTCGGGATTAATCTTCATCTAAAACGTAAATATCCTTAAGGTTGCGTCCTACCTGATTATAGTCGAGACCATAGCCTACGATAAACTCATTGCCAATGGGCATAGCCACATAGTCGATCTTGTACTCGTAGAGGAACTTATCTGGCTTGAAGAAGAGTGTACAGATAGAGATACTTGCTGGGTGGCGCGAGTTCAGGTAGTCGAGCAAGTAGTTCATACTATGGCCCGTCTCAACAATATCCTCGATGATGATGATATCCTTGCCCTCGATGTCGAAGTCGATGCCGAGGTGCTGCTTGATGTTACCCGTAGACTGGGTACCCTCGTATGACGATATCTTGATAAATGCCAAGCGCGAGTCGAAAGTTGTCTTGCGCACAAGGTCACTCAAAAAGAGGAAGGCTCCGCTGAGTACGCCCAAGAAGATGGGGGTCTTTCCAGCGTAGCGCTCGTTGAGTTGCTCTGCCACACGTGTTACGGCTCTGTCGATCTCCTCGGCAGGAATCATCACTTTAAACTTGCGGTCTAACAATTTTATCTTTTCCATAGTCGATATATTTTGTCCAAAGGTACACAATTTTTTTTGATTTCCGAACACTATTCGGTCTTTACACGCTCAAGGATGCCTGTGAGTGCTGCGAGGATGACGCCATAGTTGGTTATTGCTACGCCCTGCTTACGTGCTCGTTCTATACGGCTAAGTACATGTTTGCGATTAAACATACAGGCTCCGCAGTGAATCACCATATCGTATGGCGTAAGGTCTTCGGGGTAGTCGGCACCTCCCACGATGTCGATATTAAGACTCTCGCCAAACTTCTTGCGCAACAGGCGTGGTAACTTTACGCGGCCAATATCCTCATTTTGAGGCGTATGCGTACACGCCTCGGCAATGAGTATGCGAGATGTTGGCGATAGTCGCTTAAGGGCCTTGACACCCTCGGTGAAGAGGCGTATATCGCCCTTGTAGCGGGCAAAGAGTATCGAAAAGGAGGTGAGTGTTGAGGCCTCTGGCTTGAGACTATATACCTCGTTGAAGGCCTGCGAATCGGTGATTATCAACTCTGGAGGAGTTGCCAATGCTGCCAAAGCCTCGGCCATACGGTCGGGGGTACAGCAGATAGGAATACACCCTCTGTCAAGTAGTTCGCGGATGGTCTGCACCTGTGGCTGTATAAGACGACCCTTAGGGGCAGACTTATCCTGTGGCATAACCAACAGCACCCTGTCGCCAGCCTTGCAGAAACCCTCGGTGATGTATCGCTCCTCGGCAGGACGAATAGCCACGATAGCCTTAGTTAGCTCCTCCACGCCCTCACCTGTGAGCGCGCTGATGGCTATTACGCTCTGGCCAACGGCCTCTTCTGCATGTTTCAGTGCTCCGTCAAGGTCTGCGATGCTGTCGCTATGTGAGAGTGCCACGACTACGGGAATCTCCCTTACGCGACACTCCTCCATTAGGCGTAACTCGCTGGTGTAGTCCCCCTCGCTGAGGAGGATTACGGCTATGTCTGTCCTATCGAGCACCTTGTTACTACGTGCCACACGCTCGCCTCCGAGGAGGGTGTTGTCGTCGAGACCTGGGGTATCGATAATTATCGCTGCGCCAAGCCCATTTATCTCCATAGGCTTCTGCACGGGGTCTGTCGTAGTGCCAGCAATGGGCGACACGATGGCAACATCCTGTCCCGTAAGTCGGTTTACGAGCGTAGACTTACCGGCGTTGCAGCGACCAAAGATGGATATATGTACTCGCTCGGAACTTGGTGTACTTTGCATAGTAGGGTGGTGTTAGAAACGGAAATCGCGTTTACCCTCGGCAATAGCCCTGAGGTTATCCTCGGTGATGCGACGCACCTTCTCCGAAGGGATGATGCGTGTGAGTCGGTCAATCATCTGAGCACCAGCAACCTTTACACCAGGCGAGGCATAATCTTCGAGGTACTCGGCCAAGGTCATCAAGGCATTAGGGGCACAGCAGTTGCCAATCATACCGCGCTTTGCCAACGACATAAATCTGTCGCCCGTGCGGCCCTCGCGGTAGCAAGCGGTGCAGAAACTTGGGATGTAGTTCAGGTCTAAGAGCCAACCCACAATCTCGTCGAGGGTGCGGTTATCCGAGATGTCGAACTGTGCCGACTCCTCGGCATCCTCAATACACTCGGCATAGCCACCTACACTTGTCTTCGAGCCACCGCTAAGCTGTGAAACACCAACGTCGAGGACGAGTTCGCGTGAACGCTTAGACTCGCGGGTAGAGACAATCATACCTGTATATGGCACAGCCAGACGGAGTACTGCGACGATACGACGGAATACCTCGTCGGTAACAGCATCGGGGAAGTCCTTAGGGTCGATGTCGTCGGCAGGACGAATACGTGGTACGCTGATGGTGTGAGGGCCTACGCCAAAGCGGGCCTCAAGATGCTCAGCATGCATAAGGATACCGACTACGTCGTAGCGATAGTTCGACAAGCCGAAGAGCGCACCGATACCTACATCGTCGATACCTCCCATCATAGCGCGATCCATCGCCTCGGTATGGTATGCCCAATCGCTCTTAGGACCCGTAGGGTGTAGACGCTCGTAGGCCTCACGGTCGTAGGTCTCCTCGAAGAGGATATATGTGCCGATACCAGCATCCTTGAGACGTGTGTAGTTCTCCACCGTCGTAGCGGCGATATTCACATTTACACGACGTATAGCGCCGTTCTTGTGGTGGATCGAGTAGATGGTGTCGATAGACTCCAATACATACTCTATAGGGCTTAACTTAGGATGCTCACCCGTCTCCAATGCCAAACGCTTGTGGCCCATATCCTGCAAGGCGATAACCTCGCGACGAATCTCCTCCTGGGTAAGCTTGCGACGAGGGATGGTCTTGTTCTTAGCGTGGTAGGGGCAGTAGACACAGCCATTGACACAGTGGTTCGAGAGGTAGAGAGGGGCGAACATCACGATACGGTTGCCGTAGATGCGCTCCTTGAGGCGACGTGCTATTTCGTACATACGTGCCTCGTACTCCTTATCCTCGACCTCGATGAGTACGGCAGCCTCGCGGTGCGAGATGCCGTTGCCCTCCTCGGCCTTCTTCAGAATCTCCTCGATGAGAGCTCTATCGTTGCGATGCTCCTTGGCGTACTCCAACGTAGCACGAATCTCGCCGTCGTGGATGAACTCCGAAGCATGCTCCGACTTTACGTTATATTCTATGTTGCTCATAACTATTGTTTTAGGTTATTGAAATCTCCTCGTGAGAAATCTATGTGGTAGCCGATGGTTTGTAGTTCGCTCTCCAGCGCCTTAAGGCCTTCGGCCGCCTCCTTGCCCCACGAGGCTTTATTTTCGTATATAGCATATTTAGCTCTCACATCCGAAGGTGAGAGGTTTGGCATAACAACATTTGCTCCCGAAAGGATACCCTCCAACCTACCTCGTGGTGTGAGCGTTGCCAAGGCCGTGGTGGCGGGGATGAGTGCTGAGGGGAGAATGAGACGTGCTATGGCGACTGCGGCAAGGGTGAGGTTGAGGTCTCCCGCAGGCTCACCACCCAGAGGTGTGGCGTGGTGGGGTAGGAAGGGGCCTATACCAACCATTTCGGGACGATACTTCTCGATAAGGAGAAGGTCCTCGGCGATATGCTCGATGGTCTGACCCTTAACGCCAATCATCATACCCATACCCACTTGATACTCGGCACGTTTCAGGGCCTCGACACAGGCTAAGCGGTGCTGAAGGCCTCGTGATGAGGGGTGTAGCGAGGCATATAACTCCTCGTTTGCAGCCTCGTGACGAAGGAGGTAGCGGTTGGCACCAGCACGTTTAAGTTTTATGTAGGACTCCTCGCTACGCTCACCCAGAGATAGCGTTATGGCTACGTCGCTATAGAGACTGCGTATATGGGAGATTAGCTCCACGAGCCACTCGTCGGAGTGGGTACCATCTTCGCCTCCTTGCAATACGAAGGTGCGGAAGCCAAGATTGTATCCCTCCTTGCAGCACGCCATAACCTCTTCGGTCGTAAGGCGGTAGCGCTCGGCAGTGCGGTTGCTACGTCTGAGACCACAATACATACAGTCGCAACGACAGTAACTCGACAGTTCGATTAGTCCACGTATAAAAATGCCAAGTCCGAACTGCTGGCGCGCAGTTCGGACGGCATTGTCTCTGAGAAGTTGTAGCACGTGACTATCCGTTGCACACGCCGTAAGCAGTGCGCTAAGGCTCTTCTTGTCGAGCCTATGACCAGATGCCAATTGCTCAACCAACTCTCTCATTATTATCTCTTCTTGAGTTCGGCATCGAAGGTCTTCTTACCATCACCATAGGCAGTGTGTACGCTTGGGCCTGAGATACAGCCACCATCACATACCATTACCTCGATGAACTGAGCAGGAGCCTTACCAGTCTTACCGTATGCCTTCAACAGACCTACGTTCTTCTTGTTGAGACCTGCAATCTGGAGGGTTGTGAAGTCCAACTTGCCATCAACCAACTCCTTAACTGCTGCGGTAACACCACCATTCTCAGCAAAGCCGTGAGCCGAGCGACGTGAAGCGCACTCTACAGGGTGTACGTTAGCCTCGCCAAGCTCGATGTTCATACCGCCAAGGATTGCGTGAACCTCCTCATAAGTAAGGATGAAGTCTACCTTACCCTTAAGATCCTCACGACGAGCCTCCTTACGCTTAGCGATACATGGGCCTACGAAGACAACCTTTGCGTTAGGGTACTTCTCGCGAGCGAGGTCTGCGGTGTAGACCATTGGAGAGTATGTAGAAGAGATATACTTCTGCAACTCTGGGGCGTGCTTGCGAGCCATCTCCATATATGAAGGACAGCAAGAGGTAGTCATAAATGGCTGACCCTCCTCCATCTTCTCTGCAAACTCGTGAGTCTCCTTCTCGGTAGTGATCTCGGCGCCACGAGCAACCTCGATAACATCCTTGAAGCCGATAGCCTTGATAGCACCATATACCTGCTCAGTAGGTACGTTGTACTGAGAGAGGATTGATGGAGCAACCATAGCGATAACCTCCTCACCACGGCGGATAGCCTGGAGAATGTCGAATACCTGAGAGATCTCGAAGATAGCACCGAATGGGCAAGCGTTCATACACTTACCGCAGTAGATACACTTAGACTCGTCGATATGCTCTACGCCATACTCATCCTTAGAGATAGCACCCACTGGGCAAGCCTCCTCACAAGGAACAGGGATGTAGACGATAGCGTGATAAGGACACGCAGCGTAGCACTTACCGCAGCTGATACAGATCTTGTGGTTGATCTTACCCTGAGAGGTCTCTGGGTCGAACTCGATAGCGTTCTTTGGGCAGGCGTGCTCACAAGCACGAGCAACGCAACCGCGACAGAGGTTAGTGATATCGTAGTTTGTGCGTACGCAAGAAGAACAAGCCTCGTCGATAACGCACATAATGTTATCCTTGATACGATCGCGGTCGAGGGCCATCTTGGCGTAGTCAGAGAGTGGCATAAGCTCGTCGGTCTCGTCGGTCATATCGTAGCCGAGCAAAGGCAACGACTTGTACTTCCACACAGCACGCTCCTTGTGGATACAGCATCTACCGCGTACTTGTGAGTTGCGAGGACTAAATTCAATGGGTACTCGGTCGATTTTCTCAACGAGTTGTCCCTCGTTCCAGAGGCTTACGAGCTTAGTAAGAAGTCTCTGGCGTACAATCATTACGTTATTTTTAATTGCCATACGATAAAAGTTGGGTTTTACAATTGAGCAAAGATAATAAATTTTACGTCAATCATACAAATTTATTGGCTTTTTTTGACCCTTTATCCCCAAATTGTAAGTTATTTATCCCTTATTGGTATTAAATATGTTCTTTTTTGAGGGGAGTTATGGAAAAACAGGATTGAGTGATACTTTATTATAATATATATACCTCGGATAATGGCCGAGGCTACGGAGAGTTAAGGCCGTGTGAGGAGGTGAGACGTTTTTTAGAAATGGCTCGTGGCGATGCCGTGGCTGTAAAGTGCGATGTGTTAAAAAGATAACAGCGAAAAAACTATGAATTTTCGGAGTAATTATGTATCTTTGCCCCCGATTTTTGTCTACATCGTTAGCTCACTGATGCTTAAGCATTTCTCGGATGCGTGTTTTAGTGGGTGTAAACAGCGAAAACGGGGTTTTCGAGAGGCGATAGACAACGGACTGATTAGAAATATATAACAATTTATTGAGGAAATATGAGAGAGAAGAGATTTATTACGTGTGATGGTAACTACGCTGCGGCACATATTGCATATATGTTCTCGGAGGTAGCAGCCATCTATCCTATCACCCCTTCATCAACTATGGCAGAGCTTGTTGATGAGTGGTCGGCACAGGGCAAGAAGAATATCTATGGTGATACTGTGAAGGTGGTAGAGATGCAGTCAGAGGCTGGTGCTGCGGGTGCAGTACACGGTTCACTTCAGAGTGGTGCCCTTACATCTACTTTTACAGCATCACAGGGTTTGCTCCTTATGGTGCCAAATATGTATAAGATAGCAGGTGAGTTGCTCCCTTGCGTTTTCCACGTATCGGCACGTTCGTTGGCGGCTCAGGCCCTCTCAATTTTTGGTGACCATCAGGACGTTATGGCCGTGCGCCAGACAGGTTTTGCTATGCTTGCAACCTCTTCAGTTCAGGAGGTTATGGATCTTGCAGGTATCGCACACATCGTGTCCCTCAAGGCTCGTGTACCTTTCGTACACTTCTTCGATGGTTTCCGTACCTCTCACGAGATTCAGAAGATCGAGCTTATCGACGAGGCATCACTTGCTGCGATGTTCGACCGTGAGGCTTTGAAGGAGTTCCGCAAGCGCGCCCTCAACCCTGAGAGCCCTGTAACACGTGGTACTGCTCAGAACCCAGATATCTACTTCCAGACTCGCGAGGCATCGAACAAGTTCTACGATGCAGTGCCAGATATGGTTGCTGAGGCTATGGATAAGATTTCGGAGATTACTGGTCGTCAGTACAAGCCATTCACCTACTATGGTGACCCAGAGGCTGAGAATATCATTATCGCTATGGGCTCAGTTACCGAGACCATCAAGGAGTGTGTAGACTACCTCCGTACTCAGGGCAAGAAGGTGGGTGTTATCACCGTTCACCTCTACCGTCCATTCTCAGCGAAGTACCTCTTCAACGTGTTGCCATCAACCGTGAAGCGTGTCTGCGTTTTGGACCGCACTAAGGAGCCAGGAGCTAATGGTGAGCCATTGTTCCTTGATATCCGCGACGCATTCTACGAGTGCAACGAGCGTCCAATGATTATCGGTGGTCGCTACGGTCTTTCGTCTAAGGATACTACACCTGCTCAGATGTTGGCAGTATTTGCTAACCTTGAGTCGGAGACTCCAAAGAACCACTTTACCGTAGGTATCAACGACGATGTTACTATGTTGTCGTTGCCTGTAGGTGCTGAGATCTCTATGGCTAAGGAGGGTACCTTCGAGGCGTTGTTCTTCGGTCTTGGCTCAGATGGTACAGTAGGTGCTAACAAGAACTCTATTAAGATTATCGGTGGCTCGACAGACAAGTACTGTCAGGCTTACTTCTCATACGACTCTAAGAAGTCGGGAGGTTACACCTCTTCACACTTGCGTTTCGGTGATAACCCTATCACCTCTCCATACTTGGTTACTACACCAGACTTCGTGGCTTGCCACGTGCCATCGTATGTTGAGAAGTACGACGTGTTGAAGGGTTTGAAGCGTGGTGGCTCATTCTTGCTCAACTCGGTAAACGATGCTGAGACCACTTGTGCTACATTGCCAGCACATATGAAGGCTTACCTCGCAAAGAACAATATCAACTTCTACATCATCAACGCTACTAAGATTGCTGCAGAGCTTGGTCTTGGCTCACGTACCAATACCATTATGCAGGCTGCATTCTTCAAGATTGCCGACATCATTCCTATCGAGAAGGCTGTCGAGGAGATGAAGAAGGCTATCTACAAGTCTTACGGCAAGAAGGGTGAGGATATCGTGAATATGAACTATGCTGCTGTGGATGCTGGTTGCGAGGCAGTGGTTAAGGTTGAGGTTCCTGCTGAGTGGGCTTCATTGGAGGTTGCTGAGATGAGCCACGCTGTTAGCGAGGATGTTCCAGCCTTTGTTCGCAATATCTGTAAGCCTATCGATGCTCTCAAGGGTGATTCACTCCCTGTGTCAGCATTCAATGGCCGTGAGGATGGTACTTGGGATAATGGTACTGCGGCTTACGAGAAGCGCGGTATCGCTACCAGCGTTCCTGAGTGGAAGATTGAGAACTGTATCCAGTGTAACCAGTGTGCCTACGTTTGTCCTCACGCTGCTATCCGCCCATTCCTCGCTACTGAGGAGCAGGCTGCAGCTTCGGGCTTGGAGTGGAAGCAGGGCTTGGGTGAGACCAAGAACCTCAAGTTCCGCATTCAGGTGTCGCCACTCGACTGTACAGGCTGTAACAACTGTGTTGATGTATGTCCTGCAAAGGAGAAGGCATTGGTTATGCGTCCTTTGGCTGAGCAGTTGCCTGAGGCTGAGAACTGGACAAAGGTTACCAAGGAGATTGGCTATACTGAGTATGTAGATAAGACTAAGTCGGTGAAGAACTTGCAGTTTGCACAGCCATTGTTCGAGTTCTCAGGTGCTTGTGCTGGTTGCGGTGAGACCCCATATATCAAGGCTATCACTCAGCTCTTCGGCGACCGTATGATGGTTGCTAATGCTACTGGTTGTACATCAATCTACTCTGGTTCAGCACCTTCAACTCCATACTGCACCAACGCCAAGGGTCAGGGTCCTGCGTGGGCTAACTCATTGTTCGAGGATAACGCCGAGTTCGGTCTCGGTATGCGTGTCGGTGTCGAGAAGATTCGTGAGGCACTTGCTGAGACTATGCAGAAGGCTATCGCTGAGTGCAACTGCTGCTCAGAGGAGCTTAAGGCTACTATGCAGGAGTGGATCGACTCACGTCACTTCGCTGCTGCAACACGCGATATCGCTGCACGTCTTATCCCTATGGCTGAGGCTTGCGACTGCAACTACTGCAAGACTATCATCGAGTATAAGGATTGGTTGGTTAAGCGTTCGCAGTGGATCTTTGGTGGCGACGGCTGGGGCTATGATATCGGCTTCGGCGGTGTAGACCACGTTCTTGCTTCGGGCGAGGATGTAAATATCCTTATCGTCGATACTGAGGTTTACTCTAATACTGGTGGTCAGTCATCTAAGTCTACCCCTGTAGGTGCTGTCGCTAAGTTTGCCTCTGCAGGTAAGCGCATCCGCAAGAAGGATATTGGTGCTATTGCAATGACTTATGGCTATGTATACGTAGCACAGGTATCTATCGGTGCTTCACAGCAGCAGCTCTTCAACGTACTCAAGGAGGCTGAGGCCTACCCAGGTCCATCACTCATCATCGCTTATGCTCCTTGTATCAACCACGGTATCAAGGGTGGTATGACACGTACTCAGACCATTGGTAAGCAGGCTGTTGAGTGTGGTTACTGGCACCTATGGCACTACAACCCACTTCTTGAGGCTGAGGGTAAGAACCCATTCGTTATGGATTCTAAGGAGCCAGACTGGTCTAAGTTCCGCGACTTCCTTATGAAGGAGGTACGTTATACCTCACTTAAGAAGGCCTTCCCTGCTGAGGCAGAGCAGCTCTTCCAGGCAGCAGAGGAGAATGCTAAGTGGCGTTATAACTCTTATATCAACCGCACAAAGTAATTTGATGTGATAAGGGGTCGATTGCGGCCCCTAACAAAAAATGCCTCGAATGGGACGTACGTCAAGTACTACCCATCCGAGGCATTTTTGCCGAGTGTGGCACTCGGCACCCTTCTGACATCAAATTGATTGGAGGTGGGTATTTAGGGAAATTAAGGAGTTCAGGGAGTTTAAGGAGAGCGCACTCCGATAACGGGTTGCGCAAGCCTATCCCTAATTTCCCTAATTTCCCTAAACTCATTACTGCGTAGCAGGCAAGGTATCGCCTTGCTATTCAGCCTTGCAACAACTAAAAGCGATTTCCTATGATAATTTCCGATTATTTTTATAACTTTGCACAAACTGACGACAATATTAATCAAAAACACTCAATAACTATGAAAAAACTATTTACCTTATTGGCTCTTGCACTCTTTGCCCTTACGGCTTGCGAGAAGAATGAGACTCCTCAGGAGCCTGTAGATACTACAACCTCTGTAGAGGTGCTCTCAGAGATTCCAATGACCATCGCTTATCAGGGTGGTAAGTCGCTGATTTTGTTCGAGATTAAGAATCCTATCGAGGATGTTCGTGTGACAGCCTATAGCAATGCCTTCTGGGTTAAGGATGTTATGGCAAATGATGGTGTGGTGAGTTTTGTTGCTGACCGCAATACCACCAGCAGTCGTCGCGAGGGTGTTATTACCATCAAGTATGGCGATATCGAGAAGTACGTAGGCCTTATTCAGGAGGTTCGCCCTGAGGGTGAGTATGACTACGAAACTGTGGCTACGGTATTTGGTGGTGAGTATCTTGGCAATGCTGGCGAAGACAACTATAACTACTATGTTCAGTTGGGTACCGGAGAGATTAACGAGGCCAACAATGGTGCTAATGCTGTCTATTACTACTTTGACATCTACGCTAAGAATCGTGGTGGCGAACATCCAATCCTCTCTAACGGTACTTACGAATTTGACCGTAATAATAGTTGCTATGTCGGTACGTTTACCGCAGAACATAGCAAGGCACACTTCAATAATGGGGATGGTCAGCCAGAGACCTCTTTCGAGATGAAGTCAGGCACTGTGACTGTGACAGACAATAAGTTCGAGGCTATCGTAACTATGTCGGATGGTACGTTGCATCGCATTGTCTATGAGGGCGAGCTCTATGTGCCAAGTGTTGTGGAGTCTCCTGCCTATAGTTCGAAACTCACCGAGGACTTTACCTTTGATCTCTCGACTGGCTATTTGCGCCTATTCTATTATGGTGATGAGTATGGCATCGGTGCAGATTATTGGTCGATAGCGCTTATGGAGGACTCTGGAGCACGCAATGGCGCCTACTTCCAGATAAAGTTATTTACTGACAGTTGTGAAGATGCGTCATACGAGTCTCTTGCTGGTGTCTATACACCTTGCTCGGATCTTGCACCACAGAAAAATTGTTTCATCAAAGGTCTTGTTGAGGGCGTAATGTATGTCGGCTCGCAGTACTATGTCGTGGAAAACTACGTTATCAATAACAACCTCGGTGCGCCAATCTACGATGGCCAGATTGAGATTGCTGTAGATGGTGATGATGTCAGTGTTACGTTGGATTGTATTGACGATAATGGCCATAAGATTCAGGGAAACTTCTCAAGTGTTGGTATAGAGTTCTACGACCGTAGAGGTAAGTAGACTTCGTTCATCCATATAGTAATAAAAAAAAGGTGAGGCGTGCCCTTGTGGGGCACGCCTTGCTTGATTAAATAAATATGGGGTAGACTATTTCTTGTTTTGGAGGACATCCGTTGCGCTTAGGGTGGTGATGAGTATAACACCATTTACACCCCTAAAACCATACATATTCGACCCCTTGATAATCTCTACATTCTTCACGTCGTGGATGTTTATAAGTTCCAGACGGCTCTCCACGCCATCGCAAAGCACCAAGACTCCCGAAGAGCTATTTATCGAGTTCTGAGTCATTAGGCACAACTCACCATTGATATATCGCAAACCGGGGTAGCACATCATAATAGCGCGTTGTAGGTCTGAGCAACCTGTGGCGCGTAGCCTATCGCCCGATATGCCCGATGAGTAGTCGAGACTCTCTCTGCGTTTCACGTATCCGAAGCCGAAGTTCATCAGCTCCTCCGACTCCTCGCTCTTTAGTATGTCGCCCTCCTCGGCCAAGACGATGTGAATGCTACGCCTACCTTCGAGGGCTATGGTGGTGGTGTCGCGCTTGACTATTATATATAGTATGTCGTCGGCCTTGAGGTCCGTCAGTCCAAAACGACCCTTGCTATCCGAGCGTGTCTGCTTGTCGCTATCTTTGACCTTTATGGTGGCCTTGATGCCAGAGCCGTCGAGGCGTGTGATAAGCCCGTTGAAAGGCTCTTCGGCCGCGGCTATATGTGCCGTGAAGGGCAGAAGAAGTAATAAAAGGTATCGCTTCATAGAGGTTGTAGGTTTAAGGTTTTTGGTGATGTAAAGATAGTGAATTTTAATATAATAAAGATTAGTGGCATAAAATTTATTGTTTTTAAAAATATTTAGTATATTTGTGGTATTAAAAGGTAAAATTCTATAACTAAAAAATATTACACTATGAAAGAGGCTATTGCAATTCTTACGGGTGGCGGTCCTGCACCTGGTATGAACACCGTTGTTGGCTCTGTAGCCAAGACATTCCTTGCTAAGGGTTATCGTGTGATAGGTTTGCACTATGGTTATTCGGGACTCTTTAATCCTAATCCACGTTATGAGGATTTGGATATGTTCCGCGTAGATTATATCTTCAACCAGGGTGGTTCTTACCTCACTATGAGCCGTTTCAAGCCTACAGAAGAGGATTTCGAGAAGAACTTCAACCTCGACTTCTTCAAGAACAACAATATCAAGTTGCTCGTAACCGTAGGTGGCGACGATACAGCATCTACTGCTAACCGCATTGCGAAGTTCTTGGAGCGTATGCAGTATCCTATTGCAAATATCCACGTTCCTAAGACTATCGACAACGACCTTCCATTGCCTGCAGGTATGCCTACTTTCGGTTATCAGTCGGCAAAGAATGCGGGTTCGGTTATCGGTCGTGCGGTATATAACGATGCTCGTACATCGGCTAACTGGTTTGTTGTTGCGGCTATGGGTCGCTCAGCTGGTCACCTCGCCTTCGGTATCGCTTCGGCTTGCCACTATCCTATGATTATCATCCCTGAGATGTTCAATAAGACAAAGATCACCATCGACAAGATCATTAGCCTTATCGTGTCGTCTATCGTTAAGCGTAAGATTCTCGGTATGGACTACGGTGCTGCAATGGTCTCTGAGGGTGTATTCCACGCTCTCGACCAGGATGAGATTCTTAAGTCGGGCATCCACTTCTCTTACGACGAGCACGGCCACCCAGAGTTGGGTAAGGTCTCTAAGGCCGAGATGTTCAACACCTTGCTTGAGAAGCGTTGTAAGGCTCTTGGCGTGAAGGTTAAGTCTCGTCCAGTGGAGATTGGATATGAGGTACGTTGTCAGACCCCTTGTGCTTTCGACCTCGTTTATTGCTCACAACTCGGTATGGGTGTCTATAAACTCTTCTCTGAGGGTAAGACTGGCTGTATGGTTTATATCAGCCAGGAGGGTTACGTATCGCCTCTCTATTTGAAGGACCTCCAGGATCCTGAGACTGGCAAGATTCCACCACGCTTGGTAGATATCAACGCCGACAAGATTCACCAGGTTATCGACAACCTTATGCACTATATCACCGAGGCTGACTACGAGGAGGCTAAGGCGTATATTGAGAATCCTGAGGAGTATGACTTCCGTAAGATATTGAATTGGAACTAATTATATCTGTTGAGGATAACGGTTTATTCCATAAAGTAGAAAATTCCCTTGAGAAGGAGTAATACCTTTTCGAGGGAATTACTTTTATGAAAAGTTGGTATAAACGTCTGCAAAATGCACCTCTTTGTAGGATAGAATTGACTTTTTATTGATTATATTTTGTGGTTCGGATATAAAGTGTTATATTTGTATTAGGAACTAATTTATGTTAAACTTTAATAACTAATGCTATGAAAAAGATTTTACTTGCTGTTGTTGCGTTGCTTTGTGTTGCAGCCGTAAATGCTCAGGACTATAAGAACTCTATCGGTTTGCGTCTTGGTTATGGCGCTGAGGTTCAGTACGAGCGCCATTTCTCTGCAGAGAACTATTTGGAGGTTAATGCAGGTCTTCACGGCTTCGGTAACTCAATTTTGGCAAACGCTATATACAACTGGAATTGCTTTGATTGGGATTGGACTCCATCTGCTGGCCGTTGGTTCCTCTCTGCAGGTGTCGGTGGTGCAGTAGGTATGTGGGGCTACGAGAAGGATGGCGTTAATAAACTTGGCGCTCAGGTAGGTGTTGTAGGTAATGTTGCTTTCGGTATCCGCTTCAACACTCCTGTAACTCTTTCTATCGACTATCGTCCAACTATCTACTTTTTGAATGGTGCTTGGGCTGATGGTTTCTATAACTTCGGTCTTACTTGTACTTACAACTTCTAATCGTAGAGGTCTAATACAAAAAAAGGGCGTGTCCGCAGTGGACACGCCCTCTCTTTTTGTGACGGATAAGTGCTACTTGTTGCAGAATTTGCGGTACTCCGAAACGAGCGACTCCATAACGCTCTTTACCGACTCAATCTTCTGGGCGCGCCAAGCGTTGGCACCAGCGAAGGCGTAGCCATTCTGGAGTTTGCCCTTGAAGGCGTTGTACAGAGCCAACATAATGCAGTAGGGGCTGTGTACTACGTCGCAGGTGCGGATGCAGTTGAAGCCACACTGCTTAGGGCGTGTGAGACCCTCCTTGACCTTGTCGAGGAAGGAACTACGTACAGCACGGCCTGGCATACCTACAGGGCTCTGGATAATCTGAATATCCTCCTCTGTGGCATCAATATAGGCCTGCTTGAAGTTAGCGTCGGCATCGCACTCCTCGGTAGTCACGAAGCGTGTTCCCATCTGCACGCCTGAGGCTCCGAGTTCCATAATTTTGTAGATATCCTCACCTGTATAGATGCCACCAGCAGCGATAACAGGGATTGTAAGGTCGTGCTTCTGGCCGAACTCACGTACGGCCTCCACAACCTGAGGAAGTGTAGTCTCGAGGCTGTAGTTCTCATCCTCGATCTGGTCGGCCTTGTAGCCGAGGTGTCCACCCGCCTTTGGACCCTCAACGACGATAGCATCTGGGGCGTAGTGGTACTCGTTCCACCACTTCTCGCAGAGCAACTTCGCAGCACGTGCCGAAGAGACGATAGGGGCGAGTTTGGTCTTTGCACCCTCGGTGAGGAACGATGGTAGGTTGAGGGGGAGGCCTGCTCCAGAGAAGATGATGTCAGCACCCTCCTTGATGGCTGTGCTTACCATATCGGCAAAGTTGGTCATCGCCACCATTACGTTTACACCGATGATGCCGTTGCTCTTTTGGCGAGCCTTGCGCAACTCCTCCTTGAGGCCGTCGATAGCTGCCTCAGCGAGGCTCTTTTTGGGGTTGTTGTATATGAGGCCGAGGCCTGCAGCAGATATTACGCCGATACCGCCCTCGTTCGCCACTGCCGATGCGAGTCCTGAGAGTGAAATACCGACTCCCATACCGCCTTGTACGATGGGAAGTTTGGCGATAAGGTCTCCGATTTTAAGTGATTTCATACGTTGTTGTATATCGTTTAAGTTTAGAAATAGTTCGCAAATATACAACAATTAAATAAAATAAGTGCCAATAAATCAATTTTATTGACACTTTTTTCGGTTTGGTTTATTATTAGCAGTTCTGAAATAGAACAATTTTATTCTCGTCTTACCTTAAGCAGCGAAGAGTCGCCATAACTCAAGAAACGGAACCCGTTGGCGAGGGCATAGTCGTAGATTCGCTTCCAGTCGCCACCCACGTATGCACTAACCAAGAGCAGTAGGGTAGACTTAGGCTGGTGGAAGTTGGTGATAATGTTGCTCACGATACGGAAGCGATAGCCCAGAGGGGTAATCATAATCTGTGTTGAGGCCTTGAGGCGGTCCAGGCCACTCTCGCTCATATACTCCAAAAGGGTTGATAGTGCCTCCTTGCCATCGAACGTATCGGGGATGTCGTACAACTCCCACTGCCCGATGGTGCGCTCAACCTCTGGAGAGCCACCGCTCTTTATGCGCCACGCAAGGGCCGAGAGCGACTCTAATGTGCGCACGGAGGTTGTGCCTACGGCAACGATATTGTCGATATTTTTAAGGAGGTTCTCCACAGCACTACGTGTTACGGAGAAGTGTTCGGTGTGCATAGGGTGCTGTGCCGCGTCGTCATCCTTAACGGGGAGGAATGTTCCTGCGCCCACGTGTAGCGTCACCTCCTCGAAGCTGTAGCCCTCTTTGCGCATACCCTCGATAAGCTCAGGGGTGAAGTGCAAGCCTGCAGTGGGGGCCGCAACCGAGCCCTCGAAACGTGCATAGACGGTCTGGTAACGTGTGTTGTCGATATCCTCGCTCTCGCGGTTGAGGTAGGGAGGGATGGGAATGCGACCCAAGGTTTCGAGTAGCTGGCCGAAGCTACACTCTGCCGACCAGCGGAAGCGCACGATATGCTCCCTCGTGCCTCGCTCAACGATCTCGGCACGCAGACTATGTTCCTGACCCCTATAGTCGAAGGTGATGCCTATTTCGCCCTCCTTCCACTTCTTGAGGTTACCCACGATGCAACTCCACTCCGACGAGCCATACTGCGCAAAGGCGCGCTCATAGTCGGCAGGGTTGTGTGGCTCAAGGCAGAAGACCTCGATGCGGGCACCAGAGTCCTTGTGCATCACGATACGTGCGCGTACTACACGGGTGTTGTTGAAGACCAGCGTAGCACCTTTAGGTAGGAATTCGGCCACATTACGGAAGTGGCTCTCGGTGATTGTGCCGTTGTCGTAGACAAGGAGTTTCGATGACGAGCGCTCCTCCAAAGGGAATTTCGCGATGCGCTCATCAGGAAGGTTGTAGTTGAAGTCGTTGATATCGATATGTCGTTCCATAGGGGCAAAGGTATAAAAAATATGGATTGTCCCCAAAGGAACAATCCATATTTTTGCTATTTAAAGGTGGCTACTTCTTGATTGTCAATTCGTCGAGCAACCAGCCAGCCTGACCATACTTCTCTACCACGAACAATACGTAGCGGATATCTACGGCGATGGTGCGCTGGAGTTCTGGCTCGAAGGCCACATCGCCCGACATAGCCTCCCAGTTGCCGTCGAAGGCCAAGCCAATGAGCTGTCCCTTGTTATTCATTACTGGAGAGCCTGAATTACCACCTGTGATGTCGCAGTTGAGCAAGAATGCCACTGGAAGGTCGCCATTCTTGTCGGTGTAGCGGCCATAGTCCTTAGCCTTGTACAACTCCTTCAAGCGCTCAGGCACGGTGAACTCCACAGGGTTCTTTGGGTCCTCCTTGGCCATTACGCCGTCGATGGTGGTGTAGTGACTGTAGATGATGCCGTCGGCAGGGCTGTAAGGGAGTACGTTACCGTAGGTGAGGCGGATGGTGAAGTTAGCATCCGAAGCCCACGCCTTCTCAGGCTGCATCTTCATAAGGCCGTCGATATAGAGGCGGTGACCATCGGCAAATTTGTTGTTCGAAGCCGTAACTGCGGGCGCAAGCTCGTTGTAGAGCTCGAAGAGTGATAGGGCAAGTTCGTATACGGGGTCGTTGTTGAAGGCCTCCTCTCGTGCCTTATCATCGAGGGCTAATACTCTCTGATACTTCTCATAGTTTGCAAGCTGCGAGTTGTCGTAGAGCCAGTCTACGTATGCGTCGCTGTTGCCACCAAACTCTGCATCAATCTTTGCGTAGATTGAGGGTAGACGCTTGTTGTTCTCGCGGTAGATGGTGAACATACGCTTTGCTACGTCGCGGTCTGTAGCCTCGTCGTAGTCCTTGTAGAATTGTTCGGGGTTGAATCTGCCAAGCATAGTCTGCGCAAGCTCCACCGACTGGAAGAATGCCTCCGAGAGATACTGTAATGTGGCATTCTCCTCCTTTGCCTCGGTCTGCGACTGCTCGATGAGGCTCAAGGCATCCATGTAGCGCTCCTCAGGGAGTGTGTTGGCATTTGCCCAAGCCTGGAACTCAGCCTCCTGTGCCGCCTTCTTGTCGCGCACGTTGAGCTTCTCGATGCCGCGTGACATACCGATAGAGTTCTTCCAGTAGTTTGCCGAGCCTGCGAACTTAGCGTCGTACTTGATGCGTACAGCCTGGTCAGCATCCATATGCTTGCGCAAGATTGCCTGACGCTCGCCACGGATGTAGATGCGCTGTGGGTTGTCCACCTCCAACATATAGTCAATCTCGTAAGATGTCATATAGCGCTCGGTAGAGCCTGGGAAGCCCATAATCATACCGTAGTCGCCCTCCTCGATACCCTTCAACGAGATGTCGAGCCACTTCTCGGCCTTGTAAGGCACATTCTCCTTAGAGTATGCCGCAGGGCGGTTGTCCTTGCCAGCATATACGCGGAAGATAGAGAAGTCGCCAGTGTGGCGTGGCCACATCCAGTTGTCGGTGTCGCCACCGAACTTGCCGATAGATGATGGGGGAGTACCCACGAGACGAACGTCGGTGTAGGTCTCGTAGACGAAGGCGAAGAACTGGTTGTTGCCGAAGAAGCCAGGAATCACAATATCCATATTGGGGTACTCGGCTTCAAGCTTTGCGATGAGGTTCTTCTTATTCTCGGTAGCCATCTGCGAGAACTCCTCCCAAGCAGCATTAGCTGGGATGTTACCCTTGATGTCGGCCGTAACATCGAAGATGTGGCGCACGAAACGCACTGAGAGACCCTCGGCAGGGAGCTCCTCCTCGTTGTTCATAGCCCAGAAACCATCGGCGAGGTAGTCGTGCTCTACGGATGAGAGCTTCTGAATGGCGTCGTAGCCACAGTGGTGGTTGGTGAAGAGCAAGCCGTTAGGCGATACAATCTCGCCTGTGCAACCTCCGCCAAAGATTACGATGGCATCCTTTAGGGATGACTTCTCGGCAGAGTAGATATCCTCGGCCTTGAGTTTACAGCCATGAGCCTTCATATCCTTCTCGTTCATCTTCTTGATATATGGCAAGAGCCACATACCCTCATCGGCAACGGCGGTGAAGGTCACACACACCAAAGCCAAAAGTGTTAATAGTCTTTTCATAGTATAAGTTGATTAAAGTTACTTTCCCAAAGCAAATATACGAAAATAATTTTTAAAAATTGTGTATTACTAAGTCTAATAGATAAAAAATAGACGGCCTTCCTCACGACTGCCGCCTATCTTCATACAGAAGCAAGTTCTGTAAATAAAAACTACTACCCCAAAGCATTAATAACCTTAATGTATAACTTTTGTTTTTTATTTTGTTTTTTAGGAAATACTTTTGTATATTTGTAGTAGCATTGCGAAATACGCAGTGGTTATAGATGGCATTTAGGGCTGTCGTGGATTTTGTTAATCAGTTAAATATATTTTGCCTATGAAGCATAGCGTATAGTTTAATACGCACATTTTAGACATATTGGAAAAGCGTTTTAGCAACATTCTGAATTCTCAAAAGTTTGGCGACTTAATGAAATCAGCAGGAATTTTGCAAAAATGCTCGTACCGTTCGGTGCGGGCTTTTGGTTATTCTGCTGATAAGGTTACGCCAAACACCTTGAGAATAGAATAGACTAATAGTCCCGCGCTTTTTTTTGTGCGTGTATCTCGTTATATCGACAAATCTCTTACAATATGCAATTAAGCCGAGATTTACAAGAAGAAATATAACAATTTATTCAAGTCAAGTTGATAGAAACGATTATATATGGACTTTTTAGCCAATAAAATGTAGAATAAAAGTTTTAAGAACGATATGGGAGTCATTCTTGTTATTTTAGTACTTGCTATATGCATTTTGATGTTTGCGAACTCACTAAAAAAAAGTGGTGCAAATAAAATTGTTGTTGAGATTCTATACTGGATTGCTGGTGCAATAATATTCTCAACTCTTATGGTTTTATTTTTTGGTTTAGATTAATATAATTACTTACTATGTATTGGATTTATTTCTCATGTGCAATTTTGGGTGGATTATTGATTAAAATGACACCTGAAATAGCAAAAGAAAATAAGGGTAACCCTAATTATGTTCAGTTGAGTCCTCAAACTGTAAACGTATTAGTGGCTATAGGATGGTTATTGATAATTGTTGCTTGTATATTACTGTTAATACACGCCCTGGAATAATATAAAATATCTAAGCTAAAAGATAATTAAACATTATGAAGAAACTATTTTAATGTTAATTGCGATATTCGGTATATACGCATCATCTTCAGCACAAACAGCTGATATCAGTTATATATCACTTGGGCATAATCATAATGTTCGATATTCTGGAACAAATTGCTTAGCCATTCACATTTGTTGTTCAGTAGATGACCTTAAGGGGAGGAATGTGAACATTGCAGCCTATTTCTTTGATGAATATGGTAATCCTATTAAAGCTCCATATGGTGCACCAGGACACTTTAGAACTACAGATGGACAATTATGTGCAGGTAGCACATGAGTTATGTATGAAAGCACATATTGGAAAAGCGTTTTAGCTTTATTCTATCACTTCGGAAGTTTGGCGACTAAAAAAGGTAGATGGGAATAATAGTTGAAATGCTCGTGCCGTTCGGTGCGGGCTTTTAGTTATTCATCTACCTGGGTTACGCCAAACACCTCGAAGTGGGAATATAACTAATTGTCCTGCGCTTTTTTTTGTGCGTATCAATGTTAAAGGGCAATGGTTTTATTGAGAAACGATTAAGTGTAAAATAAACTAAATAATTTTTTAGGACGACACATTATTAGCATTTTTTTGTGTAACATTTAAGCAATATTTGTATAAATTGTATGAAAAAACTAAAAATGATTTCTATTTTTCTCGTTGTGATTGCTGCAATTACAATTGGGGTTTGTGCATTCATATACTGCAACAAAAAGTCTGAATTAGAAGATGCTCAAAAAGAATTGCAAGCGGCAAAAAACAAGCGCAGTGAGCTTTATGAGACGTATCAGCTTATTGATAATGCAAGGGCGTACTAATAAATAACAACAATACCATGAAAAGAACACTAAAGTTTATTCCCGCAATTGTATCGGTTATAGTAATATTTTGTGCTATATTGTGGACAAGTGAAAAAGTAAGTAATTTGAATACACAGCTATTAAATGTCAATAGTGATATTGATAAGACGAAAGAGCGAATTAAGTTTTGGGAAGGTGAATGTGAAGATGCTTCAAACCGATTAATTAATAATGCATATTTGCGAGAGCAGGTTAAGGAATATGTATTAATCGGCAGGTATATGGATTATTGGTATGACGATTATGATCGAACTATGTATGAAGGCTCATACTACAATATTTATAAGAAAAACGGTTCATACTACTGCGATTATAATGGACATATTGAAGAAACTATATCATATGTATCCAACGGTGGCGCTAAAGCGAATATGATGAATTTAGATAAATATATATTAACTAGAACATCATTCAAAGGTTATAATTATTACCTCGTTGATGATGACGGAGATAAAAGGTATTTTAAGATATACCAATAGTAACAGTGTGAAACCTATCTATATTACACAGCTATTTTCAAAATATACATGTTGTAGGTTATTATATTATAGAGTGGTTGAATTCTTTTTATTTGAGAAAAGAAGTTGTAGAAACAACAATACCTCAGGAGTGTAAATCAACAGGAAAGTTTGAAGCAGATTTATTAGCTTTGTTCAATGAATAAGGCTTGAACGCCACCGAAGCGTCATAGTTTTTTACAGTATTAAAAAAACGAGCAAAACATCTAAGTCCCTCCTTTGACAAAGGAGGGGTTTGGGGTGGAATGTAAATATCTCCGAGCCATCGGCTCACGACTGCCGCCTTGCCTCTTACAGAAGCAAGTTGAAATAAATATCAACTTATGTAGCGCAAGCGAAATACCGCACCAAACTACTAACGTTCTTTAAGGTTTGCGCAGAGCGAAGAGGGGTTTGGCAATGGTGCTGCCGTAGGCATCGGGTTGAGGCATATAATGAAATTAAAGAGTTTAAGGAATTTAATGAACTTAGTGAACTTTAAGAATATCAGCTAAACTACTAACGTTTCCACGAGTAGGCCAGACAGTGGTTG
>CAJGEC010000002.1 GCA_904502285.1 uncultured Alistipes sp. | reverse complement strand
TTTGTAAGTCCTCCTCCCAATGGGCATCGCGCCAGGCGTGCTTTGCCTCCTCGGAGAAGCTGCCGAGTTCGTAATTGTCGTATTTCGCCACCTGGCAAGTGTTGTAGCCGATGATGCGTTTGGGCTCGCCGAGAGCCGTTGTTTATAGGGTTTGTGAAAGGCGGTATTCCATTGGGCGTAACGCTTACATTCCTTATCGCATCTCCATTGGTCAGCGAGGTGGCTATTGCTATGTTTCTCGGCTCGTT
Organism: uncultured Alistipes sp.; assembly: GCA_904502285.1. Lineage (GTDB taxonomy): Bacteria > Bacteroidota > Bacteroidia > Bacteroidales > Rikenellaceae > Alistipes. The sequence goes on along the minus strand of CAJGEC010000002.1, from coordinate 124,770 downwards.
TGGAGTAAAGGCAACGCTTATCTATGTGGTTAGCGGTACGGTGTTATCGATGATTGCAGGTTATATCTTGGGCAAAATGCGACTTGAACGCTACTTGAGTGATTGGGTAAAGAACGCACAAATACAATCCAACGCACAGAGTGAGCAATGGGAAGCAGAGAAAACGCCTTTCTTGAAGCGTTTGCCTGCTATTACAAAAGAATCTTGGGGTATTGTGCGTGGCGTATTGCTATACATTATCATTGGTATTGGAATTGGTGCCGCTATGCACGGCTATGTTCCCGAACGATTCTTTGAACAATACTTATCAGCCGAGAATTGGTGGGGCGTACCTTTGGCGGTTATCCTTGCAGTGCCTGTGTATGCCAACCCTGCAAGTGTCGTTCCCGTCATTGAGGTATTTGTGGCTAAAGGTATTCCACTTGGAACGGCTATAGCTTTTATGATGGCTATAATCGGCTTGTCTATTCCCGAAGCAACTATGCTTAAAAAGGTAATGACTTGGCGATTGATTGGCATTTTCTTCGGAGTGGTTACATTATTGATTGTTATTTCAGGTTATTTATTTAATTGGATTTTATGAGAATATTGATTTTATAGACCTTTAATAGGATTGAGCAAATAGCAGAACTTTTATCATCGGCCATCACCGTTTATCACTGTTTATCAAATAATTCCGCCTTATTTGAGCCTCAATTCCGTAATAATCTTATTATCAACAACTTTTACATTCTGCATCGGCAAGCAGAAACTGATTACCAATGATAGTATCGAAACAGAGCTATAAATTATGCTAGTATTGAACTTCGATTTCTAAAACACAAATACCTAAAGCTTCTTGTATTTTCATATTTTCAATAGACATCTTGCCTCCAACTACGAGCATTGATACGTTTTGTGGTTTTGTACCTAACACCTTACTCTCTGCGTCTAGCACTGATTTATATTTAACACATTGGAATAAACCTCTCATCACATCTGCATCAGATGATGAGATGGATTTAATTTCAACAGCAATCTGCGCACCGTTATTTAGTTCAAAATAAACATCTAGCCTATCACCAGACAGTAAGATATACTCCATATGGCGACGTTTGAAATCTTTGACACCTATCGATTCTGGATGATTATAAATGTATTCTTTTAGTTTTTTATGATTATCCCCTTCGCCTCCGGATCCATATAATTTACCCGAGCGAATTTTTGCTTCATTTGCTGTTATATCAATAACTGATTCTGTCAAACCCAATGACGAAAGCACCCAATCCCATTTATCATATTCAACAGCTTTTGCATTTAGTCCAGCAATAAAAATCTGCTTTTCTTCTTGTGACATTTTGTCATAGGAAGAATACACATAACTAAATCCAGTAGATGGCAATCCTGTAGACTTAGATTTTACTAAAGCATTAAGTGTTGGGATTTCTTCACCTGTCCGCTCTATTAATTTCTTAAAAATATCATCAACATATCCCAATTGCTTACTTAAACCACGAAATGCTGAATATCCTAGTTCGTTAATCAAATTGCCATAAGTGTTTGCAGTTAATCCTTGCTTTGCCCAACGGACAAGAATAGGAATAATTCTTTTAACTAAATCTTGAGATTTTGCCGTATGGCACACCTCTTCAATTATATTTGCAAGACTGTTATGAGCAAATACCGACTCGATATAACTGAATAATTGAGAATTGTTGCACATCGGTCTTTCAATACTTCTACCGCCATTGAAACCATGGTTGCGTAAAACATCATCATTCAGTTTATCTCCGTTGTACTCTTCAACTAGTTTCAACTTAAACGTCAGATCAGATGGGCACTCTGCAACCCAGTATTTACAATCACCTCGCTTACACTCAGTATCCACGACCAATGTTTTAAAACGAACATGTCGCGTATCAGACATATACAAATAAACTATATCACCGATCGACATTTTTACCCGACCTTTCTTCCAGTATACAAAACCATCTTGTTGTAACGATGTAGCATGATCGCACATATTCCGATTAGCAAATACAAGCCAGGTTCTATTCTCCATAATACAAATAAGATATTAAGCATTACATCTTTTACAAAGATAATCAAATATACGCAAATACAATAAAATATACGCAAATACAATAATATAAAACCATGAATATTGCATATGGCATTCGCTAGACAAATCGCAACAATTTGGATTCTCCGCTTATAAAAATAGGCCGTCTAAAAGACGACCTATATTGTATCTTTACTCTTGTGGTTCCAGGACATCTGGACGAAATTCGAGAATGTCACCCACTTGGCAATCAAGTGCGCGACAGATGGAATCGAGCGTCGAAAAGCGTATCGCACGCACCTTACCCGTTTTGAGCTTCGAAAGATTCACAACCGAAATATCAATGCGCTCCGAGAGCTCCTGCAACGACATTTTGCGTCGTGCAAGCATAACATCTAAATTAGTAATTATCATAGCTTTCCTTTTTTTACAATGTAGCACTCTCCTCTTCGTTCAACAAGCGAGCAATATTCATCAGCTCGGCTACGACCAGCAGCACTAAAGGTACAACGACAGACTCAGTATTCAAAATGTATGAACCACCTAAGCCTTCAGGTCGTAGTGTGCCACACAATTCGCTTGCAACGCTTCCCTCCAAAGCTCCGAGATTCGACATTATCAAACTGCGAATGCAGTAGGCCACAGCCATCACGCGGAGCATGATAACAGATGCACGTGTGAAAAAATTGCCCGTGCGAAAACCGCAAATTGCCTGATATACAATAGCAAGCACTAATCCTATCAATGAGACAGTTGCTATCATCAAAATATAGAGCAATACAGTGCGTATTTTAGCCGCCGTAGTATCGACCTCGTAATCGCCGTCAGTAGCGTAAACAATATATTGCGATGGCTCGACAACAATCGCAGGCTCGTCAGCAGTAGCTGAACGTACGATGGTTGGAGTATTAAAACTCTGCTCACCATCGGCAAGCATATAGCTTGGACGGTTGACATCTAATGTGCCGACATATGTAATGTTCTCTGTCGTTCTCCAATCCTCGTCGAATACAACACGCACGACAGAAAGGATCAAATCGGGAAGGAACATCAAACAAACAGTCATAAAAAGCGCAACGATTCGTCGCTGGGTGGATTTAGAAATTTTCATGTTCTTAATGTTTTTAGAATGTTATTTTGCAATTATCATTAATAAATTATCGTTTATCGTTATGCAAAGGTAATGAAAAATTCCGAAATCGCAAACATTTCGTTAATTATTTAATGTTTATCATTAATTTCAATAAGAACGCAGATCTCTTTATTAAACGTCATCTTTGGAAGATGTACAGCAGAAACACTTGTAACACTCAATGTATCAAACCTATACACAAACAAAGACGAAACGATTTTGCAAGCAAAACTGGTTATCGCTTTTCTGAATAGTAATTCAAGAGAAGATCGAAGACAAAAGCAGAATCGAGAATCATCAAGGGCAAGAGAAATGCTATATTTTTGAAATAACCTCATAATCCGCTAAGAATAAAAAGTTTATGCGGAAGGTTCAAGAACGAGGTAATGAGTTGGCAACTGGTCTGATTTATAGATACTTATGTAAAAAATGTGCCTATCTACTTTCAGATAGGCACACTCTGTTTTATAGTGGTGGTCGTTACTCGAAGAAGGTCTCTTGTGAACCACTATGGCGACCGTCGATATAGATATCTACCTTGTAGGTACCCTTCTCGAAGGAGCTTCCGTCGTAGAAGATGCTCACAGGGACTGACTGATTCTCGTAGTCTACCTTACGCACGGCCGAAGCCATCATCTCGTCACCCTCGAAGTTGAACAATATCATCTCCTCCGACGAGAGAACATAGCCATCGGGGGCAGTGATGCAGATGTATATGCTCTTCTCGCCTGGCTCAGCAAGCTCGTTAGCCGTAAGTTCGAGATCAACCCTTAGGCGTGAGGCCATCTTTATACGGCGCACCTCCTTAGATTTGTCGTTGAGGGCAACCATACGGATACCACTCGCACGGATGACAGCACCGATGCGTACCTTTGTGCCGAGTTCATCGGCCTTCTCCTCGGCAACGTCGGCGCGCAACTGAGCCGAGGTTATCTCCTTCTTGTAGGCTACGTTCTGGGCCTGAAGGTTGCTGTTGATGGTGTTGAGCGAGTCGATCTGCTTGAGGTAGCCCTTCATTACACCACGGAGGGTCTCCACCTCGCGCTTGTACTTAGCAAGTTGGTTGTAGTTGTAGGTCTTCTCCTTCTGCAACTGCTCCAACATAACCACAGCCTCCTGATACTTGACAAGCATAGTGTCGTTCTGATCTTTGAGGCTCTCAAGTTCTGTAACGAGGCTCTCGGCATCGCGCTGGAGTAGGGCATTCTGCTCCTCGAAGAGTTGGCGGGCAGACTGCACAATGGCGTAGTCGGCCTCAATGCTCTTATTCTTAAGGCCGTAGTTGATACTAAAGTAGGCCGCAGGGAGGAGCAACACCAGGAGCAGAAGTGCTATAAGGCGGTAGCCCTTCAGTGAACGCTGGTTGCGCTCAAGGTCGGCCTTGAGGTCATCAACCTCGGCATCGCTGTATGAGCCACCATCGTAGATAGGGGTGTTGTACACCGTCTCTTTTGGATCCTCCTTAGGGCTCTCCTCGTTGGTGGGAGTAGGAGTTGCCGTCTCGTTCTGTGGCGTTGTCTCCTTCGACTCCTCGGCGTGCTCGTCATTGAGGGTGCGCTGATTCTGGCGCTCGGCGAGGATGTCGTTGAGGGTCTTTGGGGCTTGGGTCACCACCTCCTCCGTAGGGGTTGTGGTGGGAGTATCTGGGGTTGCTATAGGCTCGCCGCAGATGGGGCAAGCCTTAGACTTGCTCGACACGGGGTTGCCACACTGTTTACATCTTATAAGTGCCATTCTTTATCTATGAGTTGGTTTTAGGTTACAAATATAACGCTTTTGCAACTATATCAATTATGATATATCCGAAAAATCTATGCGCGGACGCTTGCAGTGTCTGTCGCGCAAGGTCCTGAGCCCTTGATTCTCAGCCATCTGCAAGTTGCTATCCCTGCTGAGAATATCTATGGCTACCTCGCGCGTAAGTTCCATAATCTGGGTGTCGGTAGCGAGGTTAGCGATGTTGAGTTCGAAGGCATCACCACTCTGCTGAGTGCCGTGGATATCACCTGCGCCTCGTAGCTTAAGGTCGAGTTCCGAGAGACGGAAGCCATCGTTGGTTTGGCACATAGCCTCAAGACGGGCGCGGCCCTCCTTCGAGAGTTTGTCGCCCGACATAAGGATACAGTAGGATTGCTCTGCTCCTCGACCGACACGGCCACGTAGCTGGTGCAACTGCGAGAGGCCGAAGCGTTCGGCGGACTCGATGACCATAACCGAGGCGTTGGGGACATCTACACCCACCTCAATAACGGAGGTGGCAACGAGGATATCTGCTTCGCCTCGTTTGAATTGCGACATCGCGGCCTCCTTGTCTTCGGGCTTCATCTTGCCGTGGCACACCGTGATACGGTATTGTGGCAGAGGGAAGTCGCGCGAGAGGGATTCGAAACCATCCTCAAGATCCTTGTAGTCCATCTTCTCGGACTCCTTAATGAGGGGGTATACCACATATACCTGTCGTCCTTTGGCAATCTCCTGGCGGAGGAAGCCGAACATCCTGAGACGTGCCGAGTCGTAGTAGTGGTAGGTATGAATAGGTTTACGACCTGGGGGTAGCTCGTCGATAACGGAGACTTCGAGGTCGCCATAGAGCGTCATCGCCAGAGTTCGTGGGATTGGCGTGGCGGTCATCACAAGGATATGGGGTGGCTGATGGTTCTTGGTCCACAACTTGGCTCTTTGCTCCACACCGAAACGGTGTTGCTCGTCGATGACGACGTAGCCGAGGTTGGAGAATTGCACCTTATCCTCGATGAGGGCGTGAGTGCCGACAAGGATGTCGATCTGTCCTGAAGCGATGCCCTCGAAGGCTGTACGTCGCTCCTTGCTCTTAGAGGAGCCAGTGAGGATGGCGACATTTACGCCGATACCCTCGGCCATACGGGCCATTGTGGCGTAGTGCTGGCGGGCCAAGATCTCCGTGGGTGCCATAATGCAGGCCTGATAGCCGTTATCTACGGCCAAGAGCATCGACATAAAGGCCACCATAGTCTTGCCACTACCGACATCGCCCTGAAGTAGGCGGTTCATCTGTCGGCCCGAAACCATATCGGCGCGTATCTCCTTGATGACACGTTGCTGGGCGCCAGTGAGTTTGAAGGGTAACTTCTTATAATAGAAGTTGTTGAAGGCGTCACCTACACGCCCAAAGACAAAGCCTCCTCCGCGCTGGTGACGCGAGGTACGTTGGGCCTGGATGGTGAGTTGCACGCCGAGGAGTTCGTCGAACTTGAGGCGGTATTGTGCCTGTTTGAGTCGCTCCTTGGATTGTGGGAAGTGGAGGTTGTAGATAGCCTCCTTGAGGGGTATCAGTCCGTAGCGTTGGCGCATAGCCTCACTAAGGGGGTCGCTGAAGGCATCGGGAATGGAGGCAACGAGTTGCCAAGCGTTATGAACAATGGTGTGCATAGCCTTCACCGTGATCGTCTGCGAGAGCTTCTCGGTGGTGGAGTAGATGCCCTGAAAACTGCTCTCCACCTTTCTTGAGAGCGCAACCTCCACACCCTCAATCTCAGGGTGTACAAGGCTGATGCGACCCTTGAAGATTGAGGGACGGCCAAAGACGATATACTCTCGGTTGAGTTCTACGCGCTTCTCGATCCAGTTTACGCCGTGAAACCATAACAACTCGGCACACCCCGTAGGGTCGGTAACCTCGACTACGAAGCGTCGCTTCGGACCATCACCAACGAACGATCGACCAACGACGCGACAACGCAACTGTATGTAGGTATTCTCCATATTCTCGTCTACCTCCGAGAGCGAGAAGATGCGTGAGCGGTCGATGTAGCGGTAGGGGAAGCGCATCAGTAGGTCGCCGACGGTGCGTACGCCTACTTCACGTTCCAGCAGGCGCTGGCGAACTTCGCCAACGCCTCCTACGAACTTGACTTCACGTTTTAGAATATCCGACATAGATACGTTGTATATCAGACTGTTATTGTGCTGTGTATTAGATTACGGTGATGGAGCGCACAGGGGCAATCTTTTCAAGACGAGCCTTGCCTCCGAGATCCCCGATCTCGACGATGAAGACAAACTCTTTGACCTTTACGCCATACTCCTTGCCATCGACCATTACCTTGGTGCTCTCCAACGACTCGGCCAAGCCCTCGGCAGTACCTCCCGTAGCCAATACATCGTCGAGGATGGTTACCTCGAAGGTGTCGCCCGTGGGTTTGCCAACGGCGATGTCGCTAAGGCGGTAGTATAGTTTATCGCAACCATACTCCTTCTCGATGAGCACCTCCTTGAGGTCGCCCTCGGCAAATGGGAGTTTACCACTCTTACGCACGGGAACGATGTTCTCGACGTGCTGAGCCTCGGTGAGTAGTGGGGCTGCGAAGAGGAAACCACGAGCCTCAGGTGCGATGACATTGGGGGTTGTGGTGGCCTCGGCAACGCGAGAGATAAGCTCCTTGAAAACCGCTTTATTCTGCAAATATGGGATGATGTCTACAAAGATAATGCCCTCCTTAGGGAAGTCCTTGTAATACTTAAGTACGTCTTTCATAGCTATTTACGATATTTGTATTTACCCTCTGTAATATCCTCGATGTCGAAGCACTCGTAGACGATGGTGTAACCACCATAGGCCAAGTTGCTGGCTCCGTGAGTCTCCTCCTCATAGAGGAAGCCGAGACGGTTGTCTCTCTGCCAAGCCATAGTCGAGTAGGCGGAGTTGAGAGTTGTCACCTGCAATACGCCATCCCAGTTCTCGGCTATGAAGGCTGGGTCGAGGTAGTCCATCTGGTCGGCAAGCTCCTTGTAGTAGATGCCCACGTTCTTGCGCTGTGGACCAAGAGGGAGCGACTGAAGGAGGAGGTGCATAGCCTTGTTGTCGGCAGTGCGCACCACGGGGAGTACCATAACCTCGCCGTTTGTCGAGTTGTCGGCCGATACAACACCATTGTTCGAAGCACCCGAAAAGGCCTTAGTGAGCCACTGTCCCTGAGCCGTGTTAGCATCGTCAAAGAGGAACATATTGTAGTAGCGACCTCCGTTATAGCGTGAGCTGATGAGGATAGAGCCATCGGGCAACTCCTCAACTTTTGGCTCGTCGGCAGTGTCGTAGACGGCAGGGGTATTAGCATCGCCAAGAATCTTCCACTCTCCACCGAAGTCGTCGGAGTAGAGGACATAGTTCATATGCTTAGCATACTTGTCGCGGATGAGAACGGCACAGTAAAGGCGGTAGTAGTTGCCAACCTTTACCGTAGGGCTCTGGAAGATACGGCCCGAAGCGACGAACATAGAGCGCACAGGGCCATAGCGAGTCTCGTCAAACTGTGAGTAGATAGACTCGGCGATATCCTCAGGCAGGCTCCACGTCTTACCGCCATCCTCGCTATAGAAACGTGCGATATTTTGGTGGTTATTGCGTGTGCCATTCTGGAACGACACGTTGCCAGCACAGCTGAGCAACAACACACGGTTGGACTCTCTATCTGCCACGATACAGGGGTCGCCAAAGCCTACGTTCATAAAGTCGGGCGACTTATCGCCCTTACCCTCGATGAGAGGCATTACGTCGGTCCAGGTATTGCCATTATCGTAGGAGAGAGCGTAGTGGAGGTCGATACGGCCCTTATCCGTAACACCGATATCTGTGCCACTATGGCGATAGTCGGCAACGGCGATAAGCGTACCATCCTTAGTCACAGCGAGGGCTGGGATACGGTATGGGATATCCGTAGGGTTGAGAAGTTGGAAGACCTCGAAGCGCTCCGCAGGAGGGAGTTGTGGTTCTGGGGTCTGAGGTGTGTCATTGGGCTTTGTGCAACTGCAAGCGATGAAAGCTACGCCAAGCATTGATGCAAAAAGCAGTTTAATGCTACTCTTCATAGTTGTACTATTTGCGGTAAGTGTAGTATGCACCTGCCTGGCAAGTAGGCATAAGCACAATGTCGTTTACGTTCATATGGGCTGGAAGGTTGAGCATCCACTCGATAGCCAATGCGATGTCGTCGCCCTGGAGAGCCTCAACACCACGATAGACACCCTCAGCACGCTCCTTGTCGCCGTGGAAACGAACCTCCGAGAACTCGGTCTCTACCATTCCTGGGCGTACCTCGCCAACCTTGATACCTGCGCTGAGCAAGTCGGCACGCATCGCCTGAGAGATGGCGTGTACGGCGTGCTTCGATGCGCAATATACCGCACCATTCTCGTAGGGCTCAGTGCCAGCGATAGAGCCGATGTTGATGATGTGGCCACCCTTGCCAGCCTCAACCATAGCACCACTGATAATCTTAGTGACATAGAGGAGACCCTTGACATTGGTATCAATCATTGCATCCCAATCGGCTGAGTCGCCCTTGTCGATATGCTCCAAACCTGCTGCCAAACCTGCATTGTTGATAAGGATGTCCACTCGGCCCAATGGCTTGAGGTACTCGATGCACTCGGCCTCAGAACGTACATCGAAGTTGAGTGCAACACACTTTGCACCCTTGGCCTCAATCTCCTGCTTGAGGGCCTCAAGGCGCTCCTTACGACGGCCTGTGATGATAATCTCTGTGTCGGGTGTAGCGAGGCGAAGTGCTGTAGCACGACCAATACCCGAAGTTGCTCCTGTGACAAGAATTCGTTTCATGGTTCTATTGTGTTTTTAAGTTTCGACGAAAAATTAAATCAATCACGCAAATTTAATAAAATTTGTTGTGGGATACAAATTGAACAACCCATAATTTGTAATTATGGGTCGAACAACTGATATTGCCGTTGTGGCAAGCCTATTTGCGGAGTGCTTCGATGAGTTCGGGGAACTCCCTCCATAGGGGTTCGGTGAGCAACCACCACTCGCGTGCTTCGGCGGTCTGCGAGGGGCGCTCTGAGGTGATATCCTTGCGGAAGGCCTCGTCGTCGGGATGTTCCGAGGCGATGAGTTCGGCATAGAAGGCCTTGTGGCGAGACTTGAGCAACGAGACAAGGCTCTTGTCCAACACCCCTTCTTGGCGGAGCGATGCCCAGAGACGAGCAACGACAGCCTCGGCAGACTTCTCGGTAAGGTCGATAGCGAGGTCGTCGAAAGCATCCATCTCTTCGGTGGCTATATAGCAGAGTGCCAATAGGTTTACACCCTCGAAGTGGTCCTCGGGGTCGCAGTCGAGGAGCATCTCCAATTGTGCCATCGACATCTCCAAGTCGCCGATGCGGAAATGGTCTACGGCAGAACCATAGAGAATAGAGAGTGCAGCGCGACTATTGGCGTGTTCCCAGCGCAGTGGGAGCGGTTCATCCTCTGGGACGATGTCGGTCAAGAGCATAAAGGCCTCATAGCGACGCTCGCAGGCCTCCTCGTAGCGACCAGCATCGACGAGACGCTCTACTTCCTCTTTGTGACGAAAGAAGTTGTAACGCCCCTGACCCTCAAGTTCGAAGAGTTGGTCGGGCGTAGGGTTAAATCTATACTCCGCGTTTGGCATATCCTCTGATTTTATACATTAACAATCCTGAAATTATTGCTGTTAGGCCTGCTCCGTATGCGTAGGCACTGGCCGTAGCACCGAGACCTAAAAACTGTCCTGAGACAAAGAGGAATGAGGAGCAGACATAGGTCATAAATATTGCGGGCAGAAGGGCAATGAAGGTGTATTTGCTATTGCGCTGTGTGAGCCACGCCGTAATCATCCAAAGGGTGATGACCGAGAGAGCCTGGTTGGACCAAGCGAAGTAGCGCCAGATGGTGTCGAAATCTACGAAGGCGATGCCGATGCCTATGGCAAAGAGTGGGAGGCTGACAATGAGGCGCTTGTAGATAGGCTTCTGGTCGTAGTGGAGCATATCGGCAATGATGAGACGTGCCGAGCGGAAGGCTGTATCGCCCGAAGTGATGGGGGCGATGACCACGCCAAGCAGGGCTAAGATGCTACCTATGCGGCCCAGAGTAGTGTCGCAAATGAGTGATACTACCACGCCAGCATTGCTGTTGTGTGCCTGCATATAGTCGTTCAACTGCTCGATACCTCCGAAGAAGGCCATCGCTATAGCGGCCCAGATGAGGGCGATGATAGACTCCGAAATCATAGCGCCAAAGAAGATGGGGCGTGTCTGCGACTCGTTGGTAACACAACGCGCCATAAGTGGTGACTGAGTGGCGTGGAAACCTGAGATAGCACCACAGGCGATACTGATGAAGAGCGTAGGTACGATAGGTAGACTCTTGGCGTTGAAGTGCATATTATCCAACGACACAAGTTCGGGGATGGTGTAGTCGCCAATGAGGAGTACGCCAAACAGCATTATGGCCATAATGATTAGGGCTGCACCAAAGATAGGGTATATCTTGCCTATAATCTTGTCGATAGGAAGGACAGTGGCAACGAAGTAGTAGACGATGATTACGCCAACCCAGAAGAGGTAGGGCATATCGCTCTTGTCGGCAAGAATCTGTGATGGGGTGACAATAAATACTGCACCCACCAAAATCATCAACAAGGGGATTATGATGAGGGTGAGTTTGTGCATACCGTCTCCGAGATACTTACCAATAATTTCGGGGAGGCTCTTGCCATCGTTACGTAGCGAGATGACGCCAGAGATATAGTCGTGCATTGCGCCCAAGAAGATGCCTCCTAACGTAATCCAAAGGAAGGCTACAGGACCATAGCACGCACCCAACACTGCTCCAAAGATGGGGCCTGTGCCAGCGATGTTCAGCAACTGGATGAGGAAGATGCGCCAACGTGGGAGCGGAATGTAGTCTACTCCGTCGTATAACTTATTGGATGGTACATCGGCTTTGGGGTCGATGCCAACGAGTCTGTCGATGAATGCTCCATAGAGAAAGTAGGAGGCAACCAGGGCAATAAGGCAAATGAAAAACGTAATCATAACTTTTTTTGTTTAATCACTGCGAAATTAGCAAAAAATTACGATATTTGCAGTGTCAAACTAAAAATAGTTTGACCATTAGGCGCCTTAATAGCTCAGTCGGTAGAGCACTTCATTCGTAATGAAGGGGTCGCGGGTTCGAGTCCCGCTCAAGGCTCACGACTCTCGTTAGTAGTGCTGACGAGAGTCTCTCTTTTTGAGCCTGTAGGTTGTTGCCACTAACCGCGCACGTAGTGTGGCATCTCGGCAGGAATCTCCAACGAAAACTCAACAAGGCCTGCAATCTCCCCCTTCTCGTACCAAGGAGTCTGGTAGATAAGTTTGCGGAGTGGTCCCTTCTCGATGGTGTAGGCGTTATTCTCGCCATTGGTCATCAGGCGGTTGATAATCTCGCGAGAGCGTGCTGAATGGCAAGGGATCATCGAGCGACCACGTACGTCGCCATTAACCTCACAAGAGCGTGTGTTCTGGTAGAGGACAACGCCATCGAGGTCACAAACGGTTATGGCACAAGTCTTTAAGTTGTCGCCCCAGGGGCAACGTAAGGTTTCAAAATCCATAGTATTGTATGTTTGGTATAGTTACGAGTTGATGCGGTAGACATTCTTTACACCCTTGATTCTGCGGAGCGAGTGAAGTAGCATATCGACCACGCTGACGCTCGGCACTTCGACCGTGAGTTGTGCTGTGGCACTGCCATCGCCCTTGGGCGTGAAGTTGATGCCTCGCACCGAAAGTTTGAGATCCTTGCTCGCCGTGTCCATAATAATAGTGGCAAGACCAGGTATGTCGGCAGCGGTGATGGCTACGGTGATGCGGAAAGCGCCCGAAGCGCCCTCCCTCCATCGAGCGTCGATAACTCGGTAGGGGTAGCGCTCGCGCATACGACGTGCATTAGGGCAGTCGGTGCGGTGGATGGTGATACCAGCATTTATGGTGATAAAACCGAAGATGTCGTCGCCCTTGATAGGGTTGCAGCAACGGCCCAGTTTATACTCTATGTTATTGATGCTATCATCGATAACGAGGGCATCGGAACGCTGTGGCGCAGGGGTTGCTTCGCGCTCCTCCCTCAGACGCATCTTGCGCTCCTCGACCTCCGCAGCGGCCTGTCGGCGCTCCTCCTCGGCCTTGCCAGAGAGCCAGTGGTGGAGAATCTCCTTAATCTGTGTGATGTCGATCTTCTGGTCGCTGATAGCAACATATAGTTCGTTGCCACGACGGATTTTGAAGTGCTTACATAGATAGGCAACTACCTCATCTATAGCAATATCCATCTTCCAGTTCTTAACCTTGCGCTCCAACTCCTCACGGCCCAAGCGGGCGTGCTTCTGTCGCTCCTCGCGCAAGAAAGCACGTACCTTATTGCGGGCCTTCTGTGTCACACATATAGAGAGCCAGTCGGCCTTAGGTTTCTGATCCTTGCGTGTTATGACCTCGCAGATGTCACCATTCTTCAGAGGCTCCTTTATAGGTACAACGCGGCCACCAATCTTACCTCCCGTGCAGATGGCACCCAACGAGGTGTGGATGTCGAAGGCGAAATCGAGCACCGTAGCACCCTCTGGGAGTTTGCGAATATCACCCGAAGGGGTGAAGACAAATATTTCACCCTCAGATGGTTTTGCTTCGAAACGGTGGGCGATAGACTCCGAAGAAGTGTTCTCCAACAGCTCTCTAAGGCGACCTAACCACTCCTCAGCACCCATACCACCCTGCTTAACACCCTTATAGCGCCAGTGGGCGGCGATACCGCGCTCGGCAACCTCATCCATACGCTCGGTGCGAATCTGTACCTCGACCCATCGACCACTCTCGGTGACTACGGTGGTGTGGAGCGACTCATAGCCATTGGACTTTGGGATAGAGATCCAATCCCTCATACGCTTAGGGTTTGGTTTATAGAGCGATGCGACGTGAGAATAGACGGTCCAGCAGAGCGACTTCTCGCGCTCGATGGGGCAGTCGATGATGATGCGCAAGGCGAAGATATCGTAGACACCGTTGAAGTCCACCTGCTGTTTCTTCATCTTTTGGTAGATGGAGAATACCGACTTCGTGCGACTCTTGATATGGTACTTTATGCCCTCCTCATCCAAGAGTTTGCGCACGGGGGCAAGGAACTCCTCGATGAAGGCGCGACGCTCGGCCTCGCTGTCGGCAAGTTTTGTGACGATATCGTTATAGGCCTCAGGCTCAATATATTTCAACGATAAATCCTCCAATTCACTCTTTAGGGCGTAGAGGCCTAACTTATGTGCAATCTCGGCATATAGGTTGAGGCTCTCCCAACTCTTTGCAAGGCGCTTCTTCTCGGGGAAGATAGCCAATGAGCGCATAACCTCCAAGCGGTCGGCAAGTTTTATGAGAATCACGCGAGGGTCTTCGGAGTATGAGACAATCATATCGCGGAAGACCGAGGCCTGCTCCTTAGAGCGCTTTAGTTTGATATCCGAAATCTTGCAGAGCGACAGGGCGATACCCAAGACCTCCTCGCCATAGTTTGTACGGATGGTCGAGGAGAGTGCATCAAGGTCAGTGGAGTGTTCCTGTACGGCGATGCGCACCACGTCGTGAACGATGGCGGCAATGGTGGAGTTACGGCCCAAGCCAATCTCCTCGGCAACGATGCGCGCCATAGCCACACCGTGGTCAAGCAGTGGGGTGTTGTCGTAGCGAACACGACCCTTAAGGGTCTCGTCGGCAAAGCATAAGGCATCATCGACCATCGCCTGAGTCTTAGGCGAGTAGTTTGTGGCGATGAGTTGCCTGAAATCGTTGTATCTATCTAATACAGAGTTACTCATAGGACATCTGTGTATTATCGGTTAATCTTTATAGACAACAACTAAGTCGTCGTTGCCTATGGCGTAGAGTTCTCGCTCGGAGGCTGTAGCGATGTCGCTGCAGGTGATGCGCTCTACACGGAAACCTGCGCTACGAAGGCGATCATCGTAATCACGGCCATAGACTCGGCGGTGGTCGTACTGACCGAAGAGACGTGTGCGCTCCTCCCTATCTGTCACGCTGTCATCCTCGAAGGTTGTGGCTCGTCTCCTATCCTCAGGAACGAGGAGTATGCCCCAGCCACCGTGGCATAGGATGCGGTGTAGTTCGCGTAGTGCAACCCTGTCATTCTCAACGTGTTCGAGTAGGTGGTTGCAGATGACTACCTCTATAGTCCCATTGTCCAACGGAATCTGCTGAACGTCGAAGTGTAGGTCGGCTAGCGGAGACTCCAAGTCGGCAGTTATGTAGTTGCCACTATTGCCATAGAGGGGTTTCAGGTGGCGCATAAGCGATACCTCAGGGGCTATATGTAGCAGGCGAGGGCGACGCTCCAAGAGGTCGGTGTGGCGTGTTATCCACAGCCATATCATACGGTGGCGCTCCAGGGCTAAGCATCGTGGGCAGAGGGCATCCTCGCGCGAAGTGACATAGCCATAGGGCATAAACTTGCGACGTCGGCTACCACAGAGTGGACACTCCCTACCTCGTCCTAAGTAGGCGATACCCATAATGGGTACGGCCCACGAAGCAAGGCGCTGTAGCCAACTGCGTGGTATATGGTTCAATGCCCAACGGATAGCACTCTTCATTGGTTTAGCGCAAATATAGGGTTAAAAAGCCTTTGAGGCGATGTCGTCAATCTCCTCTTTGACCTCCAAAAGGGTGTCACGGCAGAGGTCGATAAGTTCGTTTGCGCGTTTCATCGTCGAGGGGAGCTTGTCGAGGGTAATCTCTCCCGAACGTAACTTTGCAATTAGCCCCTCCAACTCCTCGATAGCCTCGCTATAGGTAGGGGTGTTTTTTGTACTCTTCTTAGCCATATATATAAATAAGTATTACTCTTTGGTTATATTTTGCACTACGGCATTGATGGTGCCGTTGTGAAGGGTTATCTCTATCTGGTCGCCAATGCCAACCCCGCAGGCAGAGGTAATTATACCCTCGGAGTTCTGCACAAGAGCAAAGCCGAGTTTAAGGATGTTATCCAACGAGTAACTCTCCGTAAAGTGCTTGAGCGACTCGAGGCGTTGCTCCTCGGTGGCGATAATGTGTGAGGATAACTCCTTTATGCTCTGTTCGATAGCCGAAAGGTTGTGGCTATGGTTCGAGATATTTTGGCTTGCCAAGTGACATAGTTCCAATTTGCGTTGAGCCAGATATGAGTTCTGGTTATTGAGCATCTGCTCCGAGAGTTGGCGAAATTCTGTGGCCAGGTCATATATAGTATTCAACTCCGCCGTAGCGCTATCCACCAAGAAGGCTCCTACGGCCGTTGGAGTCTTGCACATATAGTGTGCGACCATATCCACTACCGAGACATCCTTGTCGTGGCCGATACCCGTGATTACCGCCATTGGCATCTGCGTAACGTAGAGGGCGATGCGGTAGGAGTCGAAGAGAGCTAAGTCGCTCGTAGAGCCTCCGCCACGGATGATGACTGCGATGTCGAAGTCACTCTCCCTCTCGGCAATGGCACTAAGGGCATTGACAACACTCTCTTCAGCACCCTCACCCTGCATAGTGGCCTCGAAGAGTGTGACGTTGAAGTTGAAGGGCGAAGAGCCAATCTCGGTCATAAAGTCGCGATAGCCTGCGGCAGTGGCGCTCGACACAACAGCGATGCGGAGCAGGGGGCGAGGGAGGGATAACTCCCTATTCATATCCCATACGCCATCCTCCTTGAGTCGCTCGATGGTCTCGCGACGACGTCGCTCAACATCTCCCAAGGTGTAGTTCGGGTCGAGGTCTATAATCTGGAGCGAGAAGCCATAAATCTCGTGGTAGGTGACAACCACACGGACTAAGATACCTATGCCCGAAGAGAGGGGTGAGCCTGTGGCCTCACGGAACATAGCATCTATCTGGGTGTAGTTGTTACGCCAAATCACGGCACGTGCTTCGGCACGTGGCACACCCTCGCTATTGCCCTTCTCAACGAGGTTGAGGTAGCAGTGGCCTGAACGATTGATCTTGAGTTCCGAGATCTCGGCACTCACCCACAATGGGGTGGCGAAACACTCCTCCACGGTGGTACGCACCATACGTTGTAGGTCGTATAGTGTGATGCACGACTCCTTAGAGGTGAAGAGGTTATGTCTCGAAGTCTCCATTGTTGCGCTATCTTATAATTACGAATGGCTCGGTAGGTAACTCCTTGTGTAGTGGGAGTTTAAGATTTACAAGGTGTTGGCTTGCAACACCCTCTCCCTTGCGTTGGGCAGGCTCCCAGAGAGGGGCATCCTCTATGGCCTTGGTCACACGGCCGAGGAATTGGCGCGAGGTGGACTCTAAGACCTCCTCGATGGATGTGCACCCCGTCTCGTCTACGACGATACGTAACGAGACTCGCTCGGCAGGCATATTGTCGGGCCATTTGACCGTGGCGGCAAGGTAGTCGGTGAAGTTGCTGTATCCCTCAGTAGAGAAGCGAGCAGGGCTGTCGTAGCGAAGTGTGACAAGAACGACTCCCTCGGATGCTTCGATACCCCACGTGGCGATAGTCTCCTCGTCGGCAGGGAGAGTCTCAATAGTCTCTATGTCGTTCTGCGCAATGCCGTCGATGCTCTCCACCACCACGCCATTGACGACGTAGAGTGGGCCGTGAGCCGAGAGACTTACGGCGGTGAAGAGTCCTGCAAAGATGAGTAGCAATAGGCGCATAACGAGGAGTGGTTAGAGGGGTGTTATAGTTTGAATTTATAACTTATGCCAAATATGTGACGCATCTCATTTTCAAGGAGATAGCCCTTAAGATTGCCACTATTCTTCTTATAGTCGATATTATACGAACGGTCGTAGTCGAAGTAGTAGTAGAAGTCGAGGCGGTGGTTGCGGTCGGCACGGAACTTAACGCCAACACCAGCACGGTAGCGTGTGATATAGTTATCGAGGGTGTGTGGCTCAGCCTTATAGTTATTCACCACGCCTGGGGCGTTGAGCGTATTGTGCAACTCGAACAGCACGTATGGGGTCCAACGAGAGTGGCGAATACCGTAACTTGCCGTAAGGCGTGAGCGGAGCACCATCTCTGGGTTAGGCTTCTCGTACAAGTTTACGGAGTCGGTACGGAAGGTTGTTTGCAGACGCTCTCTGAGAGCCAGCTCCACTCGACCAATCTCCACGTTACCCTCAAGGTTGGCATTTACGCGGTGGCGAGGCTTATCCCACGCACGATCCTCGAAGTCGTGAATGTTGATAAGGGTGTATTCCGCACCGAGGTTGAAATATTTGCACACCTCGTAGTTGATGCCTGCTGAGGTTTGAAAGCGATCAACGGAGCGAAGGTCGTTGTTGAGACGCATCTGTAGGCCAGCCTCCAACGACAAGTTCTTCGCTACCTCCCACTCTACAGCACCCTCAACGCGACCACGGAAGTCATCGCTGGTGACAGAGGCTGGGGCGGGAATCTCCTGTGCCTGAACAGCACCAATGGTGAAGAAAAGGAGTGTGATGGCAGTGATTATATGTAAATACTTCATAGTTAGTCTGTTTTATTGGTTAGAAGGCACTCTTCTCGTTTATCTTCATCGTACTTTCGGACATCGGGTTCTCACCTCGCTGAGGGTAGTAGTAGACCTTGAGGAAGGCTACGTCGCGGAGGAAGTCTACATTGCCAACATCTACCCTGAGGACCTTATGTCCGAGGCGGGTTTCGAGGTCGGCGATAAGCTCTGCTCGGCGGTCGGGGCGGATGAGTTCGATGCGCTCGTAGCACACCAACTTCGAGGCCTCGCGCTTGCGCATAATGGCATACTCGACGACGGTGAGGAGCAAAAGGAGAAGTCCGTTGGCGAGGGCTAACTCGGCATACGACACCGTAAGGTTAATGCCATTGATAACCGCCACAGCAATAGAGAGGAAGAGGTAGGTCATCTCTCGAATAGGCACCATCTCGGTACGGTAGCGCATAATGCCAAAGATCATAAATAGGCCCAGACCAATGCTTACGTCTATGCCGACACTCTTCATAAAGAAGAGGAGGAGAAAGACGGCCGAACCAAAGAGCATAAAGGTTACGGAGAAACCCTTGCTATGGCTCTTAGGGTAGTAAAAGAGCCAGGCGATGGCTGCGGTAACAAGCAGATTGACCGCAAATTGCAAGCATAACTGCTGAACGGAGATGCTATCACACAAGGGGATGCCCAAGAAGGTAGCACCCGTGGTGTGGTCGCTATTTGTTAGGGCCGCAATCTCAGCATCGAAGAGATCTGGATCGCTGATGGGGTTATTGAGTCCAAGCATAGTCTATAGGTTTTCTATTTAACGAAGTTTAGTACGATTCTATTGTAGCCGAGGCGCTTTTCGATGGCGCGTATCTTCTCCAACATCCTATTGCGTTTGATGCCCTCGACCGTGAGGGCTGTTCCGAGGCAATACTTGCTCACCTTGAAGGGTTTGATGCCCATCTGGCTCAGTAGGCGTTTTGTGGTGGAGTCCACCCTGCCATCTTGCTTGAGTTCAGCAATCGCCATACCCTTTACCTCTGCACTACGCCCCGAACGAATATCCTCGTAGCGAAGGTCGAGGTCGATGGTTATACGCTCGCTAAGGTTGGGATTTACCAATGTAATGCGCACAAAACGTGTCGATAACGAGGCGGATAGCGTCGTAATGTCGTGGCGAGATATTGCAGATACAAAGTCGTTGGCCTTGTCGGAGGCCCTGAAGTCTGCAAAGTTCATAGCAGGAATCTCTATGCGTCTCTTATTGGTGCGCCCACGGTTGTTCTTGTCCTTTACCTCGATAAAAGTCGTGCCACTCTCGACGTAGCGACGTGTGCGTATCTTTTGGCGGTTGAGTTGTTGGTTGTGATGGGCAACATACATAGCGCGCTCCTCGGTATCGAAGTAGAGGGTGTCGTAGCGATAGGCAAAGATGCCATCGTTCGTCTGTACCCTATAGCCGAGCAATGAGGCCTCCTTGAGGAGCGTTATGACACTCTCCTGGTCGAGGATGAACTTGGTGTCGATGCGGTTCATAAGTTTCACCGCACGCATCTCATCCAAGGAGATGTGCCCCATCTCTGTCCATAGGTCGAGATTGTTGAGGTGTTCGTATGTGGCGTACGGTTGCATAGGGCGAACTACTCGAAGATGTATTCGAATTGGCGGTATGAGTTGAGGGTGCCGTTGGCGTTGTAGTTCAAGCGACGGATGCAGACTCCGTTGCTGTCGTACTCATACTTTCGCACCTTATCCACCTTACCTCGCTCGTTATAGACTATCTGCTTGATGAGTTGGCCTTTGTCGTTGTATTCGAATGTGGTCCTCCATGCGAGGTGGCGACCAAAGTCGGCGTATTCTGCCTCGGCAATGAGTTGTCCTAAGCTATTGTAGGTCTCGGTGTGGTCTATCCACTTGTTCTTGCCATCGGGTGTGGTCTTCCACTCCTTGACCGTAAGACTCTTGCCCTGTTGCTTAGCCATAAGGGCTCGTTCGGGAGACTCGCTAAAGGCGGTAAAGGTGATGGTGAGCGCCACCAGTGATAGTATAAGACGTTGAAACTGCATACTCTTCGCTAAGAAATAAGGGACCAATCCCAAGGTGGAATTGGTCCCTATGAAACTATTGTGGCACCTATCCACCTACTACAACTCGCTCTCCTTCAAGCGCTCAGCGTTCTCGGCAACGATAAGCTGGTCGATAACATCCTGAATGTCACCGTCCATAAAGGCTGAAAGGTTGTAGATTGTGTAGTTGATACGGTGGTCGGTGATACGTCCCTGAGGATAGTTGTAGGTACGAATCTTTGCTGAACGGTCACCCGTAGAGACCATAGTCTTACGCTTCGACGCAATCTCGTCGAGGTACTTAGAGTATTCGAGGTTGAAGACACGTGTACGCAACTCCTCGAAGGCCTTGTCGAAGTTCTTGAGCTGTGACTTCTGATCCTGACACTGCACGACGATACCCGTAGGGATGTGGGTAAGGCGGATAGCAGAGTAGGTGGTATTTACTGACTGGCCACCAGGACCTGATGCACAGAAGATATCCTTGCGGATGTCGTTCATCGAGATCTCGATATCGAACTCCTCGGCCTCAGGAAGAACTGCTACGGATGCAGCAGAGGTGTGAACACGACCCTGGGTCTCGGTCTGTGGTACTCGCTGAACACGGTGTACGCCCGACTCATACTTCAATGTGCCGTAGACGCTCTGGCCTGTAACCTTGAGCACAACCTCCTTGTAACCACCTGCAGCACCGTCAGAGGCAGAGGTGATCTCGTAGCGCCAACCCTTCGACTCGATATACTTGGTGTACATACGGAGCAAGTCGCCTGCAAAAATCGCAGCCTCGTCACCACCCGTACCACCACGAATCTCGACGATGGCGTTCTTGTCGTCCTGTGGATCTTTAGGGATAAGAAGCAACTTGATCTCCTCCTCCATCTTCTCGATAGCAGGCTCCAAGGTAGCAACCTCCTCACGTGCAATCTCTCTGAACTCCTCATCCTTCTCGTTAGCCAATACATCCTTTGCCTCGGCAAGGTTTGCAAGGGCTGTGCGGAAGCGGTCAGAGGTCTCGATGATAGGCTCCAACTCCTTGAACTCCTTGGTGAGCTGCACGAACTGTTTTACGTCGGCGATAACCTCTGGGTCGGTGAGTTTCTGACCTATCTCCTCGTATTTTAACTTAAGGCCATCAAGGCGAATAAGTATTGAATTGTCTGCCATATTATATGCTTTAGTTTATTTAATTGCGCAAATATACAATTTTTTTTCGAAGAATCCATAACCGTTAAGTCACTATTAGTTAAATGATTGTATTTGTAATGAAAAAATAATGTAAAAAAATTTGACAAAAAGGCTTGACAAACGCATTTTCACGTTGTATATTTGCACTGTCAAACGGATGCTAACGAGAGTTGAAATTTAGGACCAAGGTTGAGGTGCGTGGCCTAAATCTAAAAGTTATGAACATTCGTAAAAAGCATATATACAACGTATAAGGTTGTATTATTAATATTAATTAACATTTAATAAACAAAGTTATCAACAGGCGCAAGAGACTCAATTTAAGTTGGAGTATAGAGCGTTTGCAAGGAAAAGTACACTATTTTCTAATATATTAAAATATTTGACTATGAAATTTACAACTATCCCCTCCAATGGTGCAGATTGGAACAAACCACTGCTCTACACCATTGAGACTGACCAGACGGACTCGGAGAGTGTAGCCGTAGATATTATTGATGTAAATACCCGACAATCAATAGGGTCGTTTACGATTTACACCCTTGCAACCAAGAGTTTCGACATTGCGCCCTACCTGCGAAGCCAAGCGAGTATCGACCCTGTAGTGCAGCAGAGTGGAATCGCAATATCGCCCGCGGCATTCAATGTCAAAGTGGTGGCGAATGGCGTAGAGTCACTGCCCCGTATATACTACAGAGCGCCAATCGATTACACCATATCAGCAATCCTGAGCGATGCCGTGGAGAACGATGAAGTTACTTCGGGTGACATATTCAAACTGACCATCTATGCCCCTAAGAGAGTGGTGGTGAGGGTCACGCGCTACTGGTTGTCACCGAAAGTGTATGAGTATTCGATTGATACGCAGAGTAAGCCCGTGGAGTTCTCCTATCTCTTTAACTCCACTACAGGACAAGAGAGATTCACAATCGATGTATTGTGCGATAATGTGTTAATTAAGTCATACTCACGAAGGTCTGTGCCAGCCAATGGGGCTCAGACAATCCTTTGGTACAACCCTCGTGGAGGCATAGAGACCTACCCTTTCCCCAAGCAGACAAGGCTCAGCTGCCGAGCGAGGGTTGAGAATGAGGAGTGTGGTATGGGCGCATATACACGGTTGAGTGGTGTAATAACTCGAAGTGTGCTATGCTCGGCCTATGAGAGTGAGGCTCGTCTAAAACAGATAGCACAGATAGTCCTGTCACCGAAAATATATACGTGGCGAGATGGCGAGTGCCGAGAGATTAAGCTCACAAAGCGTGAGATTGAGTTTAATAAGCGAGGGGAACTCCATAGCCTCGACATAGAGGTTGAGGAGGAGTGGAAAGGGGGTGAGTTATGGTAGCCCTATATATTGATGGTGTGGATTGCCCTTTGGTTGAAGGACGAGTGACCTTTCCGCTCTTCAGTGCCAAGAAGTTGCGTAGTATCGAAGCCTGGCGCAGTGGCGAGAGTGTGGAGTTAGAGGTGCTGGCAACGCCTCAAATGGACCATCTCTTCGGATTTGCCAATGAGGCTAACCATACCGAGGATTTTAATACCTCCTATCATCTTGGCGAGGTGAAAGTAGATGGAGTCTCCATCCTTTCGGGAGTCGCTTCGCTTGTTGGGGCTCGTATTGGCAAGAGACGTACCTATAGGGTGGAGGTGCGCTCTGGAGGCGCAGAGTGGGCCGATAATGTGGCGATGACGCGCCTCAGTGCCACCGATATTGCCACTGAGCGAATTATGACCCTAACCTCCGTTATGGAGTCGTGGCGTGATGGTGGAGATATAAGGCTTTTGCCGATTAAGCGTGATAGCTATGCCACGGAGGCACATACGGGGCAGTATATTCCACAACAGACGATACTTCCGCAGGATTACCACCCCTTCCTATCGTTGCACGCCATAGTCGAGAGAAGTATTTGCCGAGATGGTTACACTATTCAGAGCAATTTCCTAAACACAGAGTTCTTCAAGAGCCTGATGCTCAGTGGTGCATATAGTCAGCCTGAGACAGAGCAAGCCTATAGTACGATGGACTTTAAGGCGGTGCGTTCGAGGTCTACCACTACAACTTCATCGCTGAATGGTAGAGTAGACGTAGCCTCTCCGGAAGGGGGCTGGCGCTTAGGTCCACTCGTCGATACGGTATCCCCCTCGACAGTGGATGAGAATGGTAACGCCTGCTACGAGGCATTCTCGCGAGGCGGTTGCTTCAAGATAGAGTCTGGAATCCCAACATTTCGTCCAAGTCGAGAGGTGCGCGTGGCATTCGACATACGACTACACTATACCACCGACTATCGTATAGTATCCTCCACACGTCTCAAGGGCTACGACAAGATCTACATAAGTAGCGATTGTTATGTCGATGTAGACCTTATAAACCCCTACAAGGATAGGCGTGCAACGGCCCAGCCAGGCATAAAATATAAGCTCTTTATTTTCGACTACAATCCAGAGGCCTCATATAAGTTAATTGGTTATGGCTCTGTGACTTCAGCGGTGTCGTCGGTAGTCTTGCCAAAGAGCTATACGGGCCAGTTGGCTCTGTCGGTTATGCATCCTGGCCAGACGAGTTATACGCCCTATGAAGGCGATTGGGCTCTCTACGATGGCATCATCTCCGAGACGGGTCGAAGGGAGGTGGATATCACTCTGCGTACGCCATTCGAGGCACTCTCCCCCTCCTCGCCAAAGGAGTTTCAGACAATCTACTTCTATGGGGCTTCCGCGGAGCAGAATCTCACTCTTCACTCTGGGTGTAGTATCGTTCCGATATTTGGCGGTACGGCAGGTTATGGCGAGTTGCTTAAGTTCAAGGATGTGGCGCACCACGACATCTCGCAGGCTTCGGCTATTGAGGCTGTGGCGCACCTCTTTAACCTCTGTATCTATACGCACCTTCCGACAAAAAGGGTCTACATAGAGCCTTACGATGACTTTTTCAATGGAGAGGTTGTTGATTGGCGAGAGAGGCAGCGACGTGAAGACGACGTGATTAGCGAGGGGGCTAAGGAGGGCTATATGGCTGAAAAGTTGGGGTACCAGCAATCAGACGGAGCGACGGCGCGCCTCACCTCCAATCTATCCACGCCCTTTGGACAGTGGAGTAGGGCCTATCGCAACTACGCCGTCAAGGGTAGTGTTCGCAGTCGCCTGAATCCGATACTGCTGGCTACGGCATCTATGGATAATGCTACGACCCTCGCACCATCGGCAAAGTTCTTAGTAGTGGGCGACCGTGATCGCATTGCTAATCAGGAGTATATAGCGCCACGTATTGTATCGTATCAGGGTGTAAAACAACTTCCCGAAGGCGAGATGTGGCCCTTGTCGAGTGGTATAAACTACTATCCGTTGGCTACGTTCCACGACCCTGATACTGGCGTGAGCCTCTGCTTCGAGGATAGAGATGGCTGTAGTGGCCTACACCGATACTACGATAAGGAGTTGCAGGAGACCTATTTAGGTCAGACCCTCACAACGAATATCGCGCTGTCGCCTGAGGGCTATATGAAACTCTTCGACCCTCTGTCTGAGGAGGCTAACATACGGTCACGCTTTCTTCTGAACATCGGTAGTAGCAGTGCGCTCTTCCGTCTCGATGAGGTAGTCTCGTATGACGCCGAGAAACAAGTAGCCCGTTGCAGATTCCAGCGAATCCTAAGCGGGCAAACAGAATAAATCTTTAACATCTAAAATTTTATGAGTCAGTTAATTAAAATCAAGAACGAAGTAAACCTCACGACTATCGATATTGAGGGTACTATCGGAATGGAGGAGGCGTGGCAGTTCGACAACCCCGACAGCCGTGTTGCTACTTACGAGCGCTTCCGCGAGAGTGTGTCGCAGATTGCCGACATCCAGAACAGCGAAATCAGGGTCAATATCCGCTCTACGGGTGGCGATGTGAACGATGCCATTCTCATCTACGAGGCCCTACGTGCTACGGGGGCAAAGGTCACCACCTGCTGCTATGGCTATACCGCCTCGGCGGCGACCATCGTGGCTCAAGCGGCAAGTGAGGGGTGTCGCCTCATAGCACCCTCCTCGCTCTACCTCATCCACAACTCCATCTGTGCTACGGAGGGTAATGCCGAGGAGTTGCAGGCCGAAGTGGAGATGTTGCACCAGACGGATATGCGTCTTGCCGATATCTATGCCACACGTTCGGGCCGAGATATTGAGGAGATAAAGGCGCTTATGGCTGAGAATGGTGGTCGAGGCAAGTGGCTCTCGCCAGAGGAGGCTATTGCGATGGGGTTGGTAGATGCTGTAGAGGATGTTGTGGCTCCGACGACAACCTTTACTGAGCGTACTAAGCAGGCTGTAGTGGCACTACTCAACCACTTGGGTATCACGGCTGAGGCCTCGTCACCAGAGCCACCACACCCTGCCGACGATATCAATATTGTGGTGCGTAACAGCCAGAGTGAGAAACCTTTGGCATCGCATAAGGAGATGTCGCTCATCGCTCTAAAGGAGGCACAGCGCGAGGTGGAGGCCTCGAAGGTTAAGAGTGTGCAAGACCCCAACCCTGTGGACCTCGATAGCGACCCTCGCAAGTTGGCCTATGAGTCGGATGCACGCAATATGCGACTACGATAAAAAACGGGAGCAATCCCAAACAAACTTTTTTACTAACACTTAAACACATTTTAAAATTATGGGACTTATTGAAAATCCTAAGACCTACACAGGTCGTGATCTTGAGACAATCTTCTTTCGCCCTATGTTGGTAGGCCAGAATGCCGAGCAGCTTGGTATCCGAGTGATGTACAATATGCCGGTACCGACAACTATCCAGATGTGGAGCCCTCGAGCCGATGTGCTTACGGCCTATAGCTCTGGCTGGAGTGGTGGCGACTGCGCTACACACGGACAGAAGAGCATCGAACTAAGTAAAATCAAGGCCGAGGTTGGCTTCTCCGCTTCGGACTACTTCCAGCAGGTCTTCGAACTCATCGTGGGTCGTGCGGATGTCAATCTCGACGACCTCACAGGCTCGGAGTTGGAGCAGGCAGAGACGGAACTCTTCCGTGCCTCTATCGCTGAGAGTCTGCGCGTTACGATGTGGATGGGAGATAAGCAGGCCTCGTCGTATAACCTCTTCGACGGTTTCTTGACATTGGCCCACAGGTATAGTGCCAATCCTGCGGTAGGTAAGGTGAACTTCCAGGGCAAGGGTGTGAGTCCTGACACCATCCTCGAACTCTTCTCCTCGATGTGGGACAATGCCTCGGCGGAACTCAAGTCGCTTAAGGCCGAAGGCAACCTCGCCTTCTTCGTGACGACGGATGTCTACGATGCCTACGAGCGTTATCTCGATGGTTGTGGTGCGGATGGCGCTTATACCGATCTCATATCGGGACGCAGAGAGTTGTCGTACCACGGTATCAAGATTGTCGATATGGGTGTATCGAAGTATTTCGACCCTGATGGTAGTCTCGCCTCAACACAGTGTCTGCTTACCGACCGTCGCAACCTCGTCTTGGCGGTGAATACCTCGGATTATCCAGGCTCGGAGGTGCGTATGTGGTATAACCCCGATGCTATGGAGAATCGCCAGCGCGCTGTCTTTATGGCGGGTGCCGAGATTCTCGATGAGACAATCCTCGTGGTTGCTAATTTTTAGCCATCCCAAACGACTAACGTGTTAAATCTTAATGACTATGAGTAAAAAGATTGCTACACGTGTCGTTGCAACCTCTAACCGCTCCGAGTCCCTCTTGGGCTCGGAGGGTGGGGGTGCTTCGCAGACGTGTGATAAGGTATGGCGCTGGGGTAGCGATAATATGTTGCCCTATGCCCTTTCGCTCCTGGCTCGTCGTTCGGTTGCTCATCGTAGGATACTAAACGACAAGGCCGACTACGTGGCTGGCAAGGGGTTGGTCTATGATGACAATCCGCTGTTACACCATATAGCAACCTCAGCAAATGGTAGTGGTGAGTCGCTCCGCAGTGTGATTGCACGCTTGGCATTGGACGAGGCGATGTTTGGTAACGCCTTCTTGGAGGTGGTGACCAACGAGCAGAAGAGCCTGCTCTCGTTCTACCATATAGATGCCTCGAAATGTCGTATTGCCAACGACTCTAAGCACGTGGTAATCCACCACGACTGGCGAAATTTTAGTGCTAAGGATGCTGTAACCCTCTCGCTCTATCCCAACTTCGAGAGGTGCGATGATGGCACTCTCCGTGCGGTGGTACACTACAAGGATTATGAGCCAATGTTTTCGCACTATGGCGTAGCCCCCTACGTGGCGGGTATGGATGCTGCGGCCATTGTCTACAAGACCGATAGGTGGAACATATCGCGCATTGATAGCTCCTTCCAACTCTCTGGAGTGATGGTGTTAGATAATAGTGTGGAGAGCGAGGAGGAGGCAAGCCGTATAGTTCGTCTTGCCGAGGAGCGTTTTGCGGGAAACCCTGGCCAGGTACTCTTCGTATTGCGCGACCAGAATGAGGCCGACAACTCCCAATTCATTCCGATAAATACCTCCTCGGATGGCGACTGGCAACGCCTACATACTCAGGCTGAGTCGGACCTTGTGGTGGCACACTCCTGGTTTCGCTCGCTGAGTGGCTTGGACTACTCCTCTGGCTTCTCCACCGACCGCATCCTCAACGAGTATGAGGTGGCCTTGAATACCGTCATTCGCCCCGAACAGGCTCAGTTATTGGAGCCTATACGCGCCATAATCGAGCAGGTGCTTGGTGTCGATGCCTCGTCGCTGGATATTGTGAACTGCCCACCGTCGCGCTCTAAGCCACTCTATATGAAGGTATGGGAGGCTCGCAAAGCCGATGGCCTCGACTACGACGAGAGTGATGCCGACCAGCAACGCCTATTGGCTGAGATAACGAAGTATAATATACGATCAATAGAGTAGAGAGATGGATACACTAATAAAATCAGATGATGTTTTGTCGCTCGCCTACACTGCCGATGGCCGTGTGACAAACCTAAAGATTACGAAGGTGGATATCGCAGCAGCTGAGGGCCAATTCCTTCTGCCAATCATTGGCGAGGAGTTGTATAAGAGTCTTATGCAGGGTAACTACCCGACACTGCTTCAGGAGTACGTAGCACCTCAGGTGGCCGCCTGGACACGATATATTGTCGAGCCTATAATGGTCGAGCGATGTGGCTACGAGAGTAGTGCGGCCTACAACGAGGTGCGCAAGGTGATCTATCGTCGCTTGAGGGGCATTGCCCGAAACCTCTCGCGCCAACTGAGCAACTACCTCAATGCCCACTGCGACGAGTTCCCAGAGTATAACCCAGCAGATAACCCATTAAACCACTGTAGTATAGATGGAGATGTTGTGCAAATATTTTAGTGCCTTACTGGCGTCGCTATGTGGTCTGCTCTGCCCCATAGCGCCCCTCATCAGTGCTGCGATGGCCTTCATCATCGTAGATTTCATCACGGGTGTCGTAGCCTCGCGCGCTGTGGCAAAGCGTGAGGGGCGAGAGTGGTGGATAGAGAGTCGCAAGGCGTGGCGCACGGTGCTTAAGGGTGGCTTTGTTGCCATAGCTATCGTGATGATGTGGGTGATTGACCACGCCATATTAGAGTTTATGCACCTCAACCTCGCCAACCTCTTCACGGGCTTTGTCTGTGGCGTGGAGTTGTGGTCCTTCTTGGAGAATGCTACAACCATCAGTGGCTCGCCACTCTTTGAGTGGTTGGGGCGTTGGGTGAAGCGACGTGTAGGAAAGGAGGTGGGAGATGAGTAGGGGCTTGAGAAATTGTAACCCTGGCAACATCCGTCGTTCGAGGGTGAGGTATGTGGGAGAGGTTGTGCCGAGCAGAGACAGAGAGTTCAAGGAGTTTCAGTCGATGGCCTATGGCTACCGTGCGATGTTCGTGTTGTTGGATAGTTACCGTCGTCGTTATGGTCTATCTACTATCCGCCAGATGCTCAACCGCTACGCTCCCCCTACGGAGAACTTCACCGAAGGCTACATCCGTTTTGTTGCCGAGCATTCGGGAATCTCGCCCGACGAGGAGTTAAATACACGCTCCCCACGAGATATGGTACCCGTAGTCTCGGCAATGTCCGAGATTGAGAATGGCGTAAAGGCTGTTGTTAAAGATGTTGAGGAGGGCTGGAGACTTTTCATAGCCTCCTAATAATAAGTAAGGAGGGCGTGTCCAACGTTTTGGACACGCCCTCTTTTATTGCTGTAGCGAGTTGTCATTAGCAATTCATCGCACCACAGCAGTGGAGTACCTGACCGCTGACATAAGATGAGAGGTCAGAAGCGAGGAACAATGCTACGTTAGCAACATCCTCAGGTGTACCACCACGACGCAAAGGAATCTGTGCAGCCCACTGATCCTTAACCTCCTGTGAGAGCTGGTTGGTCATATCTGTAATGATGAAGCCTGGAGCGATGCAGTTAGCACGGATACCACGAGGGCCCATCTCCTTAGCGATAGACTTAGCCAAACCAATCATACCTGCCTTTGAAGCAGAGTAGTTGCACTGGCCAGCGTTACCGCTAACACCAACAACAGATGACATATTGATAATAGAGCCACTGCGCTGCTTAGCCATAACAGGGGTTACAGCGTGGATGAAGTTGAACGCAGACTTGAGGTTTACGTTGATTACTGCATCCCACTGAGCCTCAGACATACGCATCATAAGACCATCCTTAGTGATACCAGCGTTATTAACCAATACGTCGATGCGACCGAAGTCCTCGACAATCTGC
Organism: uncultured Alistipes sp.; assembly: GCA_904502285.1. Lineage (GTDB taxonomy): Bacteria > Bacteroidota > Bacteroidia > Bacteroidales > Rikenellaceae > Alistipes. Next base: position 94,337 of record CAJGEC010000002.1, on the reverse strand, counting down.
TTAACAACCTCGTGGCTCTCGTCGAAGTTCGCTGCGTTTGAAGCGTATGCCTTAGCCTTAACGCCCATAGCCTCAATCTCCTTTACGGTCTCCTCTACAGCCTCGTTGATTGCCAAGTCGGTGAATGCTACGTTAGCACCCTCCTGAGCAAAACGCAAAGCGATAGCCTTACCAATACCGCGACCTGCACCTGTTACAAGTGCTACCTTTCCTTCAAGAAGTTTCATAATACTCTCTATTTCAGTTTTATAACAATCAAATTATTTGCTATCCCACTTGCGGAGTGCTACGCAGGCATTGTGACCACCGAAGCCCAAAGAGTTTGAGATAGCCACGGTGAGGTCGGCCTTGCGAGCCTTGAGTGGTGTGTAGTCGAGGTCGCACTCTGGGTCTGGGTTTGAAAGACCGATAGTTGGAGTTACGATGCCGTGGTGGAGCGAGAGAGCCGAAGCAACAAGCTCTACAGCGCCTGTAGCACCAAGCATATGGCCAGTGATAGACTTTGTAGAGGTGATGTGTGCCTTCTTAGCTGCCTCCTCACCCATTGCGAGCTTGATAGCCTTAGTCTCGGCAGCATCGTTCAATGGAGTACCTGTACCGTGTGCGTTGATATAGAGGGTATCTTTCTCTGCATCGAAAGCAGCCTCATCCAAAGCCTGCTTGATAGCGCGTGATGCTGGGATACCGTCTGGGCGTGGAGCGGTGAAGTGGTGAGCATCGCAGCTGTTGCCATAACCAACAACCTCAGCGTAGATCTTAGCGCCACGCTTCAATGCGTTCTCCAACTCCTCAAAGATGAGCATACCTGCACCCTCAGCGATTACGAAGCCGTGACGGTCAGCAGAGAATGGGAGTGATGCCTGGAGTGGATCCTCCGAGCGTGAGAGTGCCTTGCTGTTAGCGAAACCACCAATAGCGAGTGGGTGAACAGAGGCCTCAGCGCCACCTGCAATGATGGCGTCGGCATAGCCGTGCTTGATAGCGCGGAAAGCCTCACCCGCAGCGTGAGTACCTGTAGCACACGCTGTTACAACTGGCAAGCATACGCCCTGAGCGTTGTGAGAGATCGCTACGTTACCCGATGCGATGTTCGAAATCATCATAGGCACGAAGAATGGAGAGATACGACCTACGCCCTCCTCAAGCATTACCTTAGTCTGGTTTACGAATGTATCCATACCACCGATACCTGAACCGATGTAGACGCCGAGACGCTCTGGATCGATATTCTCGCCACTCTTAAGACCTGAATCCTTCATAGCATCAGATGCAGCAGCCATTGCATATAAGCAGAATCTGTCGCTACGACGAGCCAAACCAGCATTAAGTTCATACTCCGACTGGTCGAAATTCTTGATCTGGCCAGCAACCTTTACAGGGAGGTTGTACTCATCGTAACCCTTGATAAAATCGATACCGCAGTTTCCCTCTACGAGATTCTTCCAAGTATCCTCTACGTGGTTACCCACGGGTGTAATTGCACCGATACCGGTGATAACTACTCTTCTTTCCATTATTTATTCCTATTTTTTTTCGGGGTATCGCTACGCCCGATAATATTATCTAATTACTTTATCGACTATTTAGCCCACTCGATGATGCAAGCACCAGTGGTGAATCCTGCGCCAAATGCGCTGAAGACGAGTTTGTCACCCTTCTGCAACTTGCCCTCACGGTTCAACTCATCGAGTAGAGCAGGGAGTGCTGCAGAGGAGATGTTGCCATAACGCTCTACGTTATGCGGTACACGCGACTCATCCACGCCGAGGAAGTTGCGAATAGAGTCGATGATTCGGCGGTTTGCCTGGTGAAGCACATAGTACTTTATATCCTCTGGTTTGAGGTTGGTCTGATTGAGCAATGTTCTGATGTCGCGGCAAGAGCTTGTTACGGCGTGTTTGAACACCTCACGACCCTTCATCACAAGAGGCTCGTAGTTCTCATCCTTGTCGATGTAAGGCGTAGGCTCAAGAGCGCGCTGGTAGTAGAGGACTTCGGTGAGTGAAGAGGTGGTTAGGCGGATTGCCTTCATCTCGTCACCCTCAGTCACTACGGCAGCTCCAGCGCCATCACCGAAGAGTACGCAGGTACTGCGGTTCTTCCAACTTACCATACGTGATGGCTCCTCGGCACACACGATAAGAATATTCTTAGCCTTCTTGCACTGAAGCTTATCCTCTGCCATATCGAGGGCGAAGATAAATCCAGCACAAGCGGCATTTATATCCACTGTAGGACAAGTAGCACCCAACTTACCCTGAATAATACAGCTAAGCGCAGGTGTCACGTACTCGTTCACAACATTCGAACAGATGATGAAGTCGATATCTTTTGCTGTAAGGCCCGCATTCTCCAACGCTTTGTTAGCGGCTTCGGTTGCCAAGTCCTCTAATTTCTCTGACGAAATCACACAACGCTCCTTGATGCCTGTTCGCTCGGTAATCCACTCATCCGTAGTCTCAAGAAATTTTTCGAGCATCTCGTTACTCACGGAGCACTTAGGATGTACCGAACCTGTTCCAATAATTTTCATTCAGAAATATTTCAGTTAGTTTAACATTATTATCAAATTCTATACTTGTCGGAGGCCTTGGTTTGGTCCGTTGCATTCGCAGTTTTGGAATTGCCAATTTTTCCATCGGCCCGACAATGCGGTGCAAAGATACGTTCTTGCATACATACGTGCATACGTTTTGTGGCGAAAAAGCTTATATTGTGGCGAAATTGCACATTTAGGGGTAAAAATATTGATAAAAATAGGAATTGTAGTATATTTGTAGCCGAAATCGATTAAAAAACTGGAGAAATGAACCAACGAGAAATACCAAAATATCTTATATCACGCCGATATATCTCGGCTCTTATTGCACTAATTGTAGCATTTTCGTCGCTCTATATGGTGCTGTATAAGCCATTCTCTTTGGCTGTTTGGTTCGGTCTGGATCAGGTGTTAAATTTCTCCTTTACGCTGCTCTTCTATATCGCTGCTATAGTGGTGTTGATTCTCAGTAGGTCGCTGATGTACTCGTTGCAGGATAGAGTGGAGCTTACCGTGGTGAATTATCTTTGGTGGATAATGGGTGAAAGTCTAATCATATCGCTGATATACACATTAATTACCGTTAATTTCTTCCCCCTTGAGGGCGTTTCAACTCCCTCGTTGGCCACTCACGCGCTTATGTGTGTAACGTGCATACTTCTACTTCCTAATGTTTTTGTCTCATTCTATGCCGCCTATAAGGCTAAGTGTGAGGAGTATGATGCGATCTCATATCAGTTTCAGCGACTCAGCGAGGAGTACCGATTATTAGAGTTGGAGAAACGTAATGAACTTATTGTAGCAAAGATTGTTGGTGTAGATAACAAGAAGGAGAGTGCGCCTAAGATGATAAACTTCTACGATAATAGTGGGGTGTTGCGTCTTACGGTTAATGTAGATGCACTCTACTATCTTGAGTCAGAGGATAACTATATCACTATATATTATAAGCATAACGAGAAGATGCACTCCTATATGCTACGCTGTCGTACTCGAAGTGTGGAGCGTAGTTTGGAGGGAACCTGTATGGTGCGTTGTCATCGCTCATTTATTGTGAATATCAATAAGATACGTGTTATGGGCGAGAATAGGCGTATGCACTTCCTGACCCTCGACGACGAGCAGGTAAGTCCTATTCCCGTGTCGAAGAGTTACTACCAGTCGTTGCTCTCCTCGTTGAATACCTCTACGGCTCAGCCAAAGGATGGGGTGTCGGTGGCTGATGGTACAGAGTCGTAGACTCTCTTTTATAACATATTGAGGGTGTCCACATATACTGTAGGACACCCTCAATATTGTTTATATAGGTGGACTTACTCCTCCTCCTGACTCTGAGCCTCTCGTTTAGCACGAGCCTCCTTACGAATCTTGAGTGGTGTTCTGTCGAGATACTTGCGGCAGAATAGCGCGAAGTGACCGTGGTTGGTGAAGCCATACATCTTGATAATAGACTTCAGAGGTACGTTTGTCTCGGTCAAGAGACGCTCAATCTCCACGATTCTCTGCTTCTGCATCCAGCTATATGGTGTGTCGTGGAACTCCTGTTTGAACATATTGTTGAAGTGCTGAATGCTGAAACCACAGATATCGGCCAACTCCTCGACTGTCTTCACGCGTGGTGCGTTGTTGCGAACAAGTGACACGAACGACTGGTTGCGGTCGAAGAGGTTGAAGAATGTGCGTAGCTGAATTTGAGGTGTATAGAAGAACTTGAAGATGATGAACATCTCCTGAATCTTTGCGCGTTGCAAGTGGTTACACTTCATATTGTTATCCAGGTACATCTTGATTGATGAGAGCAGTATGTTCATAGGCTCGTTCATCGCTACCTGGGTAAATTTGTAGTTTATCTTTTTGATCTTGCCCGCGATGCTATTGAACGGAATCATATCGCAAGTAGCACCTGCGGTAATGAAGTGCGCACGAATGATATCCACATCTGTTAATGCTGTAATCTCATACTGGTAGGCGCGGAAGCAGAATACAAAATGGCCTTCGCGCACGGTATAGTCCTTTCGCTCCTCCGATGAGATCTCGAAATTTCCAGATGTGAGGAAGAGAAGGGAGTTGTAGTCACCTCGTTCGACAATTCTCTTTTCACCTGCCTTGAGCGTGATGAGCGAGAAGCCAGCTTCGGGTTCGAGGGTGTAGGAATGACAAGTTGCCGGACACTGATTTGACATATTATTTAATTTTAGGTTATATTATTTAGTTTTTTCTCTCTTTTCTACACTTTTATAGTTATACAAATATACTGACAATTATTTAATAAGCAAATTTTTTGGCGCATTATAATAATAAAATATGCAAAATTTAAAGTTTTTGGGTCTTTTTAGACCATAAAAAGGACTTAAAATGCATATTTATAACCCAATTATTGTGTTGCGTATTAGGCTTATATAGTAGTATGTTTAGGCGTATGGAAGAGAAAATTAGGGGTCGAAAGGCCGTGCCTCAACCCCTCATAGAGTTCTGTGCTAATTGGCGTTGCCTATTGTAGGTCGCCTATTTGCCGTTGTATGAATTCATTGTGCGGTCTGCTCCGATAGATGCGAAGGATAGGATTGCCTCTCCAAATAACTTAAGACGCTCTGGCATACTCTTATTCTCCTCGTCGGAGAAGTTGCCAAGGACATAGTCTACCTGATGGCCCTTTGGGAAGTCGCCACCCACGCCAAAGCGGATGCGCACATACTGGTTATCTCCCAACATCTCGGTAATGTTCTTCAGACCGTTATGTCCACCCTCCGAGCCACTCTTTCGCATACGGAATGTGCCAAAAGGAAGGGCTATGTCATCGGAGATGACGATGAGGTTTTCGCGTGGTATGCGCTCCTGCTCCATCCAGTAGCGTACGGCCTTGCCCGATAGATTCATATATGTCGAGGGCTTGAGCAAGAGCAGTGTTCGACCACGGTGCTTGAGTGTAGCCATAGCGCCGTAACGCACCGTCGTAAAAGAGATATTGGATGCCTCGGCTAAGGCATCCAACACTCTGAATCCGATGTTGTGGCGGGTGTTGGTGTACTCGGCACCAATGTTACCCAGCCCTACAACAAGATATTTCATTCGCGATTCGGTTTTGTACTACTACTGAGCAGCACGTGAAGCACGTGTTACACGAACAGCACAAACTGCAGTAGTTGCAGGAGTTACGAATGTAAGGTTCTCACGCTGGAGGTCACCAACGAAGATTGTCTGACCAACCTTCAATGGAGTAACATCAACAACGATCTCATCTGGAATGAACTCAACAAGACCCTTAACAGTGAGCTTACGAGCAGAGAGCTGCAACTTACCACCGATCTTAACACCCTCAGCGTTACCTGTAAGGCGAACTGGTACGTTTACTGCTACTGGCTTACCCTCCTGAACACGGTAGAAATCTACGTGAAGAACCTGCTCACGAACTGGGTGATACTGAACCTCGCGCATAACTGCAGTCTCCTTACGGCCATCGATATCGAGCTCGATGATGTATGAGTTAGGAGTGTAGATGAGCTGACCGAGCTCCTTAGCGTCGATAGTAAATGTTACCTCCTCGCCGCCACCGTAGATGATGCAAGGTACCTGACCCTCGCGACGTGCTGCCTTAGCGAACTTCTTACCGAACTCGTAACGTGCAGTACCTTTGATCTGAATTGTCTTCATAAGTGTTTGATAATAAAATATTTAACTTCAGCACCACTCAATCATAGTCGTTGCTATGACCCCATAGATGCCTGCTTGGGAGGGCAAAGATAGAAAAAAAATCGTTTCGCAATGCTTTGCACCCCATTTTTTTTGCAAAAAACGCTGAAAACTATGATATTGAGAAGTCGCGCAAGCAGTCGTTGAGGGAGGTCTTCTTATCGGTAGACTCCTTTCTGCGACCAATGATTAGGGCGCACTGCACACCATACTCACCTGCGGGGAACTTCTTGTTATAGGTGCCCGAAACAACCACCGAGCGTGGAGGAACGTAGCCCTTGTACTCTATGGGCTCATCGCCCGTAACGTCGATGATATGTGTTGAACCAGTGATTACGGTGTTCGAGCCGAGTACGGCCTCACGACAGATGTGGGCACCCTCGACGACGATTGAGCGTGAGCCGATGAAGCAGTTGTCCTCGATGATTACGGGTGAGGCCTGCACAGGCTCCAACACGCCACCGATGCCTACGCCACCGCTGAGGTGTACGTTCTTGCCAATCTGTGCGCACGAGCCCACCGTAGCCCAGGTATCTACCATAGTGCCACTATCGACATACGCACCGATGTTTACGTACGACGGCATAAGGATTGCGCCAGGTGCGATATATGCACCATAGCGAGCCACAGCGTGGGGTACAACACGTACGCCCAACTCCTCGTAGCCACGCTTGAGCTCCATCTTGTCGTACCACTCCAATTCGCCAGCCTGCATTGTGCGCATAGTCTGGATTGGGAAGTACATTATTATAGCCTTCTTCACCCACTCGTTCACCTGCCACTTGCTATTCTCCAAGTCCAATGGCTCGGCACAGCGCACCTCGCCCTTGTCTACGGCCTCGATGACGCGACGTATCGCCTCTTTGACCTCCTCCTTCTGAAGAAGCGAGCGATCTTGCCAAGCCTCCTCTATTATAATTCGCTCTGTATCAAACCTGTTCATACTATATTATCTTTTGTTAAATCTCTTCTATTGCCTTGAGTATTCCCTCCTCGTCGTAGCCGCACTCGGCATAAAGTTGCTGTGGTTTGCCGTGCTCTACGAATCGATCCTCAATACCGAGGTTTATGATTTTTGCACTATATCCGCTACGCAAGAGGTGGGCAGCAATGGCCTCTCCCACACCGCCACGTATTACACCATCCTCCACGGTGATTATGCGTTTGAACTTCTTGCCTATGGTCTCTATGAGGGCGGTGTCTAACGGCTTTGCATAGCGAATATCGTAGAGGGCAACACTGCGCTTAGTGCGCGCTATGGCTCGTTGCGTTACGTTACACATAGTGCCGATACCTATGATTGCAATGTCGTCACCCTCAATGAGTTGCTCTCCACGACCTTCGGGGATTTGAGTAAACGGAGTCTCCCTCCACTCTATGCCCTCGCCAACGCCTCGCGGGTATCGAATGACGGTGGGGTGGTCGGCCATTGATGCTGTGTACATCATCTGGCGGAGCATCCACTCGTTACGTGGGGCTGCTATGGTTATGTTGGGTACGCATCCGAAGTATGCGAGGTCGAATGCGCCGTGGTGTGTAGCACCATCTTCACCCACGATGCCTGCACGGTCGAGACAGAGTACTACGGGGAGTCGTTGTAGTGCCACGTCGTGGATGACATTGTCGTAGGCACGTTGCATAAACGACGAGTATATGTTGCAGAAGGGGCGACTGCCACCTGTAGCAAGGCCTGCCGAGAAGGTCACGGCGTGTCCCTCGGCGATGCCCACGTCGAAGCATCTGTCGGGCATCTGGCTCATTAATATATTCATCGAACAACCCGAAGGCATAGCTGGTGTGATTCCCACTATGCGCTCATTGTTTTGGGCCAAGTCGAGGAGTGTCTGACCAAATACATCTTGATATCTATCTGCCTTATATACCGTGCGCTCACGCTCTCCTGTGGCGGCGTTGAAGCGACCTGGTGCGTGCCAAGTTGCGGGGTCTTGTTCTGCTGGAGCATAACCCTTGCCCTTCTTGGTCTTTATGTGTAGGAGTTTTGGGCCCTCTATCTCTTTGAGTGCCCTGAGTGTGCGTACCAACTCCTCGATGTCGTGTCCATCGACTTGGCCGAAGTAGCGGAAGTTGAGGCTCTCGAAGAGGTTGCTATTTTGGAGGAGTCCCTGCTTCACGGCGTTGCCAGCTTTGCGGATGAAACGGTGGAGGGGAGGAATCACTGCCAAGCCCTTCCATAGTGTGCGCTTCAGGGAGTTATACCAGCGAGAGGTGGACATATGTACGAGGTATCTGTCGAGTGCGCCTGAGGGCTTGTCTATAGACATCTCGTTGTCGTTAAGTACCACGAGAATATCGGTCTTAGGTGAAGCGCCTGCGTTGTTGAGGCCCTCGAAGGCGAGGCCTCCCGTCAGTGCGCCGTCGCCGATTATGGCTACCACGTGTGCTCTCTTCTCTTGCATCTCAAGCGACTTGGCTATGCCGAAGGCAGCCGAGATACTTACAGAGGAGTGACCAGCACCGAAGGAGTCGTACTCGCTCTCCTCCATACGTGGAAAACCACTGATACCGCCGTAGGTGCGATTCGAGGCAAAGGCATCGCGACGCGAGGTGATGATCTTGTGGGCATAGGCTTGATGTCCTACGTCCCAGACGATACGGTCGTCGGGGGTGGCGTAGACATAGTGCAGGGCTATGGTTAGTTCTATCGTTCCGAGACTTGAGCCGAGGTGTCCGGGGTTCTTGGCACAACTTTCGACGATATACTGGCGCAACTCCTCGGCATAGGCCTTGAGTTCGGCTATCGACATCTTGCGCAGATCGGCTGGTGAGTCCACTTGGTAGAGGTATGTATACTCTTTTTCAGTCATTCTATCAATAAATCTATCCGATTACAATGTGTAAATATCACAGCAATCAACTTACAAATATACGAATTTTTTAATAGATAGCCTCTACATAATCTCAAAAACCATACATCGCTCATTAAAAATCAAAAACTATCGGTGAAAGATTGTATTTTTACCCAAAAATTATTACCTTCGCATAATCAATAAATAGTAAGTGAGATATGGCTACAGCAAAATATCGCAGAATACTGCTCAAGCTCAGTGGTGAGTCGTTGCAGGGAAAACAGAATTATGGTCACGATGTAGAGGTGCTAAACGCTTATGCCCAGGAGATTAAGCAGATTAAGGCGTTGGGTGTAGAGATTGGTATCGTCATTGGCGGAGGAAATATTTTCAGAGGCATCCAGGGTGCGGGTCGTGGTTTCGACCGTGTTAAGGGTGACCAGATGGGAATGCTTGCAACTATCATCAACTCGTTGGCTTTGCAGTCGGCGTTGGAGTCGCAGGGTGTTAAGACTAAGGTGCTTACCTCGATTCGTATGGAGCCTATCGGAGAGTTTTACTCTAAGGCTAAGGCTCTTGAGTACCTTGAGGCTGGCTATGTTGTTATCATTGGTGGTGGTACCTCTAACCCATACTTCTCTACCGATACCGCCTCTGTCTTGCGTGGTATAGAGATTGAAGCAGACGTTATGTTCAAGGGAACGCGCGTTGATGGTATCTACACTGCCGATCCGGAGAAGGATCCTACGGCAACAAAGTTCGACACTATCACCTTCGACGAGGTGCTTGCTCGTAGACTCAAGATTATGGATCAGACAGCCTTCACGTTGTGCCGTGAGAACCACCTCTCGTTGATTGTCTTCGATATGGATACTCAGGGCAACCTTGTTAAGGTAGTGGCTGGCGAGAATATCGGCACTGTAGTTACCGATTAGCGTGTTGTTCGTGTTGGACAACTAAATGGTTTAACTTAAAATTAATGACGTTATGGCAAATAAGACAAAACACACTAAGCGTGGCTCTACTACTTCGTTGGTAGCGATGCTCGTTATACTCTTGGCACTTGTTGCAGCAATCATCTTTTGGCCCGTTGAGGCGAGCGCAAATAGTGCTGTACAGCAACCTCAGGATATAGAGTCTACAACTCTCATCCACGCTGGCGATGTAGCCCCTGACTTCACCGTCGAGATGCTTGATGGCAAGAGGGTTACGTTGTCGTCGTTACGTGGCAAGGTGGTGTTGGTAAGTTTCTGGGCTACGTGGTGTCCTCCTTGTCGTCAGGAGATGTCGCATATGCAGGAGGGTGTCATCGATCGCTTTGCGGGTAGCGATTTGGTGGTGTTGCCTATCTCTCGTGGCGAGAAGCGCGAGACTGTCGAGAAGTTCATCGAGAAGATGGGCTACGGCTTCCCCGTTGGCTTGGATGCAGACCAATCTATCTACTCGAAGTATGCTTCTAACTATGTTCCTCGCAGTGTGGTTATCAACCGTGAGGGCGAGGTGGTCTACGTTGCTGTGGGCTACGACGAGCAGATTGCTCAGGAGATTGGTGTAGCCATTGCTGAGTCGTTGCAGAAATAGAGAAATAACAAACAGAAAAGATACTATGGATACTAAGACTATTATGACTGAGGTTGCGGACCGTATGCAACGTGCCGTTGATCACCTCACCGAGGAGCTCCTCAACATCCGTGCTGGTAAGGCGTCGGTAAATGTTCTTAATGGCGTTTTCGTTGATTACTATGGCTCACAGACCCCTGTATCGGGCGTAGCGAGTGTCACTGTGCCAGATGCTAAGACTATCCTCATCCAGCCTTGGGATAAGAATATGATTCGTCCTATCGAGAAGGCTATCATCGACTCTAACATTGGCTTGACACCATCTAATAATGGTGAGCATATCCGCCTCTCTATTCCACCACTCACTGAGGATCGTCGTAAGGAGATCGTTAAGAAGGTGAAGGCTGAGGGTGAGACCGCACGTATCAGCCTCCGTAACGCGCGTCGTGATGCTGTTGAGGCATTCAAGAAGGCTGTCAAGGATGGTATGGCCGAGGACGAGCAGAAGGATGGCGAGGCACAGGTACAGAAACTCCTTGAGAAGTACACCAAACTCCTCGACGTAGAGCTTGAGAAGAAGGAGAAAGAGGTGATGACCGTGTAAATGGTCTGTCACACACAGCGATAGGGGGTTGTCCACAAGGGCAACCCCTTTGTCGTTTAGGCAGAGAGGGCTTGGGTTGCTCTGCGCTTTTATGGGCTAAAGGGTGATAGGGAATACAGGGAATATAGGGAGATTAGGGAATTTAGGGAGGATTGTAATGCTGTCGAGATACAACCCCGTGTTATGTTATCGAGTGGCGTAAGCCTATACCTAAATCCGTTAAATCCCATATAGTGCTGTTGGCAAGACATCGCCTTACGACCACAACAAACAGAAGAAGGGGTGTCCAGTCGGACACCCCTTCGTTCGTGGGCTTACAGCCACACCTATATATTACATATAGAATGGGCGGATGTAAGTTGCGTTATATGAAGGTGTGAATGCCTCAACCTCCACGCTCTTAGGCTCAGCCTTAGCCTCGAATGTAGGCATCTCAACCTCTGCGCTCTCGAAGGTCAAGGTGATGCCTGTGTTCTTGCCAATAACTACTGACTCAGGCATATAGAATGACTTGCTTGACTTGCCAGATGCAGCATTCAACTCATCAACCAAAGCCTTCAACTCGTTGATGTCGCCCTTGTTCTCTGCAGTTGCACAAGAGTAAGCACGGCCGATACCACCAATAAGACCATCATTGTCTATAGCGTATGCCAAGCCAGTCTGTACAACATCCCACTCAGCAACATAGAAGCTATATGGCTCGCTAAGCTTAGTGCTCTCCCATAGGCCAGTCGCCACTCGCCACAAAGCTGGGTCAGGGTACTCGTTAAGGTTTGTCACGTCGTCACCTACCATGGTGGTAAAGAGTGAACGAGCACCATCAAAGCCACTATACTTAACAACTGAGATAGCCTTACCCTTAGTTGCTGCTGGCTGGCCAAATACGCTACCATTCTCCTCGTCGCCAGAGTAGTGACCTACGATCTCTACTGTAGGGGTGATAGAGCCGACCTCCTCAGTAGTGAAGAGATTCTCGAACTTGTGGAGCTTAACTACGTGACCAGTCTCGAATGAGAGAGCAGCTACGAAGCCCATAAGAGTAGTGTTAGGGGTGAAGCCACTTCCGTTGATATTCTGGTTGCCACGATAGTAGAGGAGGCTCAGAATGTCGAGAGGAGTAGTGTTTGGATTGTCCATCTCTCTGTACATTGCGAGAGTCTCATCGAACCCTGCGTCGAGAACATCGATGATAGTCTCCTCGTCGAAGTCTGCAGGGTTGCAAACATCTACAACGTAGAATGTAGAGGTGTCGCTTGTCTTGAGCTCGATATCAGCGCTATAAGGGGTGATATTCGAAGCTGTCATTGTGAATGTAGTATCCTCTGGGTCGCCAGCCTTTGCTGAGCGGAATGTAACCATCTCAGGCTCTGAAGTGATACCACCAGCGTAACCGAATGCGATAACGTAGTAGTCGGTATCAGGCGATGGCAATGAATACTTGTACGAACTGCCTGGGCCACCAGTGTAGTCCTGAACACCAGTGTAGAGCATCATACCACTGTTCATCCAACCGCCATACTGAGCAACGATGCCGTTCATAACATCCTCAGCGCTCTGCTCGCCATCCCATGCGCCGCACATCCAGCAGTATGTATCCTTGTTGTTAGAAGGGGTAACCTTGATAGCTGCCTTAATCGCCTCGATGTCTGTAACAGAGATATCGAAAGAGATGTTTTTAGCCTTAACGTCGCCAGTGGTGTAGGTTGTAGTATAAGGCTCAGTAGCGATAGTTACCTGACCATCCTCAGTCACGAAGAAGCCAGAAACCATATTGATATACTCAGCGTTTGCAATAAGGTCCTTAGCCTCAAGGGTAAGCTCACCCTTGTGGAAGATGTTGTTCATAATTGCATTATCTGAGTATCCTGCTGAACGCCAGTTGTTGATGTCCATTTCGAGGCAGTAGAGCATGAACTCCTTCTGGCTCATTCTGTAACCGCCCTCTGGGTCGGTGTATGCGTCGAATGTAGCCTTAGGCAATGTGTAGAAGTACCAGATATCCTCGTCGTTCGAAGGGGTTACGGTGTAGGTAGCGCTGTTGCCATCTACCTCGGTCTTGATCTCGAAAGTAGTAGCGAGGGTAGCGGCCTCAGCAGTAGTGAACTTTGTCTTGAGCGCCTTTGTTGTAGCCTCGTAGTTCTTTGCAGGGTCTACACCGAATACGATGATGTAGTAGTCGCTCTCTGGTGCGAGACGTGATACCTTAACGTCGGTAATTACACCCTTGTCCACTACCTCAGGCATAAACTCAGCAAATGTCTTACCAGTTGTACGAGCCTCAGCCTCAAGCTCCTGGTAGAGTGTAGCGATGAGATACTCATCCTTAGTGAAGTCGTCAGCGCTCTCCACGTCATAGATAACGCAGAGGTACTCAGCCTCAAGATCTGAAGGGGTTACGCTGTATGTAACCGAAGAAGAGGTGATCTCGCCAAGAGTTACCTCGAATGTCAAGCCCGTTGTTGTGCCAGGCTGGTCTGGTCCAGGCTGGTCTGGTCCAGGCTGGTCTGTGCCAGGCTGTGGAACATCAGAATTCTCACAAGCGACAAAAGCGAGTGTTACCACTGCCAACATCGCCATTAACCAATTGAATCTTTTCATAGTTAGTTTGTTTAATTAAGTTGTAAAGTATCTTGTTATTTTGCTTTTTGCAAAGAGTGTTGAATCTTGCTATACTCGAACGCATACTTACCAATGTACAAAAGTACATTATTTCTATAAAAGCACCAAATTTTTCAGGGAGAAACTGTATAGCAAGGCTCCTTTGGCGTTACGCTCACTCTTAAAATGCTCATTTACGTTCAAGTAAACTCCGCTTTTTCGAGTTTCGCGTGCCTAAAATTAGTCCTTGCTATACAGTTTCTCGCTACTTCTGCGTTACGCTTGCTCTCAAAATGCTCATTTACGTTCAAGTAAACTCCGCTTTTTCGAGTTTCGCGTGCCTAAAAACAACAAAGGGCTACCCCGAAAGATAGCCCTTAATCTCTTTGATGGACTCGGTTAGAATAGTCTACCTGTCCAGTTTAGAGTTACCTTGTGTGCTGGGTTGGCATCATCCTTAGCGTCAATAACGATGGTGTAGTTGTCGCCGCCGTTGTCGGTGATGGTCATTGTGCCATCAAAGATTGGGGCCTGGTCTACGCCCTCTCCATTAGCGTATTCGATTACTACTGAGCCCATTATGAACTGGTTGTCGTCGCTGATTGAGAAACCAGGGACAAAGGTGTATGCCTTGAAGTCGGGCTTTGTCTCATCCTCTGCCGAGAAGCCTGTTGAGGTGTATGTTCCTGCAATTCCCGATGCGCCGCTGAGTACGTCGTCGGTCAAGAAGTCGAGTACGAGGTATGTTCCTTGCTTGAGACCGTCGTCGCATACGAACTCGATCTGCCAGTTGCAGAAGCCGCACTTCCAGTAGTCGCCAAAGCACGTCAATGTACCTGCGCAGTTTGCGAGGTCTATTTCGTAGTCGCTGTCGAGGGTAGAAACGTGGTCAGCCACCTCGTTGTAGGTGAGCGAGTAGTTGCCCTCGAAGGTCACGTAATACTCTGTTGTAGTGCGCAATTCATCGTTCTGCACCTCTGCTGTGAGGGTGAACTTGTTACCCACTACCTCCAACTCTGCGTAGGTGAATGAAGACGACCACGCCTCGTTGTTGCCATCTACGAGTACGTAGTCGGTGTCGCCGACATTGATTATTGTGTTGATGTTGAAGCTGTTAGACGCGTCGAGCGTGTACTTTCCGTCGGGTACACGGGCGTTGTGAGGGTCTTGTGATAGTGGGGCGAGGATGTCGAGACGGAAGAACTCTGAGTTTCTCACGGTGTTGCCGTTCACGATGCCTCCATCGGTGAGGATTACCCAGTATCGTCCCATACCCGCAATGGAGGTGTCGTCGTATGAGCCTATGAGGGTGTCTGCCTCTACGGTTTGCAGTGTAGAGCCCTGAACCTTAGGCTCTTGGATGACCTCCACGTTGAAGCAATATGTCTTGTAGCTCACCAAAACTGTTGCCTTGCGGCTTGTGAGGGTTGTGTTCTCCGAGACGTGGATTCGCACATATCCGCGCGACTCGTAGTTCATTGCTGTCACTACCTCGGTGTTGTCCACTACGGCCCAGGCTGTTTCGCTCTCATCGGCCTGGAGGTCGTATGTGATTGTGAAGTTGCCGCCCTCGGATGGCACGTTGATTGTTGCTTCTGAGGTCAGTGTTAGTGGAGAGTTGTTGTTTGGCTCGCTTGGGGCCACAGGCTTTTCGCAGGCTACAGCCACTGCTGCAATCAGTGCGATAAGTGCAAAGATAGATCGTTTCATACTCTATTACTTATATTTAAAATAAATTGATCGCGATGTGATATTTTTAATAAATTCTCATTCGGGCGACAAAGTTAATAAAAATATTGTAGTTGTGTATATGCTGAAATGAAAAAATACTCTCCTATTTCCGAAAGAATATATTGGAATAAAATTGCGATTTGTGTGAAAAAATATTGCAAAGATGTTGCATAATTCAGAAATTTTTACTTAAATTTGCATTGATTATCGGGGGAATTGTCCCCTGTCGTGTAAACTTTGACACTATAACTAACTAATTTATTAACTAAAATCTTTAACACTATGAGGAAATTTTTTACAACCCTCAAGTCGGTCGTAGCTACTGCTGTTATAGCATCTATGACATTGGCTGCATCGTGTTCTTATGACGATTCAGCTATAAAGGACAATCTCAACAAGGTTCAGCAGGAGGTTGATAAGGTTGAGAAGGACCTCGCAGCATTGACAGAGCGCGTTGCTGCATTGGAGGATCAGCTTGCACAGGAGGTTGAGGCATTGGAGTCTCTTATCAATGGCAAGACTGTTGTTACTAAGGTTGAGACTGCAAACGGTGTAACTACTGTTACATTGTCTGACGGTACAACTTTCAATGTTTACCCAGAGTGTGGTGTAGTTGATACTGACACCGACACTAACACTTACCTCTCAATTGCAGAGGATAACGGTGTTCTTTACTGGGCAGTTTATGAGAAGGGCGAGTTCAAGGAGTGGTTCCTCGTTAATGGCGAGAAGGTAGCTGTTTACGATGGTAACGATCAGGATGACGACGTATGTGACAATCCTTATCAGCCAGAGGAGCCTATCGCACCACAGTTCCGCGTAAATACCGAGACTATGAAGATCGAGGTATCTATCGACGGTGGTGAAACTTGGGTAGAGTCTGGTTTGGATGCTTCTGCAGCAGGTGCACAGCTCTTCACTGGTGTTAAGGATAATGGTGATGGCACCGTTACTTTCACTTTGGGTGACGGTTCTGAGCTTAACGTGACTAAGGCTGAGCTTATCGAGTTCAACTCTGCACGCGCACAGGTTTATGTTAAGGCAGGTGAGGTTAAGGACGTATTCTTCACTATCAACGACGCTGTTGCTGACATCAACGTAATGAATCAGCCACTCGGTTGGAAGGCAGAGGTTGCTCTTGCTCCAGTTGCTGAGGAGGATGAGGACAACGTAGATCCAGGTATGGGCATTTTGGCAGCAGGTGGTACTGAGTTCGTTTTGAAGGTATCTGCTCCATCTAATGATTTCGTTAAGAGCGGTTACGCTGAGAAGCACGGCTTCATCCAGGTACACTTCAACACTGAGGCTGGTGCTTGCAAGGTAGCTAAGTTGGCTGTTGATCTCGCTGAGATTACTTTGGACGTTGATAAGGCTGGTAACATCACTATCGAGAACTCTTGGGTTGATACCTTTATGGCAACTGACTTGTTGACAGGTCAGACTTATGAGGCTACTGAGTTCAACAACTTCTATGTAGGTGTTCTTCGTTACTTCGACTACACTGGCGATTTCTTGGCTGACGAGAAGCGTGGTGTTGATATCGTTGGTGGTTATTCAAATAACCTCGGTTACTCAATTGAGGCATTCCAGGTTCCAGCTTATGAGGAGGGTGTTTGCGAGAAGCACACTATCCATACATCTGTAAAGGAGCTCGTAGAGTCTGATCTTAACTACTACGACATAACTTACGAGGGTGAGTCATTCGTAGTATTCGTTATCCCAACTGATTCTACTACTGGTGAGTACAATATGGAGGGTGCAGTATTTGCAGACTTCAAGCAGTTGACTGTTAAGTTGGAGGTTGCTGAGACTACTTGGAACAATGTTTACTTCAACGCAGCGTTGCTTGGTGGTTCTGAGTACAATGTTATGCCAGCTTCAGAGTCTGAGGTTAATAACTATATTGAGTATGGTTATTGCGAGAACGTTGAGGGTTATTTTAAGCTTCAGTTCGACCAGTACATTGAGTATCAGGATTATGACTATACATTCGGTTGGCAGCGTAAGGGTGATGTAGTTGATCCACACATCTCTCTCTCTGATCTTGTTCCAGGTTTGTATTTCGAGGCTACTCCAGACACTACTTACTACTTGGCAATCTTTGCTAAGGAGGAGGGTCGTACAGAGTACACTTCAGATGATGTCAAGATCTTCACTTTCACAACTGAGCCTATCGTTGAGGCTGAGACTCCAGCTGAGTACGCTTTGGTTGAGGGTGAGGACTTCGGTTACTTCCAGCTTCACTATGTACTTTCAGTTCCTAACAACACTGACACTGTATACTACAAGTGGTGTGATCCTACTGATGAGGTATTTGAGTCTGACGAGACTTTGATGAATGCACTTATCAACGGTTACAGCAGCCACAGCGAGTGGAATGATGGTTACTCATTCGATGTTTCTACAAATGTTGGTGCTCCTGGTACAACAAAGAAGTTTGCTCTCTTGATCGTTGATACTGAGGGTAACTACACATTGGCAGTTGAGGAGTTCACTTCACCAGTTCCAGTTTACACAACTGCTGAGCTTGCTATCGAGTCTGTAGACTTCACTACTACTGCTGCTACAATCAACGTATCAGGTCTTGAGGGTCTTGAGCTTAAGAAGGCTGTTGCTTACTTGGTTTCAACTGATGCGAATTCATACTATGTAAAGTCTGAGGCTGATCTTAAGGATTTGGCACTTTCTACTAACTGGATGTATCGTCAGTTGGAGGACTTCACTAACGGTATCGTTTACGATGCATCTGCTATCCAGACTGCTGACTACAAGTATGAGTTGGTTCCTGGTAAGACTTACCGCGTAGCTCTTGGTTTGGTATTCACTGATAACACTATCGCTCAGACTCTCTATGGTGAGTTCACTTACCCAGCTGAGGAGCAGCCAGAGCAGCCAGAGCAGCCAGGTGATGAGGTAGTTTACACTTCTGCAGATGCAACAGGTGATATATATTACAGCGATTACTATGTTAATCTCTACGGAAGCAATGGCGATAAGGTTGTAATGAACTTCTACGGTATCTCAGAGTACGACACTTTCTTTATCCCAGAGGGTACTTATGACTTCGGTGGATGGGCTGGTGCAGTCTACACAGGCGGTTACTCATACATCCTTCACAGCGATTCAACAAGAGACGACATTCATAGTGGTACTGTAGCTGTTTCAGAGGTTGATGGTAAGTATCGTTTGGAAATTGAGGCTAAGGTAGGTGACACCTACGCAGCGTTCAGCGCAGTTTACGAGGGTGCTATCACTGGCCTTATCCTTCCAAGCCAGTATATTGCTCCAGAGCCAGAGCCAGAGCCAGAGCCAGTTGGTTTCGACGCAGTTCGCGCTGAGTACGACAACAAGATGGAACTTTATGAGTACAACGGTGGTGATGCTGAGTACGCATTCTGGTTGTATGACGAGAATAACAACTATATCGAGGTAATTTGCGAGTTTGGCCCTCACACAGGTTGGGATTATGTTTACTCGGCTAAGAAGGTTATCGATGGCGTAAGCGTTGCTGCTACATCAGTTCAGACTCAGGCTCCAAGCGAATACGAGTGTGAGGCTGGCGAGAAGTACTTCGTAGTTGTTGCTACTTTCGAGGACGGTACTTCAGTTGAGTTCAAGAATCAGCTCCCAGCAGTTGAGGTTAACTACCTTGGCGAGGGTTCCAACTACGCTCCAGGTTCTGAGAACCCAGGCGTTGGCGGTGGCGACGAGTCTTCAGATGTTTATCCTACAATTTACGGTGTAGAATCTACTCTTGAGGAAGATTGGGGTGAGACTGAGGTTAAGTTCTACATTGATGAGAATTTTTCACAGTATCACCGAGTAAGCTTTACTGAGTGTCCATTGACTGAGGGTGTTAAGACAAGCTACACCAAGCAGTTCTCTTCTATCGCAGGTAAGGGCACTACTGTTGCCGCAATCAATATTGAGGTATCGAAAAATGCAGATGGCAACCTCGTATTCATTGGTACTATTACAGGCGAGGATGGTACAGTTTACCATATTGACACTACAAACGCTGAGATGTTGTAGAATACTACAAATAGTAAACTTTTCGGAGCTTCCCAATCGGGAGGCTCCGATTTTTTTGCCCTTGGCTCTATGGTGGGGGGGGGCAAGGCTCTCGCCTTGCCTGCTACGCAGGAGGGAGTTTAGGGGGGGGTAAGGAGTTTAGGGAGTTTAGGGAGTTTAAGGAGTTTAGGGAGGTTAAGGAGGTTAGGCGTTTGGTGAGTTTAAGGTTAGCGCGCCTTAAAAACGGGTTGCGATCGTTCAACAATAATACTACTACATAACCCCTATAGTATATAAAACAAATTTGGCGGTGAAAATCAATTCACCGCCAAAAAGCATTGTCCTATTGGACAGCCTTAGTTGTAAAGGCTAATCGAGTATTACTTAGTAACGCTCTCCAAGCGCTTCATCATCACAAACATAAAGAGTGCTGAAAGCAAGCAGAGAACGATGAATACTGTCCATACCGACCACAATGGAAGACCTGCCCAGAGGAAACCACCAACAGCAACCAACATATTACCGATAGCAGTAGCCACGAACCAACCACCCATCATCAAACCCTTGAGCTTTGGAGGAGCAACCTTCGATACGAATGAGATACCCATAGGTGAAAGGAGCAACTCAGCAAATGTGAGAATGAGGTAGGTAAGGATCAACCAGTATGCAGAGGTACGTGTCGAAGGCTTGGTATCTGCCTTGATAGCAGCGAGTGTAGCCTCAGCCTCAGCAACTGCTGGATCAACTGTAGGCTCCTCAACAGCCACGATCTCGCCCTCCTGAGCTGTAGTCTCCTCCGCGATAATCTCTGTTGTAGCCTCCTGTGTATTTGCAGCAAGGATAACGGTCTGTGCATTGAATACCGCGTCGAAGATCTCCTTGTTCTCGGCAGTAAGCTTGCCCTCGAAGTCGCTCTTAGCCTTCTCAGCAACCTTCAAAGCCTCCTCATCGCCCTGAGCGTTGAAGATGTTCTCGGCCAAAACCTCAGCCTTCTCAACAGCGATAGCGCGAGCCTGGTCGTTAGGGGTGTTCAAGCCACGTGAGCCGATAGCCATAATAGCGAAACCGATAGCCGCAACCATCATACCGTAGGCAATCTTACGTGGCGCTGAAGGCTCCTTGCCACTCTTAGCCAAAGCACCAAAGATAGCCATTGATACTGGGGTCAAGGCAACAACGTAGAATGGGTTGAACTGCTGGAAGATAGGAGCAGATACGTTTACGGTAGTCTCTGGAGTGATGCCATAAGCACGATATACCAAGAATGCCAAAACAGCAGATGCGATAGCACCTGAGAAAATCTTGCCCTTAGCGGTTGTGCTCTGGAAGATAGAGAATGAAGCGTAAACAGCGATGATGATCAAGGCGAGGTTCCATACGTTGAATACCATAGTCTCGATACCCATTGCAGAGGTCTTTGTGAACTCGTCAGCGAAGTAAGTCAAGGTCAAACCGTTCTGGTGGAATGCCATCCAGAAGAAGATAACCACGGCAAATACGAGGCACAAAGCAACGATACGCTGCTTGGTCTGCTCTGGAGTGAGGTCATCAACGATCTGAGCAGTCTCGCCCTTCTTCTTGCCACCCTCAACGTGGCGGAAGGTAGAGCGGAATACGTAGTAGATGACGATTGAGAGTACCAATGCTACGCAAGCAACAGCAAATGCGAAGTGGTAAGCGTCGTTAGAAGAGAAGCCGAGGCTGTTCTGAGCCCACTCCTTGATACCTACAGCGGTTGTAGGGGCGAACAACGAACCTACGTTGATAGCCATATAGAAGAGTGAGAAACCAGAGTCGCGCTTATCAGCATACTGTGGATCGTCGTAGAGGTTACCAACCATTACCTGGAGGTTACCCTTGAACAAACCAGTACCAAGGCTGATGAGCAACAACGCCGCCATCATAGCAATCATAGCGATAGTGTCGCCACCCAATGGGAATGAGAGCAACATATAACCGCCAAACATCACGGTAATACCGATAGTAACCATTCGGCCGAAACCGAACTTGTCAGCGAGAATACCACCTACCAATGGCATAAAGTAGACCAAACCAAGGAAGGTTGAGTAGATCGCACCTGCGGTACCCGCAGCCAAACCGAAGTTCTCGCGAAGGAATAGGGCAAACACTGCCAACATCGTGTAGTAGCCGAAACGCTCACCAGTGTTAGCAAGGGCTAAGGCATAAAGACCTTTAGGATGTCCTTTAAACATAGATAAAAGTTTTTAGTTAATATAATTAATTTGTTAATTGTTATCGAAATAACACAAATCGGCGACGAAGATACGAACAAAAATAGAATTTACAAAACTAAAATGCCACTTAGACCCTAAAAGAGGGTTTATGTGTAGCCTTGAGAGGGTAGAATGAGCCGTTTGAGGGATAGGCCGAGACGACAGAGGGTGTCCACAACGTGTGGGACACCCTCAACTCGATGGCCGCTATAGCGACCCTATGTATATATGGATTAAGCGTTAGTTACGCGCTCAAGCCACTTAACCATACCAAGCATAATACCCATAGAGATAAGGCATACTGCGAGGAATACGGTCCAGCAAATCCAGATAGGAGCAGCGTTGTAGATAAGTGGACCAATCCACAAGAGCAAGTTACCTACTGCTGTTGCACCCAACCACAAGCCCTGGCACAAACCGAGCATATGCTTTGGCGCTACCTTCGATACGAATGACAAACCAAGTGGCGAGATGAACAACTCGGCAACGGTCAAGAAGAAGTAGAGTACCAACAATACCCATGGACCTGACAATACAACACCCTCGGCACGTGCCTCAGTTGCTGATGGGTAGCCCATAAAGTAAGAGTATGCTGCGAGGAATACGTATGCAGTACCTGCGATAGCCATACCGATAGCAATCTTACGAGGGGTAGAGATATACTTGCCACGACGACCCAACGCACCGAATACCCACATAATTACTGGGGTAAGGACGATTACGTAGAATGGGTTGAGTGCCTGCCATACCTCTGGTGCCACGCTGTCAGACTTCACGAAGTCGCGTGCGAACATCGAGAGTGAAGTACCGTTCTGGTGGAATGCAAACCAGAAGAAGATAGCGATAGCCAACACTGCGAACAACGCATACATACGCTGCTTGATCTCTGTTGCTGCTGCGATACGCTCCTCTGGAGTGTAGTCTACGTTTGTATTAGCAACCTTCTTTGCAGGGGTTGGGAAACGCTTGCGTGTAGAGATGAAGATTGTCAAAGAGATGAGCATAGCGGCTACAGATGCGATGAACGAGTAGTGGATACCCTCGTTGAAGATCTGGAGGTAGTCACCGCAGAAGGTTGCGATGTCACCCACAGGCTGTAGGCTTGACTCTGCAGCGAGTTTAGTAAGGTTCTCAGTCACCTCGCCAGTCTCCTGGAACTGGTGGCAGAGAGCAGGAAGCTGTGCGTTGTAGAGCATATCGTGAGCCTTCAACCACCACTCGCGGAGCAATGGAGCAACGAATGGAGCGATAACACCACCAACATTGATAAATACGTAGAAGATCTGGAAACCAGAGTCACGCTTATCCTTAGCAGCCTTCAAGGCCTCCTCGCCCTCCTTAGCAGCCTCAGCCTCAAGGTTGTCGTACATCTGACCTACGATAGCCTGGAGGTTACCCTTGAAGAGACCGTTACCGAATGCGATGATGAAGAGTGCAAAGCAGGTGAGTGGGAGCAACCAGTTGATGTTGGTTGATGTAGCGAGGATAGGGATTGAGAGTAGTACGTAACCCGTTGCCATCACCATCAAACCTGCCATAATGGTACCCTTGTAGTTCTGAGTCTTGTCGGCGATATAACCACCTACCAAGGCCAAGATGTAGATACCTGCATAGAAGCAAGAGTAGATAATAGAGCTTGTCTCTTCGCCCAAGCCAAACTTCGAGCAGAGGAACAATACGAGAACGGCGTTCATGATGTAGTAACCGAAACGCTCGCCCATATTGCTAAGAGCCGCTGCTAAAAGACCTTTAGGATGTCCTTTGAACATAGTAAATAAGTTTTAGTTAATATTATGAGTTGTAATTGTTACAAGTTGTAGGTCAAATTATGCCTCATATTGGACAAAGATACGAAAAAACTTTGTATCTTTGCTAAAACTAAACCGAAAATTCTATGAAAGAGCAAAATAAAAGGCTCGCTATGGTGGCTGCTGATGAGTGGCTACAGCCTGTAGAGGAGGAGATTAATCGCAGACATAGTATGTACGAAAGCCGTCTTAAGGAGATTGAGAATGCGGCTGGTACCATCGTGGACTATGCCAACGGACATCGCTTTTTCGGCTGGCAGTACGACGATGTTATGAATGGCTGGTGGTTTAGGGAGTGGTTGCCTGAGGCTAAGGATGTCTATATTTTTGGTGACTTCAACAATTGGCAGCGTACCGAGTTGCGTCTTCAGCGCACGAAGGATGGCGTATGGTCTATCTTCTTGCCCGATGCTATGTATGGCGAGCGTCTGGTGGATGGTGCGTTGTATAAACTACATATCCACGGCCATAACGGATGGCGAGACCGAATACCCGCCTATGCTAAGCGTGTGGTTCAGGACGAGGAGACAAAGAACTACACCGCACAGTTTGTCTTGGATAGGCCCTACGAGTGGAAGCACGACGATTTCCGCGCCCCAAAGGTTGGCGAGCTGATTATCTACGAGGCTCACGTGGGTATGGCTCAGGAGCGAGAGGGTGTAGGCACCTACGTAGAGTTCCGCGACGAGATTCTTCCTCGCATCAAGGAGGCTGGATATAATGCCGTGCAACTTATGGCTATCGCCGAGCATCCCTACTATGGCTCGTTTGGCTACCACGTGTCGAGTTTCTTTGCCCCATCGTCACGTTTTGGTACTGCCGAGGAGTTGCGCTCGATGATTGACCGCGCCCACGAATTGGGAATAGCGGTTATTATGGACCTTGTTCACGCCCACTATGTTAAGAATTTCGACGAGGGTATCAATGAGCTTGATGGCTCGAAGCATCACTACTCTAAAGAGGGCGATGCAGGCTACCAGCAGTATTGGGACTCTATGATTTTCGACTATGGCAAGCGTGAGGTTGAGCACTTCTTGCTCTCGAATGTAAAGTATTGGTTGGAGGAGTTCCATTTCGACGGTTATCGCTTCGATGGTGTTACTTCGATGCTCTACTACCACCATGGCTATGTCGATTTCGACTGCCGTGAGCGCTTCTTCGACGAGGGTGTGGATCGTGATGCTATCGTATATCTAACTCTTGCAAACAAACTTATCCACGACCTACGTCCCGATGCTATCACCATTGCTGAGGATGTGAGTGGTATGCCAGGTTCGTGCGTCAAGCCAGAGGAGGGAGGTATGGGCTTCGACTACCGCCTCGGTATGGCCATACCCGACTACTGGATTAAGTTGCTCAAGGAGCAGAAGGATGAGGATTGGAATATCTGGGAGATGTGGTCGGTGATGACCAATCGCCTCCCTTCGGTACGCACGGTTGCATACGCCGAGTCCCACGACCAGGCCTTGGTGGGCGATAAGACCATCGCCTTCAGACTTATGGATAAGGAGATGTACTTCTCGATGGATCGTGCCTCGGAGAACTTGATGATCGACAGAGGTATGGCACTCCATAAGCTCATTCGCCTTATGACAATCACTACGGGAGGTGAGGCGTACCTCAACTTTATGGGTAATGAGTTTGGCCACCCAGAGTGGATTGACTTCCCACGCGAGGGTAATGGCTGGTCCTATCAGCACGCCCGTCGCCAGTGGTCGCTGGCCGAGAATGGTTTCTTACGCTACTCTTTCCTTGCCGAGTTCGACAAGGCTATGGTGGCTATGGTCAAGGAGTATGGCGTGTTGGGTGATGGCTACCCATACAACCATATGATGGATGAGCATAACAAGACGATGGTCTATTCACATAAGGGCCTCTTGTTTGTATTGAACTGGCACCCCACAGCCTCTATCCCCGATTATGAGTTGTGTGTGCCTTGGCCAGGAAAATATACCGTGCTCTTCTCTTCGGATGAGGCCCGTTTTGGAGGTCAGGAGCGTGCTGAGGTCGAGGGTGAGCACTTCACTACCACACACCAGCGCGAGGATGGTTCGGAGTACTATACCATTAATATATATAATACCTCACGCACGGGCGTAGTCTTTAAGTGGGAGGAGTAAGCAGGATGAGACGAGTTGTGACAAATCTTAACTATAGACTCCTTTTGGGAGTTGTGGCCCTTGTTGTGGCTATGGCCTTTGGCCAAAGAGCCTATGGTGCGTCGCCCTTGGATGCCGATACCGTGGCCAACCATATCATCATCTCGAAGCAGAGGATGGCACTTGAGGTCTATAATGCCGAGAGCGAACTTATGCGTAGTTACCCCGTTGCCGTGGGTAAGAACTATGGTAATAAGCGCCTTAAGGGGGATATGAGGACCCCTGAGGGAGAGTTTATTGTCAAGCAGATACAGTCCTCGTCGTCGTGGTTGTATGACTATGGCGATGGTAGGGGCTATGTCGAGGGTTTCTATGGCGACTGGTTCTTGCGCTTGGATGTGCCTGAGTTTTCGGGCATAGGCATTCACGGCACGGAGGATGAGGCGAGTCTCGGCAGACGTGTCACCGAGGGTAGTATCCGTCTTGCCAATGAGGATATCAGGGAGTTGGTGTCGATGATTAAGGAGGGTATCTCCGTGGCTATCGAGGGCTCGTCTAAGGATCACGAGGCCGATGGTATTGTAGATATGCAGAGTGGTAGACCTACGGCAGTTATTACCGACGATCCTGTGCTTCCTGCGGAGGAGAAGAAGGCGGCGGCTTCTTCGGCTGATGAGACTGTGCAGAAGAGTCAAGCCTCTGTGCCAGAGGGTGATTACGACTGGTATACCATTCAGGATGGCGACCTCTTAGGTCGTGTGGCCCAGCGCTATGGCACGACACTCTCGGAGATTAAGAGACTCAATCCCGATATCAATGTCGATAGGATAAGCATCAACCAGCGCATACGCATACCTCGCAAGGGGGGTGTTGTGGAGCAGAAGAGCGCTGAGGAAAAGCCCGTCACCGAGAATGAGGGCGAGGTGTGGTACACCATTCAGGATGGCGACCTTGTGGGACGCATAGCGCAACGCTACGGCACAACCTCCAAACGGATTGCCGAACTAAATCCCGATATCAATATTGATAGGATTAGCATCGGGCAGCGCATCCGCGTTAAGTAAAAGAGTATGGGTCAGGCATTACTGCTTGACCCATATTAGTTTTTTTGTGTCGTAACCTCGCTTGGTTGCTATGTCGAGGATGTGGCTGAGAGTCTCTTCGGGGAGCGATGGTGTGCGCGACAGAATCCATAGGTAATTCGGCGACTTACTACCCACTAAGGCCCATTGGTAGTTGTCGTCGAGGGCTAAGATGTTGTAGTCGGAGTAGAAGAAGAGGAAGAAGGATACTCGCAACTGGCCGACTCGCTTACCCCGTTTAGCCTTGCCAAAGGAGCTTTTCTCTCTGCCTGTGCGACTGTTGAAGCCGCTATTCTCCACTACGATATCCCCATTGGGCATCTTCGTATAGTGCGCTTTGCACTTCTCTAAGTTGCGCTCGAAACTGTGGTCGAAGCGGGCGATTTCATACCATCGCCCCATATATCTATCCACGTTTAGCGATGTTACCGTCGTGCGGTCAATGTCGTGGCGTTGTGCCTTGCATCCCAAAGTTGCCATAACTATAGCCAATAGAATAAGTGTTGTACTTCTCATAAAATTCGATGTTTTGTGAGGAGTCATAACACACATTTAGTGCCAAAAAGATGGGTTCTACAATGTATAAATAAAGAGAGGGTGTTCGTATTGATGAACACCCTCTCGCGATATGTCGTTTTGCGACTACTTCATCTCTGCGAAATACTTGTAGAAGTATGGCAAGGTCTCAAGACCCTTGTAGAACTGGTCGAGGCCATAACTCTCGTTAGGAGAGTGGATGGCATCCTTTGAGAGGCCGAAGCCCAACAAGATAGACTTGATGCCAAGGATGTTCTCGAAGCCTGAGATGATTGGAATTGAACCACCAGAGTAGAATGGGAGTGGCGTAACACCGAAGGTTGTCTCCACGGCCTTCTCTGCAGCCTTATATGCTGGGAGGTCGGTAGGCGATACGTATGGTGCGCCACCGTGCAAGAACTCCACCTTAACCTTCACGCTCTTAGGAGCGATGCGGCGGAAGTGCTTCTCGAAGAGTTTAGCGATCTTCTTGAAGTCTTGGTTAGGAACCAAGCGCATAGAGATCTTAGCATACGCCTTAGATGGGATTACGGTCTTTGTGCCCTCGCCAGTGTAGCCGCTCCAGATGCCGTTTACGTCCAACGAAGGGCGGATACCTGTGCGCTCCATAGTGGTATAGTCCACCTCGCCTGCGACGTCGCCCAAGTCGAGAGCCCTCTTATACTCCTCCAAAGAGAATGGGGCTTTGTTCAGAGCCTTGCGCTCAGCATCGCTGAGGATGCGCACGTCGTCGTAGAAGCCAGGGATGGTGACACGGCCGAACTCGTCGGTGAGTGACGACACCAACTTAGCCAATACGTTGGCAGGGTTAGCTACAGCGCCACCGAAGAGGCCTGAGTGAAGATCCTTATCTGGGCCAGTAACCTCTACCTGCATATAGGTAAGACCACGCAAACCAGCCGTGATGGTTGGGGTGTCGAGGCCAATCATCGATGTATCAGATACGAGGATGATGTCGGCCTTGAGGAGTTTCTTGTTGTCGGCACAGAACTTATAGAGGCTTGGAGAGCCAATCTCCTCCTCACCCTCAAGCATAAACTTCACGTTACAGGGGAGGGTGTCGGTTGCTACCATCGCCTCGAATGCCTTAGCGTGCATATATAGCTGTCCCTTGTCGTCGTCAGCACCACGACACCAGATGCGGCCATCCTTAATCTCTGGCTCGAAAGGATTTGTCTTCCACTCGTCGATAGGGTCCTCTGGCATCACGTCGTAGTGGCCATAGACAAGCACGGTCTTTGCCTTAGGGTCGATAATCTTCTCGGCATAAACCACAGGATTGCCCTCGGTAGGCATCACGTCGGCACGGTCAGCACCAGCCTTAACCAATGAGGCTGCCAACCACTCGGCACAACGTACCATATCCTGCTTGTGGAGTGATGGCTGTGCGCTGATTGAAGGGATGCGAAGAAGGTCGAAAAGCTCCTCTAAGAAACGCTCTTTGTTCTTGTCGATGTACTCGGTTGCAAGTTTCATAGTCTATAGTTTTAAGGTTTATATTATCTGTTATTAGGCTTTGCAAATTTGTTCTATTTCGGAAATGAAGCGCTGTGCTAAGGCGTCGGCTTCAGCCATACTCTTTGCCTCGGTATAGACACGGATGATAGGCTCGGTATTCGACTTGCGGAGGTGCACCCAGCACTCCTCGAAATCGATCTTCACGCCGTCAATGTCATTGACCCTTTCGGCTGAGTATCTTTGCTTTATCTCCACCAAAATCTTGTCTACATCAATCTCTGGTGTAAGCTCAATCTTGTTCTTTGAGGCGAAGTACGCAGGGTAGCTCTTTCTTAGCTCCGACATCGTGGTATTTAGGCCTGCAAAATAGGTCAAAAAGAGAGCAGTGCCCACCAAGGCATCGCGGCCATAGTGCAACTCAGGGTAGATGATTCCGCCATTACCCTCGCCACCGATTACAGCACCCGTCTCCTTCATCTTTGCCACGACGTTCACCTCGCCCACAGCCGCCGCCGAGTAGCTACATCCCTCGTAGCGAGCCGTAACATCGCTCAGGGCGCGTGACGATGATAGGTTCGACACGGTATTGCCCTTGGTGTGGCGAAGCACATAGTCGGCAACGGCTACCAAGGTGTACTCCTCAACAAACATCTCGCCATTCTCCATAACGAAGGCCAAGCGATCCACGTCGGGGTCTACGACGATACCGAGGTCGGCACCCTCACGACGGATGACCTCCGATATCTCGGTGAGGTTTTCGGGGAGTGGCTCTGGGTTGTGTGCGAAGTTACCCGAAGGGTCGCAGTTGAGTTCCACGACCTCGCAACCCAACTCCTTGAGTAGCGCAGGGATGACGATGCCTCCGACAGAGTTTACAGCATCTACCACAACCTTGAACTTGCGCTTGCGCACAGCCTCGACATCAACGAGGTTGAGTGCCAATACCTGCTCGATATGTTTAGGGTTGAAGTCCTCGCGTAAAACCACCTTGCCGATATGGTCGATGGTGGGGTATTCGTAGGTGCTATCCTCGGCCATAGCCAATACCTCTCGACCCTCGCTGTCGTTGAGGAACTCGCCACGCTCGCTGAGGAGCTTTAGGGCGTTCCACTGGCGTGGGTTGTGCGAGGCGGTGATGATGATGCCACCATCGGCCTTGTGTGTGATAACGGCCATCTCAGTACCTGGGGTGGTGCAGAGACCTACGTTGATGACGTCGCAGCCTGTGCCGAGGAGTGTTCCCTCGACCAATGAATCGACCATAGAGCCAGAGATGCGAGCATCGCGGCCCACGACGATTGTAGTGCGCTTATTGGGGTTCTTAGCCTTGATGAAGCGGGCATAGGCAGTGGTGAATTTTACGACATCGATAGGGGTTAAGTTCTCCGAAAGAGCGCCACCTATGGTGCCTCGAATACCTGATATAGATTTTATGAGTGTCATACGCAATGGTAATTTACTATCGTTACTTGAAAAAACGGGGCAAAAGTTTTGCTATCTTCGACAAAATTATTAATTTTACGCGAATATTAAAAATATTTTAGAATAAATTATCGGCGATTATGAGAACTATACCATCTTCAGAGTTGATTATCAATGGTGATGGCTCAATTTTCCATCTCCATCTAAAGCCCGAACAACTTGCCGACGTGGTTATCTTAGTGGGTGACCCAGGCCGTGTAGCCTTGATCTCGGAATATTTCGAGACTAAGGAGTGTGAGGTGGCAAACCGAGAGTTCCTTACCGTCACAGGTACATATAAGGGCAAGCGTATGACGGTGATGTCTACGGGTATCGGTATCGGCAATATCGACATCTGTGTTACGGAGCTCGACGCCTTGGCAAATATCGATTTTGCTACCCGTCAGGTGAAACCTGAATTTAAGAAATTGACCCTCGTGCGTCTTGGTACGTCGGGTGCTATTCAGGAGGATATCGAGGTGGGTGAGGTAATCTTCTCGCGCACATCGCTCGGCTTCGATGGCCTTATATCGTACTATGCTGGACGAGATAGCGTCTGCGACCTCGACCTTGAGCGTGCCTTTATGGAGCATACGGGGTGGTACGAGAAACTCCCTGCACCATACTTCGTAGATGCCGACAAGGCTCTTTACGACCTTTTCAAGGATTCTACACGTGAGGGTATCACCATCGCCGCTCCAGGCTTCTACGCCCCACAGGGTCGATGGGTGCGTCTCCAACCACACGACCTCGACCTCAACAAGAAGATAGAGTCGTTCAAGTTCGGAGACCGTCGCATCACCAACTTCGAGATGGAGGGCTCGGCCTTGGCGGGTCTCGCCTCGCTTATGGGTCACAGAGCAGCCACTATATGCACAATCATTGCACAACGTGTGGCTAAGGATGCCTGCACCGACTATAAACCCTTTGTGCGCCGTATGATTGAGATGGCGCTCGACAAACTTGCAACACTTTAGTATAGAGTAAAATATAAACAAAATAAAACGACTAAAATTATGAAATTTACAGTATCAAGCTCTGCATTGCTTTCACTCTTGGCAACTACAGGCAAGGTTATCAGCAACAAGAATACCCTTCCTATCCTCGACTACTTCCTCCTCGAACTCAAGGGAAACGAACTCACTGTGACTACCTCTGACCTTGAGACCACTTTGGTAGGTCATCTCACCGTGGATGGTGTTGAGCGC
Source organism: uncultured Alistipes sp. (assembly GCA_904502285.1). Taxonomy (GTDB): domain Bacteria; phylum Bacteroidota; class Bacteroidia; order Bacteroidales; family Rikenellaceae; genus Alistipes. The sequence continues at coordinate 62,910 of CAJGEC010000002.1, read as the reverse complement.
GAGGGCGTTGTTGCTGCTCCAGGCAAGCTTATGCTCGACTCGCTCAAGGAGTTCCCTGAGATGCCTCTTGAGTTCGACGTGAACGACTCAACTTGGGAGATTAAGGTGCGCTGGGCGAGTGGTTCGCTCTCAATTCCTGGTGCAAGCCCTGTAAGTTACCCTGCTATGCAGACCATCGGTGCTGAGCATAAGGAGATTCTTATGGATGTGGATGTGCTTATCGCTGGTATCAACAAGACCATCTTTGCTACCGCTGACGATGAGTTGCGCCCAGTGATGAATGGTGTCTACTTCAACTTCGAGGAGGGCAAGGTGACCTTCGTGGCTACAGATGCTCATAAGCTCGTGCGCTCGGTTTCGGAGTGTGCCGACGTAGACTTCAACGCATCGTTCATCCTTCCTAAGAAGCCTGCAAACTTGCTTAAGAACGTGTTGCTCAAGGAGGAGGAGCCTATTCGCATCACCTTCGATGCAAAGAACGTGACCTTCGAACTCAAGAACCATAAGTTCGTGTGCCGTCTTATCGAGGGTAACTACCCTAACTACAACGCTGTAATCCCAACGGCTAACCCTAATAAGGTGCTCGTAGATCGTGTTGAGCTGGTGAATGGTATCAAGCGTGTGGCAGTCTGCTCGAACCCTACCACCAACCTTATCCGTATGGATATCGCAAACAACCGAATCAGCCTTGCTGCTCAGGATCTCGACTTCTCGGTATCGGCTAACGAGACAATCTCTTGCAGCTACGATGGCCAGCCTGTGACCATCGGCTTCAAGTCTACCTTCCTCGTGGAGATCTTGTCGAATATCGACACCCCAACCGTGATGATTGAGTTGGCAGACTCTACACGCGCAGGTGTCTTTAAGCCTGTTTACGACGACAAGCACGCTGGCGAGGTGTTGATGTTGTTGATGCCAATGATGATCAACGCATAGGTCGGGGTAGACTATAGAGAAGTTATAGGGTATGAATCTAAAACTTAATCGCCCCATTGTATTCTTCGACTTGGAGACTACGGGTGTCGATTCGGCTTCGGATCGTATTGTCGAGATATCGATGATAAAGATTGAGGTCGATGGTAAGAAGATAGTTAAGACACGCCGTATCAATCCTGAGTGCCACATTCCAGAGGAGGCTACGGCAGTCCACGGCATCACGGATGAGGATGTAGCAGGGGAGCCTACATTCAAGCAGATTGCTAAGTCGCTGGCCCAGTTTATCGAGGGTTGTGACTTCGGTGGCTTCAACTCCAACCGTTTCGACCTGCCCCTGCTTGTCGAGGAGTTTATGCGCGCGGGTGTCGATGTGGACTTCCGCAAGCGCAAGTTTGTAGATGTGCAGACCATCTTCCACCGCAAGGAGCAACGCACGTTGGTTGCAGCCTATAAGTTCTACTGCGACAAGGATTTGGAGAATGCACACTCTGCCGAGGCCGACACTATGGCCACCTACGAGGTGCTTGAGGCGCAGATTGCTCGCTATCCCGACATCGGCTCGACGGTGGAGGAGCTTGCAGAGTTTTCGTCGAATGGTGCCATCGTAGATTTTGCGGGCCGCATTGCGCTGAATGATAAGGGCGAAGAGGTCTTTACCTTCGGTAAATATAAGGGTTGTAGCGTGGAGGAGATCTTCCGCAAGGAGCCAAGCTACTACTCGTGGATGATGGATGGTAACTTCCCACAATACACCAAGAAGGTAATCACCGAGATACGCCTCAGAATAAAATAGTTAGAAACGCTCAATGAGAAACCTTAGAAGACTTCTTACACTGCTCTTTGTGGCCATCGCTGTAGTGGCCTCGGCTATTGAGCCCTCGAATATTGTGGTAAACCTTAATGGCAAGGAGTACTACAAACATAGGGTGGAGAGTGGCCAGACGCTCTATGCCCTTGCTAAGGCCTACGGTGTCACGGAGCTACAGATTATCGACAGCAATGTGGGCCTCACGGCATCCTCATTGCGCGCCGATGACTATATCCTTATCCCTCGCACCAAGAGCAAGACGTATGGTAGTGAGCGCAAGGTGAGCCTCGATGCAGATAGGCAGGAGGGTGAGAGTAAGTTGTCGAAGAAGTTTCTCATCCACGAGGTTAAGGCGGGCGATACGCTCTACTCCATCGCTCGCAAATACAAAATATCGTTACAGATTCTCGAAGCGGATAACCCAGAGATAGAACTCGATAAGTTGGCTATTGGCGACCAGATAAAGGTGCGCCGTACGGATAGGGGCTATGCCACTACTGCGGAGATTGAGAAGGAACTCAAGGATCGCAATATTGCGACCAATGCTGTGGTGGAAGAGGTTGTAAACCAAGGTGTTGAAACGAAGTGGCAGGAGCATAAAGTAACCATTGGTGAAACCATCTACTCACTCTCGCGCGCATACGGCGTTAGCGAGGAGGAGTTGATGAAGTTGAATAACTTGCAAACTACAGCAGACCTCAAGGCGGGTATGGTCATTCGCATAAAGCCACTTCAGGAGCCTCAGGCTGTTGAGGTCATCGAGACCGTTGTTGATATCGTCGCTGAGGAGGAGACTCCACAGGAGACACGTCGTAAGGAGCGTGAGCGAGGCCGACAGGAGGGTGATGCAAAGGATGAGAGCGACGAGGGACTTATTGATGTCGGTATGAGTGCCGACAGCCTCCACCCCGTGGATATTTTTGAGGGAGAGGCCCAGAGCGACATAGTGCCTATCGAAGTGGAGTTCCCGCCACTTAGTATGCACCATACGCTCAAGGTGGCGCTGATGCTTCCGTTCCATATCAACAATAAGGTGAATCCCTATTTCGTTGATTTCTACAACGGTATGCTTTTGGCGATGGAGGATTTGAAGAGCGAGGGCTACGACATAGAACTCTCGGTCTTCGACACCTATAGCAGCATAGACCGCATAATCGACCTCGTGAGCTACGAAGAGGGTGTCCTTGATGCCCAACTTATCATAGGCCCTGTCTACGAGGATGAGTTGCGCCACGTGGTAGGTATGGCCGAGCAGAATGAGATACCTGTGGTCTCGCCATTGGCAGATAACGAGTCGATAAAGAGCCCCGTATTGTTCCAGATGCATGCCGAGCCAGAGTGTAAGTATGATAGATTTACCTCGCTTTTCGATGCGTCGAAGGAGATTGTGACAATCTATGCCAATGCTTCGGATAAGGACTTTATGGCTGAGATAGAGGGACTTGTGGAGTCACCTACGCGCACTAACCTCAACTTCGTCTTCGACCGTGGAGCCTTCTTCTATAACCGTAGGGGCGATGGCTCGAATGGCGAGGAGGTAGACATCACGGAGTTTATGCGCACACCGACGCACAAGACCTTTATTATCGCCTCGGCAAATGAGACCGACGTAGATAGAATCCTCACCACGCTGGCCTCGACACGTTTGGCTATCGTAGCACGTAGTATCAACTTCGGCGACTATGTCGTTGTGGGTAACCGCAAGTGGAAGCAGAGCAACAATATTGATAAGCAGTCCTTCTTCCGCAACAACATAATCTTCTTCTCGCCCTACTTTGCGAGTCGTAGCAACGAGGTGGTACGTCTCTTTGATGGTCGCTACGTGAAGGCCTATAATGCTCTGCCTTCGATGTACTCGTACCGTGGTTACGATGCTGCGATGATCTTCTGTCGTAAGATGTTTACGGGCATCGACGGCACTATCTTCGAGGAGTATTTCACACCACTCTCTACGACCTATCGTTTCGAGTTCAAGGATGGCATCTACCAGAACTGCCACTGGACAGGCGAGCAGTATAACTCTAACTTTACCATTACGGCTAAATAGTTGGGCTTAAGGTAAATAACCAAATAAATAGGAATGGCTAATATATCATCATCCATACCCGAGAAGACCATAGAGCGACTCAGCGAGTATCGCAGAACACTCATCAAGTGCCACGCTCAGGGCATCACCCATATCTTTTCGCACGTCTTGGCAGGTATGCACGGCATCACTGCGGTACAGGTGCGTCGCGACCTTATGCTCATTGGTTTCTCGTCGGATACCAAGAAGGGCTACGACGTCAAGGTGCTTATCGACTTTATCGATGGCATCCTCTATAGTCAGAACACGATGAATATGGCCATTATCGGTATGGGTCACCTCGGCCAGGCTGTGACCAAGTATTTCAATGGCAAGGGTCTTAAGTTGCGCATCACCGCGGCTTTTGATATCGATGAGAATAAGGTGGGTAAGACTATCGACAATATCCCTTGCTACCATATTGATCAGTTCGAGGAGCGCGTTGAGGAGCTTGATATCAGCATTGTCATCGTCTCGTCACCAACATCTGTGGCATCGACCCTCGTACTGCCAATCATCAACGCAGGTATTAAGGGTGTGCTTAACTTCACCTCTGCCCCTCTGAACTTCCCCCAGGGTATTGTCGTAGAGAATTACGATATCACAACCCTACTGGAGAAGGTGGCCTATTTCGTTAAGGTTGCCGAGGAGAACGCATAATATATATAGGTATTGACCGAGGGTGAAGAGTTCTATCATTAAATATGGCTTCGAGGCGCTCAGCTCCGATAGGAGGCGTGTGGTCACCATTGGATCGTTCGATGGTGTTCACGAGGGTCATCGCATCCTTTTGGACCACCTTAAGGCTATGGCCCGTAGGCTCGATGCTGAGAGTGTCGTTGTCACCTTCGACCCCCACCCACGTATCGCTATGGGGCGAGATGAGGGTATGGGTCTGCTTACTACTGTTGAGGAGCGAGCCCTACTCCTTGAGGCAGAGGGTATTGACCACCTTGTCGTTGCGCACTTCGACGAGGAGTTCCGTATGCAACCATATAGCGACTTCGTGGCTAATAGCCTTGTGGCGAGGCTTGGTATGTGTGGTATGATTGTGGGATATAACCACCGCTTGGGTCGTGGTAGCGAGGGTAACTACGAGCGTCTTGTGCCTATGGCCGAAACATATAAGTTTGAACTTGAGTGTGTACCGCAACATCGCCTTGATGGAGCTAAGGTTAGTTCTACGGTAGTGCGCGAGGTGATTTCGGCGGGTGATATGGAGCGCGTAGCAGAACTATTGGGTCATCGTTACGTTGTCGTAGGTAACTCGTTCAATGGTGTGGTTGATGTCGAGAATAGGTATAAGATACTCCCTCCCGATGGAAGATATCGTGCAACGGTAGAGAAGTCGGGCATAGTTCACGCTATGGAGGTGGATATTCAAAACCGTAGGATTTGCAGTAAGGAGATAGCCGATGGAGCTGTTGTGATTTCCCTTTAGTTTTTTACGGTCGCATAAAAATAGTAGAATAATGCCGTAGCTACCAAGAGGTAGTTATGGCTATTTTTTTTGAGATTACTCACAAAAAGTGGGGTGGTTGAGGAAATTTAGATCCAAAAATACAATATAAACATATATTTTATATTGTATAAAGGTCATATTGCAGTTTAGCATAAAAATCGATTTTTAGTATAAATAATTTTCTATAAATTTGTGCAAGTCAATTAAGGATAAGGTCGTAAGGCCTGATAAAAGATAACTTAGATGAGTAGTCGTGCAAGTGTAGATACCCTGTGTAGGGTGGATGAAGAGTGTATGGATGATATGCCTCAAAGAGTAGAAGAGTGTGTCAGTGTAGACCTCAGTAATGAGGGGATGCAGGGCGAGATGGTTATTAGATTTAATATCAATATGAATGGTAAGTTCAAGGTCTATGATCAGCGCGAGGAGGAGCGTTTTCATCAGGCTCTGAACTACGGTATTCGCCATAATGCTCCGATAAATGAATTGGCTGAGATATGTTGTCTTTCGCCCTCCACCTTCAAGCGTCGCTTCAGGGAGCGTATGGGGTTATCTCCCCATCTATGGTTTGTGCAACACCGTATGAAACTTGCGCGTGACATCTTGCTTAATGCCAACATATCCACCACGGAGTTAGCGCGTCTGTGTTGCTATAACAATACCTCCTACTTTATCTCGGTCTTCAAGTATTATTATGGTACTTCGCCAGGGCGACTTAAGAAGAGCCTACAGAGTAACCAGAGTAGTAAGTCGATATAGAATAAAGAGCTACCTAACTGTTTAGGTAGCTCTTATTTGTTCAGCTAATTTTTTACGAACGTGAGTCGCTCCCAGAGGCAACGTGGAATTAGTCGCCAGAAGAACACTATCAGCCTAAATCGCCAGTCGAAGATAATCACGCGTCTTTTTCGCTTTAGCCCTTGCAGAATGTGGCGAGTGGCTTGTGCTGTGGTCATTAGCATAGGGTAGTGCTTCTCAGGGTTAAGGATCTCTGTCGCCACAAAGCCTGGTCGGATATCGCTAAAGAGTGCTGGTATGTCGTACATACGCACATACTGCGCAAGAGCCGAAAGGTATGTGCTTTGCATCGACTTCGTTGCCGAGTAGGCGGGTGCCGAGCCCATACCCTTAGTGCCTGCCACCGAACTAATAACGGCGATATGTGCCTTGTGTTTGGCGTTGTATGATGCCGCCCCCTTCACGTAGTTTAGGAAGTGAACCACGAGGCGTACCATACCCACAGAGTTTGTTGCTACGGTGTTAAGCTCTATCGCCGCGTCGAGGTTTGGGTTTTGCTTGCCTATGCCTGAGGCGTAGAGTAGGAGGTCAGGGTCGCCAACCTTTGCGATTAGGTCGTCGAGTTGTGCTATGGCCTTCTCGGTAGTTACGTCCATCGTGGCAATATGTACCCTCTCCTGTCCGAACTCCTGTTGTAGCTCCTCCAGACGCTCAGCACGTCGGCCAGCGATGCCTACGACGACACCTTGTGAGGCAAGAGCACGAGCAACCTCGCGGCCTAAGCCTGAGGTTGCTCCTATGATTATCGCACGTTTCATATTAGTTGATCAACTTGTCGAGTTGAGAGAATATTCTCTGTCGGATCTCCTTGAGTTTCGAAACTTTATCGCGATTCTTTCTTGCTACGAAGCGGCAAGAGCCCATAAACTTCTGGAACATTCGCATAAAGTTCCACGCCAAGACAAACATAAACGGAAAGGCCACGAAGTAGCCCAAGGCCCACCAGAATCCAGCAAATATCCACAATAGTATAGATGGGATAATCAAACAAATAGGCACTGATACAAAGACACTTACGCCTACGTTGAACGAACTTATAAACATCTGGTCCTTAATGAGTATATTGAGGAATATCTTTGGGATGATGAACAGAAGTGCCGTAGGAATTATCGAGACGATAAATAGTGGAAGGAGCAATAGAAGGCCTAATCCACGGAGTATAGGTGCTTCGATGCCAGGGTTGTGGATGAAGAGCCAGTCGCGGATGTTGAGTTCCTTTAGTCCCTCCGAGAAGCGACGTGTGTCGGCATATACGCCCTCCATCTCCTCTTTATTCTCGGTGTATGCTCGCTGTAGTTCGGCCACGAGTTTCTGGTCGGAGAGGAGGCGCGAGGGGAGATAGTTGAATTTGTAGCCGTGCTCCTTGGCGTACTTTCTGCCGTAGCCCGACTCGCGGATAAAGTCGATCTCTTCGTAGTGGTCGAGGTCCTCGATGTGGAGCATCATCTGCTGTATGGTGTCGCGCACGATGGTATTCACCTCCATCATAGTCTCACGAGGTGACTCCTTATATCGCTCGTAGTAGGGCTTGAGCGAGATAGGCTCAGCAAACTTGATGAGCATATCTGTACGGGCGTGGAAGTAGTTGGAGTAGTGGTTGCACGAGGGCAGAATCATAACGTCTTGCTCGAAGTTCATCTTCTCGGCAGCCTCGAAGGCGATGCGGAGGTATCCCAACTTGAATTTGCCCAACCAGCGTTTATCTTGGTGGTCGGCCTCAGGGTAGAGCATGAGGGTCTCGCCATCGGTCAGAGCCTGACCAGCGTCGTCCATTGTCTCGCGGTTCTTGTTGATTGCGCCAAATCCCTCGTGGCTCATACGGTAGGCGGGCAAGAGACCCATAGCGCGGAGAGCCTTGTTGAATATAGGATTTTTGAATACGTTGGCACGGGCGATGAAGTTCATCCTTCGGTCGGTGAGTTTCAGGCAGACACAAAGGGGGTCGTTCAAGCAGTTCTGGTGGTTAGATACCACGACTACGGGAGTACCGTCGATGGGTACATTTTCCAGGCCCACGATATGCTCCTTGCGGAAATATAGCCACGAGTTTACGTATTGCAAATATGTTCTAAAAGTCTTGAGTAGTAGAGAGTGCTCTCTTGGTTTTCTAATCTTTGGCATACTTTTTTTGTTCTATTTGGCAAATATACTCATTTAAAGCCAAAAAAATATCGCTGACGGGCCATAATATGCCTGCCAGCGATGCAGAATAGGTATTTATACCACTTATATTTCGTCCGTTTAGGGTTGTTTATGCCTTTGTCTCCGTCTCAAGGTCGAGTTGCTGACGCACCGACTCTTCGTGGATGGCACTGAATATTTGGTGGATGAACTCCTTGCGTATGCTCATCGATTCGGCCTTTGCCTCGGCAGCCACCAGGAGCTTGTTGTACCTGTCGTGTTGCACTACAGCCATCCCGTGTTTACGCTTGAAAGAGCCTATCTCACGCGCGATGTCCATACGCTCGGCTAACAACTCTATTATGCGGCTATCGATGGAGTCGATATGTAGTCGATAGTCGCTCAGGAGATCCCCCTCGTTGGTGCTTCTGCGCAGTTGTAGCTGTGCTATAAGCTCCTTGAGGCTCTCTGGCGTAATCTGCTGTTGTGCATCGCTGAGGGCTTCATTGGGGTTGGGGTGGCACTCTATCATAAGGCCCGAAAAGCCTAAGTCGAGGGCCTGCTGAGCGAGTTGTGCCACGAGGTCTCGTCGTCCGCCTATATGGCTGGGGTCGGAGAGTATTGGCAGGTTGGGCAGTCGGCGGTGTAGCTCGATGGGTACCGACCAGTGTGGTGCATTGCGGTATGGTGTGGTCTGGTGTGTGCCGAAGCCACGGTGTACGGCAGCGAGGCGACGAACGCCACTGTTGTAGATGCGCTCTATAGCACCTATCCAGAGGTCTACGTCGGGAATTACGGGGTTCTTCACTATCACGGCAGTATCTACACCACGTAGGGCATCCGCAATCTGCTGTGTAGCGAATGGGTTTGTCGTTGTTCGCGCACCTATCCACACACCATCAACACCTGCCTTTAGGGCAAGGTCGAGGTGTTGGGGTGTGGCAATTTCGGTTATTATGCGCAGGTCATACTCCCTCTTGGCCTCTGCGAGCCACTCCAGCGCCCTGTCGCCAATGCCCTCGAAGGAGCCTGGCTTGGTGCGAGGTTTCCAGATTCCAGCACGCAGAATCTCCACCCCTGCACGCTTTACGCCACGTGCTGAGGTGAGCAGTTGTTCGCGGCTCTCGGCACTGCACGGGCCCGCAATGTAGAGGGGCTCGGCACTCTGTCCAAGGAATAGGGGAGTGAGGTCTGTCATAGTGGTTACTCCTCGACGATGGTTATTGAGAGGATGAGGTCACCTGGGCGGATATCGTCGATAACATCCACGCCCTCAACTACCTTGCCGAAGCAGGTGTGAACGCCGTCGAGGTGCTGGGTGTTCATACGGTTGTGGCAGATGAAGAACTGTGAGCCTCCGGTGTTTGGGCCACGGTGCGCCATAGAGAGTACGCCACGGTCGTGGTACTGACGCTCGGCACGGGTCTCACAAGGGATTGTGTAGCCTGGGCCTCCCGCACCATTGCCAAGGGGGCAGCCACCCTGAATCACGAAGTCGGGGATTACGCGGTGGAAGGTGAGGGCATCGTAGAAGTGGCTCTCAGCGAGTTTGATAAAGTTATTTACGGTGATAGGGGTCTCCTCGGCGTACAACTCCGCCTTCATATCACCCTTTTCTGTCGAGATAATTGCGTATTTCATAGTTTATCGGTGTTTATATCTTCACAAAGATACTAAATGCTGTGGTAACAAAAAAATCTTTGTCCCATTTTCTTGTGCTACCTATTATATAAATAAGAGGAGAGGGTGTCCTACAACCTCTGTGGACACCCTCTCCTTTATTTGGCCAAAGCCGATTTCGTTTGTCAAAGTATGTGTTACTCAGCAGTTACGAACTCGAATGCCTTGCTCTCGTTTACTGGGCAGTAAGCTGAGTTTACAACCTCCCACTTACCGTTCTTGTCCTTAGCGCTAACGATAACGAGGACACCGCAGTTCTCAACCTTCCAGCTATTGCTTGTAACCTCAATTCCACGAGAGTACTCTACTGACTTACCCTCCTCGATAGTGCCGAGATCCTCACCAGAGATATCTGAACGAGTGATGTTAAGACCGTTGCGGATAGCGAAGTCGTAGATCTTGTGCTCAGGCTTTGTAGCACCAGCCTGGTTTGGGCTATAGATGTCGCTCTCAAGCAACCAAGCAGTAGCGCGGTACTCGTTAGTCTTAGCAGCCTTGATCTCAGAAGCGAAATAAACTACCTCGCTATCGCCAGATACCGCCATAGAGATACCTACGTCAGCACCATCCAACTGGATATAGCTCTGAAGAGTTGATGCCATAGCGTTGTAGTTACGGTTGATACCCTGGCCATTGAAGTTCATAATAAGGGTTGGCAAACCAGTGATACGACCACCATAGAAGTTACACATAGTGGTTGCTGCTGCGCTTCTTGCAGGGTCACCATCAGTAAGATAGCTTGCAAGACCATGGTTAGTCACCTCGTTGTAGTGGTTCACCCATGATGTGCCGTGAAGCTTGATAAGCTCATCAACCATATCAGGGCAGTAGCCACAGTTTACACCTGTGAAATCAACGAGGATAGCACGGTGGTTGAATGCGAGGTTCTCTGGCTCTGGATTCTCAGGAATCTCAGGAACCTCAGCCATAACAGAGATCTTTACGTAGTTAGAGTTCTCGCTACCTACAGTTGCAAAGAACTCGTAAACGCCAGTAGTAGCTGCAGTCCACTTGCCATTCTCAACTACTGTCAATTCAGCATCATAGATATTAGCCTGTGATGTTACGTCCTGGTTCTCAGCATCAGTAACGGTGAAGGTTACAATGTCACCAATCTCTACAGATGTCTTGTCAGCAGTGAGAGTGATGCTACCTGTTGGCTCAGGACGTTCTGGACCATCGGTACCACCCTGCTGGCCATTGTCGTCACCACCATTGTTGACTGGCTCACAAGCAGCAAAAGCAAATGCTACAGCGCCAAGAAGCGCGAAGAATTTTGTGATTTTCATAGTTTTGTGTTGTTTTTAGTTAGATAATATTGTTTAACTTATTTCTTGTAGTCGTATGTCACACTGCCATTTACTGGGCAAATTACCACGTTTACTACCTCGAACTTGCCTGCACTATTCTTGGCTGATGCAATGACCATAGCCTTGAGGTTATCGCGATTCCACACGTTGCTACCTGCACCTGTGATGGCAAGGTTCATTGCCTGAGTTGCACACTTACCAGCCTCGATAGTTCCGAGGTCGAAGCCCGAAATAGGGTTGAGGGTTGCAGCCTGACGGATAGCATTGTTGTGGATATTCATCCAATCCTCGGTAGCATTCTTCTGAGTACCCTCGATGCCATCCTCCAACAACCAAGCAGTGATGCGATACTCGTTGGTAACGGCAGCCTTAACCTCTGCGTTTACAACAACAGATGTCGTAGCAAGGCTTGCTGAAGCAGCGATACCTGCGTCGGCACTCTCCTTCCAGATGGTGTTGATCTGCTGAGCGATATGGCTTGCGTTACGATCCGACTGAATGTCATAGACAAAGTTGTAGGTAAGGCGTGGGTATTCTTTCACACCAAAGTATGTAGAGATAGAGCCTGCAGCAGCAGAGAATGCAGGGTCAGAGGTGTTGTATGAGTGTGCCATAGTCTCATAGTACTTGTCGTGCATACCCTCCATAGCCTCAACCTCCTTCAACGCCTTCATCATCTCAGGGCAGAAACCACAGTTAGTACCTGTGTGGTCCACCAAGAGGATACGGTGGTTGAACGATGTGTTCGCTGGCTGTGGATCCTCTGGAAGAGCAGGGATTGTTGGGACAACATCAATCTTAATTGTATTTGAGATTGAGGTGCCTACTACGGCATAGAACTCATATTGACCATCAGCCGTAGGGGTGAATGGGTTTGTAACCTCCTTCACGTCATTAAACTTTCCATTAACGTAAATTTTGTTGTAAATCATTGCATTTGCAGTTAAATCTACGTTCGATGCATCCTTGACGATAAAGTTGATAGGGGTATTAACCTCCACAGAGTAGTTGGCTACTGAGAGGGTTACATCACCCGTTGCGACAGGACCATTATCTGGTGCTGGCTTCTCGCAAGCCACCATAAGGGTAGCTACGCCACAGATAAGTCCAAAAAGATTCTTAAGTTTCATATTCGTTTTCTAAAGTGTTTAGAATGAGAGCGTCAAAGCAAGGTTTGCACCAGTGAAGGCTGGCTGCTTGCGGCATACACCACCAGAGCAAACGATACCCTCGCGGTTACGGCCATAAGAGAGCTGTACGCGGAGGCTGTTGTGAGTGAAGCTCGCACCCACCTGGTAGTAGTGCAAAAGCTCGTGCTTGAATGGATTCTCATACAACGCAGGGTCGTTTGAGTTGGCCATACTGTAGTGGTAGAAGTAGTTACCATAGTTGCCATCCTTCATAGGCTCACAGTTCCACATATCGCTTACATAAACGCTAAACTTAGGTGCGAAGTTATACTCGATGGTTGCTGCTACCCAGTCACCCTCGTAGTTGTTAGCAGCGAGATACTGAGCCTCGAAACGCAACGAGTGCTTCTTGTTCACCTTGTAGGTTACGTCAGCTACGAAGATATGCGATGGGCAGTAGTGACCCTCAGGCATATCATACTGGTCGGTATCACGACGCTGGAACGAGTAGAAGAAGGTAGTCTTAAGTGACTTATTCCACTGACGCTCAACGTCGAAGTTAAAGTCGAGCCAGATGTTGCGACCCTCGCGCATTTCTGAACCAGAGCGCAAGGCAACGTGGTCGTAGGTATTGAACATCGAGAAGTTAGCGTGGAAGTTCCAGTACTTGCCACGAGCCTTCTTGTTGCGCAACGAGTAGTACAAGTCGATCTGACCGCCAATCTCGTTGCCCGATGGAGCGCCCATAAATGGGTTGAGACCTGCCAATGAGTAGGTGTGCTGACGAGTAAGGATAGGGAGATAGTTTAGGAAGTTACCGCCAGAGATAGCATCCGCACGTGGATCGATGAATGTTGTCATATTCTTCAAACGACGGAATGTAGCAGTAGCCGAGAAGCGCTTGTAGTTGTAGCCCAAGTCTACGTAGATAGCGTTACCCTTGCCTACGTTCTCAACTATATTCGCATTGTTGTAGAGGTCATTGTTGAGCTTGGCAGCGTACTCACCACGAAGAGTGACACCCTTATACTCGAAATTAAGACGACCAGAGACCATATTGAGGTGCTGACGACCAAGGGTGTTGATCTCCTGCTGAGTCTCCCAATCAACCATATTGAACTCCGAAATATCGCTATCGTAACGACCTACGTAGCTACCCTCAACTGAGACGACACCATCGTTCCAACCCGCCATATCTGAGATAGAGAGTGAGAGGTCACCACCATATACCCAGTTGTTGGTGCGGATATCGTAGAGACGTGGCATACCTGCCAACACCTTCACGTTCACGTAGTTGTTGAAGTTGTAGTAGGCACGAGCACCTGCCAACGAGTTGTTGAACGCGAGGTTGCGATCCTCGTAAGAACGGAAGATAAGACCGTTACCAAACTGGTCGTAAATATCACCTACGCGAACACCCCAGTTCTTGTCCTCCCACTGGATATACTTAGAGAGGAAACCCGAAAGCTTAGTGTCGCGCTGTGAGTAGTTGTAGAGGTCGTAGCCATAGAGTGGTGGAAGGTAACCATCAACCTGGAGACCTACAGAAAGACCCTTCCAAGAGTAGTCGAGCTTGAGGTAGTCGTTAGAACCGATGTTGCTACGGTCTGGACCATCGACAAAGTTGAACTCGTAATCTGGATCAGGATTATAGTTGGTGTACTTACCAATATCCTCCAAAAGCTTATCCTTAGCGTAGTAGCTTGTGTTGCTCTCGAAGGCGATAGAGAGACGACCCTCCTCGCCAACCTTAATCTGCGCTGAGGCCTCATTAACACAAAGTGTCGCACAGAGAGCGACGCCTAAAAAGAGTATAAATTTCTTCATCCTACAAAGTTTATTACTTTACACAAAGGGGAGTTACTGCAATGTAACTCCCTGTGAGATTGTTTGTTTTACTGATTATTTGAGCGACTTAATCTTCTCGAACAACTCCTGCTCGCTACCTGGAGTGTAGCCAGAGTGTGAGTAGACGATGTTACCCTTACCATCCATAATGAAGGTGTGTGGGGTGAGGCTCACGTTCATTGCACGCTTGAAATCCTGGTTCTTGTCGTAAACACATACGTAGTCGTCCCAACCCTGACCCTGAGTCATAGCACGTGCGCGGCTCAAAGTACGTGCATCATCAACAGATACGGCAATCACCTTGAACTCTGCCTCGTCCAACCAATCGTAGAGGTTGTCGTTGATGGCGTTGAGCTCCATAATACAAGGCTTGCAAGTGGTAGACCAGAACGAGATAATTGCTGGAACACCATCCACCAAGTCGCGAGTAGAGATAATCTTACCCTCCTGATTCTCAACCTTAACATCTGGAACCATCTGTGCCGATGCGCTAACACCTACGAAGAGCGCAACCATCAAAAACAATAACTTTTTCATAATCTTATTAGAAGTTTTAAGTTAATATTTATCTATCCTTTTTTAGTTGTCCGTCATCTTTATCCGACTCGTTCCCTTAATGAGTTCGTCGAAACCCTTCGCAATAGTAACGCATCAAGAGTATTTGTCGTATACCTTATCTACTTTATTTGTGCGCAAGATAGTGATTTTTCAGCAAACAACCATAACTTTTCGCAGAAAAAAATGTGAATGGGTAAAAAGTGGCGGTGAACTGACAAATTTTTGTAGTTATAACAGTGCATCTACTGCCGCTAACGAAGTCGTCTAACAAGGCTCCTTTGGCGTTGCACTCGTTCTCAAAATTCTCATTTACGCTTAGTAAACTCCGCTTTTTCGAACTTCGTACGCCTAAAATTAGCGCTTGTTATACGGCTTCTTCGAGTACTGCCCCATCGCCTCGAATTTCGCCGAGCGTTGTATCTGCACTATTCTAACAACAAAATGGTCTCGCGCTTGGGATGGTGGGAACTCCGCTTTTTCGAACTTCGTGCGCCTAAAATTAGCGCTTGTTATACGACTTCTTTGAGTGCTATCCGTTGGATTTCTAACTATCAACAGGTGGGGACATCTGGTGCGTAATGATAAAAAAGAGAGGTTGCCAAACCCCAAGGGGTGACAACCTCGCTTACTCAATTATATGCTCCGCCCTGTGTAGTTGACTCTATCGTTCGGGCTTGATATCCTTGATGCGCAACTGCTTGCTCACCGTACCACGGTAGTGGTTCTCAACAATCTGGTAGCAGACCGACACGGGCTTGCCCGCACGTACCCACTCATAGTGAGTAGGCTGCTGGAAGGCGATGGCAGGAATAGTGGTGTGTGGCTTCTCCCTCTGCATAAGGTCCATACGGAGGTGGTCGCACTCCACGCCCACAAGTTTCGCATCGCCACGGTTGCTCACGCTACGTGTCATAAACACTGGCGCACTATTTCCTGGGCCAAAAGGCTGGAAATTGTTGAGCTGACGGTAGAAGTCGTCGGTGATCTCCGAGAAGAGCAACTCGCAGTCGATATCTACCTGTGGCACAAGAATATTGGGGTCTATGTTATTCTCAACATAGTCGTTGAAGCGCTTGGTGAAGGCCTCAACATTCTCCTCCCTCATCGTGAGACCCGCAGCGTACATATGTCCGCCGAAGTTCTCCAAGAGGTCGGAGCAAGACTCGATAGCCTGGTAGAGGTCGAAACCTGCAACCGAGCGTGCCGAGCCCGTCACAAAACCATTAGACTTAGTGAGTACCACGGTAGGGCGGTAGTAGGTCTCGATAAGGCGAGAGGCTACGATGCCGACGATACCCTTCATCCACTTAGGGTTGTAGATGACCGTACTCTTAAGTGCCTTAAGTTTAGGGTGCGACTCCACGTAGTCGTGCGCCTCCTGAGTGACATTGCGGTCGATGCTCTTGCGGTCCTGGTTGAACGAGTCGATAACCTCGCCAAACTTCGCTGCCTCCTGTGCATCGCCCTCGATAAGAAGACTCACAGCAGCGTGACCGCCTGAAGGTGCCGCATTCTCATCATCCTCGTCCATACGCATACGGCCTGCGGCGTTGATGCGTGGACCAATTTTGAAGACTATGTCATCGACGGTGATATTGTGGTTCTCAAGACCACAAATCTTGATAATCGACAACAGACCCTTTGAGGGTGAGGAGTTTAGCTTGCGCAAACCGTAGTGTGCCAAAATGCGGTTCTCGCCCACAAGTGGCACAATGTCCGAAGCGATGCTCACTACCAACAAGTCCAACAGATGCTCAATCTCGGCAAAAGGAATCTTGTTGCGTCGTGCGTAGGCCTCGACGAGTTTAAAACCAACGCCACAACCCGACAACTCATCGAAAGGATAGTTGCAGTCGGTGCGTTTGGGGTCCAATACAGCCACTGCCTGAGGAATCTCCTCGGCAGGTAGGTGGTGGTCGCAGATGATGAAATCTACGCCACGCTCTTTGGCATAGACGACCTTTTCAACGGCTTTGATGCCGCAGTCCAAGGCAATGACCAAGGTTACGCCCTTGCGGACGGCGTGGTCGATGCTTCGGATTGATATGCCGTATCCATCGACATATCGGTCAGGAATGTAGAACGATAGGTTCTTGTGACCTATCTGGCTTAAGAACTTGTAAACCAGCGCCACGGCAGTGGTTCCGTCGACATCGTAGTCGCCATAAATCATTACCTTTTCGCCAGCCTTCACCGCCTTCTCGATACGCTCCACAGCCTTGTCCATATCCTTCATTAGGAAGGGATCGTGCAAGTCGCGTAGTGCGGGTGAGAAGAACTTCTTGGCCTTCTCTACAGTGTCTATGCCCCTCTGAACTAATAGGTTGGTCAATACAGAAGACATTCCGAGCTGTGAAGACAAAGTCTCCACCTTGGCGCGGTCGCCTTGTGGCTTGACTACCCATCTTTTTTCTATGGGCATAACAATTATTTTTTATATTTAACATTTAAATTTTTCGTTAAGTAGTTGATGAACTTAGGCATAACCTCCTTCATAGTCACCTCTCGTTTAGTGAGTGACGAGAGCGAACAAACGCCTCTGTCGGTAAAGCCACAGGGGTTGATGAGTTCGAACCAGCGTAGGTCCGTAGCGACATTCATCGCCAGACCGTGCATAGTCACGCCGTGTGAGGCACGTACACCAATGGCGCACAACTTAACCAAGCGGTTGCCCTGTGTCACCCATACACCCGAAGCGCCCTCGCTACGATGTGCTTCGATGCCATACTCCGAAGCAAGGTCGATAACCGACTGCTCCAATGCCTCTATATAACGACGAATGCCCAATCCTATTGCATCGAGGTCGATGATAGGATAGCAAACAAGTTGCCCTGGGCCGTGGAAGGTGATGTCGCCACCGCGATCAATGTGGAAGAACTCTGCTCCGAGGCTCTTCAAATACTCCTCGGTAACAAGCATATTCTCCTGGTGGCCACTCTTGCCTAAGGTATATACTGCGGGATGCTCAACAATGAGAATGGTGCCATGCGCCTCACCTGGGGTGATTCGCTTCTCCAACTTCTTTTGGCACAAAGCATCAAATAGCGTGCGCTGAAGATCCCAGCACTCGCCATAGGCCATTTGTCCTAAATCTTTGATTTCTACGATTACTTCGTTCTGCATACCTCTCTCACTGCTTCAAGTGCGGCATCCGCCAAATATGAGGAACGCACAAGTGGTGCGCTCGCACAATAAGCGAAACCCATCTCGAGAGCCTTGAGTCGGTACTCTTCGAACTTTTCTGGAGTGATGTACGCCTTTACGGGGTAGTGCTCCTTGGTTGGTCGTAGATATTGGCCGAGGGTTACGATAGATACACCCACCTCTCTAAGGTCTTTGAGGGTTTGGAGTACCTCCTCTTCGCTCTCGCCCAGGCCGAGCATAAGTCCGCTCTTGGCCACTGCTCCGCTATCGGCAATATGCTTCAGTGTCTGAAGCGATGTGCGATACTTGGCGCGTGAACGCACCTCAGGAGTCAGTCTCTCGACGGTTTCGATGTTGTGTCCCACGATGTCGGGACGCGATGCTAATACCGTGTCTAACAACTCGGCACGAGCATCCATATCAGAAATAAGGAGCTCTATGGTTGAGTCGGGGTTTTCACGACGAATGGCCTCCACGGTCTCGGCCCAAATCTGAGCTCCGTGATCAGGGAGGTCGTCACGTGTCACCGACGTTACAACGACGTGTTTCAGGCCCATAAGGCGGACGCTCTCGGCAACCCTCTTTGGCTCCTCGACATCGGGTGGCAAGGGGCGACCTGTGGTGGTTGCACAAAAGCGACAGTTGCGAGTACAGATGTCGCCCAGAATCATAAACGTAGCGGTACGACGGCTCCAGCACTCTGCCTTATTGGGGCACATTCCACTGGTGCAGATTGTATGCAGACACCTACCCTCGACGATCTGTTCGACGTCGGCAGTGTCGGCCGTACTACGTAGGCTGATCTTCAGCCATTCGGGCTTCCTTAGATACTCTTCGCGTTTTGGTACCTTCGACATTTTTAAGTTCACTTTTTTCCAATTGATGCAAAAGTACAAAAAAATTCAATAACAACAAATTTTTCGTATAAAAAAGTGAAAAGAGGACCGATGTTGGTAATTAGAGATGAAAAAGAGAGGGGACTCCCATTGTGGTAGGAGACCCCTCTGTGTTGGTTTAAAGATATTGCTATTCCGTTGGAATATCCTTGTTTACGTTCTTCGAGCCGATGAGGGCGTAGAAGAGGAGGTAGGCCAAGCCAGCAACGATTACCAAGTAGCTTACCAAGTAGTTGCCTGAGAGGTCTACGACGTAGTTCTGGAGCAATGGCAAGATACCGCCACCGCAAACCAAAGCCATAAAGATACCTGAAGCCTTCTCTGTGTAGCGACCCAAGCCCTCGACAGCGAGGTTGAAGATGCCGCCCCACATTACCGATGTGCAGAGACCGCAGAGTACCAAGAGGGCAGCGTTGATAGGTACGTTCTCCATACCGAAGCCCTCAGTACCCTTGAATACTGGGAGGTTTACGCTGATTGCTGGGTCGAGGAGCATTGCGCCAGCGACCAATCCAAGACCGATAACTGAAACGGCGGTGAGCATACTCTTAGCCGAAACCTTTGCACCCAAAGCAGCACCAGTGAGACGACCCACGAGCATCAACAACCAGTAGGTTGCAGCCACTGTAGCAGCGATACCCTCAGCGCCAGTCTCAACGCTCAAACCACCATTCTGCAACCACTTCTGCAATACGTTAGGAATACCTACCTCGACACCAACGTAGATGAAGATTGCCACAGCGCCCAACACAAAGTGGCGGAACGACATAGGGCCGTACTGCTCCTTTTTCTGATTGGTGGTAGCCTCTGGCTTGCTCTCAGGGATGTTGGTGAAGATGATTACGACAAAGGCCAAAGCGAAGATAGCCAAGGCAATGAACATCAATGGGAATACCTGCTTAATCTCGGCATTAGCGATGCTTGGCACGAATACACCAGTGAGGAAGATTACGGCAGTACCCATCAACGAGTTGAATGAGCCACCTACCTGCAACAACTGGTTACCGCGGTTACCACCACCAGCAAGCTTGTTGAGCATAGGGTTTACCACGATGTTGAGCATACACATTGAGAAACCTGCGATGAATGCACCGAGGAGGTAGACACCAAATGCGATGTCGCCATTAAGCAGACCTGCAATGGTCTGAACGCCAACGCCAGTGAAACCTACGGCTACGGCAGCCAAAGCGGTGAATTTGTAGCCGTGCTTCTGTAGGAGGTTACCCGCAGGGATACCCATTACGGCGTAAGCGATAAAGTTGGCAAATACGCCGAGTGTTCCCATCCAGTTGGCAACGCCAAACTGGTTCTTAAGAACGTCGCCCATAGGTGAGGCGAGGTTGGTCACGAACGAAATCATTCCGAAGAGCAGAATCATTACGATAATGGCCAGCAAATTGCTTCTTTTTTCTGTACTCATATTCTGTTGTGTTTTAGATTGTTAATTGTCTGAAGTTTGGTCTATCTATCGCGCTCGGCAATGAATAAGCAGAGGTCGAGCAGAGATTTGTGATAGGGTGAGTCGGGGTATTTGTGCAGTAGGTGCATAGCGCGAGTGAGGTAGGACTTCAGTATCTCCGACGCGAACTCTATGCCACCGCCATTGATGACCTTTTTGTGGAGCGTATCGAGGGCCTCGTTGCTTTCGCTGCACTGCTTGAGGAGTTGCTTAATCTCCTTTGCCTCCTCTTCGGTGGCTCTCTCAAGCAGACAGATTAGCGGGAGTGTTATCTTATGCTCCTTGAGGTCGTTGTTGGCAGGCTTTCCCGTTTTGTTGTCACGCTGGTAGTCGAGGATGTCATCCTGAATCTGGAAGGCGATGCCGATGGCCTCACCAAACTTACGCATACGGTCTACATCTTCGCGTGAAGCGCCTACGGACAAGGCGCCGAGGGCTGCACTCACACCAATAAGGCTGGCCGTCTTTCGATATATTATATCGAAGTAGTCGTCGCGTGTGGTATCTAATCGCTCAGCGTGTTGGCTCTGTAACACTTCGCCCTCGCAGAGTGTTGCCATTGCTGTACCGATATAGGAGATGAGGTCGTACTGTGCAGATGCCATACCGAGGGCCATTGTTCGTGCAAGGATGTAGTCGCCGAGGATTACAGCCATATTGCTCTGCCACTTGGCATTCACCGAGGGGTGACCTCGTCGCTCGTCTGCCGAGTCGAGAACGTCGTCGTGGATGAGCGAGGCGGTGTGTATCATCTCCACGAGCATTGCGGCCAGATATGTTCGCTTAGTGCAGTGGCGTTCGTTGGCGTTATGCTCAGCCGTAGAGTGTGGGCTGTGGAGCGATGCCGCAAGGAGTGTCACGATGGGGCGTATGCCCTTGCCACGTGACGATAGGGCGTATGTTAGCATCTCCTGAAGGAGCTCTCCCTCGGCCGAAAAGTTGTCTGCAATAAAGGCGTCGAAGGCCTCCAAATCCCCTAAGATGGGTTTGCGAATGTCGTTAATAGAAATCATCTCATTAGGTTTCAATTAGGCAAATATACGAATTTTTTGTAAACAAAGGCTACTTCCCACCTCAATATTTGCTAAAATTATTCCTTTGCCCTTTATTGGTTAGCGGAATTGTCCTCTTTTTCTCCGTGGTAGTTCGATGTATTCGGTATAGATGAGTTGGGTATTGGGGTTTGAGGACCACACCTCTTGGCGTATCGCCTTTGTGCCGTAGCGGAAGAACCAGAAGCGTCGTGGCACTCGGTGGATAACCTGGTGGAGTGTGTCGATGCTGCGTACCGAGAGGGTTAGTGTGTCGCTCCTGAGAGTTGCCGAAATGGTGTTGTGAGGGTCTGAGGCAGAGGCGTGGAGGAGGGGTTGTTCGAGGATGATAGTGTCTCGCAGAATTAGGGTATCTCGCAGGGTTGTGGAGGTTACGCTTTGGGCGACACTCTCCACGTTGCGGAGTCTGATTTTTAACTCTCGAATGGTTTTGGTGTCGGAGGCGTGTAGATGGCGAAATTCATCCAATTCGAGCGAAAGGGCCTCGACAGATGCGGCGTAGTTGTTGGCCTTGGTGCGATAGAGTGTAATTCCCTGTTGTAGAGAGTGTTGATTGTTGCGCAAACGGCGGTTGTCCTGCCATAAGTTGAGCGCTGTCGCTACGAGTGAAATGACTACACTCGTAACGACCAAAAGTGATAAAAGTCGTCTCATAATTTTAAGATTATTTAGTTAGGATTTTCGCCACAAATATACAATATTTGAATCCAGAAGTCAAGTATTTTAATAAATAATTTTTCACTTTTTTCTTGGCCGATGGGTGGACTGGTGGCAACCGTGTTGTAATCAGTGTGTAGTGAGTTAAAAATGTGGTGATTCTTCTTTTTAGTTTTGCAAAATTTTTGTACCTTTGCGCGATTTATTCTTTTAAATAAGGTATGGAGATGGTAAAAGTGGATGAGCATAGCGTGAAGGAGTCCTTTTTGCGAGTGGCAAAAATGGTTGCTCCTTGGTTAGTGGCGGTGCTTGCCTTTTGGGTGGTGAGTTACACGTTCTATGCTCCTCAGTTCGACGATAAGTCGCTCTCGCAGGGCGATATTGCGCAGTATGCTGGTATGTCGCAGGATATACGTGAGCACCGTTCTGAAACGGGAGAGGATCCTCAGTGGACAGGAAATATGTTTTCGGGAATGCCTGCCTACCTTATCGATGTGGAGTACCCTCAGCAGTATGTCAAGCGTGCGGCCTCGCCAATCATTAAGAGCATTGGCGACCCAATGAATATGACCTTTTGGGCAATGGCCCTTATGATGGTTGCTGTGGTACTTATGGGTGTCAATCCTTGGCTCGGCATCATTGCGGGATTGGCATACGGCCTCTCCACATACTTCTTCCTTATCATCGACGCGGGACACATAACCAAGATGTGGGCTTTGGTCTACGCTCCGCCATTGGTGGGTGCTGTGTGGTATGCACTGAGACGTAATCTATGGCTTGGTGCCTCGTTGGCAGCCCTCTTCGGCTCGTTGGAGATTGGCGCTAACCACCCACAGATAACCTACTACTTCCTCTTGGTCTGCGTGGCTATGTGGCTGTCGTTGCTCGTTGAGGCGTGGCGTGAAGGTGTTGTGGCTCGCTATTTTAAGCGCACGGCAGTACTGGCTGTTGCGGCGGCGTTGGCCGTGGGCTCAAATATTTCGCCATTGTGGTATACACTTGAGCATCAGAAATATACGACCCGTGGTGTGAGCGAGGCTGTAGATGCCGAGGTGGCTCGACAGCAGAAGATAGAGTATAATACGGCTTGGAGTTACGGCATTGGCGAGAGCCTCAATATGCTCGTGCCAAACTATATGGGTGCATCCTCTACCGACATTAATAACGAGGTGGTGTCTGTGTTGCAACAGCCTATGACTCAGGGCGGTATCTTTAATTTGGCCGTAGATGAGTATGCCGATGCTGTCACAGGGGAGAGACGTTCGGATGTTATAGCGCGCTTGGAGTCGGGCGACGAGAGGTGTGTGCAGGATGTCGAGCGTATCTATAGCGCCATTAGTGAGGAGGCGTGGGCATACGCCTCGAACTATTGGGGCGCACAACCCTATACCGCTGGCCCAACCTATATCGGAGCGGTGGTCATCTTCTTGGCCTTGTTGGCCCTGATGCTGTTGCCCTTTAGGCGTGTGGCTTGGATTGTTGCGGTGTCGCTCTTTGCGATGCTCTTGGCCTGGGGTGCAAATATTATGGGCTTCTACGAGGTTGTGTACTCCGTTTTGCCTGGCTATAACAACTTCCGTACGGTCTCTATGGCGCTGGTCGTTGTGGAGTGGGCTATGCCTTTGTTGGCGGTGATGGCGCTCTGGGCGATAATCAAGAGTGAGGCACCGAAGCAGGCACTTATCAAGCGCATAGCTATCGCTTTGGGAGTTGTCGTAGTGGTTGTCGTGGTGATGATGCTCACGGCGAACTATGGCCTTGAGGGTATTAATGAGCAGTTTGGTGATAGACTTTGGGTCGAGCAGTTGCGTTCGGCAGCCTACGAAGGTCGCCATTCGGCACTCCTTGCTGATGCCGTGCGCACAACGCTCTATGTGGCCCTTGTGGCGATAGTGTTGGTTGCCTATGTGGTGATGCGCGAGAGGTTGCGCCAAAGGGCGAATGTTGTGAAGTGGCTCACCGTGGCAATGACGCTTGTGGTGGCTATCATGATGGTTAGGGATTTGGTGGGCGTTGCCCAGCGATATATCTACGACGAGAAGTGGCAGGATAAGGCCCCTACGGAACTCGTTGCTACGGCGGCGGACTTGGAGATTTTGGAGGATGAGACCCTTGGCTTTAGGGTTCTCGACCTTACGGGAGATCCCTTCAATAGCGCCCGTGCATCCTATTTCCACCGCTCGGTGGGTGGCTACCACGGTGCTAAGTTGGGACGCTACCAGGAGGTTATCGATAGGTATCTGCGACGCCTCGATGCCGAGGTGCTCGCTATGTTGAACACTCGCTATGTTATCTACGACGGTGAGCCAATGCTTGCCGAGTGGGTTACGGGTGTTGAACCATACGGTGCTGCGTGGTTGGTAGAGAGTGTCGAGGCGAAGGAGGGGGCAAAGGCACAACTTGAGGCCTTGGATGGTGTGGACCTCCGCACGGTGGCTGTTGTGGATGCTACAACCGAGGGTCTTGCCACCTACTACGATGCCGAGGGCGAGATAGAGTTGGTGGAGTATGCCCCAAATAGGTTGCGCTACGACTACCGCTCTGTGACCCCTTCGTTGGTGGTCTTCTCGGAGATATACTTCCGTGATGGCTGGAGCCTCTATGTCGATGGCCAGCAGATGGAGTATTTCGTTGTCGATTATATCCTGCGTGGTGCGGAACTTCCCGCTGGAGAGCATAGCGTGGAGTGGCGCTTCGAGGCCCCTCGCTGGGGAGTACTCTCGGTGATAATGGCAATTTGTAGCATCGCAATATTTGTTGCCGTTATCGGTGCTTGTGTGATGAAACCTAAAAGTGAAAATATATGTCAAAGGATAGAAGAATAGAGCGCAAGGTACGCCGTTCGTATATAATCTCTACGATGAGTATCACCCTCGTACTCTTTATGTTGGGTGTGGTGTCGTATGTCACCTTTACGGCGGTGTCGGCAGCCGCACGCCTTAGGGATAGTGTCGTGGTGTCGGTGGAACTCTCGCCAATGGTCGAGGGGGACACCTCGCGAGAGGAGTTGTTCTTGGCTATCGAGAACTCTGGAATGAGCAGTAGGGTGGAGTTTCTTAGTGGCGATGCCAAACTTGAAGACGAGGCCTTCCGCGAGCAGTTTGAGGTGGATTTAGAGATGTTGCTCGGCGAGAATCCGTTGCGTGATAGTTATGAGGTCACCTTGGCTAAGGAGTGTTCTACGGCAGAGCGTGTCGAGGAGTTCGTGGCTCTGGTTAAGGAGTTCGAGTGTGTGGAGTATGTGGCTGTGCCACCTGTGGAGATCGTTGAGAGTATGCATAGCACTATCTCGCACGTGACAATGGGTCTCATAATCTTTTTGGGTGTGCTGTTGCTCATCTCGTTGCTCCTGCTCAACAACACCATCCGCTTGGCTATCTACTCTAAGCGCTACCTTATCAACACGATGAAACTCGTGGGTGCTACGAAGTGGTATATTATGAAGCCATTTATGGCGACGGCACTCAAGCAGGGTATCTTGGCTGGCATCCTGGCGGCGTTGATGGTCTGTGGCATCGTCTATGGTGCTGAGGTCGTGAGTGTCGAGGGATTGTCGCTACTCGACTACCGAGAGGTGGGTATCATTGTCGCTACCATCGTAGTTATGGGTCTCGTCATTACGCTGTTGTTCAGCCTCTTTGCAGTGAACAAGTTTGTGAATATGAAGTCAAATAAAATACATCTCTACTAAGAGAATAACGAAAATATTATGTCTACTAAGGGAAATAATCAGGGTCAGAATCGTATGCCCTTTACCACGAAGAACTACGTTATGATGCTCGTTGGCGTGTTGGTTATCGTCGTGGGCTTTATCCTTATGTCGGGTAGTGGCAACCATACTGCCGACTACTTCGACGACTCTATCTTTTCGTTCCGTCGCATAACCCTTGCTCCGATAGTCGTTATCGTGGGCTTTGTCGTTGTGGGCGTGGCGATAATGAAGCGATTTGATATTACGGATAAGGAGTAGGGGGTATGACAATTCTTGAATCGGTGATATTGGGAGCGGTGCAGGGGCTCACGGAGTTCTTGCCTGTGTCGAGCAGTGGCCACTTGCAGTTGGCTAAGGAGTTGCTCGGTGTGGAGATTGAGGACAACCTCACCTTCGACGTTATGCTTCACGCCGCCACGGTGCTCAGCACTATTGTAGTGTTGTGGCACGAGGTGTGGGCTCTGTTGCGAGGCCTCTTTACCAAGGGAATGAACGACGAGAAGAGTTTTATTCTAAAACTGATAATCTCTATGTTACCTATCGGTATCGTGGGATTTCTGCTTCGTGATAAGATAGATGCTATGCTCGGCTCGCAATATATTATCGCTATTGTTGGAGCTATGTTGTTGCTCACTGCAGCCCTTTTGGCCTTTGCCTACTATGCGCATCCTCGCCAGAAGCAGACAATCTCCTATCGCGATGCCTTCATTATCGGTGTGGGTCAGGCCGTGGCCTCTATGCCAGGACTCTCGCGTTCGGGTACTACGATTGCTACGGGATTGTTGCTCGGCAACG
Organism: uncultured Alistipes sp.; assembly: GCA_904502285.1. Classification (GTDB taxonomy): domain Bacteria; phylum Bacteroidota; class Bacteroidia; order Bacteroidales; family Rikenellaceae; genus Alistipes. The sequence goes on along the minus strand of CAJGEC010000002.1, from coordinate 36,479 downwards.
ACAAGGCTAAGGTTGCTACCTTCTCATTCCTTATGGTCTTAGCCCCCATTATGGGTCAGGCTCTCTTGGATATTGTTGGTGGAGGCTTCTCGCTCACGGGAGTTAGCACGGCGTCGTTGGTTGCGGGCTTCTTGTCGGCCTTTGTGGTGGGTTGTTTGGCGTGTAAGTTTATGATAGGTGTGGTCAAGCGCGGTAAGTTGATATGGTTTGCTATCTACTGTGCCGTTGTGGGCTGTGTTGCGCTTGGAACATATATCTTATAATATATAGTATATGGAAGATTTTACATTACAGGGCGTCGATTTCCCTGAGGGCTATGTGGCGGTTATCGATAAACCCTATGAGTGGACCTCGGCGGATGTTGTGCGCAAGATAAAGTTTCAGTTGCGTAAGTGTGGCTACCCCAAGATAAAGATTGGTCATGCAGGTACGCTCGATCCTCTGGCTACGGGAGTGTTGCTGGTGTGCATCGGTAAGGCGACTAAGCGTGTTGAGGCCCTTCAGGCCGAGCGCAAGGAGTATGTCGCAGAGTTGCAACTCGGTGCTACAACCCCTTCGGGCGATATGGAGCACGAGGTAGATGCTACCTATCCTACGGAGCATATCACCCGTCAGAGCCTTGAGGAGGCCCTTGAGCGCCTCTGTGGTGAGCGCGACCAGCTCCCTCCGCTCTACTCGGCAAAGAAGGTGCAGGGTGTGAGGGCCTACGAAATAGCACGTGCTGGCGAGGAGGTGGAGCTCAAGCGAGCAAGGATTAACATCTACGCAATGGAGATTTTGGAGTACGATATGCCACGTGTCAAGATACGTGTGGAGTGTAGCAAGGGTACCTATATCCGCTCGTTAGCCTTCGAGATTGGCGAGGAGTTGCAGAGTGGTGCCTACCTCAGTTCGTTGCGTCGCACACGCAGTGGAGAGCATAGCGTAGAGTCGGCCCATACGCTCGACGAGTTTATGGAAAAGTTGCGTGAGTGTGAAACAAAATAGAGATTTTTACGTATATATATTGATTGTTAATTGTTTTTTTTGAAAAGATATGAAGTTATCTCAGTATGGCTTTGAGTTTAACGAGGATATGATTGCTAAGTATCCTACGGTAAACCGTGACGATGCCCGACTTATGGTCCTTCACCGTTCAACAGGCGAGATCGAGCACCGCACCTTTAAGGATATTATCGAGTACTTCGACGAGAAGGATATGTTTGTGTTTAACGACACCAAGGTATTCCCTGCACGCCTCCAGGGCTGTAAGGAGAAGACGGGTGCCGATATCGAGATTTTCTTGCTCCGAGAGCTCAACCGAGAGTTGCGTTTGTGGGATGTCTTGGTAGATCCAGCACGTAAGATACGTATCGGTAATAAGCTATTTTTCGGTAATGACGAACTTATGGGTGCCGAGGTTATCGACAACACCACCTCTCGTGGTCGTACTCTGCGTTTCTTGTATGATGGCTCTTACGAGGAGTTCAAGGAGGCGCTCTATAACCTCGGTGAGACTCCACTCCCACGCTGGGTTAGAGAGAAGGTCGAGCCAGAGGATGCTGAGTGGTATCAGACCATCTATGCCGAGAAGGAGGGCGCTGTGGCGGCTCCAACGGCAGGTCTTCACTTCTCGAAGCACCTTATGAAGCGTATGGAGATTAAGGGTATCGACCGTGCGTTCATCACCCTTCACGTGGGCCTTGGAAATTTCCGTACCGTAGATGTTGAGGATTTGTCGAAGCATAAGATGGACTCTGAGCAGTTCTTCGTCACTGAGGAGGCGGCTGAGACTATCAATAAGGCGAAGCGTGATGGTCGCAAGATTGTAGCTATCGGTACTACCGTTATGCGTGCTATGGAGACTGCGGTCTCTGTGGGAGGTATGCTTAAGCCTATGGAGGGTTGGACAAATAAGTTCATCTTCCACCCATACCAGTTTACCTCTGCTGATGCCTTTGTGTCGAACTTCCACTTGCCATACTCAACCCAGCTGATGATGGTTGCAGCGTATGGTGGCTACGACCTCGTTATGCAGGCCTATGAGATTGCCGCTAAGGAGGGTTATCGCTTCGGCACTTATGGTGATGCGATGTTGATTTTGTAAAAAATTTACTATCTTTGTATAGGTAAAATATTGTTATTATGGCAACAAACAAGATTTTGTACGTTTGTCAGGAGATATCTCCCTATCTTCCAGAGACGGAGTTCTCGAAACTCTCGCTTGAGATGGCACGTCAGATGCAAGAGAGAGGTTGTGAGGTGCGTACCTTTATGCCTCGCTATGGTTGTATCAATGAGCGTAGAAACCAGTTGCACGAGGTTATCCGTCTTTCGGGTATGAACCTCATCATCAACGATAACGACCACCAGCTTATCATCAAGGTTGCCTCAATCCCTGCGGCCCGCCTACAGGTCTATTTCATCGACAACGACGACTACTTCTCACGTCGTGCGGTTTTGCAGAACGAGGATGGCGAGATGTTTGAGGATAACGACGATAGAGCAATCTTCTTTGCACGTGGTATGTTGGAGACGGTTAAGAAGTTGCGTTGGTCACCAACCATCGTACACTGCCACGGCTGGTTTTCGGCTATTGTGCCTATGTACCTTAAGAAGGTCTTCTACGACGACCCACTATTTAGGGATGTGAAGATTGTGTTGTCGCTCTCTGACGATAAGTTCGACACCTTGCTCAACGCCGAGTTCAAGCAGAAACTTGAGGGCGAGGGTATCTTGGATAGCAATATGAAGATTTTGGAGGAGCCTTCATACCAAAATCTCTATCGTTTCGTTATGGATTATGCAGATGGTGTTGTTGTGACCTCGCCAAATGCAGATGCCGAGATTGTTGAGTATGCTAAGCAGTGTGGCAAGAAGGTACTCGACTATGTCGAGGGTGACGAAACAGAGGTCTACGATAATTACAAGAGATTCTATGACGAATTGTAGATTGTTACTCCTCTCTATGGTGGTGCTCCTTATGGCCTTTGTGGGTGTAGGGTGTACTACGGAGATGGACTACAATATGGGTGAGGAGTTTGTTCCCACCAACCAAAATATGGAACTTAGGCGTCGTGTCTACGCCTTGGGTAAGAGCACTGAGGGTGATAAGGAGGTAGATTGTCCGTTAGTCACCACACGTCTCTATCGTAGCGACTCACTAAAGTCGGCAAACCTCCAGAAGGGCTTCTTTGGTCGTGAGGTTAGTGCTGTCTATGGTGAGCGTACGGCCTGCTTTATGTCGCAGATGATATTTGGCCTCTCACTCCCCAAGGAGCGTGGCTGGGGTTATCGTCCTATCTTCGATAGTATGGTGTTGTCGTTGTGTGTCTCGGACTATCAGGCTGTGGATACTACAAAGAAGCACCGCTTCGAGGTCTACGAGATCACCTCTAACGACTACCTTACGGCGGTGGAGGATACCACTTTCTATATCAATTTCGACCCTACTCCATATATCTCCGACAAGCCTATCTTTACGTTCACCTACCCCAACCAGGAGAAGGGCGTATATATTGGTGATATGAAGAAACCAACGAATAGAGAGGTGTTGCTTGAGGAGACCGACCAGACGATGGAGTATATCTCTCGCCTTATGTTCTTGGATGAGTTAGATGCCAATGGCGGTTACGCCTTGGATAAGGATAGCATCTATGTTTCGGGTCACGAGCGCGAGTTCTTGGATAGGGTACGTGGTTTGTGTATCAAGCCTGCCGACGATATGGAGGGGGCTATGTTTGTTACCGACTTGGGAAAGACAGCACTCTTGCTCTACTCGCGAGGCCGCTATGAGGAGGATCCAACGATCATTCGTGATACTACCTATATGATCTATAACCTCTACCTTAATCCAGCATCATACGATATTAAGGCTGGTAATGTATCGGTTAATAGTGTGAAGTATGATACAGCCTCATCTACGGTAGGCTCGGCATCTACCGAGGAGCAACTCTCTACGACATACGTCGAGGGTCTTGGTGGAGCGGTTACAGAGGTGATGTTTACCGACGAGTTCATCCAGTCGTTGGCCGACATAGTACTCGAGGCTGAGGGTGACGCTGTGGTATCGGTGAATCAGGCGATGATGTCTATCTATCTTGAGGGTTCGAATTACGACTATAATTTCAGCGATCCTCTCGGTATGGCTAAGATTCTCGATGGCGCACTCGGTCGTATCGGTCTGTACACCGACTATAACAAGTTGGTTACGATTAGTGACTATGCTTATAGTTTAGAGTCGAGCAACGCGCCACTCGATTACGATGGCTATTTGAGCCGTTCGTTGGCTTGTTATAAGGTCAATATATCGAACTACATCCAGTCGTTGATAAACTTGGCGTTGAAGAATGTGGATGAGTCGGGCAAGGTGAACTTGGAGAAGTTCTCGGCTGACTATCAGCCCAAGGAGGAGTCGTTGGTGACTTCGCGTAGGTTCTATATCGCTCCAGAGATCTACTCGCTCTATAGTTTTAAGCGTCAGGCGGTGTATGGAATGTACTCGGGCGAAGAGGTCGTTGCTCCGATAAAGTTGGAATTGACCTATACGGTTGTAAATTAAAGAGTTAGAATAGAATAGTATGATATATCAGCGAGCCTAAGTTCACCACTTAGGTTTTGCTGTGTATAAAGAAAAGATATTGTGATGCAGGAAAATTTGGTTATAGTAGAGTCTCCGGCTAAGGCTAAGACCATCGAGAAGTTCCTCGGTAAGGACTATATGGTTAAGTCGAGTTTCGGACATATCCGCGACTTGGCAAAGAAGGGGCTCGGCATTAATATAGAGAATGAGTTTGAACCTGTCTACGAGATTCCTGAGGATAAGCGCAAGGTTGTTGATGAGTTGTCACGCCTATCACGCGAGGTGAAGACCGTGTGGTTGGCATCCGATGAGGACCGCGAGGGTGAGGCTATTGCTTGGCACTTGGCCAAGGTGTTGAATCTGCCTATCGACCGCACTAAGCGTATCGTCTTTCACGAGATTACGCAGCGTGCTATCCTTGCGGCAATTGAGAATCCACGCTCCATCGATCTTAACTTGGTGAATGCCCAGCAGGCCCGCCGTGTCTTAGACCGCCTTGTAGGTTTCGAGCTCTCGCCCGTGTTGTGGAAGAAGGTGCGTCCAGCACTCTCGGCAGGTCGTGTTCAGAGTGTTGCCGTGCGCCTTATCGTGGAGCGTGAGCGCGACATCATCAACTTCAACACCTCGGCACAGTATCGTGTTGTGGGTCAGTTCTACTCGTCGGAGGATACCTCAAAAACACTCTTCAAGGCGACTCTCTCTCAGGCCTTCGCTACACGCCAGGAGGCTGAGGCTTTCTTGCATAGTTGCGTAGGTGAGCGTTTCACAATCTCTAAGGCCGAGGAGAAACCCGTACAGCGTTTTGCAGCGCCACCATTCACCACATCTACTCTTCAGCAGGAGGCTGGTCGTAAACTCGGTATGAGTGTTTCGCAGATTATGTCCGTGGCACAGAAACTCTACGAGCAGGGTCTTATTACATATATGCGTACCGACTCTGTGAACCTTTCACAGATGGCTATCACGCAGTGTAAGAATGAGATTACTCGCCTCTTTGGTGCTAAATACTCTTACCCTCACAACTTCAAGACCAAGACCAAGGGCGCTCAGGAGGCTCACGAGGCTATCCGCCCATCATATATCGAGCGTCAGGAGATTGAGGGTACAGCAGCCGAGAAGCGTCTCTACGAACTAATCTGGAAGCGTACCGTAGCATCACAGATGGTGCCAGCGGAGTTGGACCGCACGACCATTGTCGTAGATATGTCGAAGCGTTCGGAGCAGTTCGTTGCTCAGGGCGAGGTGGTACGTTTCGATGGCTTTATGCGCCTCTACTCGGAGTCTGTTGATGAGGATGCCCAGAGCGAGAGCGAGGGTGGCATCCTTCCAAAGATGGAGGTCGGTGATAGCGTTATTCCTACAACCATTACGGCTATGGAGCGTTATAGCGTAGCCCCTACGCGATATAATGAGGCAGCGTTGGTTAAGCGTCTTGAGGAGCTTGGTATCGGCCGTCCTTCAACATACGCTCCAACCATCACCACCATCATCAACCGCGGCTATGTCGTTAAGCAGAACCGTGATGGCCAGAAGCGTCAGGTGCTTCACCTAACCCTCTCAGGTGATAAGATTAGCGAGAAGATGGTAACGGAGAGTTATGGTAAGGAGAAGAATCGCCTTGCCCCAACCGATATAGGTATGGTCGTGAATGACTACCTTGAGATGCAGTTCGCCTCAATTATGGATTACCACTTCACGGCAAATGTCGAGAAGGAGTTCGACCGTGTCGCCGAGGGTGAGATTACGTGGACCGATATGATTCGTGACTTCTATGACCCATTCCACAAACTCGTGGATGGCGCTGTAGGCACACAGAGCGACCGCAGTGTGCAGTCGGCTCGTGTGTTGGGCGTAGACCCTAAGACAGGTCTTACGGTCAAGGCTCGTATTGGCCGCTATGGCCCTATGGTGGAGCTTGTTAGCGAGGATGGCGAGAAGGGCCAGTTTGCTTCGCTCAAGAAGGGACAGCTTATCGAGTCTATTACCTTGGAGGAGGCCTTGGAGCTCTTCGCCTTGCCACGCAACTTGGGTGACTTGGATGGCGAGCCTTTGATGGTTGGTGTCGGCAAGTTCGGCCCATACGTGCGCCACGGCAAGACCTTCGCCTCATTGCAGAAGGGTGACGACCCATATACGGTAAGTCGCGAGCGTGCCGAGGAGTTGCTCAAGGAGACTATCGAGAAGCAGCGTGTGGCATCAGAGCCTTTGCGCACCTTCCCAGAGGATAGTGCTATGGTAGTCAAGAGTGGACAGTATGGCCCATATATCGCCTATAACGGCAAGAACTATCGCTTGCCTAAGGGTACGAAAGTCGAGAGTCTTAGCTACACTGACTGTCAGCGTATTGTGGCAAAGAGCAAGAAATAACATAAATAATTTATACTAATCATCAATCTAAAACTATTAAACTATGAAGAAAATCTTCGTTTTGGCACTCGGTATGTTGTTTGCTACTGGTGCTATGGCACAGGATGCTGAGCTTGAGTTCTCTGTAGTGAAGGAGAATCCTATCACAAGCATCAAGAACCAGAACCAGGCTGGTACTTGCTGGTGCTACTCATCATTGGCATTCATCGAGTCAGAGCTTTTGCGTATGGGCAAGGGTGAGTACGACTTCTCGGAGATGTTCATCGTTCACAACACCTACCTCGATCGTGCTGAGAAGGCTGTTCGCACACACGGTGACGTATCGTTTGCACAGGGTGGTTCGTTCTACGATGTAATCTATGGTATGGAGGCATTCGGTCTTGTTCCAGAGGCAGAGATGCGTCCAGGTGTTATGTATGGCAAGGAGCTTAGCGTTCACAACGAACTTTCAGCAGTTAGCGACGCTGTAGTTGCTGCTATCGCTAAGGGTAAGCACCGCAGCCTTCAGGTAAGCCCTGATGGTGAGCTTTTGTGGAAGAAGGCTATCACAGCTATCCACGACATCTATCTTGGCGAGCGTCCTGAGAAGTTCACTTACAATGGCGTTGAGTACACCCCACAGTCATTCTATGACTCTTTGGGTTTGAATGCTGACGACTATGTATCATTGACCTCTTACACTCACCACCCATTCTACACCTCTTTCGCTATCGAGATTCCTGATAACTGGCGTTGGGCTCAGTCATATAACCTCCCTATCGACGAGTTGATGGAGGTATTCGACAACGCTATTATGAATGGCTACACTGTAGCGTGGGGTAGTGACGTTAGCGAGGCAGGCTTTACTCGTATGGGTACAGCAGTACTCCCTGAGGAGGCTGCAGGTAACGACCTCCAGGGCTCAGATATGGCTAAGTGGCTCAACTTGACCGAGGAGGAGAAGAAGAATACCCCTAAGCCTACAACTCAGAAGTGGTGTACTCAGGAGGAGCGCCAGATTGCTTACGACAACTGGGAGACTACCGATGACCACGGTATGCTTATCTACGGTATCGCTAAGGATCAGAATGGTACTGAGTACTATATGGTTAAGAACTCTTGGGGTGAGGCTGGCACTTATAAGGGTATCTGGTATGCTTCAAAGGCATTCGTTCGCTACAAGACAATGAACATCATTGTTAATAAGAACGCACTTCCTAAGGATATCCGCAAGAAGTTGGGTTTGTAATTAAGCTGTTAGCGAGGAGGTTGAGGCCTTCTTGATAGAGATAGAGGGTGTCTGACAGATTCTGTCGGACACCCTCTTCTATATCTATTGGTAGAGTCTTTTTGGCAAGAAATCAGACTGTATAGTAGCACAAAAAACGACAATAGAACAAAATCTATAAGAATAAAAAGTCGTGTATCGTTGCAGAAATGATAAAATTGTTATAACTTTGTCAATATATCGCGTCTCTTAGAACTACCTTTATGGCTCGTTTTTAGGGTGATAGCGGATTTAAACAATATTAACTATGAAGAGATTTATTACAATTATACTCCTTTCTGTTATGGCGATGGCGTGTGGTATGTTGTCGCCAAAGAGCAACGATGCAGCTAATGATATTCATCATGCCGAGGTTGTTGAGGCAGATATCGCTCCTACCAAAGATATAGATACGCTTAGTGTTGAGGAGCGTGTGGAGTACTACCTCTTGCGCTATACGCACGAGACCTCTACAGGCGAGAAGGCCTCGGCTGAGGCTACACGTACTGAGATGATGGAGTGGCTCAACTCCCTCTCGGATGAGGACAAGCGTCGTGCCGACGATGCTTCGGATGAGTGGTATGGCGAGAATGCCCACCGCATTTAGTGCATCCCCCCCCGTCTCCCACTAAAGTAGGAGTACAATCAAGATTAGACCCTTATGTTGAGAGTCTCTCGCTTAGTTTAGCGAGAGAAGTGTATGTCGCGCTCCATACGTCTAAGTTTGCGTATCTGGAGCGTGAGGAGTATTATTGCGATAATCACCGAGAGCGTGTCGGCTAAAGGCATCGAGATCCAAGCACCGAAGGCACCGTAGCGTGGCGCAAGGGTGAGGAGTAGGGGAAGGAGGAAGAGCAACTGGCGTGTTGTGGAGAGGAACATCGCCAAGGGCGCACGACCGATATACTGGAAGAAACCTCCCGCAACTATCTGGAAACCAACCAATGGAAATACCATCATAGCAAGTCCAAGGCCCTGTGCCACTACCTCGACCATAGCCTTGTCGGCCTCTCCAGTCGAACTATCCACAAAGGCAGATGCTACCTGATAGGGGAATAGTTGGCCAACTAAGAAGGCGAAGGTAGTCACACACGTAGCACATATAATCGTATATTTCAGCACCTTGATAACACGGTCATACTGCTTAGCGCCGTAGTTATATCCCACGATAGGTTGCATACCTTGATTGAAGCCGTTGGCTACCATAATGAAGAGCAGAATCACACGGTTCATAATGCCGTAGGCTCCCACATATACATCGCCCACATTTCCTGCGAACGTCTCTGTTGAAACCACGTCATAGACTCCTGTACCGCCATAGTGCAGGAGGGTGGTGTTCATAAAACGTGTTACCAGCGAAGCACATAGGTTGAGTAGGAATGGGGCCATACCTATAGATATAATCGCTGATACGATATGTCGCTTGAAGCGGAAACTGCGACGACGGAAGCGCAAGAAGTTCTTCTCGGAGGTGTAGTGCTGGACCTGTATTCCGAGCGATATGGTCTGCGCAATCACCGTAGCCAGGGCTGAGCCCTCGATGCTCCAGCCAAAGCCAAAGATGAAGAGGGGGTTGAGGATGGTGCAGATAGCCATCGAGAGCAACATAATATACATCGCCTTACGGGGGTAGCCTGAGGCACGCAACTGCTCGTTGAGACCCAAGTAGAGGTGGGTGATGATGTTGCCGAACATAATTATTCGCATAAAGCGACGTGCATAGTCCAGAGTCTCGGCACTCGCCTCGCCACCTGAGAAGAAGATGAGGATGGGGTCGAGGAAGAGTACGAAGATGAGCATTATGGAGATGCCGAGGGTGATGTTGAGCAGAACGGCATTACCCAAGATATCTTCGGCAGCACGCTTGTTGCCCTCGCCTAAGCGGATAGAGATGCGTGCCGCAGCACCCACACCGACCATAGCACCAAATGCCGACGCAATATTCATGATTGGGAGGGTCACGGCCATACCCGAAATCGCAGCACCACCGATGCCGTGGCCGATGAAGATGCTGTCGATGATGTGGTAAAGCGATGATGATGCCATCGCAATAATTGCGGGGATGGCATATCGTGCAAGCAGTTTGCCTAAGGAGTCCGTACCTAACGATACGGTGTTGTTATGTGCTGACATCTATTTTATTTATCCTTTCTACTCTTTGGTAAATGTCGCCACGGCAACGATGTTGTTGTCGTAGTGTAGTATCTCTATATGTGCCTCTGGCTCGCCGAGCAGGAGGCCACGCATAGTCTCGCTCTTGGGGTCGAAGCTCTTGATTTGTATGTCGTTGCTTAGGTCGATGCCACGTCGGCCGTAGAGTTTATACAAAGCCTCCTTGGCACACCACACGTAGCCCGCAAATTCGGCCTTATCGCAGAGGGCCAACTCCCTACAACTCATAAAGCGAGACTTTGCAGACTCGAAGTCGCGCTCTTGGCACTCTATGTCGATGCCTACACGCTCTTCAGCAATAGCCACAGCCACCATACCCGCGCCGTGCGCTACGCTGATGAAACAGTTGGGCCTATCCACTATTGGCGCACCCACTTCGTTGTATGAGATGGAGGTGTGGATGCCGAGTTCTCCTCTGACGACCCGCCTCCAGGCGAGGTGTTCGCGCCTACGTCGCTCGTTCTGAAAGCGCACAGCCGAGGCTATATCCTCGGCCGTAATTAGACTTTCGCAACAGGCGTAAATCTCTGGTACAGGCTCAACTATAATCTTAACCATTGACCTCTACCTTAATCTTATCAACTCTTCGACCATCCATCGTGGCGATGAAAAACTTCACGCCGTGCGACTCCATCTCATCACCTCGACGAGGGAGGTCGCGCTTAAGCTCCATCATTAGGCCTGCGAGGGTCTCGGCGTGGCCGACGACGTCGTTGAAGGCCTCCTCGTCGTAGCCTATGGCACGCACGAATTCGCCTATATGTATCTTAGCATCGAAGATGTAGGTGTGCTCACCAATCTTCTCGTAGAGTTTATCCTCCTCTTCGTCGCTCTCGTCGGTAATTTCGCCCACTACCTCCTCAAGGATATCCTCCAGCGATATAAGTCCCTGAGTAGCACCATACTCATCTACGACGATGGCGATATGCACCTTGTCCTTCTGGAATCGCTTCAGCAGGTCGTCAATCATCATCTTCTCGTGAACGAAGTAGGGCTTGCGAAGCAGGCTCTGCCACTCGAAGTCGTCACCCTGGTTGATATGTGGCATAAGGTCCTTGACGTAGAGGATGCCTCGCACATCATCCAGGTCGTCGCCATAGACAGGGATTCGTGAATAACCCGTCTCGACGATTATCTTGCGCACCTGGTCGTATGTTGCCTCATACTCCAACCCTGTGATGTCTACTCGCGAGTGCATAATCTCCACCACCTCGGTCTGGCCGAAGGCTACGATTCCTGAGAGCATCTTCTGCTCCTCCTCCGAGCCCGTCTCCGCGAGGTCTACGGCATCCGCCAGCTCCTCGATAGATATCTCGGCATTGCGGCTGGCAAGGCGACTCACACGACTCGAAGTGCGTATGAGGATGAAGGCCAAAGGGTAGACTAACCACTGCAATATCTTGAGAGGGCCAGAGACCAACGTCGCCATCTTTATAGGGTTGGTCTGCGACAGCACCTTAGGCATAATCTCGCCAAAGAGCAAGAGTAGGAAGGTGATGACGATGGTATTGAAGACAAACTCCCAGACGCTCGAAAATATAAATAGGGCATCTGCCAGTTGTGTCGCCACGATAACCAAGCAGATGTTCACCATATTGTTTGTCACGAGTATCGTCGCAAGCAACCTATCGCCATTATCCAATAGGTCGAGTACACGGCGAGACGAGGCAGTATTGCGTGCCTCAAGATCTGCTAAGTCGTTGTGCGTGAGCGAGAAGAAGGCAACTTCCGAGGCCGACGCCATTGCCGAGAATAGCAGAAGGAGTAGTGTCAAGCCACCGAGGATTGCGATATGTGCAATGTCGAGGCTCTCTCGTAGTGTTATAGCATCCATTCGTTAATGCTCTGTCGTTCTTAGTTTAGTTCTGGAAGAGTGAGCCACCGAGGTCTGAACTCTCCTCCTGCTCGTTGCGACGTGCAGGCTGGAATGTCGTAGTTGCGGTATTCTCGCTCTCGTCCAAGAAGGTGGCGTTGTTGCGCACGTAGGCTGGCTCACGCTTCTGGGTTGCTATGTTCTTGTATCTGTCCTTAGGGGCTGTGATTACCACAGGCTCCTGATGGATGATGGTAGGCTCCTTGACTGGGGTCGGCTCCACTACGGGGGTCTCCACCTTAGCCTCCTCCTTAGGTTGCTCGAATGGGGTGTCGAAGTCAGGGTTTACGTACTCGGTCTTAATCTTGAGTTCGTTGCCATCGGCGAAGCCCGTAGCCACAACGACGATCTCCAACTCGTCATCCTCCAAGGTGTGCTTCTGGCTTGCACCCCAGATGATATCTGCCATGTGGAGGTCGCCATTCTCATCCTTGTAACGTGCGCACTCCTGAATATATTTCATTGCCACGGTGATATCATCGTGGGTGAGGGTGTCGATATCCTTTACTGAGTAGCTGAGCAAGATACTCTTAGCACCCGCGATGTGGTTATCGTCGATGAGTGATGATTCGAGGGCCTCCTTAGCAGCCTCCAAAGCACGATTCTCGCCACTCTTCTTCACTACCGACATATGGGCGCGACCGCTACCACGCATAACCTTCTCGACATCGGCGAAGTCCACACGCACCAATGCCCAATCCACGGTGATAAGCTCGGCGATACCCTTAGTAGCCATACCAAGTACATCGTCGGCACGACCAAAGGCCTCCTTTAGTGGAAGATTACCATACTGCTCACGCACACGCTCATTCTCGATGATGATGAGTGAGTCCACATACTTGTTCAACTCGTTGAGTCCCTTCACCGCGTTATTGAAACGGCCATTACCCTCCATCACCAGTGGCATAGTCACTACGGCTACGGTGAGGATATTCAACTCGTGAGCAATCTTTGCAATGACGGGCGAAGCGCCAGTACCAGTACCACCACCCATACCTGCTGCGATGAAGAGCATACGCACGCCTGAGGTGTCGAGCAAGTCGCGCAACTGCTCCTCGCTTTCAAGGGCGAGTTTGCGACCCTTCTCTGGGTCGTTACCAGCACCGAGACCTGGACCAATCTGAATCTTGTTGCCTACGCGGCAGTTCTCCAATGCCTGCTTATCGGTGTTACACACCACGAAGTTCACGCCCGAAATCTCCAAATCCTGCATGTGGTTTACGGCGTTGCCACCAGCACCACCGACACCGATGACCATAATCATAGAGTTGGTGTCGAGGTTGAGATCCGAGAGTTTACCTCCGCTGACGGCCAAGGCGAGGTCGTCAATTTCGCTATTTGGGGTGTTGTTATATGTATAGTCGCTCATATACGTATTAGTTTTAACTATGTGATAAGTAATGTATTAGGTAAAGATTAATACTCCTCGTCCTTGCCAGCGAATGTGTCGCCCAACGAACTGATGGCCTTGGTAAGCCAGCCCTTGAGACCCTTAGATTTAGGCTGAGTCTCGATATCGATCTCCTCATCTTTAGTATCCTCCTTCTTGTCCTCCTTCTTCTCCTCATTGCCCTCCTCCTTTGTCTCAGGCTTTGGGGTTGGGGTAGGCTTTGGTGTAGGAACGATAGGGTTGAGAGGTCTTGTTGGCACATCCTCCTTTATCTCGTCGTTATGCTCATTCTCCTCGCCATTGTTGCTTGGTGTAGGCTTTATTGGCGTAGGAGTAGGAGTAGGGCGAGGTGTAGGTCTTGGGATGCGTGTCTCACGCTCCTCATTGCCCTGACCGTAAGGGTTGTTAGGGGTGCGAGGAGTAGGCTTTGGCTCTGGGGTAGTATATACCACGGGGCGCTCCGCAACACTGCAACAGCCGATGTTAGAGCCGTAGAGCAAGAGCGAAAGGATTGTCGCATAGGCGCGGTTATCGACCTTCTCGCCAAGGCTATTTTCGGTGAAGCCATACTCAGGATATACTGAGCGCACCTCGTCGTAGCCGAGTTCGCGGGCAAAGAGTGCCTCGACGAATGGGAGTTCTGCACCACCACCAGTGAGGAATACCACGGGGGCGAAGCGACGACGGCAGTTAGCCTCCTTAATCTCGCGCTTTACCCACTCGCAAATCTCCTTCAAACGCTCCTCTATGATGCGTGCGAGGTTACGACGGCGGATGCTCTTTGTAGTACCCTTGCGAGCCTGGCTGAATGAAATCTTGTCGTCCACGGCATTCTCCGCAATGGCACAGCCGTACTGCACCTTGAGGCTCTCGATGTATGAGCCAGTGATGCCATAAGCGCGGATGTCGTCGTTGATGATATCCATACCGATAGGGATGGATGCGATGTAGCACACCTTGCCGTTGTTAAGCACCGTAACGTCGGTGATGCCACCACCAAGGTTGATGACGATAGCACCCTCCTCCATATCCTCGGTGTTGGTGATGCCGAGGTGCGACACAAGGGCGTTAGGCACAAAGCGCTTCACGCTAATCTCATGCTTGAGCAAGCAGTGCATAAGGCGCTCACGCATCTCGCGGTCGCAGAGGATGAAGTTGTAGGTTCCTGCAAGCACACGGCCGTAGGCACCCACAGGCTCGCGTACCTCCTTATCATCGACCTTGAAGCAGAGGGGCTCCTTGCTGATGATCTCCTCCTTGTTGTCGGGGAGTTTCACGCTCTGCATACGGCGGTCGAGGCTCTCAAGGTCTCGCTCGGTAATCTGGTTGCAGCCGTTGCCCTGCTCATCTTGAACATATACGTGGTCGGTGACGGGAACACAGCGGATGTACTCTCCTGAGAGACCTGCGTAGGCCTCCGTGATCTTGATGCCGAGGCTATTTTCGAGACGCTCCTTCACAGCGCGCACGGCACGACCCACGGTTTCGCTATTCTCTATGCGGCCTGCATTTACACCAGTTACAGGCTCGGATGCCACGCCCAATATCTCAATCTGGCCACTATCCTCAACAGAGCCTACGGCCATAACTACATTGGTTGAGCCAACATCGATTGCTACAATCTGTTTACCTTTCATTGTTCTATCCGTTTTTTATTTATCTTTCCTATCCTAATTCGGTGTGCGCTAAAGAGTAACTCTCTTTCGGTTGGTCACTCGTCACTTCCATACGCACTCTCTCTCGCTGTCCATCGACCTGCGATGTCCTATAGTCGAGGTGTTATCTGCACACCACCTGGCCTCTGTAACGCAGACTGATGTTGCGATACTTGTCCCAGCCGACGTTGTTGAGACCATTCTCGTAGAAACGACGCAGTTTGTTGAGTTTCTCTACGAGGTTTTCCATCGTGCCGAGGTCTACGGTGAAGCGACCCGAACGAGGAACAATGGCGAGTTGTAGAGGTTCGTGACCACCTCCCGATGCGATAATCTGTACTATCTCTGCGTTCCAGAACTCGTCCTCGCCAATAAATGTAAGCAACTCCACCAAGGCCTCGAAGTCGTTCGCGTGGTTGCGAATGGTATGCTGCTTCTTGCGCGCATCCTCCTGTGCCTGGCCCAGAGCCGCTATAGCACCATTGATACGTCGCTTGTTGATGCTATAATCCTCGGTGGCCTTGCTGAGCCCCTCCTTATAGGCTGAGTACAATATGTCGAACTCGCCCTTTGAGACGAAGATGCTCTTCTTGGGGGCTGCACGTTTAACACTGCGCAACTGCTTGTTGTTGGCGATGAGGTCGCGGTAGAGGGGCAACTTATCATCCTCAAGGGTCGCGATATGTTTGTCGAGCATAGCGATAGAGTCGAGTGCCACATCCTTGGCATAGCCTATGAAGTCGCTCTTGAACAGCGGTTTGAACGAACCCGTAATCACGGGAACGTGTACGGCATAGACATCCTTGGCAGGGAGGAGATAGCCCTCACGTGTGAGGTACATATCGTATCCCGAGATGCGTAAGCGCGCGATGGGCTCTCGCTGAGTTATCTCCACCTCCATCTCGCCATCGTAGGTGACAAAGACGTTGGCTTCGGCCACGGCGTTGTGGTGGGCGATGGTCTGCTCTATGGTGGCGATGTCCACGTTGTCAATCACACTACCTATAGGGGTGATGCCGTGCTGGCCAAACCACTCTAAGAGCGATGTCTGGTCGATGAGTGGGTTGTCGCCACCTCCCTCGATATCTATCTCGATGGTGGTGACGGGCACACTCTTGTTGTGCTTGGTCGCAAGTCGCTCAGCACTTACCACAACCACGATGATAAGCACCCAGAGGAGTGCGAAACCTATGCCTTTGCCAACCTTCTGCCACATAACGCCCTAAACAACTATCTGTTACACTTAGCCCTGAGAGTCTCGGCCACAGCGCTACATACCACATCTATATTGCCTGCACCAAAGGTTACTACAACATCGGTGTCGAGACCCTTGAGTGTTGAGGCTATGTCGTCACGCTCGACCATCTGCCACTCGGTGGTGAGGTTGCGTCCGATGAGTTCGGATGTCACACCCTCGATAGGTAGCTCGCGAGCGGGGTAGATGGGCACCATAAGCACCCTGTCGGCCATCGACAGCACCTCGGAGAACTCCGTGGCGAAGTCGCGTGTGCGAGTGTAGAGGTGTGGCTGGAATACTGCCGTAATCTTGCGATTAGGGAATATGTCGCGCAGGGATGTCATCGTAGCCCTCAACTCCTCTGGGTGGTGGGCGTAGTCGTCGATATATACCTGCTCAGGGGTGTTGAGGTAGACCTCCATACGGCGCTTCACACCCTCAAAACTGTCGAGGCCTCGACGCACAGCATCCTTATCAAACTCCTTGCCCTCGATACGTGCTGCTGCCCAGAGCATCGCCACCGCAGCAATGGAGTTCTCGATATGTATCTTGCCCAAGATGCCGAGACGGCAACCCTCGATGCGTCCATCGGGAAGAACTATGTCGTAGCGGTAGTGTCCGCCCTCGATGAGTTCTATGTTCTCGGCGTGGAAGTCGCCACCCTTGTCGCAAGAGTATCTATATATTTGACGCGCTGTTGTGTCGTAATCTATCACCACCCCCTGCTTAATGATGAGTGCACCGCCCTCTTTTATCTGTGAGGCAAACTCCTCAAAGGCCTTGACCATAGCCTCTGGAGTGTCGTAGATGTCGAGGTGGTCGGCATCCGTTGCAGTGATTACCGCCACGTCGGGGTGTAGGCGTAGGAATGAGCGGTCGTACTCGTCGGCCTCCACAACGAGGCGTCGTCCCTCGCCCAAGACGAGGTTAGAGGCGAAGTTGCGCGAGATGCCTCCGAGGAAGGCACTGCCAAGGCCTGTGCAGTGGTTGAGCCACGAGGCCAACGTCGAAGTGGTGGTCTTGCCGTGAGTGCCAGCAACGGCCATCACGAGCTTACCGACGCTCAGATGGCCAAGCATCTGCGAGCGCTTCTCGATGGTGAAGCCCTGCTCTCTGAGCCACGCCCACTCCTTGTGGTCGTGAGGAATGGCAGGGGTGAGGACTACCAAGGTGTTCTCGGGGTTGCGCATAGCCTCTGGGATGAGGTCGGGGTTGTCGTCGTAGTGTACCGCCGCACCCTCGGCCTCCAAGGCGCGAGTTAGAGGTGTTGCCGTGAGGTCGTAACCTGCCACAGCATACCCCTCGTGGAGGAAGTAGCGGGCAATGGCACTCATACCAATACCTCCGATGCCCAAGAAGTATATATTCGAAAACTGCTGTTCCATTGTAAAACCTATTTTCTGGCAGTTAGTAGCGACTCGATTTCCATTACTACACGCTCTGCAGAGTCGCTGATAGCCAACGAGGCGATATTTGCCGATAGCTGCTCACGGCGCTCTACGTCGAGGGCGAGGGCCACAGCCTCACGCATACCTCGCTCCACAGCCTCGCTGTCGCGCACAATCTCTGCTGCACCCTTCTCCACCAAGGCCATAGCATTCTTTGTCTGGTGGTCCTCAGCCACGTTGGGTGATGGAACGAAGATGGTAGGCTTAGCCACCAAGCACAACTCCGATACGGTGCAGGCACCACTGCGTGATAGTACTACGTCGGCAGCACCGTAGGCATAGTCCATACGCTCGATGAATGCACCCTGCCAGATGTTTGCTGTGGGGTGCTGGGCGAGGAACTCCTTCATCTCGCTCTCGTAGAACTTGCCCGTCTGCCAGATTACCTGCACTGGGGCTGTGCCATTGAGTGTGAGTATCCAGGCCTTCATCATCTCGTTGAGGGTTCGTGTGCCGAGCGAACCTCCCACAACCAATACTACGGGTAGCTCCTCGTTGAAACCATAGTGTGCGAGTGCCTCCTTGCGGTTGTTGTTCGATGAGAATCGGCCTCGCAAAGGATTTCCCGTCATCACGATACGCTCCTTGGGGAAGAAGCGCTCCATCTTGTCGTAAGCGACACAGATGCGCTTGGCACGCTTCGAGAGCAACTTATTGGTGAGACCTGCGTATGAGTTCTGCTCCTGAATAACTGTGGGGATGCCGAGACGCTGTGCTGCCCAAAGGATGGGGGCTGAGGCGTAACCGCCAAAGCCTACGACGATGTCTGCACCAAACTCGCGGATTATGCGCTTGGCACGACGGATGCTTGCCACGAGCCTAAAGGGAATAGTCAGGTTGGCGAGTTCAAAACGGCGCTGTAGACCAACCACAGGGAGGCTCTCGATGCGGTAGCCCAAGGCTGGAACTTTCTCCATCTCCATCTTTCCTTCGGCACCCACAAAAAGTATCTCTACATCCTCGTTGTATTTACGTTTTAGGGCCTCTGCCACAGCCACGGCAGGGTATATATGTCCGCCGGTACCTCCGCCCGACAAAATTATTCGTTTCATGCGTCGTATTATAGTGCAAAAAATAATCTACTTATAACAATATAAGCATTTGATAATCAAACGTTTAATCATACCCCGCTTATGATTAGGGGATATGTCTGCAATTTCACCCTACAAAATTATATATTCCCACGAAAAAATACAAGTTTAAAGGGTGACAATTTTTAAAAATATTTACACTTTTGCTGGAGGAAAATAGGGTGGCAGAATCTCTTTACGTAAGGCGAAAATAGGGGTAAAAATATGCGGAAAATTCATCACTTTTTGAGATGATGGTGTTGTAATTGGGAAAAAAGTGTAATTTTGTAGAAAATTAGTAAACACAAAATATTAAAGAGATGAAGAATTTTAAAAGATTATTTCTCCTTTTTGTCGTGGCGATGGTCGCTTTAGTGGGATGCTCAGAGTTTGGTAAATCACCTGTGGATGACATCATTACGGTTAAGGACGGACAGTTTATTCGCAATGGTGAGCCATACTATTTCGTGGGTACAAACTTCTGGTATGGAGCAATCCTCGGCTCTGAGGGCGAGGGTGGCAACCGTGAGCGTCTCGTTAGGGAGCTCGATTTTATGAAGTCCCACGGTATCGACAACCTCCGTGTACTTGTTGGTGGTGAGGGTGAGAATGGTCTTTTGGGTAAAATTGAGCCCAACCTACAGCCTGAGCCAGGTATCTATAACGACGACGTTTTGGCTGGTCTCGACTTCCTTATGATGGAGTTGGGTAAGCGCGGTATGACTGCCGTACTCTACTTCAACAATGCCTGGGAGTGGAGTGGTGGTTACACACAATATGTAGCTTGGGCAAATAATACTCCGGTGTTAGTTCCACGTGTGGATGGCTGGTTCTCATACAATGCCTTCGCTGGAGAGTTTGTGCGTAATGAGCGCGCTAAGGAGTTGTTCTTTAACCACTTGCGCTATATTATTACACGTACCAACCGCTATACTGGTATTAAATACATCGAGGACCCAGCGATCTTCTCTTGGCAGATTTGCAACGAGCCTCGTGCCTTCAGCAGCAAGGAGCAGGACAACAAGGAGGCCTTTGCTGAGTGGATTGCTGCCTCAGCGAAACTCATCCGTTCGCTCGACCCTAACCATATGATCTCTACAGGCTCTGAGGGCTTCTATGGCTGCGAGTGGGATATGGCTCTTTGTGAGCGTATTCACGCCCTCGACGAGATATCATATATCAACTGTCACGTATGGCCTTATAATTGGAAGTGGATGCGTGGCGACAATATGGTTGCAGACCTCGACCGCTCTTGCGCAAACACAAAGGAGTATATCGATATGCACATCGGCCTTGGTCACTCTATTAACAAGCCTGTAGTGGTTGAGGAGTTTGGTATGCCACGCGACAATATGGACTTCCATAAGGGTAGCCCTGTTGTGTGCCGCGATAAGTACTATACCTTCGTTTTCGACCTTATTCTCAAGGATAAGGAGCAGAATGGCCCATTTGCAGGATGTAACTTCTGGAGTTGGGGAGGCTTTGCTAAGACTAATGTCGAGGACCACGAGTACTGGGCTAAGGGCGATGACTATACTGGTGATCCAGCACAGGAGCAGCAGGGTCTCAACTCAATCTTTGTTGAGGACAGCTCTACGCTTAATATTATCCGTGAGGCTAATAGACGACTCGGCAATTTGTAGTTTTTTAAGTGAATGGGGGGGCTATCTCCCCTCTATGAATGTTAATCCCACAGAAGAGTACAGGGGTGTACTCTTCTGTGGGATACTTTTTGTAGTAGCATAAGTAGTCTCTTCTGTGGTCAAAAATGCTCCTTGAGAGTTGGAAATCGAAATAATTTCGTATATTTGTGTGTTATTAGGCGAGTAAATATAAACTGTCTTAATATATGAACTTTACGGGAATCATTGTGGGTCTTGCCACATTTCTAATAATTGGAGTGTTCCATCCTATTGTTATCAAGGCGGAGTACTATCTTGGTACAAAGTGTTGGTGGATGTTTCTTGTTGCGGGCATCCTATTTTGTCTGCTCTCACTCATAGCAGAGAATTTTATTGTATCGACAATTCTTGGTGTTGTGGCCTTCTCATCGTTTTGGAGTATCTTGGAGTTGATACACCAGAAGGAGCGAGTTAAGAAGGGTTGGTTCCCTGAAGGCCCAGGACATAGGAGATAGGCGTTTGGCCTGCCTCCATAAAAGACTACGACCTATAAATCTTAAAATATTACGACTATGGATATTATCATACGAGCCTTCAATCCAGAGGGAGGCAATGCCAGAGCCACGAGTGCAGATATATGCGACAAGGCCGTTGGTCTGATCATCAAGGGCGACGATGCCGATGCTATCATTGCCAAGTTCCACCAGCAGGCCCCAACAATCGATCTTAGTGCCAACTGGTCGGGCCTTAGTGACCTCTTTGACTCCTTGGAGACAACCTCTCCAATGATAATGTTCTGTTACAATAAGCGCAAGCCATACGACCCTTTTAATTGGAACGAGTGTTATCATAAAAACCTCGCCAACAATCCACAGTCTAAGGCCAAGATGATGGGTTTCTATGCCGATACGTTGTTAGCGAGCCCTAAGTTGATAAACCAGATGGATACCATCTTGGGTAGCCGAACATTGTACAAGGATGTTGTTCTGCTCTCGTCGGCTCCTTACTCTAAGGCGCGCGACTTCAATAAATTGAGCCGAGCGATAGTGGATATCTATGCTTCGCTCTGCTACGATAAGCCTGAGGAGCATTGGGCCGAGGCAGAAGAGTTGTTACACAACGAGTTAGGCAATGATAATGCCTATATTCTTATTGTCGATGCTGATGAATGTCGCAAACGCTTTATCTGGAATGTAGCCCTTGGTGAACCAACCAACCACCGCTTAAAGATTGATTGGAAGAAGACGGGTTGGAGCATTGGTCAAGATTATAATGAACATACCTCCGAAATTGTTAATGCTCGTACGGGTGTTATCTCCTATGAGAGTTTCCAGGGTTGTATAACTGAAATAACCGACGATGCGATGACCATCAAGTTAGGTGATAGGACCGAGACCCTCACCCCTGGCAATACTCTTGTGTTCAGGGATGGAGATAGTTACGAGGACCACGAGGGTGTCGAGCATTATGATATCTCCTATGCCCTTGAAATCGAGTGGCTAAAGGAGTGACCATCGCTCCAATAGCAACAAAAAAGAGATGACTCCAATCTGAGTCATCTCTTTCTATTTAGGTATAGGTCAATTACTTAAGCATAGCCTTTACCTCCTCGGCAACGGTCTTGCCGTTGTAGCCGAACTTCTCGTCCAATACCTTGAATGGAGCAGAGTAGCCGAAGTGGTCGAAGCCGTGGATGAAGCCCTCCTCACCTACCAAGCCGATAAGGTTGATAGAGAGACCAGAGGTCATACCGTAGCGTGGCAATGTGCCCAAAACCTCTGCCTGGTACTCCTTAGGCTGGTCGCGGAACAAGCCTTCACTTGGGATAGATACCACACGTGTAGCGATACCCTCCTCAGCCAACAACTCAGCACCCTCAACCAAGGTAGATACCTCAGAACCAGTAGCAATCATAGTAACCTTAGCATCCTTATTCTCCAAGACTACGTAACCACCACGCTCAGCCTTCATAGCCTCAGCACGGCGTGACTCGCCACTCAATGCTGGCAACGACTTGATGTTCTGGCGTGAAAGGATAAGGGCAACTGGGCGCTCCTCCTCCAAAGCCATCTTCCATACAGCAACAGTCTCCTCGCTATCTGCTGGGCGAAGAACGAGCATTGAGCGCTCGCCAGAGTGGTTGTGGAGGTGCTCCATAAGGCGAATCTGTGCCTCGTGCTCAACAGGCTCGTGAGTAGGGCCGTCCTCACCTACGCGGAATGAGTCGTGTGTCCAGATGTAGATGACGTGCTTACGCATAAGGGCTGAAAGGCGTACTGCTGGCTTCATATAGTCTGAGAATACGAAGAAGGTACCGCAAGCAGGGATGATACCGCCGTGAAGTGCCATACCGTTCATCACGCAAGCCATAGTAAGCTCAGCAACACCTGCCTGGAAGAAGTTACCAGAGAAGTCGCCCTTGGTGAATGCCTTGGTCTTCTTGAGGAAGCCGTCGGTCTTATCTGAGTTAGAGAGGTCGGCAGACGATACCACCATATTCTCTACGTGCTCTGCGAAGTAGCCGAGCATAGTTGCTGAAGCAGCACGTGTTGCCTGGTCTGGCTTAAGCTCGATAGCCGAGTAGTCGATCTCTGGGAGCTTGCCTGAGTAGAAGTTATCCATCTTCTCTGCCAACTCTGGGTTAGCCTTGCGCCACTCAGCCTCGGTAGCCTTCATCTGCTTAGCCCACTCTACGAGCTCCTTGCGACGCTCAGCGTAGACCTCCTTAGACTCCTCGAATACTGCGAATGGCTCCTCAGGGTTACCACCGAGGTTCTTAATTGTAGCAGCGATATCTGCACCAGCAGCTGTAAGTGGCTGACCGTGTGTAGATACCTGGTTCTCGAAGCTTGTGCCATCGGCCTTACGTGCGCCATAACCCATAATGGTCTTACCGATGATGAGGGTTGGGCGCTCGGTCTCAGCATTTGCAGCCTTCAACGCAGCGCGAATCTCGTCGATAGACTGGCCATTTACTGTGATTACGTTCCAATTCCAAGCCTTATATTTCATCTCGATATCCTCAGTATCTACCTCGTCGCACTTAGTAGAGAGCTGAACATTGTTCGAGTCGTAGTACATAATGAAGTTTGAGAGACCGAGGTGGCCAGCAACGCGACCAACACCCTGCGAGATCTCCTCCTGTACAGCACCGTCAGAGATGAAGGCGTAGGTCTTGTGTGCCATCCACTCGCCGAAACGTGCTACCATAAAGCGCTCAGCGATAGCAGCACCGAGAGCCATAGCGTGGCCCTGACCAAGAGGGCCAGAGGTGTTCTCAACACCACGCAAAACGTCTACCTCAGGGTGACCTGGAGTCACGCTCTCCCACTGGCGCAACGACTGCAAATCCTCGGTAGTGTAGTTACCAGCCAACGACAAAACGGCGTAGAGCATTGGAGACATATGACCTGGGTCGAGGAAGAGGCGGTCGCGGTGTGGATACGCCATATTCTCTGGGTCGTAGCGCAAGAACTCTGTGTAGAGTACGTTGATGAAATCAGCACCTCCCATAGCGCCGCCAGGGTGACCAGACTTTGCCTTCTCAACCATCGAAGCAGCCAAGATACGGATGTTATCGGCTGCACGCTGTAGTTTGTTGTTTTCCATAGTTAGGTTTTTTTATTTTGTTTGTAGTATTTTGTAGCTATTTAGTGAAGGCTGAGGTCAGCCTTTCGTGTAAAATATCAGACAAAGATAAGAAGAACTTAATTAATAATAGCATTTTTAGGGGAAATAATTGTCCTAATGGTGCAAATAAGAGCGACCTGCCTACCACAATGGGGTAGACAGGTCGATAAATGACTCTTTTATGTAGTGTTACTTCGTAAACTATCTCACCTTGAAGTCGGGGTCGGCCATCTGTGGGATAGGCTTGATGTACTCGCCAGCCTCGAACTTAGCACGCACGGCCTTGAAGGTGTTGATGGTGTACTCCACATCCTCCATCGTATGTGCTGCCGTAGGTATCACTCGAAGGATGATCTCACCCTTAGGGATTACTGGGTAGATGACAATCGAGCAGAAGAGGCCATAGTTCTCGCGAAGGTCTACGATGAGGTTTGTACCCTCCTCGTTACCACCCTTCATATAGATAGGTGTCACGGGCGACTGGGTTACGCCGATGTCGAAGCCGTTATCCGTAAGACCCTTCTGCAGGGCGCGTGTGATCTCCCACAACTTCTGCTGATACTCAGGGTGTTTGCGGATGAGGTCGAGACGCTTGAGCGCGCCGATAACCATAGGCATAGGCAACGACTTAGCGTAGAGTTGCGAACGCATATTGTAGCGGAAGAGGTTGATCAACCAACGAGGACCTGCCACGAAGGCACCGATGCCTGCCATAGACTTGGCAAAGGTGTTGAATAGTACGTCGATCTGGTCCTGAACGCCGAAGTGGTCTCCCGTACCGCGGCCGTTGTTACCCATAGTTCCGAAGCCGTGGGCATCATCTACCAAGAGGCGGAAGTTGAACTCCTTCTTATACTTAGCAATGACATCCAAGAAGCCGAGGTCGCCCTTCATACCGAAGACACCCTCGGTGATGACCAATACGCCACCACGCTGTTGCTCAGCGAGTTCTGTGGCGTGTTGGAGCTGTAGGCGCAACGAATCCTCGTCGTTGTGGGCATAGACGAAGCGCTTGCCTGGGTGCATACGCAGACCATCGATGATGCAGGCGTGGCACTCCTTATCGTAGACGACAACGTCGCGTGGGGTAAGCAAACAGTCGATAATCGAGATCATACCCTGATAGCCGAAGTTGAGCAAGAAGGCATCCTCCTTACCTACAAACTCGGCTAACTCCTGCTCAAGTTGCTCGTGGTACTTTGTCTGACCCGACATCATACGCGCACCCATAGGGTATGCCATACCAAACTTCTTAGCACCCTCAGCATCTGCCTCGCGCACCTCTGGGTGGTTGGCCAAGCCGAGGTAGTTGTTAAGACTCCAGTTCAAGACGGGCTTGCCTCGGAACATCATATGTGGGCCGAGTTCGCCCTCCAACTTGGGGAATGCAAAATAGCCGTGAACGGCCGACATGTACTGACCGATAGGTCCTCCAGCATTATTCGATAAGCGCTCAAAAATATCTACCATTTTCGCAAATATTAAGTTAAATTCTCAGTTGCCTAATTGCTGAACTTAATCGAGTATTCAGCAAATTTTTATCTTGCGCAAAGGTAATTATTTTTTTGTTTCGGTGGTTGAAAAATAGATCAAAAATAGCGAAAAATAGGTAGAAATACGTATGATTTATGACCATATTTCTTGCCACACAGGGGCGATTTGCTCAACCTATTAGAAGAGTTCGAGTTGTTCGGGTGACGAGTTGAATGTTAGGCGGTGATAGGGTGTGAGGCCGTGTTCGCGGATGGCCAGACGGTGTTGGCGAGTGGGGTAGCCCTTATTCTGCTGCCAGCCATACATAGGATACTCCTCGGCCAGACGCATCATATATTCGTCGCGGTGGGTCTTGGCAAGCACCGATGCCGCAGCGATATTGGCATACTTACCATCGCCCTTAACGATTGTGCGCCAAGGGGTTGTGAGGTCGGTATGGAATCTGTTACCATCTATGACGATAAACTCTGGCGATATCTCTAAGCCTTTGATTGCGAGGTTCATCCCTTCGATTGATGCATTGAGGATATTGATTTGGTCGATACGCTCGGCAGTCACCTCCACCACCCGCCACGCCACGGCCTCTCGTTCGATTATCTCTCGCAGGGCGTTACGTCGTCGCTCGGTCATCTGCTTTGAGTCGTTGAGTAGGGGGTGGTGAAAGTCGGGAGGTAGGATTACCGCCGCGGCAAACACAGAGCCTGCGAGACAGCCTCGGCCCGCCTCGTCGCATCCCGCCTCAATAAGTTCGTGTTGGTAGCAAGTCTCAAGCATTGTCGTTGTGGGTTAATTGTTTGTGGCCTTTACCTCGAATTGGCGAATGGTAGTGTCGGGGGTGTAGCCCTCGTCGTTGAACGAGCCTATATGGCGGAGCATAGCCTCGCGTACGGTGATATCCGTATTTATGACTGGTGAGGCCAATGTACTGAGGTCGATGTAGTTGTTTGTTATGTAGTTACATAGAGCCACGCGGTAGGTGCGACCCTCCTCCAACTCCAGTCTAATATCCGTAGCATCGGGGGCTTCGAGTGGCTCTTGGCCAAGGATGATGGTGTAGGGGATGTTCGAGGCGAAATAGATGTAGTGCGACTCCTTATCGGCCTTCTCTGCCGTTCCGCTATTGTACTTGTCGAGGATGAATCGACGCATCTGCTCGGTAGTCATCTCGGCGAGGGTGATAGATGATACGAAGGGGTCATTGTTGAGTATATCGACACGCTTGACCTCGCCCTTGGGGAGTGAGTCGATGCGGATGCCGCCCACGTGGTAGAAGACCACTTCGGGGACAAAGCCGTTGTCGTAGGGGTAGGTGGCCAGCGATTCGAGTGTGAAGTTGATTACGCCCTGGCGATCTATGGCCTCGGTGGTTGTACCAACTACGGCATTTAGTTCGGGGTCACGTAGTTTAATCTCTGCCACCTGCTCCTCCATAGAGGCGTTTGGAGCGATGTCGCTAAGTGATAGTTGCTCATAGGTGATGCTCTCTATCTTGCCGTTGAGGATTGTTATGTCGGCAACGGTGACGTATCGTATATTCTTGTTATTCTGCGATATATGCACTCCGTTGAGCTCCTCGTTTACGAGGCTATGGCTATGTCCTCCAACAATCCATTCGCAGGCAGGATTGCGCTCGGCGAGTTGCCTATCCACGTCGAGACCCATATGCGAAAGGAGAACTACAAAGTCGCACTCAGAGGCTATCTCCGAACAGACGGCGTAGGCGGTATCTATGTCTGAGGATATCTCGTAGTTGGTGTACGAACTCTTGTTTCCTAACGGAAGCATACCCTCGCTGTCGGTGTCTACCACGCCCACCAGGCCAATCTCTATGCCACAACTCTCGATGATGGTGTAGCGCAGGGGTGTGGTTGCTCCGTTGAGACCCTTGACATTGGCACATACGATAGGAAACTCTGCGACCTCGATTGTTCGGTCGATGGTAGTATGTCCCTTGTCGAATTCGTGGTTGCCGAGGGTGGCAACGTCGTAGCCAATGGTGTTCATAAGGTCTATAATTGGTATGCCTGGCTCGATGGCATCATCGACGTATGCGTTGCCAGAGACTCTGTCGCCAGCATCTACCAGAAGGACCTCACCCTTGGCCTCATACTCCGCCACGAGGGTTGCCAATCGAGGAAAGGCGTCGATGGTGGAGTGGATGTCGTTGGTCGATATGATGTATAGATGTTCACACTTCTGGTCGATGCATCCTGCTGAAAGCAGGGTGAAGAGGATGAGCGACGATAAAAAAAATAGAATTTTTCGCATAAGTTATCACATTTATTCGTTACAAAGTTACAAAAAATTACTATCTTTACACACCATTAATTAAAAAATAGGTAGGCTATGGCTAATAGAGTAACTTTGCGACTTGTCAATAATGCGACCTCTTTTGAGGTTGAGATGGGTGCTTCGCTGATGGATGTACTTCAGAGTGTAGCAATCGAACAACCCTATCCCGTACTTGGTGCGAGGGTTAATAACTGTTATAAGGAGCTTAGCTACCGCATCTACAAGCCCGTCACCGTGGAGTTCTTCGATATCCGCCATTTCGAGGGCTATCGCATCTATCAGCGTACGCTCTCCTTCGTGATGCAGATGGCCTCTGTGGAGCTATTCCCTGAGCGCAAGCTACGTATCCGCCACACTTTGGGCAATGGCTTCTACGCCGAATTCGACGATAAGGGTGGAGTCTTGGCCGAGGATGCTGTGTTGCTCAAACTGCGTATGGAGGATATCGTGGCCCGCGACCTGCCTATCACTCGCACAAAGGCTCTTGCCGAGGATGTGGCTAAGGAGTATGCTAAGTATGGTTTCGACGATAGGTTGGAGTTGCTCCAGACGCGCCCACACCTCTATCGCACGGTGAACCACTTGGGCGATATGCCTGGCTACTTCTACGGAGCATTGGCACCCTCGTCAGGTTATGTGTCGCGCTTCGATGTTGTGCCATACTACAATGGCATCTATGTTGCTCTTCCTGCACGTACCAATCCAGAGCAGGTCACTACGGCTATCAACCACGACAAGATGTTCGACATCTTCCACGAGTACCAGATGTGGATAGATGTTATGGGTGTGCCTACGATTGGTGACTTGAACCGCCGCGTTATGAATGGCGATGCGTCGGAGCTTATAAAGATTGCCGAGGCCTTCCACGAGAATAAGATTGCCTCTATCGCTCGCTCCATTGCCGAGGCTAATAGCGAACGAGGTGTGCGTATGGCCCTTATCTCAGGCCCTTCGTCGAGTGGCAAGACCACCTTCTCGAAGCGCTTGGGTGTGCAGTTGAGGGTATTGGGCCTCGACCCTGTGCTTATCGCCCTCGACGACTACTTTGTCGATAGGGACAAGACCCCATTGGACGAGGATGGCAAGCCCGACTTCGAGGCTTTGGAGGCTATCGACCTCGCAACTCTCAACGACCACCTGCGTCGCTTGACCAATGGCGAGAGTGTGGCTATCCCACGCTACGACTTCATCTCAGGCCGACGACAGTGGCACGAGAAGCCCCTCAAACTCACCGACCGCTCGATACTCATTATGGAGGGTATCCACGCCCTCAATCCACAACTTACGCCAAGTATCTCGGATGGTGAGAAGTTCAAAATCTATATATCGTGTTTTACTTCGGTGGCGATGGATAACTTCTCGCGTATCCCGACTACGGATAACCGCCTCTTGCGTCGTACTATCCGCGACAATGCCACTCGTGGCAACGATGCCCTACGCACGCTCTCGATGTGGCCGTTGGTGCGTCGTGGCGAGGAGCGACATATATTCCCCTACCAGGAGAATGCCAACGTGATGTTCAACTCGTCGCTCTTCTACGAGATATCGGTATTGAAGGCCGTGGCAGAGCCCGTCTTGAGGGAGGTGCCAGATACTGCTCCAGAGTATGCCGAGGCGCGCCGTATGTTGAAGTTCTTGGATAACTTCGTGCCTATCGCTCCCGACGAGATTCCACCAACCTCGCTTCTTAGGGAGTTTATAGGTGGCAGTTCGTTTAAATATTAGAGGGCTTTAGGCCACGTAATAATATAAGAAAACCAAAACAACTAATAAACAATAACACAATGAAAACCTTTGACAGTTTCGTAGATCGCCACGTCGGTCTAAATTCTAAGGATGATTTGCAGCAGATGCTCTCTACCATCGGTGTAGGCTCTGTTGAGGAACTCTTGCAGCAGGTTATCCCTGCAAATATTCGCCTTAAGAAGGCTCTTGATCTCCCTGAGGCTATGAGTGAGTATGAGTATGCACAGCATATCGCACAGTTGGCAGCCAAGAACCGTACGTTGCGTTCGTTTATCGGTATGGGCTACTATCCTAACGTCGTTCCTGCGGTAGTTTCGCGCAACGTCTTTGAGAACCCTGCGTGGTACACCTCTTACACCCCATATCAGGCTGAGATTTCACAGGGCCGTTTGGAGGCATTGCTCAACTATCAGACCGCTATTCTCTCGCTTACTGGTATGGAGGTGGCAAACTGCTCGCTCTTGGATGAGGCAACTGCTACTGCCGAGGCTATGCTTATGATGTATGCTTTGCGCTCACGCGAGGCTGTTAAGCAGGGCCGCAACCAGCTCTTCGTAGATGAGAACATCTTCCCACAGACCTTCGATGTGCTTATCACACGCTCTGAGCCATTTGGCATCGAGATTATCCGCGACGACTTCGCAACCTATGAGTTCACAGGTAAGGAGTTTGGTGCTGTTGTTCAGTTCCCATCGGCTAATGGTGAGGTAAGAGACTATGCAGGCTTCGCCGCGAAGGCACACGAGGCTGGTGTATTGGTTACTGCTGTTGCCGACCTTCTCTCATTGGCATTGCTTAAGTCTCCAGCGGAGTGGGGTGCAGATATCGCTGTGGGTACAACCCAGCGTCTCGGTTGCCCTATGGGCTTGGGTGGCCCAAGCGCAGGCTATATGGCTACACGCGATGCGTATAAGCGCCAGATGCCAGGCCGTATCATTGGCGTTTCGGTAGACCGCCTCGGCAATAAGGCTTTGCGTATGTCGTTGCAGATGCGTGAGCAGCATATCAAGCGCGAGAAGGCTACGTCGAATATCTGTACTGCACAGGCTTTGATGGCTTCGATGGTGGGCTTCTACTGTATATATAATGGTAAGGAGGGTCTCCAGCGTGCTGCGCTCAACGCCCACACCGCAGCCCTCACAGTTAAGGATGCTTTGGAGGCTATGGGCTACGTAGTTCGTACCAAGGCTTTGTTCGACACGTTGGATGTTGAGGCTGAGGCATCTGTGATTCAGGATATCGCTTTGGCTCGTGAGATTAACTTCTACTACCCAACCGACGACTGCGTACGTATCGCCTTCGATGAGGTTACTACCGACGCTGAGTTGCAGAGCGTAGTTGAGATCTTTGCTGAGGCACGTGGCAAGAAGGCTAAGGCTGTTAAGCGTGTTGAGGCGCCACGTATCGCTGATGAGGTGGCACGTAAGAGCGACTTCTTCACCGAGTCTATCTTCAACTCATACCGCACCGAGACCGAGATGATGCGCTATATCAAGCGTTTGGAGTTGCGCGATATCTCGTTGATGAACTCTATGATTTCGTTGGGCTCTTGCACTATGAAGCTCAACGCAGCACAGCTTATGCAGCCATTGTCGTTGTCGGGCTTCCAGAATATGCACCCATTTGCTCCTGCCGACCAGGCTGAGGGCTACCGCGAGCTTATCGCTAACCTTGAGGGTTACTTGGCTACTATCACAGGCTTTGCGGGCTGTACGCTCCAGCCTAACTCAGGTGCTGCTGGCGAGTACACAGGTCTTATGATGATTCGTGCTTACCACCAGAGCCGTGGCCAGGGCTACCGTAACGTCATCCTCATCCCATCGTCGGCACACGGTACTAACCCTGCATCGGCTGCTATGGCGGGTATGAAGATTGTCATCGTTGCTTGCGACCAGAATGGTAATATCGACGTTGAGGACTTGAAGAAGAAGGCCGAGGAGTACTCTTCGGAGTTGTGCGGTTTGATGGTTACCTATCCATCTACCCACGGTGTCTTCGAGAGCCGTATCCGCGATATCGTCGATGCTGTTCACGATGCAGGCGGTCAGGTATATATGGATGGTGCTAATATGAATGCACAGGTTGGTCTGACTAACCCTGGCTATATCGGTGCTGATGTCTGCCACCTCAACCTCCACAAGACCTTTGCTATGCCTCACGGTGGCGGTGGTCCTGGTGTTGGTCCAGTATGTGTTGCCGAGCACTTGGTTAAGTTCTTGCCTACCCACTCATTGATGGAGACTGGTGGCGAGGAGGGTATCACCGCCGTATCGTCATCACCTTGGGGCTCAGCGATGTTGCTTCCTATCACCTACGGCTATATCCGTATGCTTGGCTTCGAGGGCTTGCGTCGCTCTACTGAGTTGGCTATCGTGAATGCTAACTATATGTCGTCGGCCTTGAAGGATGAGTATAAGACCTACTATTCGGGCGAGACTGGCCGTGTTGGTCACGAGATGATTCTCGACCTCACCCGCTTCAAGCACGACTATAATATCGACTGTGGCGATATCGCCCACCGCTTGATGGACTATGGCTACCACGCTCCAACCCTCTCATTCCCTGTTCACGAGACCTTGATGGTCGAGCCTACTGAGAGTGAGTCTAAGGCGGAGATGGATCGCTTCATCGAGGCTTTGATTCAGATTAAGCGCGAGTGCGAGGCTGCGGCTGCTTCGGGCAATAGCGACAATGTCGTTGTCAATGCTCCACATACAGCCTTAGAACTTGCTGGCGAGTGGTCACACCCATACTCACGTCAGGAGGCTGCCTTCCCATTGGATTGGGTTAGCCAGGGCAAGTTCTTCCCATACGTCACTAAGATCGACAACGGTTATGGCGACCGTAACCTCGTTTGCCGTTGTATGGAGTAAGGGTTACCTATTTATATATAATAGATAATTCCAAATAATGGGGGTTGCTCTCGAAAGGAGCAACCCTCTGTTTTTGGTCCTTGTCGTACGGCGGAGGCTTCGGAGGGCTTACACACATAGGTTGTGAGAACGTGTGAACCAGAGCAATATGGTTAAATAGCAAGTGCCTACCCCGAAAAGGGGTAGGCACCTTTGCTGTTATATGTTACTGCCGAGTGGTGGCTAACCGAGCAACCTCTTCAGAGCCATAATGTTGCGCTCGTTGCTGATGCTCTTACCCTCAGGGGTGTAGGCGTGTGCAATAGCCTCGCTAAAGTGCTTCTCCACCTTGTTGCGCACCACCTTCATAGTGCTATTAACCAAGCCATTCTGCTCGGTGAAGGCCTCGTCGGCAAGGGCTACAACGGCAGGTACCCAGCGGTCGGGGAACTCATCGCCATAGATGCCTCCTGTGCGGTACTTAGCAACCTCACTACCAAGAATCTCGGCAGCCCTCACATAGCGCTCGTCACCCGTGAGTTGCTCCTCGTCCAAGCGGCGATTCAAGGTCTCCTTAGAGCCGACTACCAAGGCGATAGTATAGGGGTTTTGGTTGTTGTAGACGATTACCTGGTCGATAAATGGCGACTTATCAACGATAGCCTCCTCCATACCCTCTGGACTATACTTCTCGCCATCCGACGATATGAGCAGGCTCTTGAAGCGACCCAAGACATAGAGGAAATCATCGGCCGACATATAACCCATATCGCCCGTATAGAGCCAGCCATCACGTACCGTGTCGGCCGTAGAGTCGGGATTCTTCCAGTAGCCAGCCATAACATTCTCACCCTTGATGACAATCTCGCCCTTCTGGCCTACGCCTAACTCACGACCCTCGTCGTCGAGAATCTTTATCTCCAAAGGCTTAACCAAACGGCCCGAAGAACCGAAGCGGTGGTTACGCTTGCTGGGGGCATTCGTAGATATCACGGGTGTAGCCTCCGACAGACCATAGCCCTGATACATAGGGATACCGATGGCGTAGAAGAAACGCTGTAACTCGCTGTCGAGCAGTGCACCACCACCGATGAAGAACTGCAACTCGCCACCGAAGGCCTCACGCACCTTGGAGTAGAGGATCTTGTCGAACAACGCCACTGCGGGCTTGAGCAAGCAACGCAACCCCTTACCCTTAGAGTAACCATCAGCCTGGTAGAGGTATGAGGTCTTGAGGGCGAGGTTGAAGAGACGCTCCGTGGTCTTACCCTTCTTGCGGATTGAGGTCTCGATATTCTTGCGGAAGTTCTTTGCCAGCGCAGGAACAGAGAGCAAGAAGTGGGGGCGTACCTCCTTGATATTCAATGGTATATTCTTTAGAGTCTCCATAGGAGTACGGCCTACTTCGGTCGTTGCAACTGATGCACCGCAAGCAATCATAATGTAGAATCCCACGACGTGTGCGAAGCAGTGGTCGAGTGGAAGGATGATGAGTGTGCGCCAATCCGAAGGGATAGAGACCACCGAGAGTGCCTGCTCCACATTAGCCGTATAGTTGCGGTGGGTGAGGACTACACCCTTAGGATCTGCCGTAGTTCCTGAGGTGTAGGTGATGGTTGCGATATCGTCGTTCTGGAGTGATGCACCAATAGCCTCAAAACTCTCACGATTGGTTGCCAAACGCTTGTCGCCCAACTCCTTAAGTGCATCCAACGATATCTCGCCATCAAGGAGGCCTCCCTCAACATCGCCCCAAACAACGATATGTTTGAGGTCGCTAAGGTCGGCCACGATAGAGCGTATCTTGCGCAACTGGTACTTCGACACAAAGATAAGTTTGGCATCGGAGTGCTTGAGACGGAAGAGAAGGTCGTTGGCCTCCTCCAACTTTATAGATAGGGGTACGCTGATAGCGCCAGCATAGAGCAAGCCCAACTCCGAAATAATCCAGTTGTTGCAGCCTTCGGCCAAAATCGATACTCTGTCGCCACGCTCGATGCCCAAGGCCACAAGACCTGCACCGATGCGCTGAGCCTCGCTCTTAGTGGTGTTATACGACGTAGGCTCGAACTTTCCGTTATGTTTCTCCAAGAGGAACTCCTTCTGGCCATACTTGGCAACGGACTCCTCGAAGAGATCTATAATTGTACGTTTCATACGTTTAAGGTTTTAATCTCCCAAAGTTACAAACTTTTTCTAAAAAAATAACCCGATTGGCCGTAAAAATAGGTCAATCGGGTCATTATCATAGAATTGGTGTGTGGTTATGCCCACTTTACCAATGCGAAGTCCATACGGTGCTCCAACTTGTCGTTGGCAGGGAAGATACGAAGAGCAACGTCGAAGGTACCTGTGTGGGTAGGAGCGTAGTCGAGAGCGAGAGTTACCTTGCCGTCGTTAGCCTCAACAACCTCAAGGCGACGGGTCTCGATAACATTTGCTGCCTGACCAGCCTCAATCTGTGTAGCAACAACCAACTCAGCACCAATATCCTCCTTGCTCAAACCTGCAAGGTCGAGAGTTACCTCGAAGTGGTACTTCTTGCCTACATAGATTGCCTCAGACTCGATCTCTGCGCGCTTAACGTCGAGGATAGCGACATTGTCCCAAGCGGCAGATACCTTACGCTTCCAAGCCGCAATCTGGCGAGCCATAAGGTAGTTGTTGTCGATGATGAGTGACTTGCGGGCAGCGAGCTTGTTGTAGAAGCGCTCCTCGTAGTCGATAAGCATACGGTTGGTTGTGAAGTTAGAAGCGATGTCTGCAACACACTTCTTAACAGCATTTACCCAGCGGTGTGGTACACCATCCTCAGCACGGTCGTAGTACAATGGTACGATCTGCTCCTCGATAGTGTTGTAGATCATCTCGGCATCGAGTTCATCCTGGAAGCGCTGGTCGGCGTAGGTGCGCTCCATAGGCAACATCCAGCCTGCGCCCTCCTTGTAGCCCTCAACCCACCAGCCGTCGAGAACAGAGAACTGCATAACACCATTCATAACACACTTCTCGCCTGAAGTACCTGAAGCCTCCAATGGACGGGTAGGAGTGTTGAGCCATACATCGACACCCTGAACCATACGGCGTGCCAACTCCATATCGTAGTTCTGCAAGAAGACGATCTTACCTACGAACTCAGGCATTGCCGATACCTCAACGATGCGCTTGATGAGGTCCTGACCTGGCTTATCGTTAGGGTGAGCCTTACCAGCGAAGATGAACTGAACAGGGCGCTCCTTATTGTTTACCAAAGCAGACAAACGCTCCAAGTTGGTGAAGAGGAGGTATGCACGCTTGTAGGTAGCGAAACGACGAGCAAAACCGATAGTCAATACATCTGGCTTGATGCTCTCGGTAACCTGTACCATCTGGCGAGGCGACTGGAGGCGTACCTGTGTTGGGTCGCTGTAGCGCTTGCGGATGGTGTTGATAAGGCGGTTCTTGAGGAACATACGCTCCTGCCAGAGCTCCGTGTCATCGATCTTATGTACGTTCTGCCACTCAGGGATATTGTAGGTGTGACCCTCGAAGGCATTGCCGAAATACTTAGAGTAGAGGCGACGAAGGTTTGATGCCACCCAAGTTGGGAAGTGAACACCGTTAGTTACGTAGCCAATGTGAAGCTCGCTCTTGAAGTAGCCTGGCCACATATTGCCCAAGATATCCTTAGATACCTCGCCGTGCAACCAAGATACACCATTAACCTCCTGTGAAAGGTTACAAGCCAAAACCGACATCGAGAACTTCTCGTTAGGGTCGTTAGGGTTTGTCTTACCGAGGTTGATGAACTGATCCCAAGTGATGCCCAATACCTCTGGGTAGTG
>CAJGEC010000001.1 GCA_904502285.1 uncultured Alistipes sp. | reverse complement strand
GCTTACACCACGCACAAATTCGCTTAATGTCAATGTTGCTACTCATTTCTTTTCTCTTTATTTCACCAATATTTTTGTATAACTCCGTAAATTCCCGTAAAATGGCGTAAAACTCTTCCATCACCTCGCCAACGCAAAATCACATTTCAAGCGGCGAGGTACACAGGAGGTACAAAAACAGGCGTAAAAAGGCTTAGCAACGATTAACAACGATGCTTGCACAAACAAATATAGCACCCGTAAAGAGTGCTATACTAATCATTTATGATTGATTTAACTATTTGATAATCAGATTCTTACTTGCCGATACAGAAGTTGGAGAAGATGTTGTGGAGGATGTCGTCGGTGGTGATTTCGCCGGTGATTTCGCCGAGGTGGTGAAGGATGCGGCGGATGTCCGAACTGACAAGATCCGATGGGGTATGGTTTTCCAATGAGGTGAGCGCGATGTGCAGACTCTCCTGGGCATTACTTAAGGCGGAATAGTGACGCATATTTGAGACAACGATGCTACCTGAACTCAGCTGGCTGGTGTCCGTAGATTGGTGGATTCGTTGGCGCAACTCATCGATGCCAATCTCCTGTTTTGCAGAGATAAAGATGCAATCATTGTATGAATCTTTACTTAAAGCAACACAATCTATCTTGTTGATAACCTTGATATAATGTTGGTTATTTAGTGTGGTGATAGAGGAGAATTCGGGGTTGTCTGCGCTGACAAGGTGAAGAATGATATTTGCCTTATCGATAGCGCGGTAAGTACGGTCTATACCCATCTGTTCGAGGCTGTCGTCTGTTGTGCGGAGGCCTGCGGTATCGATGAATCTATAGCGAATACCATCGATGGTTGTGGTGGCCTCGATGGTATCGCGGGTGGTACCAGCGATATTCGAGACCATAGCACGGTCGTCGCCAATAAGGGTGTTTAGCAGAGTGCTCTTACCCACATTAGGCTCTCCGACGATTGCTACGGTAACACCATTCTTGAGCGCTTTACCCAGGGCGAAGGATGATTTCAACTTTGCGATTTCGCCATCTATATTTTTGAGAATAGATACAAGTTGTGTGCGGTCGGCGAATTCGACATCCTCCTCCGAGAAATCCAATTCGAGTTCGAGTAGTGAGCAAAGTCTCAGTAGTTCACTTCGTAGTGCAGTGAGTTTCTCGGAGTAGCTTCCGCGCATCTGTGTTGTTGCCACGTTATGTGACCATCGCGAGTCCG
Source organism: uncultured Alistipes sp. (assembly GCA_904502285.1). GTDB lineage: Bacteria > Bacteroidota > Bacteroidia > Bacteroidales > Rikenellaceae > Alistipes. The sequence goes on along the minus strand of CAJGEC010000001.1, from coordinate 151,637 downwards.
AAGCGATAAGGTCTGCCACGGCTTCTGCGCGACAGAGATCCATCTTGCCAGCCAAGAATGCACGTCGTGTGAACTCACCAGGAGTCGCCATAGTAGCTCCTCGTTCAATAGCCAGACGAATGACCTCCGAAGCAATATACTCCGAACCGTGCAGTGTAATCTCTATGGTGTCGTCGCCCGTATATGAGTGGGGAGCACGGAAGAGAGCAACGATAACGTCGTCAATGATGTTGCCATTGTCGTAGACAAGTTCGCCATAGTGTAGCGTATAGCCCTTTGCTTGTGTCAGAGGTCGCTTGCCACGAAACATCGTATCAGCAATGGCAATAGCCTTGGGACCACATAGGCGCACGACGATAACTGCACCTCCTACAGCAGTTGCAGGTGCTACTATCGTGGTGTCAGTGTCGAGGTAGTGATGCGACATATCTCTAAGTTTTACTGTGGACTAACTCGTAGGCGCTGTCCCTCGCGGATGGCGTTAGCATTCTTGATACCGTTCCAGGTCATAATCTGCTTTACGGTGCGACCATATCTGTTTGCAATAGCTCCGAGGGTGTCGCCACGTCGTACAGTATAGTATGTTGCAGGGGGTGCCTGCTGGCGTTTTTTCTCTAAGTTCGCCTCGATAACAAACTCTTTGAGGTAGGTGCTATCCTTGGCGTGTATCGCCTGCTCGTTAAGCACATAGTCGGATATCTTCTCCACAGGGAGTGTGAGAGGATAACTCTTCGTGGTGGCAGGGATAATGTCGAGGATATACTCGGGGTTGAGCATCTTGAGCAACGCGAGGTCTATATCTATGGTTGAAGAGATCTGCTCGAGGTGCATCGGACGATTAATCATAATCGTATCCACGGCCAATGGCATCGGAGGAAGGTCGAATTCTACGCCGTGAGCCTTATGATAGGCGAAGGCGTATGTAGCACCCATATAGAGGGGTACATAATTACGGGTCTCACGAGGGAGCATATTATATACATCCCAGAACGAACCTTGATAGTCGCTTACTGTACCACCAGAGCGTACAATTGCCTTATTTACATTACCTGGACCACAATTATATGAAGCGATGGCTAAGGTCCAATCGCCATACTGAGCATACATATTTTTAAGGTATCGGCACGCTGCACGTGTTGCGAGGCGAGGGTTACAACGCTCGTCTACCAACGAGTTAATTTCGAGGCCGTAGTTGCGACCAGTCGAGGGTATAAACTGCCATAAGCCCTTAGCGCTTTTGCCCGAAGTGGCGAGTGCATTAAGGCCCGACTCCACGATGGCCAAAGTGCGTAACTCGATGGGGATGCCAGCATTTATAAGTTCCTCCTCAATCATAGGGAAGTAGTAGTAGGCTAATCCCATAATCTTGGAGTAGTTGGGAGATATGAAACGCTCGATGGCTGCACGTACCTCGTAGTTATACTCAAGTGGTACTGGCGACATAAGTGCTTCAAGTCGTGCTACATATATCGAGTCCATATTGCTGGTTTTAAGCGTCGTATCGATATTATTTGCTGCGCTTACGAAGCCATTGAAATACTCTTCGTATGCCTCCAATGTGGTAGATCTCTGCCAAAGAGCCAGTGCCGAGTCTATCTGCTGAAGTGTATTGGTGCGAGGCTTTATGATGCTATGAGACTCGATATTATCCTCTTCGGCAAACTCTACAGTGGTGAGGCGTACGATGCTATCTTGCTCTGCTTTGATAACCTCTGGAGATGTATATACCTTACGGGTGCGACGATTTGGACGTTGTGCTTCGGCATACATCGAGGCTGTGAGGAAGAGTAGACTAAAAACAAGAAGGGTAGTGCGTAGGTATCCTTGTGCCATTTCTTTGGGTTGGATATGTTAAAATTTAAGGCTCATATTCAGACCGTAGACGGGCTGAGAACCCACGGAAGTTAGGTCGAAATATGGCTCTACGTTCATTGAAAGGTCATCAGAGATGTCGTAATCCTGAAGGTGTGCATCGACGTGCGCATCGAGAATCTGCAATAGATAGACTCCAGCTGTGAGGATTATACAGAGGTCTCGGTTACGGCGGTAACTATCCTTTAGGTTCTTCAGAAAGGTTGCTGAGTAGGCACCTCGGAACTCGTCTGCAGCACCATTGGGGTAGTTTTGAGGATTCTTGTCGTAGTCCACACGTAGGCTGTACGCAGTCTTAAAGCGCTGGTAACCACGGTTATTCCAGTCTATGGTGTAGATGGTTGAAGCCAGACCTCCCAATACGATAGGCACTCGCCAGTAACTCTTGTTATAGACCTGACCAGCACCTGGAAAGATGGTTGAAAGGGCTGTTGCCCTCTTTACTCGCGACACTTCATTGGTAGAGTAGTTGATAGCCGCATCGCCAATAAAGTATAGATACGAGGCTATGGCTATGCCAGCATATATCTGCTGCATTGTGTTGTGGCGAATCAGTTTTGTCTGTATCTCATCGAGGTCGGGCGTACGCATATAGCCGTTGTCGATGAGGTATTGGTCATACTCAGCCTTGAGTGGTTTGTACTGCTTATGTTCGTGGACAAACATACCAATAGAGGCTCCGACAACGGGGTATAGGATTCCGAGTTTCCAATACTGCTTGTTGTAAATCTGACCAAAGCCTGGGAGTGGCAGTGAAAGCCAACACATCTTAGACAGACTCATAGAGTCGCTGATTAGGGGCTTACGCACCTCGCCGTTCTTGTTTAGGCGGATGCGTCTACCATCGGGAGAGATGCTGTCGCCACGCATAACGACGGCAGAGTCTCGTCTCACTTGTTGGATTACTACTTGACGCAAAGAGTCGCGCTGAGTATCGGGGAGTTCCTGGTATGTGAGGTGTGTAAGTTGGGCAATGGAGTCGATGAAGTGGTAGTAGATGGAGTCACGACGGGCAGCTGCAGTGGCCTTCTCGCGAAGGATCGCAGCTGAGTCGATAGGTACGAGACCACCTTGGTTGATGGTGCGGACATTACCTCTTAGTCTCTCGCGATTATACTCTTGGGCAGATAGATTGCCATCGAAGGCAAAGAGTGCCACCAATGTAAGGAAGAGACCTATGAATAGATGTCGATTCATCATAATACTAAACGCCCGTTAGGCAGACTTTATTTTATTTTGCCAAGTTTTGCAATGAGCAACTCTATCTCTTGGTCGTTGGCACACTCAATGGTAATGCGGCTCGACCCACTCTTTGTTCGCTTGATGGAGATGTTGTCGCTAAGCACACGCTCCAACTCCAATACGAGACGAGAGTATGACTCTGGATACTCCTCTTCATCGTCGTTTGCACACTTTGGACCCTCGGCCAACTTGCGAGCCAATATCTCGGCCTGACGTACCGAAAGGCTCTTCTTAATACACCTCTTCAAGGCCTTTATCTGAAGGTCTCCCTCAAGGCCTGCAATCGCCTTTGCGTGGCCCATAGAGATAAGACCCTCCTTGAGTGCAAGTTGCACCTCTGATGGGAGGTTGAGAAGACGCATATAGTTCGATACTGTAGAGCGCTTTTTGCCCACCTTTTGTGCCAATCCCTCCTGTGTGAGACCACACTCCTCGACCAAGCGTTGCATACCCAAGGCAATCTCTATGGCGTTGAGACTCTCACGCTGTATATTCTCTACGAGGGCCATAGCGTGTAGATCCTCGTCCTCGACCTCGCGGATGTAGGCTGGGAGGTGTTCAAGACCCGCCATCTGTGATGCTCGCCAACGACGCTCACCGCTGATGATGATATACTTGCCGTTGTCACCACGCTTGAGAGTGATAGGCTGGATAACGCCCAACTCGGCAATGGATGTTGCCAACTCCTGAAGAGCCTCCTCGTCAAAGTCGGTGCGGGGCTGGAGAGGGTTAGGCTCGATATCAGCTATGGCAACCTCTGCCATTTGGGACATCGGGGTACATTGCTGTGTGATGTTTGGGGTGCTGAATAGTGCATCGAGACCGCGTCCCAAGCCTCTTTTCTTCTGTGTACTCATATAGTGTCTCTATTTTTTACTCTTGTTGCGCTTGAGAAACTCTCGTGCGAGGTTTAGATAGTTTGTAGAGCCTGTAGCGGCAGCATCGTACAACATAATGGGTTTGCCGTGGGATGGTGCCTCACCAAGGCGTATGTTGCGCTGGATGATGGTTTCGTAGGCCAATTCGCCGAAGTGCTCTCGCACTTCGCTTACCACCTGATTGTTTAGGCGGTTGCGCATATACATAGTCAGTACGAATCCCTCGATACTCAATTCAGGATTGAGACGGCTCTTTACCATCTTAATCGTATTGAGCAACTTGCTCAAACCCTCCAAGGCGAGATACTCACACTGCACAGGGACAAGCACTGAGTCTGCTGCAGTAAGGATGTTTACGGTGGTGAAGCCCAACGATGGTGAGCAGTCGATGAAGACATAGTCGTAGTTGTCGCGTACCGAGTCTACGATGCCCTTGATGATGTGGTGGGCATTCTCCATTGTCGAGAGTTCGGTATCGGCAGCAACGAGGTTGATAGATGAAGGCAGTAGCCACAACTTCTTGATGTCGTCGGAGTGGAGGATTACCTCTTCGGCCTTGCTTTCACCCACTATACACTCGTAGATGCCTGGAAGGTTGATGTCGAAACCGAGGCCTGAGGTCGCATTTGCCTGTGGGTCAGCGTCGATGAGTAGTACCTTCTTGCCAAGGAGTGCTACGGATGCAGCGAGGTTTATCGCAGTAGTAGTCTTTCCTACTCCACCTTTCTGATTCGCTAATGCTACAACTTTTGCCATTCTATCTTATCGTTTATGCTTCGTTACTAAAATATTCTTGCAAAAATAGTAATTTTATCCGATATCTCTAAATTGTTTTTGAAAAAAAACGTATCTTTGTTTAGAATTTTTTGCTCACTATTTGAGCAAACTAAAATGTAGGGAATATGGTTATGAAACGATTTGTCGATACGGTGGTTAATGTCAGCCTCTTTGCGATACTCTTTATCGCTATGCAACTCGTTGCAGTAATGGCTGTTAGGGTGTTGCCTGTGGGTGATGATTCAGAATTGGTACGCCTCGTAGCATATACGATATCTATGCTCTTGACCTTGGTCGTCGTGAAGTGGTATATGCGAAAGAGTGGGGTAGAGCGTGTCGTTATGCGTAAGGCCTCAGGGCTAAACCCTATAGTGATACTTAGCGGTGTGGTGATTATTATTGCGTTGAGCGTGTTGCTCTCTCCACTAAACGAATTGCTTCCAGCAGATTCGCGAGAGTTTGGAGATAGTGCTTGGACATTAATTATGGTTGTGGCCGTAGCCCCAATTTTTGAGGAGATACTCTTTCGTGGACTGTTGTATAACTTGCTGAGGGTTACCTGCCCACCATTCGTTGCTGTGCTGATTTCGTCGATACTCTTTGGTGTTATACACCTTGAGCCTACGGTGATTGTAGAGGGTGTGTTGGTGGGCCTATTGTTTAGTTATGTCTATCTACGCACCAAGTCGATACTTGCGCCAATCACTCTCCACGTATGTAACAATATTGTGGCTTATGCCCTTGCTATTCTTTCGTATCAAGAGATGCCGCTCCTTGAGTCAGTGAATGGCGATGCCTACTTTGCTTATATCTACTCTGGCTGCGCTTTGGTTGTGGTAGTCACACTGGCCGTAATCGTTAGATTCTTCATCAAGTATCGTGGAGGTATCGCCGAGACCATAGAGTCGCAGAATGTCGAGCGAGTCTAACCAATACAAATAAAAAAGATAGGGCGCTGATTACTCGGCGCCCTATTCATTTTAGGAAGATTAAGGATTAAAGCAAAGCGTCAATCTTAGCCTTGAGCTGCTCCTTGTCTGCAGTACCTACGTGCTTATCTACCTGGTTGCCATCCTTGAAGAAGAGGATAGTAGGCACGTTGCGAACACGGTACTGTGCTGCGATCTCATCGCCATCCTCACCTACGTCGCACTTGCAGATAACTACCTTACCATCATACTCCTCAGCCAACTCGTCGATGATAGGGCTTACCATACGGCAAGGACCACACCAAGTTGCCCAAAAATCGATAACTACAGGCATACCCTTGCCCATTACCTCGTCAAAATTCTCGTTGTTTAGTTTTAGTGCCATAACTTTAAAGTTTTATATGTTAATGAAATAGTTGAATTCGTTGTTTGTAATAAAGTTCATAAAATCTACGCTCGTCGCAACTCTATACTTGTTCGAGTTGAGCTTTATCTTCACGTCGTCAATGTGGTCATAAATAGCAAACTCAAGAGTCGTATTGCCAGGGTTGGCCTCTATCTGTTGTAGAAGCATCTCCGTCAGCGTAGGGCATATCTCGTTTATGTCGAGTTCTATGCGTATTTTTGAGATGTTCTCTGCCACATCCGCAAGATGCTGAATTGAGAGCATCTTGTAGGTGAGGTTATTGTCATCCTTGCCGAAGCGTGGCTGAACACGGCCTCGGATGAAGAGGAAGTTATTGACCTCAAGCATTGCTCCCATAGTGCTATACTCCTTGCTATACATCAAGAACTCGTGCGAACTATTGTAGTCCTCGAGTACGAAACGCGCATATCTTCGGCCATCGCTTGTAGTTAATGGAGTGACCGATGTTACGATACCCGCAACAGCCAAATCCTTGCCATTGAAGAGGCGTAACTCCCCAAGGTCGCCCAACTCTGCCTGACACATCTTCTTGAGGATGAAACCAAAACGGTCAAGTGGGTGGCCAGAGAGGTAGAGGCCGATGACCTCGCGCTCCTTGTTCAATACGGCTATATTTGTCCAATCCTGTCCATCGGGTACCTTGGGCTGTGGAATATCCGAACCACTCTCGCTAAACATACTGAAGAGACTCTGCTGCGCATTGTTCTTCTCTGACTGCACACGCTGTCCATAGCGGATAAGCGTATCGAGGTATGCTACACCATTCTGATCCTCGGCGAAGAAACGTGAACGACAATGGTTTATCAGCGAGTCGAAACCTCCAGCATAAGCGATACTCTCCAAAGATTTGCGGTTCACCACAGCGAAGTTGATGCGCTCCATAAAGTCGTATATCGACTTGAATGGGCCATTCTTAATGCGCTCGTTGATGATGGACTCCGAAGCCGCCTCACCAACACCCTTAATAGCAGCGAGACCGAAGCGCACATCGCCATTCTTCGAGGTCGAGAAGCGAATCATTGAGGAGTTGATATCGGGACCGAGTACCGAGATTCCCATTCGTTTACACTCGGTCATATACTTGGTTACCTCCTTGATATCGTTTAGGTTACGGCTAAGCACCGCCGCCATATACTCAGAAGGGTAGTGCGCCTTGATATATGCAGTCTGGTACGACACCCACGAGTAGCACGTAGCGTGCGACTTGTTGAAGGCGTAGGATGCAAACTTCTCCCAGTCGGCCCAAATCTTTTCAAGGATCTTCTCGTCGTGACCATTCGACTTGCCGCCAGCGATGAAGAGTGGTTTCAACTCGTCAAGTTTCGACTTAATCTTCTTACCCATCGCCTTACGGAGTGTGTCGGACTGACCACGTGTGAAGTTACCCAACAGACGTGACAATAACATCACCTGCTCCTGATATACCGTAATACCGTATGTGTCCTTGAGATATCGCTCCATGATGGGTATATCGTAGACGATTGGCTTACGGCCGTGCTTACGGTCGATGAAATCGGGGATATAATCCATCGGGCCTGGACGATAGAGGGCGTTCATCGCAATAAGGTCCTCGAAGGTCGAGGGCTGCAACTCGCGGAGATACTTCTGCATACCTGGCGACTCAAACTGGAAGATGCCCATTGTGCCACCTTCGCAGTAGAGTTCGTATGTCTTCCTATCGTCGATAGGCACGTTGTCTATATCTATCTTTATGCCGTGCGTCTGCTCGATTGTCTCCAGTGCATCCTTGATAATCGAGAGGGTAGTGAGACCCAAGAAGTCCATTTTGATAAGTCCCGTATCCTCGATGACCGAACCCTCGTACTGCGTTACGAGCATAGTCTCTCCGGTCTTCTTATCCAGAGCAGTGCTGACGGGTACCCAGTCGGTGATGTCGTCACGGCAGATGATTGTTCCGCAAGCGTGTACGCCCGTGCCTCGCACGTTACCCTCAAGAATTTTAGCATACTTGATGGTGTCGTGTAGAACGGGATCTGTAGATTCCTCGGCCTCCTTGAGTTCAGGAACTGCCATAATGGAGTTCTTGAGGTTTACCTTGAGGAGCTTTTCTTTATCATTAGGGTCGGGAATACGCTCAGGAATCCACTTGCAAAGTTGGTTGGCTACGGCCAAAGGCAACTTCTGTACTCTGGCAACATCCTTGAGTGCCATCTTAGTCGCCATAGTACCATAGGTGATGATATGCGCTACCTTCTCCTTGCCATACTTCTGTGTTACCCAGTTGAGTACTCGACCACGACCATCATCATCGAAGTCGATATCGATATCGGGCAACGAAATACGGTCGGGGTTAAGGAAACGCTCGAACAGCAAGTCGTACTTGATAGGGTCAATCTGTGTGATTCCGAGACAGTAGGCTACGGCAGAACCTGCGGCAGAGCCACGACCTGGACCTACCGACACGTCGAGTTCCTCGCGCGCAGCACGGATGAAGTCCTGCACGATAAGGAAGTAACCAGGGAAACCCATGGTCTTCATAATGTGCAACTCGAACTTCAGACGTGTCACGGTCTCCTCGTTCAGCTCCTCTCCATAGCGGCGGTGCGCACCCTCCATTGCCAACTTAGCAAGGTAGTCCGCCTCAAGCTTTATACGATATAGTTTGTCGTAACCTCCTAATTTCTCAATCTTCTTCTTAGCCTCCTCCTCGCTCATCACCACGTTGCCATTCTCATCTTGGGTGAACTCGTCGAAGAGGTCCTTCTCCGTATAACAAGCCCTATACCCCTCCTCAGTGCCAAAATCCTCTGGAATAGCAAAGGTTGGCATAATAGGGGCGTGGTCGATAGAGTAGTTTTCTACCTTGTTGCACACCTCTACGGTGTTATCCAACGCCTCAGGGATATAGTCAAATATGGCGTTCATCTCCGCAGTGGTCTTCATCCACTCCTGCTTGGAGTAGAGCAATCGCTGTGGATCGTCTACATCCTTGGATGTGCCGAGACATATAAGACGGTCGTGAGCCTCAGCGTGTTCCTCATCCACAAAGTGAACATCATTGGTACACACCACCTTAACACCGAGTTCGCGCGAGAAGTTGATGAGGTGTTCATTCACCACCTCCTGAATCTTGTGGGTCTCGTGGTTAGCACGCTCTACGGTTGCCTTATGCAACTGTAATTCAAGGTAGTAGTCATCACCGAATATGCTCTTGTGCCAAAGTATGGCTTCGCGAGCCTCGTCGAGTTTGCCATTTCGTATATGTCGTGGAATCTCGCCACCAATACAAGCCGAACAGCAGATGAGACCCTCGTGGTACTTTTCGAGTTCTACGCGGTCGGTACGGGGACGTCCGTATGAGCCTTCGGTATAGGCCTTCGAAACAATCTTAATAAGGTTTTTGTAGCCCCTCTTATCCTTAGCCAAGAGGATGAGGTGGTAACCACTGTAGTCGCCCATCGCCTTCTCTCTGTTGAATAGGCGACGACGAGCAACATATACCTCGCAACCGATGATAGCCTTGAAATCCTCCTTGGGAATAGCGTCGAGTTCGGCGCGGGCTTTTGCTAAGGCAGCTACTGGGTCATCTCCCTTCTCTTGGTCCGAAGCCTCGCCACTTTCAAGACGTGCGATGAGCTTCTGAAGAGTCTTAATCTTATCACGACGTGCGCCATTCTTCTTCGAGATGTAGTTGAAGAACTCCTTGACACCAAACATATTACCGTGGTCGGTAAGCGCAATACCAGGCATACCGTCGGCAATGGCCTTATCGACAAGCTTTGGTATGCTTGCCTGGCCATCCAACAGCGAGTATTGGCTGTGAACGTGTAGGTGTACAAATGGTCGCATAGTGTGACAATAAGCCTATTTAAATTAAATTGTACAAATATAGATATATTTTTTGAAATATTTATACTTTAATATATTGTATTTGTCGATATATTTCCCTATCTTTACGATTGAATAATCTTAAAATGTTACGACTATGGATGCTACGACTTCAACATTGGTTGTCCTCGAGGTCTATGACAACCCAACCCAGGCAGGAATTGCAAAATCAATCCTCGATAGTGCAGGTATATTTTGCGTGCTTACGGATGAGTATATCTCCGCAATTTATACACCTTGTGCATTCCCAATACGCCTGATGGTGCCAGATAATTTGGTTGATGAGGCGAAGGCGCTATTGACCACCGAAAATTACTAATAGTCCTATAGGGTTAAAATGATAGATGGAGGGTGTCCGCAAGGATACCCTCCATCTGTCTATAGTCTGCATTAATTAGTTGGCCTCGCTCAGTTGGGGAATAGTGAGTTCTCGTTGCCAAATATGCCACGATGCTATTGCTTGTGTTTGTAGCATCATTATACCACCCATTGTGTTTGCACCACGCTCCTCGCCACGCCTGAGGAAGAGTGTAGTGGCAGGGTTATAGACCAAGTCGAAGAGCTGATGGTGTGGTTCTAATGCCGAGTAGTCGATATCTGGAGCACTCTCTACATTTGGAGACATACCAAGTGGCGTAGTGTTGATAATCAGCGCGTGGGACTTAATTATCTCAGGTGTTAGTTCATCGTATGTATAGTCGCCACGAGACTTGTCGCGCGAGACAACACTATACTCGATAGAGCGCTTCTTTAGGATGTGTTGTACGGCCTTAGATGCGCCTCCGCTGCCGAGTACCAATGAGCGAGTCTTCTCATTAAGGCTTAGCCATTCGAGCGATGCATCAATACCCGTAATGTCGGTGTTGTAGCCAATCTTCTTGCCCTCGCGCACGACTACGCAGTTTACAGCACCCACAGCCACAGCCTCAGGTGAAAGTTCGTCGAGGTAGGGGATGATGCTCTCTTTGTAAGGAATGGTGACATTAAAGCCACTTAGTTCTCGCTCCTTGATAATGGAGTCGATTTGGTCGATGTTCTCAATCTCGATAAGTGAGTAGTCGGCATCCACTCTCTCGGCCTGAAACTTCACGGTGAAGAAGTTGCGCGAGAAGGAGTGCGAAAGGCTTTTGCCAATAAGTCCAAAATGTAGCATATTCTATGTGTGCTTTATTCTTGTGTTGTAATAGTCTCCTCTGTAACAATGGTTTCTATTGTGTCAGTTGAAGTGTCAGTTGAACCCGTGTCTCCACTTCCGAATAGCCAAAAAGCCAATGCAGTAAAGCCAATGAGCATCACCGTAAATAGCGAGGCAAGGAGGTTGAAGTATTTATCGATGAAGACCTTGATAGGTGCGCCAAACTTCCAGATGAGCCAGCCAATAAGGAAGAATCGCATACCTCGTGCCACAATCGAGGCGATGATAAACATCGCAAAGTTGATATCGAACATACCGCCAGCGACGGTGAAGAGTTTGAATGGTAGTGGTGTAAAACCTGCTGTGAAGACAATCCAGAAGTTAAATCTGTCGTAGAGCGAGCCTACATTGTTAAAACTCTCTACGCTGAAGATGTGGTCATAGAAAAAGTCGGCAATCGCAGTAGGTGTTCCATCAGGAGAAATCCACAGGAAGTGGCCTATGCCATAACCCAATGCCGCGCCTATAACGGAGCCAACCAGACATATTGTTGCGAAACGGAACGATCTCTTTGGTGCGCCCAAGCAGAGGGCGATAAGCAAGATGTCGGGTGGGAGGGGAAACCAACTCGCCTCAAAGAGTGCGATAAATAAGAGGGCTAACCAACCCAATGGGCTTTCGCTCCAAGATAGAATCCAATTATATAATCTCTTTATCATAAGTCAAAAATGTTACAGACGAGCAAAAGTACAACATTTACTCGAAACTTTCAATAATGCCACCACCAATGACCAAATTTTTGCAATAAAAGACCACAGGTTGGCCCTTGGCTGGTGCATAAGTTGGGTCGGGCGATGTGATGACAAATCCATCCTCCAGTTCACTTATGCGAATTGGATGTAGAGGATTGATGCCAATGCCCCTTATCTTTAACATTATGTCGTTCGAGGTGAGTAATTCATTGCGATTGACAATATTACACTGCTTTATTATAAGCGTGGACTTATACAACGAGGCCTTCTCACCAACGATGATGGTGTTGTTTGTACCGTCTATGTCCACCACTCGCATACCATCCTTTAGACCCTCGCCACGTCGCTGTCCTATGGTGTAGCGGGCGATGCCATTGTGACGACCACAGATTGTGCCTTGTTGGTCTACTATATCACCTTCGGTCATTCCAACCCCTTTGGACTCAAGGAATTCTGTGTAGTGTTTGCGTTGAAGAAAGCAGATGCCCATACTCTCGCTCTTATCCTTGAAAGCCTCCTTTACCTCGCTTTTTATGAGGTTGCCCATAGGGGTAAGCGCACGTCTTAGTATTCCTTGGCTAAGTCCCCAGAGGTAGTAGGATTGGTCCTTGGCGGGGTCAATGCCTTTGGCAACATAGTAGTAGCCGTCGTGCTCCTCTATATTGAAATAGTGCCCCGTGGCGATATACTCAATGCCTAATTCATTTGCCACCTCCTCCAATATCGCCCACTTAATAAGGCTGTTACAGCGTGTGCAAGGGGCTGGAGTTCGCCCCTCGCTATACTCCTGGCAGAAGTAATTGACGATCTCTCGCTCAAAGCGCTCTCTGCCGTCGTAGAGGTGCCACTCGATTCCTAACTCATTAGCCACGCGCTCGGCCTTTGCTATAGTCTCACTGTTGAGAAGTGTGTCGATGGTGAGCGCCACAACGTCGTAGCCCTCGCCCTGAAGGATGCCGACAGCCGATGTGCTATCTATACCTCCGCTAAATCCCAATAAAACCCTCTTTTGCTCCATAGGCCTATTCTAAGATAGATTGCATACGTTGGGGAGAGTTGGCAATGGCAAATGCCTCATTAGCAACGTAGTCGTATTGAGAGATGTAGACGTAGTGTCGTTCGTTAGGGCCATATAGTTGCTCGGCCATCGTTGCCATAAGCATAGCACGAACGTAGTGCAAATCACGCTCGGTGAGGTCATTGGCCGAGAGGTGTGTATAGCTATAAAAGATATCCCACAAGAGTTGATCTGTCTCATACTCCTTGCAGAACTGCTCCACGGTAGGGTAGTCGCTACGTAGCGCGTCGAGCGATGTGAGGTCCCAATAGTCGGTAATAGTATGTTCAAAAATTCCCTTGGATTGCGCCTCGATAATAGAAGTAGAGATGCGAAGACTATCCTTATTAATATATATGTCTGGAGTAATGCCACCACCGCCATATACCATTCTCCCGTTCTTTAGCGTCTTGAAGAGTAGGTTGCTGTCGCGAGGTATGGAGTCGGGGTGCATAAATCGCACACTATCTGCGAGATACTTCTCTCCGTTGCCCATAGTATATGGACGCTGGATAATACGGCCCGAAGGGGTCTTGTAGCGCGATATTGTAAGGCATAGTCCTGAGCCATCCTTGAGCTCTATGATTCTTTGCACTAAACCCTTACCGAAACTTGTATGGCCAATGATGACGCCACGGTCGTAGTCCTGAATTGCGCCCGCAAAAATCTCACTTGCCGAGGCGCTATTCTCGTTGATGAGGACTACCAAGGGGATATCGCCAAGGTTGCCATTGCTTCTCTTTTCGTAGACTACCTCCTTATCCTTACCTACGGTTGTTACGATGATGTCGCCCTTGTTTAGAAAGAGCGATGTGAGGTCTATGGCCGAAGATATTGCACCGCCACCATTGTCTCGAAGATCTACAACGAGAGCCTTTATATTGCCAAGAGATTTATATGCGCTATAGAATTCTGAATCCAGGGATTTTGTGAAGCTCTCGCAGGCAATATAACCGATGTCGTCAATGCTAAATACACTGGTTATAGCACTTGTTTCGATAATCTTACGCTCAAGTGTAAATTCTTTAGTATCAGCTCTACTATGCCGCTCTATATTAAGCGTAACTTTACTGCCGACATCGCCCTTTAAGAGCGTAGCAACGCTGTCGCTATTAAGGCCAGTGATAGTTGAGCCGTTGATGGCTGTAATGCGGTCGTTTGGAAGAATGTTAGCACGCTGTGCTGGGGAATTTGGCAGAGTGCTGCGAACGACGAGAGTGTCGTTATGGATGTGGTACTTGATGCCGATGCCCGCAAATTCGCCGTGTAGCCGATTTTTTGTCTCGCTCATCTCCTGAGCTGAGAGGTAGCGTGAGTGTGGATCAAGTTCCTTTAACGTAGCGATGATGGCCTCCTCAACCAGTGGCTCAAGAGGCACATCATCGACGTAGTTGTTACGAATATATTGGTAGGCGTAGTTAAGTTTCTGTATCTGTTGCTGTTCCGTAAGTTGCGCTTGTGCAGTTAGGAACGTAGCAACCAGTGCAAAAACCAATACGATATACCTCTTCATCAATAGTATCTGTCTATTGCAAAACAGAGGCGATGTCGTTGAGTGATACCTCCATCTGCTCGCCAGAACGCATATTCTTTACCGTAGCAACACCACGCTCCAACTCGTTAGAGCCGATGATTACTACGTATGGGATACCACGACGGTTGGCATACTCCATCTGTTTCTTCATCTTTGCAGATTCGGGGTATATCTCAGTGGCGATGCCATTGTCGCGTAACTGCGAAATGATAGGCATTGCGGCCTCCTCTTCGGCTTTGCCGAGATTTACGAAGAATACCTTAGTCGAGCAAGCCAACTCCTCTGGGAAGAGGTTGAGACCGAGCATAACATCATAGATGCGGTCTGCACCAAATGAGATACCCACGCCCGACATTCCAGGCATACCGAAGATGCCTGTGAGGTCGTCGTAGCGACCACCACCTGAGATAGATCCAATCTGATAGTCATTGGCCTTAACCTCGAAGATAGCACCGGTGTAGTAGTTCAAGCCACGAGCCAACGAGAGGTCGAGTTCGGGAGTTAGGGCGATGCCAGCCTTGGCAACTCCAGCGAAGATGGTGCGCATCTCCTCGATACCGAGAACGCCTGTTTCGGAGCCACCAATGACATTGCTAAGTGTCTCAAGTTTCTCATCATTAGTACCACTTAGCTCAAGGATTGGTTGAAGCTTATTGATGGCCTCATCATCAATACCACGCTCACGCAACTCGTTCTTCACGTTGTCAAGACCGATTTTGTCGAGCTTGTCGATAGCAACCGTGATGTCCATCATCTTGTCGGCGTGGCCAATGCTCTCGGCGATGCCGTACAAGATTTTACGGTTGTTCATCTTGAGTGTTACCGAGATGCCAAGCTTAGAGAATACGCGTGCTACGATATCCACCAACTCTACCTCCGAAAGGAGAGACTTCGAGCCAATGACATCTACATCACACTGGTAGAACTCTCTGTAGCGACCCTTCTGAGGACGGTCGGCGCGCCATACAGGCTGAATCTGGTAGCGCTTGAATGGGAAGACAATCTCGTTCTGGTGCTGTACGACGTATCGTGCAAATGGTACGGTAAGGTCGTAGCGAAGGCCCTTCTCGCAAATTTTTGACGCCTGGCGCAACTCCTCGTCAGAGAGTTTTGCGCCGTAGTCACCAGAGTTCAAAATCTTGAAGAGGAGTTTATCTCCCTCGTCGCCATACTTGCCGAGTAGGGTAGAGAGGTTCTCCATCGAAGGGGTCTCCAATGGGGAGTAGCCGAAGAGTCGGAATACTCCCTTAATGGTGTCGAATATATGGGTGCGACGCATCATCTCCTCAGGAGAGAAGTCGCGTGTGCCCTTTGGTATTGATGGTTTCTGTGCCATAATTATACGTATTACTGCTCAGCCAAAAGTTTCTTATACTTAACGCGTTTAGGGGTAGTATCCTCGCCCTGAGCCTTCTTCCACGCCTCATACTCAGAGTATGTACCCTCGTAGAATACAACCTTTGAATCGCCCTCGAATGAGAGAATGTGTGTGGCGATACGGTCCAAGAACCAACGGTCGTGCGAGATAACTACGGCACAACCTGCGAAGTTCTCAAGACCCTCCTCCAATGCACGGAGTGTATTAACGTCGATATCGTTGGTAGGCTCATCGAGCAAGAGTACGTTGCCCTGCTCCTTGAGTGCAAGGGCCAAGTGGAGACGGTTACGCTCACCACCCGAAAGTACTCCACACTTCTTCTCCTGGTCAGCACCATTGAAGTTGAAGCGACCAACGTATGCACGAGCATTCACCTGACGGTTACCCAACTGGATAAGGTCGCTGTTCTGTGAGATTACCTCGTACACAGTCTTCTCTGGGTCGATAGACTTATGCTGCTGGTCTACGTATGCCAACTTCACGGTAGGGCCTACGCGGAAACTTCCCGATGTTGGCTCTTCGAGACCCATAATCATACGGAAGAGGGTGGTCTTACCAGTACCGTTCGCACCGATAACACCGACGATACCTGCTGGTGGCAACGAGAACTCAAGGTTTTCGTAGAGAACACGATCGCCAAAGGCCTTGGTTACGCCCTGTGCCTCGATAACCACATCGCCCAAACGTGGACCATTAGGGATGTAGATTTCAAGTTTCTCCTCGCGCTCCTTAGTGTCGGCATTCATCAACTTGTCGTATGCAGAAAGACGAGCCTTTGACTTGGCGTGACGACCCGATGGAGACATACGTACCCACTCCAACTCTCGTTCGAGTGTCTTGCGACGCTTGCTCTCCTGCTTCTCCTCCATAGCCATACGCTGAGTCTTCTGCTCCAACCAACCAGAGTAGTTGCCCTTCCAAGGAATACCCTCGCCACGGTCCAACTCCAAGATCCAACCAGCTACGTTGTCGAGGAAGTAACGGTCGTGGGTAACGGCAATAACTGTACCCTTGTACTGCTGCAAGTGCTGCTCCAACCAGTCGATACTCTCGGCGTCAAGGTGGTTGGTAGGCTCATCGAGGAGCAATACGTCGGGCTGCTGCAACAAGAGACGGCACAAAGCCACACGGCGACGCTCACCACCCGAAAGTACGTTTACAGGCTGGTCTGGGTCTGGGCATCGCAAAGCATCCATAGCACGCTCCAAGACGCTGTCGAGCTCCCAACCATTAACCTGGTCAATCTTCTCGTATAGTTCGCCCTGACGCTCGATAAGGCGTGCCATCTCGTCGTCGTCCATAGGCTCACATAGTTTCATATTGATATCCTCATACTCCTTCAAGAGGGCTACGGTAGAGGCTGCACCCTCCTCAACAATCTCCTTAACGGTCTTTGTTGGGTCGAGTTGTGGCTCCTGCTCAAGGTAACCTACGGTATAGCCTGGAGAGAATACCACCTCTCCCTGGAAACTCTTGTCGATACCAGCGATAATCTTCATAAGGGTAGACTTACCAGAGCCGTTGAGACCGATGATGCCGATCTTTGCACCATAGAAGAACGAGAGGTAGATGTTGTTCAAGATTTTCTTGTTGTTGTTAAGCACCTTGCTAACGCCAACCATAGAAAATATAATTTTTTCGTCTGCCATAATTTATTTGATTTTTATACTTTTCTTTCGAATCGTGCAAATATAGGCAAAATTATCGAGATATACAATAAAAATAGGTGTGTGCGAAATATTTATCACTTTGTCGCCTATTTGTGTGGTGAGTGTGTGGGTGCTTTGGCTCTTAATTTGTAGGGAAGAAGGTGTGTAACTAAATTTTGAAAATAGTATGAAAAACACATTAAAGGGTACTCTTACCGAGGAGAATTTGTTAAAGGCTTTTGCTGGCGAGAGCCAAGCTCGCAACCGCTATAACTTCTTTGCGTCGCAAGCTTCGAAGGATGGCTACGAACAGATTGCTGGAGTCTTTAATACTACGGCCGATCAGGAGAGGGAGCATGCAAAACGCTTCTTCAAATATCTTGAAGGCGGTATGGCTACGATACACAATGCGTCGTTCCCAGCTGGCATCATTGGCACCACGGAGCAAAACCTAATTGCGGCAGCTGAGGGAGAGCACGAGGAGTGGGATGTATTGTATGCTTCGTTTGCTGAGACTGCCCACGCTGAGGGCTTCCAGAAGATTGCTCTTACGTTCAAGCACGTGGCTGAAGTAGAGAAGGAGCACGAGCGTCGCTATCTCAAGCTGCTCAGTCGTTTAACTGATGGGGATTTCTTCCGTCGTGATGGCGAAATAGTGTGGCAGTGTCGCAATTGCGGATATATAGTTAAGGCTAAAATGGCTCCAAAGCTGTGCCCTTCGTGCGAACACGAACAGAGGTATTTTGAGCCGATGGCCGACAACTATTAGTGCATATAATTTCAAACTTGGAGGGGTGTCTGCATAATGGTTGCGACACCCCCATATTATAAACGGTTATGACACGGTTACGAAGGGTTGCGGGTGTGGTCTTTGCGATACTCTCTTCTGCCACGTTTGGCCTTATTCCGCTATTCACAGTCCCATTGCTATTGCGAGGAGTTGGTTCTCCCACAATTCTCTGCTATCGCTTCCTATTGGCCTCGGTGGCTGTCGCTGTGGTTATGTTGTTCACCAAGCGTAGTTTTAAGTTACAACGGGCGCATCTTGGGGTTGTATTGCTCCTCTCGTTGTTGTATGCCCTTACGGCTATTCTGCTAATCGAGAGTTATGAGTTTATACCGAGTGGAGTGGCAACAACCATTCACTTTTTATACCCCTTGGCAGTTACTTTGACTATGTCCTGGCTCTTCAAAACCAAAACAACGGCAGTCACCTATATAGCGGTCATTGTATCTTTGATTGGGGTGTCACTGCTGGCTTGGGGAGGTCATACGGAGGGTGACTTTAAGCGAGGTGTGGTATTGGCTCTGCTCACGGTGGCTACCTATGCGGCTTACATTGTAGGAGTAATGCGAAGTAGGGCGTCAAGTATCGATTCTATTGTGCTGACGTTCTATGTGTTATTATTTGGTACAGCAATGTTTTTTATCTATGCGTTGCTTACCACGGGCATCGAATCGATACACCATTATAGCGATTGGCGCGACTTGGCTATGTTGGCCATAGTAAGTACTGTGTTGTCCGACTATTTCCTAATTTTGGCAATCAAGCGCATAGGCTCGACGATGACCTCAATACTCGGATCAATGGAGCCTTTGACCGCCGTGGTTGTGGGCGTTGTCTACTTCAATGAACAATTCGATACGGCAAGTGTTGCAGGTCTGCTCTTAATTATTATAGCAGTAATTTTAGTAATTGCGCAGACCAATCGCCAGAGTATCTCTTAGTCGCTCGGTTTGGGCGAGAGTATGGTGTAAGGGTGTTGGCATATATTGTCAATGCCCATTTTTTTTGTCTTTATAATAAAAATATCATATTTAGTTTAGAAATATATTAAAATAAGGTCTATTTTTATTTGGATTTATAGCGAATTCTCTTTAATTTTGTGAGAGAAAGAGTTTAAGAGATTACGTTTTGCTTTTGGTGTGCTTCGGTCTGAGGTGTCGCTAATAAGGACTATATCACCTCTTGGATACCTTGCAATACGAAACCACCAAATGGTAAATCAGTCCTCCGTAGATCTAAATTAATATAAAGCCATAGTGTGGGCTGTGTGGCACTCGACCAAAACTTATGATGAAAAAAATCGCACTTATCCTATCGATGATTATGTTGGTATGTGGCTCAGCATACGCCGATAAGAAGAAAAAACTAAATGAAGATACCGATATGTTCCGTTACGATATCGAGTATTGTAAGACGGCGTCTGACGGAATGGTAATGGTTAAGGTGTGGAGTTACTCTAAGAAGGCAGATTTAGCAATGGAGCAGTCTCGTAAGAATGCTGTTCACGGCGTTATCTTTAGGGGTTATACTGGTACAACCGCAGCGTCGTCACAGCGAGCATTGGTTTCTGACCCAACCATAGAGTCTGTTAAGGCCGATTTCTTCGCAGCTTTCTTTGGTGAGGATGGCCCATATATGCGATATGTCTCAACCATTATGGATGGCTCGGCAGAGGTTCGCAAAGTGGGTAAGGAGTATAAGGTAGGCGTAGTTGTTACGGTAAACAAAGATATGCTTCGCAAGCATCTTGAGGAGGCGGGCATTGTGCGTAGCCTCGGTAGCGGATTCTAATATATAAATGAAGAGAGTATGAAAAGAGTATTTCTATATGTGGCGGTTGTAGTCGTGATGATTATGACCTCTTGTAACCCACAGAAGGTTACTACAACGGCCTTCTATTCTGTTCGAAGCGAGTTTATGAATGCCGAGGGTGATGGTTCGGTTACGGTACGTGCCTACGGTGAGGGTCGCTATCGTGGTGATGCTTTGGAGCAGGCTCACAAGAACGCTGTCCGTGATATCTTGCTCTATGGCGTAGAGGTGCCAGGAAATCCCCACCTTTCACGTCCTTTGATTACTGAGGTTAATGCCGAGGAGAAGTATGCCGATTTCTTGTATCAGTTCTTGGCTGATGGAGGTTCTTACAAGTATTTTACAAGCCGTGAGGATCGTCGTCGTGAGACAAACGAGAAGTATTGGACAGGTAAGCAGATGAAGATGTCTACCACTGTGCGTGTGTTGCGTCCTCAACTTCAGCAATATCTTAAGGAGAATAATATAATAAAATAACCAAACCAACTATGAAGAGATTATTTCTTGTTGCGATATTCGCGATAATAACAATGAGCGCCTTTGCTCAGGCAAAGAGACCTACCATTATGGTAGTGCCAAGTGATGCGTGGTGCAAGTCGAAGGGTTATGTTACCGAGGTGGACAATATGGGTACAACGGTCTATTCACCCGACTATGTGGCAGCCTTGCAGAACGATTTCGATTTGTTGAACGTCATCTCGAAGCTCAACGACCTGATGAACGATCGTGGTTTTCCGTTGCAGAACCTTGAGAGCGTTATTCGAGATATTACCACAACATCGGCCGAACTCTCGTTGGTAGAGGGTAAAAGTGGCGGTAGCGTGGCAGAGTCTATGTACGACCAGGTGCGCAACCGTGCCCGTGCCGATATCATTATGCAGGTTACGTGGGATGTTGTGACCGTTGGCCCAAAGAAGAGCGTTCGCTACACTTTGCAGGGCTTGGACTCTTATACCAACAAGCAGATTGCTGGTGCTAATGGTACAGGTGAGCCATCTCATCAGGTCGATATCGCTGTTATGCTTCAAGAGGCTGTAATGGCAAATATGGATAGCTTCGTTGGCCGTCTTCAGGAGCATTTCGACGATATGTTTGCTAATGGTCGCGAGGTGAGTTACCTAATCCGTGTGTCGGATATATGGGGTGAGGATCTTGAGTCGGATTTCGATGGCTACGCCCTCTCGGAGATTATCGACGACTGGTTCTATGACAATACCGAGGGTCACCGCTATAGCGTTGCCGATCAGTCTGATACTCAGATGACACTCAACCAGGTGCGCATTCCTATCTATGACGAGCGTGGTCGCGCAAATGATGCGAATCGCTTCATCCGTAATTTGGTGCGCTACCTTCGTGCCGAGCCATACTTGATTGAGAATATCAAGGTGTTGAATCAGGGTCTTGGTCGCTGTGTGCTTATTCTTGGTGAAAAATAAAAAGTAGAGATATGAAAAAGTTTTTAGTAACAATCGTAGCACTCGCCTCAGTGTTGTGTGCTATGGCTCAGACTAACGAGAGACCTATCCCTATTGGTGTGTATGTCTCTGATAGTGCTACGGAGGTATCACCTATGGCCTATTCGCTCTTGGAGGATAAGTTGCTCCAAATTGTAACGGTAAACGGTCTTGGCGCGGATAATCACGCTTCGTTCTTCTTGACTTGCTCGGTGAATCTTACCGACAAGGAGGTGATTAGTGGCGCTCCAACACGTATCATCCAGAATGCCGATGTCTCATTCTATATAGCTGATATGCAGACTCGCCGAGTATATGAGTCAGTGACAATCTCGGCACGTGGCGTTGGTGAGAACGAAAATAAGGCCTTTGTCTCTGTGTTCAAAAATATTAAGCCTTCATCACAGGAGATGAAGACTCTTATCGCAAATGCGTCGAAGGAGATTGTTGCCTACTACGAGTCGCAGATTAATAACTACATCAAGCACGCCGAGGCTTTGGCTAAGTTAGGTGAGTTCGAGCAGGCGTTGTATATCCTTTCTGTTGTGCCAGATGTTTGTGAGGGCTATAACAGGATTAATGATGCTGCTGTAGATATCTACCAGAAGATGATTGATAATGAGTCGTTGGTGATGTTGCAGAAGGCAAAGACCATCTGGGCAGCAGGTCATAGCTACGAAGCTGCTATGGAGGCTGGAGAGTATCTTGCAGAGGTGTCACCATACTCTACTTGTTACGACAAGGCAGAGGCTTTGGCATCTGAAATCAAGGAGTTTGTCATCGCCGAGCGTGCGTATGATCGTCAGCAGGCCGAGCAGGAGATTGCTTGGTCGCGTATGATGGCCGAGAAGGAGCACGCATTGAAGGAGAAGGAGATCGATGCTTGGAAGGCAGTAGGTGTTGCCTACGGTCAGAACCAGCCAACGCAGAGCTACGAGATGTGGTGGGATCACCACTAATAGTCTCGTATCGTACAGAACAAAATGCTACTAACCCAAACCTAAATAATTACTATGAAGAGATTAATCCTTATCTTGGGCGCGATGTTCCTCGTGTTCAGTCTGTCGGCTCAGCGACAAGTCGATTCATTGTCGCAATATCATCGTAGCTCATTGTATTCGATTTTGATTAAGCACTCGCAGCTACCTTATGGCGAGGCTATCGATTCGGCATTTATGATTATGCCAGTGCCTGATAAATTTAATGACCATAACCTTGCGGTTCGATCATTCGAGTCTTCAGCAAAGAAGGTGAAAAAGGCGGCAGACAATAAGAAGAAGGATATCCAGAATATGAGTGATATCCAAGCATTCTTTGAGGCAGAGTCTACGGCAAAGGGTATTGTATCGAAGTGGTTTAACCGTGACGCTGCGACGGGTTTGTGCAATATGGATCTTATCTCGGAGCGAGGTTTCTACGACGCTTCACAGCTCGATATCCGCCTTGCAGAGCAGTCTACTCGTGGCAAGGCTCAGTTAGCAGATGCTGGCGATAAGCTTATCGGTAATACCTATGTGTTGGTGAACGATATCACCTTCGTTGATCGTGGCGAAGTATCTCAGGGAGTAGGTACTGGCCTTCGTGTCTTAGGTCTTCTTGCTGGCGCAATTTTGGGTACAGATGTGTCGGATCTCACAGATGCTACCGCCTCAATGGTTGAGAATATCGATGGCTTTAAGGTAAATATCACTTCATACCTCTATCGTCTTGCTTGGAATGAGGATTTGCTTTGGGATTTTTACAGTCGCTTTTATGCCGACGAGAACTATAGCGAGAGCGACCGTATAGCCAACCGTGATAGATTTAATGCTGTTGCTGGCAACGACCCATTGTATAGCCTTGAGTTTGTAGGTAAGACTACTACAGGTGCAGGTAATATGTCATCGAAATATTTTGCCGAGCAGAGCAAGGAGGAGCAGATGCTAAAGGTTTGTACTCGTGCTATTGATAAGTCGATCGTTCAGTTGCAGCGCCAGTACGACGAGTTCAAGGTGAATGTGCCTATATACAGAATCAACGAGGATGGTACGGTAGATGTTCAGATCGGTCTTAAGGAGGGTGTAAATATCAAGTCGGAGTATGACGTGCTTATGCCTGAGGAGGATGCTGAGGGTCGTATCTTCTACACAAAGGTTGGCTCTTTGCGCCCTGAGAAGGGTAAGATTTGGGATAACCGCTTTGGTGCTATGGAGGATGCTGAGGCTTTGGCTAACGATAAGGATGCTAAGGCTGATGAGGATGCCGAGGGTGGTAATGCATATCTTGAGGCTACAACCTTCAAGGTAATCACTGGTGGCAACCGTATAGTTCCAGGTTGTCTTGTACGTGAGGCTACTATTAAGCGAGTTAAGTAGAGATAGATGACTATAAATAGAGAGAGAGGCTGTTCCACACAGGGAATAGCCTCTCTTTTTTCTCTATTTCAAAGGTTGTCGAATCTGGGAAATCTCCTCTAAGCGGTCGTGCGGTATCTCGCCAGATATGGCAATTACGGAGAAAGACCCTTTGTGTCCGTAGGCCAGTATTATAAGCTCGTTGATGATCTCTCCGTCAGAAAGACCATAGACTACATTTCGGCTCCTATCGTCTGTGGTAGTACCTATGTATGAGGCATTCAGACTCTTTATTATAGATTTTACCTCGCTCTCAAGTGTGGTGCAATAGCTGTGGTTGTGACACTCGATAAGTTCGATGTTGTTGAGCATCTTAAAGGTCTTGCGTTGTTCCTTTTCGGCAAACGACGAGGCCATACTCAGCATAAATGAGCCAACGCTCGTATGCTCGACATTATCTTGGTTAGAGGCCCTCTCGCCCAAATCCTCTATGGCAGGGATACTTGCCATAAGTGTTGTGGGCAGAAATGCAGCTATGAGTAGTAAGAGGTGTTTCATATACTTATAACGACAATTAACAGTGTAAATTGTGTGGCAAATATATAAAAAATATGGCAACCTTCTCGCTTTGGGAGGTTGCCATAAATCTTTAACTTATGGCTTTAGAAGTTATATTGAGCCATAATGCTGATGCGGTTGGCATTGCTCTTGGTGCCACTTATATCGTCACGACCACCATAGAGATACTCCAAGGCTACGGTGAGGTTAGGGGTTACGTTGCAGAAGGCGTTACCGAAGATATATTGGCCTCGCTTGTACTGGTTGCCTGAGATGATGCCGTTATGCTCTTCGAGGTGTACCTCTGAGTATCCACCTGCTACCCACATAATGCCTGGTATGATGTTGATTTGTGCTGCTGCCTGCCAGCCCCACATAGGCATAGTCTGAGCCTTCTGAGGATTGTTAGGATTGTAGGTTATGTCGTAAGGCGCGCCTGCAAGGTCCTGAATGTAAGGGGTGATGCCACGACCATAGACACCATTCATATAGAGGTCTACCCAGCGAGTGATGTTGATGTGACCGCTAAGTTGTGCGCCCCATCCCACCTGTGTAGTATTCTTGCCGTTAATGTTGTCGTGGAGATACATATCGCGGATGACACCCGATGCACGGATATGGCTTGAGCGATTCTCGCCCCAGTTAAATTGCAAGTAGGCGATACCATCGGGAACGCGCTGGTAGATAGGTGAGAAGTTCTCACCATAAGTGCCATCAACCGAAGGCATCTCCGCTGCTACTCCAAAGGTGAGGTGGTTGCGTACAAAGCTGCGCTCGTAGCGAATCATCTCATTGAAGTTGAAGTTGTATGCGTTAGGACCCTGGAAGTCGATGGTCGTAGGGGCTGCGTTAAGGTCGCAGAAGGTGGTTACGTCACGACCAACGGTAAGACCGAGGAAACTAACGTATGCCGACCTTAGGCGAGGGATGTAGGAGAACTGCTCGCCACCACGGAAGTCGATGTCGGTATATACCTGGATTCTACCGAGCCTCTCGCTGTTGATTATTGCCTTAGCAAAGATTCGCGATGTAGAGGCATCCATCATAATACGCTGACGATTGGCATAGCCCTTACTCATAGGGATATCGTAGGGTATGAAGTCGATATTACCCATTGCGCCATCGAAATCGAAGCTTGTGCGAAGGTTTACCATACCTCCAATACCCAGAGAGAAGCGATTGTTACGCGTAGAGAAGATGAACTGAGGGTTGTGAGCCTGCTGAAAACCACATCTTTTGGTCTCTGTGAAGTCGTCGATGACGTTTTGTCTGGCAGTCTCAGGATCATACTCTTTGAGAGTCTCGCCTACGGCAATCATATAGATAGTAGGGGTGTACTCCTCAACCTCATAGATGACACGTTGTGCCGATAATGAAGTCGCTCCACAAGCAATCAAGAATAGTGATACTGTGAAAAGTCTAATTCGTTTCATAACTGATAGTTTTTAATTAACAAAAAATAATGTCGTATCACCGTTTCGCAAGGAATATGCCAAACATTCAGACATAATTTTTCTCTGAGTAATATTTGTTGTGCGCGATATTTGTAGTTGGTGGATATAAACAAATTTTGAATGAAACACCTTTTCAGTTTGCTGCTTGTCCTATTGTCGTGGTCGAGCGTTTGGGCGCAAAACGATATCACATTGCGCGAAGCCTTGGAGGTCTTGGCGCAGAATAACCATGCCATTAAGAGTAGGGAGTATGGGGTTGATGTAGCCTTTGAAGAGATGCGTGCCGCGCGAGGCCTACGCCTATTTAATATCGATATCGTTGGTGGGTTTACCCTGTTGCAAAAGAGTGTCGATATAGAGTTTGGAGGAACAAAGGGGGTGGTAACAGAGTCTTTGGATGGTCTTATCAATACTGGAGTCACCAATGGAATTCTAACAAATGATGTGGCTAAATTCTTACGGCAGAGCCTATCGCCACTCACACAACTCGATTGGCGCTATACGCTTCAGAAACGTGCTGTGGGAGGTGTAGGTGCTTTGGTTACACTGCCTATATATGCTGGCGGACGAATAAATTCAGCTAATAGAGCAGCCAAGATAAATGTGGAGATGGCAACATCTGCTTTGGAAGGAGTGGAGAATGGATTAGTGACGCAATTGGTTGAGAGCTACTACGGGTTGATTCTTGCCAAGGAGGTTGTCTCGATTCGTGAAGATGTAGTACGTGCTGTTAAGTTGCATCTGGCTGATGCTGTAGCAATGGAGGAGGAGGGTGTTGTGGCACATAGTGCTGTATTATATATGCAATATAGACTCTCTGAGGCTGAACGCGATTTAGCCGATGCGCTTAGCAAAGCGAGGGTTGCAGAGTCTGCACTCTCCACGGTCGTAGGGATGGGGCAGAGTCTAAATCCGATAAGCCCGTTATTTGTTTGTGGCACGATAGATTCACTTGATTATTATATTGATATGGCCAACCAACTAAACCCATTATTGAATGAGGCGAGATTGGTAGGTCGTCTCTCCGAGGAGGGAAAAAATATGGCTCAAGCAGACCTCCTTCCAGAGGTTGTTGCCTATGGTGCGGGGGCTATATACAATTATCAACTTAGCGAAATGGTACCTCGCTGGAGTGTGGGTGTAGGTGTTAATTTCACACTCTTCGATGGTTTAGGAAAGGAGCGTAGGTATATGGCAGCAAAGCACGAAATGAAACAGATGGCAGAGTCGGTGATGAGTGCTGAGCAGGAGGTGAGGCTACTTGTGGAGAGAGAGTATTATAGTGTGATTTCATCTATGCAGGGCATAGTAGCCTCGGAGCGTTCTATAGCCTTTGCCGAGAGTCTCTATACTACGGCTAAAGATGGCTTTAGCGAGGGTGTGGTCTCATCATCAGAGCTTATTGATGCTTGTGTGGAACTGGCCTCTTCGCGCGTAGAGTATATCGATTCTGTCTATCAGCACTGCTTGTCGTTGGCACGATTACTTGAGGTGTCGGGGTTGAGTAGCGACTATTTGAACTATGCTAATAGCGGTCAAGTTGTAGAGATGTAGATAAATTCTTTGAATAAATAGTATGAACAAGAAGTTTAGGAACACGGCAATCGCGCTAATCTCGATAGTGACGTTGTTTGTTATTGTAGCAGCTCTTTGGAGATATAATCGAGAGAAGAACGAGGTAGTTATTCAAGGCGTTATGGAGTGTCGCACATATCGTGCATCGTCGAAATTGGCTGGTCGCATCGACTCTATGTTTGTCAGCGAGGGCGACTGGGTGGAGCAAGGAGCGTTGCTCTATACGATATCGACGCCTGAGTTGGATGCCAAGTTGGAACAGGTCTCTGCCTTGGAGTCGGCTGCCGAGGCCATAAATAGGGAGGTCGATATGGGCGCCAGACGCGAACAGATTATCGCCCTAAAGAGTATGTGGCAGAAGGCTCTGGCGGGTAGAGAGCTTGCCGAGAAGAGCTATTTGAGGGTTAAGAATCTCTACGATAAGGGTGTTGTGCCTCGTCAGCAATACGATGAGGCGTTGGCCAACTATAACGCTATGCAGGCGACGGTAAATGCTGCCAAGGCGGAGTACGATATGGCTGTCGAGGGCGCTACAAAGGAGCAACGCGAGGCTGTGGCAGCTAAAGTG
Source organism: uncultured Alistipes sp. (assembly GCA_904502285.1). Lineage (GTDB taxonomy): Bacteria > Bacteroidota > Bacteroidia > Bacteroidales > Rikenellaceae > Alistipes. The sequence goes on along the minus strand of CAJGEC010000001.1, from coordinate 123,617 downwards.
CGAGAGGCGCAAGGTGCTGTAGATGAGGTGAACTCCTATCTGCGAGATGCTCGTGTTTATGCACCTATATCTGGCCGAGTATCGGATATCGTCTCCGAGCCAGGCGAACTTGTTGGTAGTGGCTACCCCGTAGTAACCATCCTCGATTTAAGCAATATGTGGGCTACGTTTAATATAAAGGAGAGCCATCTCAAGGGGGTGGAAGTGGGGTCGAGGTTTAATGGCTATATTCCTGCTCTTGATAGATATGTGCAGTTCGAGGTCTTTTATATCGCTTCCGAAGCCGATTTTGCAACGTGGAGTGCCACGAGGGCGCGAGGAGGATTCGACATAAGAACCTTTGAAGTTAAGGCCCGTCAGTATGGTGATAGCGTAACTATTTTGCCTGGTATGAGTGTTATTGTTAAGCGCTCTTTGTTGTGATATTATGAGTGGTGTTGGTTTATGGGCTGTGGTAAAGCGAGAGGTTCGGGAGATGCTACGCAATAGACTCTATTGCAGTGTGGTCTTTGTGCTTCCGTTGGTGATGCTACTCTTCTTTACCATAATGTTTTATGGAGGTGCTATTGATAACCTACCTGTGGCGTTGGTCGATAGAGATAAAACCCCAATGTCGCAAGAGTTGGTAGTTATGATCGAGGCTACTCCAGGCATTGATATCGCCCACGAGACACAATCTATCGACGAGGCCGAACAGCTAATGTTGGAAGACAAAGCCTCGGCAATAATCTACATAGACAAGGGGTTTGAACGAAAGATATATGAAGGTGTGCCAACCGAGGTGGAGTGCTATGTTTCGGGAGTTAATCTGTCGGCAAGTGGAGTGGTGGAGAGAGATTTACAAACCGTGGTGGAGACCTTCTCGTCGGGCGTAGCACTCTCAAAGCTATCCTCTTTGGGCGTAGAGTATGAGGTGGCTATGGCGGATGTTATGCCGATAAATCTCCATACTAATATTGTGGGAAATCCCTATCTTAATTATGGCTACTATCTTGCCCCAATATTTATGTTTATGGGGTTGGTAATATTTATCGTTGTCTCGGCAACCTATGCCGTAGGTCGGGAGTTGAGATATGGTACGGCTAAGGAGTGGCTCGGAGTTGCTGGCGACTCCTCTTTGTCTGCTGTGGTGGGTAAATTACTACCGCTAACCACCATTTTTACACTCTATACTCAGCTCATATACTCCATCCTATTTATGGTGATGGGAATGGATTGTGCAGGCAGCTATATTATGCTATCGTTGGGAGGGGCTCTGTTAGTAATAGCATATCAGTCCATTGCTCTTTTTATTGTGATAGTTACCTCGAACTTGCGATTGGCTCTATCGCTTGGTGGCGGTTATGCCGTTATGGCATTTACCTTTTCGGGTATCACCTTTCCGGTGATGGCTATGTATGGTGTGGCACAACTACTATCCAAGGCCTTTCCTTTAACCTATTTTAGCGATGTATTTATATCTCAGGCAGTTGTTGGAGCTCCCCAATTTTATGATATTATTGATTTAGGGGCTATTCTACTCTTTATGCTCCCTCCAGTGATTGTGTGGCGTCGATTCGGAAGGGTAGTGCGAGAGGATCAGTACTGGGGTATGGAGTAGTTAATTATTGGAGATTATGAAGCGTGTGATAGCAGATGAGTTAAGTATGATTCTGAAAGATAGCGGAGTTCTACTTTTGGTGGTTTTCGCTATGCTGATATATACAATTATCTACTCTGTGGCATACGGCAAGGAGGTTGTGCGCGAGGTCGCGATAGCCGTCGTTGATGAGGATCATAGTTCTATGAGTAGAACTCTTGTCGATGGTTTAAGGTCTGGTCCTGATACCTTTGTAGCCTATGAGCCTACATCTGTCGAGGAGGCTAAGGAGCTATTCTACCGAGGCAAGGTGTATGGCATTGTGGTAATACCTCGTGGCTTCGAGCGAACTCTTCTTATGGGAGAACAGGCCGATGTAGCAGTAATCCTTGATGGTAGCCATCTGCTGATTTATAAGGAGGTGCTGACCCAGACAACAGCCGATGTGCTTGTCGAGGGGGCGGTAATCGAAACCTCACGCCTCATTGCAAATAGCATTGGTGGAGGTGATATTATGGGTGTTATTCAGCCTGTCTCGCTCGATAAACATATACTCTATAACACACCACAGGGTTATGGCTCTTTCGTTATGCCATCGATCGTAGTGGTTATCATCCAGCAGACCCTCGTAATTGGCCTTGCTATGTTGGGTGTTCGTAGACGACAACAGCGTGTTAGTTTACAGGTGAACTCCTATCGAGACGCTATTAAGAGTGTTGTTGCTAAGATATTGGTATATATAGTAATATATGGAATTAATTTAACTATTATATTAGGTGTAGTGTGGACTCTGTTCGGCTTTCCATATAATGGTCGAACCATAGATGTTGCGATACTTATGTTCGTATATTTGGTATCAGTTACATCGCTTGCGATGTCGTTGTCGCACCTCTTCAAACGTAGGGAAGCCCCTCTGATGCTACTGCTGTGGAGCTCTGTCCCTATTCTTTTGCTTGCTGGAGTCTCCTATCCCAAGGAGGCCTTTCCAGAGTGGCTCTATCTTTTAGGCCGAATCTTTCCGAGTAGTAGTGCAGTGAATGCCTTCGTAGATATTGGTACAGCAGGAGTCTCACTCTATGATGTTAGAAAAGATATCTTCACCCTCGCAGTTCTCGCAATAGTCTACCTATTTGTTGCAGTGGTCACAGAGGCGAAGTGTGGTAAAAATAATACCCTTAGGAGTTAGACCTAAGGGTATTTCTCTATGTGCTATGTTAGTGAGTATCTATCTATTTCCATACATCTCGTCGTAGTATTTGATATACTCCTTAGATATTATGTTCTCCATCCACTCCTCGTTCTCCAAGTACCAGCGAACGGTGCGCTCGATGCCCTCTTCGAATTGTAGTGATGGTTGCCAGTCGAGTTCTCGTCGTAGTTTCGAGGCATCTATGGCGTAGCGGGCGTCGTGGCCAGGACGGTCGGTAACGTATGTTATAAGATCTATGGAGTGTCCCTCAGGGTTGCCGAGTAGTCTATCTACGGTAGCGATGATAACCTTTATTAGATCGATATTGCGCCACTCGTTGCAACCTCCAATATTGTAGGTGTCGGCTATTTTGCCTCGGTGAAAGATGGTCTCTATGGCGCGAGCGTGATCCTCGACATAGAGCCAATCGCGAATATTCTCACCATTGCCATATACGGGTAGTGGTTTACGAGTTCGTATGTTGTTGATAAATAGGGGTATCAACTTCTCAGGAAATTGGTATGGGCCGTAGTTGTTCGAGCAGTTAGTGACGATTGTAGGCATACCGTATGTGTCGTGGTAGGCACGAACGAAGTGGTCTGATGAGGCCTTGCTTGCAGAGTATGGACTATGTGGGTCGTACTTAGTCTCTTCGGTAAATAGAGTATCGTCGAAGCCTAAAGCCCCATACACCTCGTCGGTAGATATGTGGTAGAAGAGTTTACCCTCGTAACCCTCTGGGCGTGACTCCCAATAGAGTTTTGCGGCCTGAAGCAGAGAGAGTGTACCCATCACGTTGGTCTTAGCGAACGTGAATGGGTCCTTTATCGACCTATCGACGTGACTCTCGGCAGCCAGATGAATAACCCCATCGATATTCTCATCTTGGAATAGTTGATATAAATCCTCAAAGTCGCAGATATCCAGTCGTTTAAATTTGTAGTTCGGTCTATCTTCTATATCCTTTAGGTTGGCGAGATTACCAGCATACGTGAGTTTATCCACATTGATAATATTGTAGTGCGGATAGTTGTTTACAAATAGTCTAACAACGTGCGAACCGATAAATCCAGCTCCTCCAGTAATGATGATGTTGCGTTGTGACATTTTATTTAGATGCTTTAATATTATTTATGCAGAGACTGAGCGAATCCCTCCAGTCGGGGGTCGCTACGTTGAATACTCGTCGAATTTTGCCTTTGTCTAAGACCGAATAGTGGGGACGACGGACAGGTGTCGGATACTCATCACTCGAACAAGGACTTATAATAGACCCCTGACTCAGGTTTAATTTAGCAATCTCTATAGCAAAGTCATACCACGTACAAGCACCCTCGTTCGAGAAGTGGTAGATGCCACGTTTTGTTGAATCATAGTTGGTTAGAACTACGATTATTGCCTTGGCTAAGTCGAGGGCATAGGTGGGTGTGCCTAATTGATCGTTTACCACCCTTATTTCGGGTTTGCTCTCGGTCAGAGCAATCATAGTTTTGCAGAAATTCTTGCCATACTCGGAGTAGAGCCACGACGTGCGAATGATAACATAGTCGCCATTGGTCGCCCGTATCGCTTGCTCACCAAGGAGTTTGGTCTTGCCATATATCGACTTAGGGTTGCACTCATCATCCTCGGTTAGTGGCCTATGAGTCTCATCACCCCCAAAAACGTAGTCCGTTGATATGTGTATGAGGAGACCTCCGCGTTGCTGAATTGCGATAGCGAGATTCTCTGGTGCAGTGACATTAAGTGCATAGCAACTCTCCTTATCGGACTCAGCCATATCTACGTTGGTATAGGCTGCGCAGTTGATTATGGCATCCACCTCATTCCTCTGTACAAATTCTATTACGGCCTCCCTGTTGCAAATGTCGAGATAGTGGGTGTCGCAACCCTCGTCTGACGAGATGTCGGTGAAGATGAAATTGAGGTCGCTATGCTTTGCTACAATGCGCATTTCGTTGCCAAGCTGACCATTGGCCCCCGTGATAAGTATATTCTTCATTAATAAAGAGGAGTGTTGTAGTCGAAGAGCTTGGCCTCGTTTAACTGAGGATGCTCCATATCTTTGGCCGACAGAGATATATCTTGGTATGGCAATACCCAATCAATATTTAGTGTTGGGTCGTTCCACGCAATGGCGCCCTCTGCTTCGGGGTTGTAGTAGTTGTCGCACTTATACTGGAATATAGCGCTCTGGCTCGTGGTAATGAAACCGTGAGCAAAGCCCCTCGGAATAAATAGTTGGCGGTGGTTATCCTCGCTAAGTTCTACGGCTACATATTTGCCGAATGTGGGTGAGCCAACCCTTATATCTACAGCAATGTCGATGACGCTACCCTTGACCACACGTACAAGTTTCGACTGAGCAAATGGTGCTAGCTGGTAGTGGAGACCCCTCAAAACACCATAGCGAGAAAGACTCTGATTATCTTGTACGAAGGTGGTCGTTATGCCAGTTGCCTCTTGGAACTGCTTGGCGTTGAAACTCTCATAGAAGTATCCGCGCTCGTCGCTAAACACCTTTGGCTCAATGATTAAAACTCCGTCAATTGATGTATTGATTATCTTCATACTACTCTAAGTCTGGTCTGTGCTTCTCCTTGAGTTCATCGATTACCTTAAGCAGATATTGGCCATACTGATTGTTGAGCATAGGCTGTGCGAGTTCTCGCATACGCTCCTCTGTAATCCAACCCTGACGATAGGCAATACCCTCCAAACATGCCACCTTTAGGCCCTGGCGCTTCTCCAATACTTCGATGTAGGTAGAGGCCTCAGAGAGAGAGTCGTGAGTGCCTGTATCGAGCCACGCGAAGCCTCGTCCAAGGGTCTGCACCTTAAGTTCGCCAGCCTCTAAGAATCGTTGGTTTACCGTGGTAATCTCATACTCGCCACGAGCCGAAGGGGTGATATTCTTTGCGATATCCACCACACGATTAGGATAGAAGTAGAGACCTACAACTGCGTAGTTAGATTTAGGCTCCTTAGGCTTCTCCTCGATAGAGATACATCTGCCATTTACATCAAACTCTGCCACGCCGTAGCGCTGTGGTTCGCTCACCCAGTAGCCAAAGATAGTGGCCTTAGCCTCCTCTTCGGCAACACGCACAGCCTCCTTAAGCATAGCGGTAAAACCCGCTCCGTGGAAGATATTATCGCCCAAGACAAGACATACACTGTCGTTGCCGATGAACTCCTCGCCAATGGTGAAGGCTTGTGCCAAGCCATCAGGAGAGGGTTGCTCGGCATACTCAAAACGCACACCGTAATCGCTTCCGTCGCCCAATAAACGCTTGAAGCCAGGTAGATCGTGAGGAGTAGATATAATGAGAATCTCACGTATGCCAGCCAACATCAACACCGAAATAGGGTAGTAAACCATTGGTTTATCGTATATCGGCATCAACTGTTTGGAGATACCCTTGGTAATGGGGTATAGGCGTGTGCCTGTTCCTCCGGCTAAAACGATTCCTTTCATATTAGTTATTTTTAGGTCAAACGCTCGGTTTTATATTTTATTTCCCTTGAATTGAGAAAAACTAACTCTTTATTGCTTTGGGTTTTAGAATGTGGCTCCAGGCCTGTGTGACAAAACTGTGCAGAAGCCCCTCTCGATAGACAAGACGGTGTTTCCAGCGGTTTGCCCACCAGCGACGATACTTGAAAAGTATGATGCGAATCAGCCCCTTTTCGGGTTTAGGCTCACAAAATTCTGGTTGCAATATATCATTGAGTATCCGTTGCTCAAGGTCATTACGTCGAGCGAAGTTTGGCAGCAGACTACTATCTATGTTGAAGTAGTCTACAGCATACCCATTCAACGCATCCAAGAACCTATCCATATTCTGTGTTCGACAAACATCGTAGAGCCACTCCCAATCGATATTTGAGGCGTTATGTTTTAGGAACATTGCCCAGTCGCAAATGTGGCGAAGTACAATTTTCTCAGCTGCAAAATGCGATGCAGAGTGGCGTAGCAGGAAGAGTGCGTGAAGGTTTGAAGGGGGCATATAGACCACACTGTCGCCGATACCTATTTCGTCGCTATGCTCCTCAGTACGTTTTAGTAACTCTCCCTCTATCTCTCGGCTTGAACGGTGGGCGTGGAGGTTTAGAAAGTCGAAATGGTTCTCCACCATCACGCCATCGACATAGAACACCGTGTGGTGGTGCTTACCCTGGTCAATCGTAATGCCAAGGCTTTTATGTAGTAGGTCATCTCCCTCTTTTTGCTTACCATATAGCCAAATATCTATATCGCTACACGAACGATGTGAGGGTTTTGGATAGCATAGACTAAGACCATACCCCTTGAGAATCATTATCTTTATACTACTCTTCTCAAGTATTGATACAAGTCGTTCGATTACAGAGACCTGCTTTGCATATCGCTTTTCAAGCCTCTCAACGGCCAAGGCCCACTGCAATTTAGTGGCTCTATCGGGGAGGTTCTCTATAGAAAGTTTACCCTCTTGAATAACTCTATTTAGACCATCCCACACCAAGGCAGTGATGCCCTGTTGTGCCGAGTAGCGGGCTATCTTCTCCCAGTTGCATCCCTCAAATAGTTGTGATGACTCCTCGATTGGTGAGTCCGAGAGGGCTATGCGCAAAAGTTCGAGAGTGATGGTTTTGCACTTATCCATTATAGTAGTTCGTTAGTCTGCAATTATCTCTTCGAGGTTGGAGATAGATTGGCTCTTGGTAAAATGGTTGATGTAGTAGTTTCGAGCATTGTTGCCCCAGCGTTCAAGATTGGGCCTATTTTCGGCAAGCCCTAAAATCATTGAAGCACAACCCTCGATGTCGCCACTGGGTACGCAGATGCCACAATCTATAGTCTTGACGAATAGTGATACACCACTACCAATCATACCAACGATTGGCTTTCCTGCCGACATATAGGATTGCAGGCGGGCAGGAATTGTCGCTTCGAGGTGTGGAAGGTTTGTCTGCTTCAAGGAGATAAACATTACATCTGCCTCACGATAGAAGGATGCCATATAGTCGAAGGGGTAGCGGCCGACAATGGCGCAACACCTCTCCAAATTCTCCTCTTTGACCCTCTGCTTGAGCCACTCCACTCTGTTACCTCCGCCAACAAATACCCAGACAATATTGGGGTTGTGGGCCGTACGTTTCATAACCTCCACAACATCCTCCAGTCCCGTAGCATCGGACATATTGCCTGCCATCATCACCCTAAAGCCCTTCGCAAGAGTGGGTATCTCCTTAGTCGGCATTGCGAGTATGTCGTCGCACCAATTCGGGAAATCGACAATTTTATTGTCGTAGTCACCGTCGCGATTGACCAACGCTCTAAATCCTGGCGAACTGATAAGTATGCGCTTCGAGCGACGATACACCACATTAGTAAACCATCCGAGCGTAGCCTCGATAACTCTGCTTGGCTTACACAAGAAGCCAGTCACGGAGTCGGGCCAGATGTCGAGTACCCACGTGTAGATAGGTGTGCGTCGCAACGCCCCAAGGAGCAGGGCTGGCCACGCCTGGGTGATGGGTGAGGTTTGATGTACGATGATGGCGTCGTAGCGATGCTTGAAAACGAAGTAGAACAATATCCAAAATGTGGAACAAAAGGCCCACGATAGATAGTTCAATGATAGTCGCACAGCCCCAGGTCGCTTGCCACGAGGAATTTGAAAGGCTCTATAGACCTTTGCCCCCTTATACTCCTCTCGGCGACGACTAAAAATTCCATACCCGTCATAGAATTCTCCTTCGGGATAGTTGGGGATTCCCGTGAGCACATCAACGAAATAACCCCTTTTGACCAATTCCGAGGCTATGTCGTTGCTCTTGAAGAACTCTGGGTAGAAATTCTGCGCTACTATCAATACTCGTTTTGGCATACTACTTTCTCCAAACCATCTTATTCACTACTCCTGTGTACGACTGGATGAGTTTGACTACTTTGGTAGATACGTTCTCATCTGTGTAGTTAGGTACGGGGATGCCATTGTCTCCGCTCTTGACCATCTCCACAGCAGTATCTACGGCCTGCAAAAGCGACTCGGTGTCGATGCCTGCCAAGATGAAGCAACCCTTATCCAAGGCCTCTGGGCGTTCGGTAGAGGTGCGGATACATACGGCAGGGAACGACTTGCCAATAGAGGTGAAGAATGAACTCTCTTCGGGTAGTGTGCCGCTATCGCTAACTACAGCAAAGGCATTCATCTGTAGGCAGTTGTAGTCGTGAAATCCCAATGGCTCGTGCTGAATCACGCGCTCGTCGAGTTTGAAGCCACTTGCCTGAAGACGGTTGCGTGAGCGAGGGTGGCACGAATAGAGGATTAGCATATCGTACTTCTCGGCCATACGGTTGATGGCGGTAAATAGAGATGTAAAGTTCTTCTCGGTGTCGATATTCTCCTCGCGGTGAGCAGAGAGAAGGATGTAGCGACCCCGCTCAAGACCGAGACGTTCGTGAATGTCAGAAGCCTCGATATCTGCTAAGTTGTTGTGCAAAACCTCGGCCATAGGTGAGCCTGTTACGTATGTGCGCTCCTTGGCTACGCCCGAAGAATTGAGGTAGCGACGAGCGTGCTCCGAGTAGCAGAGATTAACATCCGATATGATATCGACAATACGGCGGTTGGTCTCCTCAGGAAGACACTCGTCGAAGCAGCGGTTACCTGCCTCCATATGGAAGATAGGGATGTGCAAACGCTTAGCACCAATGACAGATAGACACGAATTGGTGTCGCCCAAAACCAATACAGCATCGGGGCGAGTAGCGACCATAAGTTTGTATGACGAGTTGATGATGTTGCCCATCGTAGCACCCAAATCGTCGCCTACGGCATTCAAATAGACATCTGGATCCTCCAGTTTGAGATCCTTGAAGAAGATGCCGTTAAGGTTGTAGTCGTAATTCTGGCCTGTGTGAGCAAGCAGTGTGTCGAAATATCTGCGACACTTGTTTATCACCGCTGCAAGGCGAATAATCTCTGGACGTGTGCCGACTATGATGAGTAGTTTAAGACGGCCGTCACCCTTAAACTTAACATCGGAAAAATTCAATTGTAACTCCATAGTGTAGTTAGTATTTATTCTATGACTTTCTCAAAAAATGTATCTGCTCTATTTGGGTCGAAACTCTCGTTTGCCCACATCACCGTAACAAGATTTTCGGTGTCGGAGAGGTTGATGATGTTGTGCGTATAGCCGGGAAGCATATGTACCGCCTCAATCTTGTCGCCCGAAACCTCGAACTCCAAGACCTCATCGGAACCTATACGGCGCATCTGGATAAGGCCTCGACCACTTACCACGATGAAGAACTCCCACTTGGTGTTGTGCCAATGTTCGCCCTTAGTGATTCCTGGTTTCGAGATATTGATGCTCACCTGACCACAATTTGTTGAACGCAGCAACTCCGTGAAACTTCCCCTGTTATCCTCGTTCATCTTAAGTGGAAATGCAACTTTTTCCTTGGGTAGATACGACAAATATGTCGAGTATAACTTCTTGGCGAATGAGCCAGCTGGTATTTCGGGGATTGTGAGACTCTTGGGTTGTTCGTGGAACTTGTTGAGCAGGTCTACAATCTCTCCGAGAGTCACCTTATGAGTTACGGGTGCTGCACAATAGCGACCACTCTCTGTTAGCACGGTGTTGATACCATCGAATTCGCAGTGATGCTCCTCGCCCTTGAGAGCTGCAACCATCTCGTCCATAAGGTCGTCTATATACAACAACTCTAATAGGGTGCTACGGTCGTTTACCATAATTGGCAGGTCGTTAGCTATGTTGTTGCAGAAGGTTGCCACGGCAGAGTTGTAGTTGGGGCGACACCACTTGCCAAAGAGGTTTGGGAAGCGATACACTAAAACTTTTGCCCCCGTCTCTCTACCATAGTCGAAGAATAGCTCCTCGCCAGCACGTTTGCTCTTGCCATACTCACCCTCACCATAGCGACCAATGAGTGTGGCCTGAATCGACGATGATAGCATTACGGGGCAGCTATTGTTATGGTGCTTGAGAGTATCCAAAAGGGTAGAGGCAAAGCCAAAGTTACCCTGCATAAACTCCTCGGTAGTTTGAGGACGATTTACTCCTGCGAGGTTGAAGACGAAGTCTGCCTTCTGGCAATACTCCTCCAACTCCTCAGGTTTAGAGTCGATGTCGTACTCGAAAATCTCGGTGATGGCAATGTTGCCATAGGTGCGATTCTTGCCATCGGCAATGGTGCGGAGCAACGCACATAGATTCTTTCCTACGAAGCCCTTGGCTCCTGTGACTAATATATTCATCAGACGTAATTTTAATATTGCGACCAGTCCACCCACATATCCTTGTCGTAGCGCCAACTGTCGCCCAAAGCCTCGTCCAGGGTCTTGTCGGAGAATACCTCCATAATAGAGTCTGGTGTGTGAGCCTTGAGGCAGTTTGCATAGCCCGCAGGAACGCATACGATGCAACTCTGCTTGTCACTAAGTTCGAAAATCTCTGGAACTAAATCCTTTGATGGATTCTCCCAGTTGTCGATCTTCACAAGGGCAAGTGTGAAGGCACCCTTGATGCAGTAAAACCACTTGCGCTCGAATTGGTGGGCGTGGTAGCCACGCACTACCGAGGCGTCGGGGTGGTGGATGATATAGCAACGACGGACACCCTCGAAATGAAAGTTATTGAGTGAACTTATCTGTCCACGGTGGTCGTTGAATATCTCGCCTTGAATAACTTTAATCTCTGACATAATTTTATTCGCTACGAATCTCCTTAGCCTTAGCACGTGGCTGAAGGCCCAAATCCTCGCGTATGAAACGCAACTTAAGCAACAACTCCTTCATACCTTCGACATCCAAGCGTCGGGTGTTGTGAGAGTGGTAGTCCTCGATACGAGAGACCTCCTCGTTGCCATCGGTGAAGAACTTGTCGTAGTTCAAATCGCGTGTGTCGCAAGGGATGCGGTAGTAGTCGCCCATATCTATCGCCTTGGCCATCTCCTCACGTGTTACGAGGGTCTCGTAGAGCTTTTCGCCGTGACGTGTGCCGATAACACGTACCTCAGTCTGACCATACTTAGGGTCGATCTGTGCGTAGGTCTGCTTGAGGGCCTCAGCCAAGGTTGTGAGGGTTGCTGCAGGCGCCTTTTGTACGAAGAGGTCGCCATTCTTGCCGTGGGTGAAGGCGTAGATTACGAGATCTACAGCATCATCCAAAGTCATCATAAAGCGAGTCATATTTGGGTCGGTGATGGTAATAGGCTTGCCCTCCTCCATCTGCTCTACCCAGAGTGGAATTACCGAGCCGCGGCTCGCCATCACGTTGCCGTAGCGAGTACAACAGATAGTCGTTGCTCCGTTCTCGCCGAGTTCACGACCCTTAGCAATTGCCACCTTCTCCATCAAAGCCTTAGAGATACCCATAGCGTTGATAGGGTAGGCAGCCTTGTCCGTAGACAATACCACGACATTTTTCACGCCGTGCTCGATAGCCGAGAGAAGCACATTGTTTGTGCCGATTACGTTGGTCATAGTTGCCTCCATAGGGAAGAACTCGCACGATGGTACTTGCTTCAATGCTGCAGCTGCAAACACATAGTCCACGCCTCGCATAGCAACATCTACCGACGACTTGTCGCGCACGTTGCCGATGTAGAACTTAACCTTTGGATTCTGCAAGGCGTGACGCATATCGTCCTGCTTCTTCTCGTCGCGTGAGAAGATACGAATCTCCTTGATGTCGGAGTCTATAAAACGGCGTAGTACGGCATTGCCGAACGAGCCTGTGCCTCCAGTAATGAGAAGGACTTTGTCTTTGAAAATTGACATAAGTTATTTTGTTTTAGTTAGTAATTCGTTATATAGTGCAAAATAGTTGTCAGTACATCTCTTCTTGTCGAAGAACTCCAAGGCACGATTGCGACATATATCGACATAACTCTCTTTTGGTCTTTGGCAGACCTCCATTATAGCCATAGTTAAGCCCTCGATATCACCTATCTGCTCCACAACTCTTCCCGTCTCTGGGGTTACGAGTTCGGGGAGTGCCGTAGTGCGATACACAATGGCTGGCGTGCCACAAGCCATACCCTCAGCAATGGTCATACCAAAGGTCTCTTGACGCGATAGGCTCAGCACCACATTTGCCGTAGAGTATATATCAACCAACTCTTTTTGGGACTGAGTGCGTGGTATGGCAATAACGCCGTCGGGGAGTAGTGATAGTTGGTGCTCGGCAATGCCTACAATCATCAGCGCATACTGCTCAGGTAGTTGCTTGCGAAGGGCAATAATCTCGTTTAGTCCCTTCTGTGCATCCCATACCGAAGCCACTGAGACACAAAGTGGGCGGTCGCCAATACTATATTTTTGGCGTATATCGCTGTGTGTGGATGGGGCAAAAACCGTTGTGTCGATGCCGTTGTAAATATATTTTATGCGCGACTCCTTGAAGAATGATTTGCTCGCCTCTTGCTCAAGCCACTGAGATACAGGTGTTATGGTTAGTCTATCTCCCAACGAGGTGAAGAGCTTGCGCTTTAGTCGGTGGTTGCGAGTTGTGCAGTCTACATAGGTCTTTGGGTAGGTCGCCTTGTTGGGGCAGTGGTGGCACTCGGTCATCCACCTATCACAACCACACTCGAAGTAGTGGGCGCAGTGGCCCGTGAAACTCCAACAGTCGTGTAGGGTCCACACTACGGGGGTGTCGATGGTGGCAAGATACTCAAACAGTATCTTGTAGTTGAGATAGAAGCCATGGATGTTGTGCAGATGGATGATATCTGGCTTTGTGGTCTCTATCTCCTCTATAAGTCTGCGAGTAGCCCTGTTCGAGGCTAAGCCATCCAGGCCAAGGTATTTGGCCAATCTGCGGTACCAGCGTGTCTTGCGCTTGGAACTCAGTCGCAGGGTCTCGGAGTTGCTTGGGTTTTCGAGGTAACCATAGGCTATGGCACTGCTCCAGCCCTCGGCTAAGACGCGGTTGCCAATCATCTCGGCAATGCGACCCGTCGAGCCCCAATTCGATGTTATGTTTATTTGCAGAAGTCGTGGCATAATCTTACTCCTTCGTGTTATACTGCTTAAATATGTGCTCTAACTCCACCTTTGTGAAGCGTTCTTCGGCAGGGTAGAGACTCTTTTCGTGTTCCAAGATTTCGTTGATGCTCCACTTGAACTTTATGAATCGTGCTGGCACTCCTCCCGATATGCTGTATGGTGGGGTACTTCTATTCACTACAGCTCCAGCAGCTACGATAGAGCCTCGGCCAAGGGTTACGCCCGAAAGTAGCGTTACACCCGTGCCAATCCAAACATCACTCTCTACGACTACATCCTTATCTAATCCCGATGGCTTCTCCGCCTCGGTGATGGAGCGATAGTAGCGACCAACGATCATAGCGTGGTTGCCAGTAATAACCCTAAGACCCTCGGCTGCACCAGCGTATGGCTTCATAATGAACTTAGCGTTCATGGTCGATATAAAGGCGTTGCTAATTCGGTTGTTTCCGTGGAAAAAGACATTCTTAGAGTTGTTGATTTGTAGCGGAGGTGTAATGGCTACGTTCTCTCCACAGAGACCAAAACTCTTTGGCCCATAACCGAAGTATGACTTATAGAGGAAATATAATCCCCGAATAAACCTATTGTTTTTCAGAGTCTTCTTTAGTCCCATATCAACATATTTTCCATATATTACACAACTTATCCCATACCGAGGACATAGCATAAACCGTTGTCACTCGCTCCTTGGCACGCTGGCCGAGTAGGGTGGCTAAGTCGTTGTTTTGTAGCAGTTGCTCGATAGCCTCTCTGAGTGGCTCAACCTGCTTGGGCGCAACGCATATTCCGCAGGGGCTATCTGATGTGATGTCAAGCATTTCGGGAATTGCACCCACGGGTGTAGTGATGATTGGTGCTCCCGCAGCCATACTCTCGATAATGACATTCGGAAATCCCTCAGTATAGGTGGGAAGAATGAATATAGAGCATCGACACATCTCCCTAATCACCTCCTCTAATGAAATACATCCAACAATATCAAGCCAGTCGTTGCCGTCGGCGATCTTCTCTAAATCCTGCTTTACCCCCTCGGTGATAGGACCTACTAACCTAAGATGTATGCCCTCTATCTTTGCACAAGCCTCTACCAATTCGTAGACACCCTTGGTCGTAACGCAGTGGCCGACAAAGAGTAGTCTTCGTGGCTCTCGTTCAGCGGTTTTGTAATTCTCGATAAGCGAACTAACCATAGGCGAGAGTGGATTGGGAAGTAGTTCTATATTTGTGAATCCCTCTCGTTTGAGTGTGTCGTACGAGGCCTTATCTATGACGATAACCTTCGTGGCAGTTCTAACAGCCTTGACAATTAGTCGCCACTCCCAGTTGCGCTCCTTGGCGAGAGAGGGGATGCGACCAAAGTGGAAATGTAGGATGCTCTTTATGCCTTTGCGCTTGGTTATACGCATCATCCATAAATCCTTAACAAGACTTATCGAGGCACTCGTGGCGATATGTAGAATGTCGTAACGAGTGGTGTCGAGTTCGTGCTTTAGGCTCTTGATAACGTGGCTATAGGTGGCTATGCCACGAGTGATACGGTTGTAGAGTCGTTTGTTTGTGACAGCATCATTTGCTCCGCAGTTGTTCATTGGTAGTACATTCAACTCCACACCATTAGGATTGGTGGTGTGGTGCTGTACGATATGGCGTGCCCACTGAACTATGCCTCCTGTGGCTTGACTGTAGGGCGTGGCAAAAAGGACTCTCATACTCTTTCTCTGCTATTTGTTACTACTTAGACTAAATCGCTGGTTGATAATCAGAAGTATGTAGGTGTATAGCGGAATCTTCAGTGTTGGGATAAATACCGAGCGTGATAGGTAGAAGGAGCTCGCTCCGAGGCAGATGACAAGCACGGTGACCAAGAGCGAGTATCTATTGCTATTGTTGGAGTAGAGGGTGAGGTCTGTCTTCTTGAAGATGAAGCCCACCAACACCATACATAGAATCATACCCACAATGCCAAAATCTACGTAGAAATCAGTGTGGATAGTAGAGCCGAGACCACTCTCAGCTTTGAGACCTCTGTCGCGAGCTGTTAGGAAGTATGCCGAGCCCTGCATATCTGTCTCCACTGACCAAAAGTTATTTAGTATTCGGTTGGGGATAAAGATCGAAGCTATGTATCGTGCTTGTATCGCTCCTCCAAGCTGTTGATTCTCCTCTTTGTCGAAGTACTTTAATGCCACGAAGTCGCAGTATTGCGAGTTGGCTAACTCCGATGTTGTGGGGCTAATGCTGTTTCGATCATCGTATATCTCCATACCTACTCGATACTTCTCCGAGAGGTCGTCGGT
Source organism: uncultured Alistipes sp. (assembly GCA_904502285.1). GTDB lineage: Bacteria > Bacteroidota > Bacteroidia > Bacteroidales > Rikenellaceae > Alistipes. The sequence goes on along the minus strand of CAJGEC010000001.1, from coordinate 107,519 downwards.
GATGACTCCACGGCCGATACTTACGATTGAAAAAACGAAACTTGCAACGATTAGGGAGACGATGAACGTAGTGGCCTTCATGGGACTTCGTCGGCTTGCGTAGATGTAGGAGAAGACGAAGAGCAGAATATTACGTAGCACGGGCTCTCGCATACCACTTACGAGTTTAAGCGAAAGGTAACCCACGAAGATTAGAAGTATAAAGATTGGGATGCCACCAACATACTCTCTAAACGACAACCCTTTACCCCTCGAATTTATGGCATACTGAATGAAGTAGCCGTTAAAGGCAATCCATAACAATACCTCGCTTATCTTGGTGTGGCTGGTAGATATATCGCCACTCTCAACATAACTCTTTCCTGAGAAGAAGTCGGCATCGATAGTGAGTAAGAATCCAGCCAAACTTAGTACCAACAGCACAGCGAAGAGTCGTAGAGAGGCTGGCGTGGCAGCCTTGCTTGCAGTGTTGAATGGTCGGTATGGTAGGATGTAACCCAGGGTGAATGAGGCTATGGCTATAGTGCCGTATGCGACACCCTTAACGATAAGGTTCTGATGTACGAAGATCGCCGATCCGAGGTGTAGATTGTTTAGAAGTAGGTCGATAGGGTTTTGGAATACGATGATACACATTCCAAATATCAACAACCACGAGGGGCGTATAACCTTGCCGCGTATTGTGTCGTAGCGTCTGCCATCGAGTATGTAGCACATCAACACAAATACACCCAATAGCAGTATCGCTATTAGGTTTTGCTGGCTATAGATATCAACGTCGATGAAGATGTTGAGCAAGACCAGGATGATTGCCGACAAGGAGACTAATTGCCAAATAATCATACGTTTGTGCAGTGGTGTTTGTAGAGTCCTCGCACAACAATCGTGTAGATGATATTGAAGCCGAGGGCTACGACGGAGTATGTCAAAGCCTGATTACTCTGAGCGTTAAGTAGGAGCAAGTATGCTACAAAGAGCGTTGCTATCTCTCGAATTAGACGAGCAATAAAGACCATCCAAGGGCGGTTGCGGGCAATAAGTTCGTAGGTGTAGACCTCACCAAGACTGATAAATATTGCTGATATGCAGACTACGATGATGATATATTGCAAACCCAAGAATGTAGGTCCGTAGACCCCTTCGATAACCTTTGAGAGCAGTATGATGATAACCACTGGAAGGGTAGTGCAAAGGGCGTTTATCTGCAAAAAACGCTTTACGAGTCCTGTGTCGTTGGTCGAAGATGTGTTTACTGCAAGGTAGGAGAACATCACGTTCTTCAACATCGCTGGGATGAATATCACCATACTCTGCCAAATTACCGCTGCCGATAACATACCCACCTCGCTATAGCCCGCCAATAGGATGATAATATAGGTCGAGGTCCAGTGGGTTATGGCGTAGAGCGAATCCTGAAGAACTATCGGGGTGGAGAACTTGAGCATTGAGACGTATTCTTTACGCTCAACCTGCTCGTTGAAACTATTTTGGGCGATAGCACGCCTAATGGCTATGATACTTACGATGCTCTGTACGATGAATGATGCAAGCAGGGCGAGCAACGCACCATTAAGTCCGAGGTAGTAGGTGAGAATCGCGCTTAGCACGAATGTCGATAGGCCAGCGATACCATTAATCTTTGCCGTAGTTTTGAACTCCTTGAGTCCTGCGAGGATGGCTATTTGCGATGTGGTGATCGCATTGAAGATGGTGAGTATCGCGAAGTTACGTATCGTGGGCTCAAGGTGCGGAGCATCAACGAATATAGCTATCTGCTTGGCAAAGATAGCCTGGATGAGTGAGAGTATAAGGCTAAAAATAAGCGTAATACCTACGATGCCCTTTATGAGTCCGCGTAACTTTTCGGGTTTGTTAGCCGAGTATTCTGCTACAAATTTTGTGGCGGTATATCCAAAGCCGAAGGTCGAAACTATGGCTATGTATGTCAGTGTTGTGCGAATTAAGCCATACTCTCCAAAGACCTCGCTACCGAGCAGACGGGCTACGATGATGCCCGAAAGGAATGCTAAGCCCTTTCCCAGGGCACTGCCCAACAGTGCCCAGAAGGAGTCGGTAAAGAGGCGACTCTGCTTAAGTCTCTCGAAGAGTGTGGTTGCTAACTCCATTCGTTAGTCTCTGCCAAATAGATCGCGTGTATATACCTTGCTCTTCACATCGTCTAAGGCCGATGTGTAGCGGTTGGTGATAATTACGTTGCTCAGTTGTTTGAATGTTGCGATGTCGTTCACAACTTCCGAGCCAAAAAAGAGTGCACCATCATTTAGTGTTGGCTCGTAGATGATAATCTTAGCACCCTTGGCCTTGATGCGCTTCATCACACCCTGAATAGAGGATTGGCGGAAGTTGTCGGAGTTGGACTTCATTGTCAAGCGATAGACACCCACGACCACCTCGCGCTCCTTGGTGGCATCCCATTGGCTCGATCCTACGTAGTAGCCCGCCTTACGTAATACCTGGTCGGCGATGTAGTCCTTACGTGTGCGATTACTCTCCACAATTGCCGACATCATATTTTGTGGTACATCCTCATAGTTGGCCAAGAGCTGCTTGGTATCCTTAGGGAGACAATAACCGCCATAGCCGAACGATGGATTGTTATAGTGGGTGCCGATGCGTGGATCGAGACCTACACCCTCGATTATGGCGCGAGAGTCGAGACCCTTCATCTCGGCGTATGTGTCCAACTCGTTGAAGTAACTTACTCTGAGGGCAAGGTAGGTGTTAGCAAATAGTTTTACTGCCTCGGCCTCGGTGATTCCCATAAACAATACTGGAATATCCTCCTTCAAAGCGCCCTGTTGCATTAGTGTTGCAAACTCTCTTGCCGAAGTCTCCAACCTCTCCATATCCGCAAGCGCCACCATAGCCCTGCTCTCATCATTGTTGCACTCCTCAGCTTTGGGAAGTCCAAGGATTATGCGCGAGGGGTATAGGTTGTCGTAGAGAGCCTTGCTCTCGCGCAAGAACTCTGGGGCGAAGAGCAGATTGAGACGGCCTACGCCTCGCTCAGCATATTTTGCATAGAGCCCACGACAATAACCAACGGGAATGGTGGACTTTATGATAATCGTCGCCTCAGGGTTTACCTCCAAAACGATGTCGATGACCTCCTCGATGATGTGTGTGTCGAAGTAGTTCTTTATTGGGTCGTAGTTTGTTGGCGTGGCGATTATCACCATGTCGGCATCGCGATAGGCCTCCCTGCCGTCGAGTGTGGCGGTGAGGTGTAAGGGCGTTTCGCTAAAAAACTTCTCGATGTAATCGTCCTGAATTGGAGATATTCGTTGGTTGATAAGATTTACTCTCTCCTCTACGACATCCACGGCCACAACATCGTTGTGTTGCGCAAGTAGGGTGGCAATACTTAGACCAACATATCCTGTTCCGGCAACCGCAATCTTCATATTCGTTGTTTGATTGATCCTGTTTTGGTAATACAGTTACTCTGTTTTTGGGGTAGGGTTTGTGGTGCGCATACTCTCTCCTCCCTCGCCACAAGGGTAGATTTATCCCGATGACGAGCCAGATGAGATTTGGTTGGCTTATCCAACGCGCTGTCCTATGCACGACCCGCGATAGGTTTCAGTAATCCCGATTGACAACACCGCTGAAGGTGTGTAAATCAACTACAAAAATAGTTAATTTATTTCGTTATTCCAAATAAATGTAATCTTTACACACGATAAAAAATCAAAACTTGCTCTAAGATGAACTTTTTGCGGTATGATACATAAGTATCTTATGGCGTTTTTGATGTGATTTTTATTGATAAATCAATGTGGACAAATAGAAAAATATTTATCTAAAAAGGATGTTTGGTTATTGTTGTTGGAAGTTTAAAAAAAAAAGCCCTCGCACAGTATAGTGCAAGAGCTCTTTATATTGTTTGTGTGGGGTATCTTTAGTCCGCCAGAAGCAGCACAACTGCATTGGTTGAAACACCCTCTTCTCTGCCTTCGAAACCAAGATGTTCGGTGGTAGTAGCCTTAACCGATACACGATCTATGGCGATTCCTACGACCTCAGCGAGCCGTTCGCGCATAGTGTCGATATAGGGGCGCAACTTTGGTCGCTGCATAGCAATAGTACAATCTATATTACTAACCCTAAAACCCTTAGAACGTACTATTTCAACAACCTCTTTAAGTAAAATAGTCGAGTCGATACCTTTGTATTTTGCATCGCTATCAGGAAATAGTTTACCGATATCTCCGAGAGCTAAAGCGCCAAGCATAGCATCGCAAATAGCGTGAATTGCAACATCTCCGTCAGAGTGTGCCACGCAACCTTTAGTGTGCGGAACCTCCACGCCACACAATACCAGTCGAAGGCCATCAGCCAAGGCGTGAACATCGTAGCCACAACCAATTCGTATATCCATATTATCTATCTTTTATTTTGTTTTCTATCATACCAACGGTGCATCAATGCTAGAACGTATCGACGAATGAAGAGTGGAGTAGACAACCAAATCTGCTCTTTTACTCTCCACTGCCACGATCTACACTCCACTGTATCTCCATTACTATAAAGCTCCTGCTCGACCACTGCAATTATTTCACTCCTTGAGCATCGCTCCTCCTGAACGATATTGCCATCACCCTTGAGGATAACGTCGTCGCCCTCGATTCGAATCACACGATGTATAACGATATGCCCGTTAGACGCTCGAAACATTGCGATTCGGCCATATATGTCCTCATCTTTTGATACGCGCCTCAATATAATTTTACTATCACCTCGGCCTAATAACGGCAACATACTTCGTCCTGTGACGGATAAAATAAAGGTCTCTCTGCTATCTATAATTGACTCAAGGTTACGCTTTGTTATATCTTCAATATTACTCATTTAGCATAATCGTTTTATAGGACAACTTAGCCGCGTCACCATCTGGTAAACATTCGAGCCTATAGGCTGGTGTATGGCGCAGTATTTCGCCAACGATACTACAAATCATATCCTGTAACTGGATATCGTGTGCAAACATTGGAGGACAAGAGGGTAGGAGTGCACCAATAGCCGAAATGGTCGATAGGCGCGTGATCCTATTATTTGGCGCTTGAACTATTCGACAGAGTCCCGAAAGAGGGTAGACTTCACTCTTGTAGCAAGGGGTCTTGCCACTCCAGGGTGATCCATAGACACGGACTTCATTCCCCACAATTCGCACGATTGGCGAGTCGTCATTGAGAAGCCTTGTCCCCTCGATATTTTCTCGCCAGAGACGCGTGTGTGTGCTCTTACCTGTACCCGACTCTCCCAAGAAGATGGCGCAACGACCATCAGCAACGATAGCAGAGGAGTGGATTGCGACACCTCTGTTTTGGGCCAGCACCACACCAAACATCACCCAGATACCGAAACGAAGTATCGAACGGTCTATTATGTTTGTTGGATGACTATTAGTGCTGATTGTATTTGTTATGCAGTCGATATCGAAGATTGTGACCTCATCCTTGTTGTCTCGTGGGTGAATTGAGTAGGTATAACCAGCGGAAGTTTTATAGAGTGTACCATCTGCATCGGCCTCAGCAAGATAGGATGTGGCCAAGGGCATAGATGTATCAATTACGTCCTTTTCGTCGCCTGTAAATTGCTTTATGTAACAATCTGCAACACCAATACAGTCAGCCTCAAATGGTCTAAATCCAGTAAGACCCAAGGCTACTAAATCAATCTCCGAACGAAGGCGCAAATCAGCGATTATGTACTCTCTATGCTCCATTACTCCAAAGTGATTATGCGGTCGCAATATTGCAGTGTAGTTTCGCGGTGTGCAATAAGTATAATGGTTAGCGCATTGTTACTGTTTGATAGTCGCTCAATGGCCGTATTGATACTCTCTTCGGTCTTGCCATCAAGTGAAGAGGTCGCCTCATCCAAAAGAAGGATATCGCAGTTTTTATATAGTGCTCTCGCAATGCCGATTCGTTGTCGCTGACCACCCGAAAGATTCTCCCCTTGCTCGCTTATCTTGGTGTTTATACCCTCTGGGAGAGCATCTACAAATCGCTTTAAGTCAGCTATTTCAATAACCTCATTAATACGATTATAGTCTATGTTATCTACACTATGCCCAAAGACTATATTTTCTAAAATGCTACCCTCTGTGATAAATACCGATTGGGGCACGTAGCCAATACTATTTTGCCAACTGCGAATGTTTGCTTCGCTCAGTCTCTTGCCATCAACAACAATCTCTCCTGAGGTAGGGCGATAGAGGCCGAGTAGAATGTTAAATAGGGTGGTCTTGCCAATGCCCGATGCACCCCTAATTCCGATATGCTCGCCCTTGTGGACAGAGAGCGAAAAGTCGGTTATGGTATTGCTGTCGGAGTCATCGAATTTAAACGATATATTACGTAGTTCGATAGAGTCACTAAAGTTAATACTTGTATCGGAATCTTCGACATCTTCGAGATTATCATACTCTATCGCCTTAAGTGTGTCAAGGGTAAAACGGTTGAATCGTATGGTGCTCCAATTGGTCATTATCGCCCTGAGCGATGGAATAAGGCGAATGGTTGCCACGGCAAATACTCCAAACATAAGAGCGACCTCTTTATTCGGAAGAATTAGATTGACCACAACAAATAGAATAAGGCCAAGCATTAGGCCTGTTTCGGTGAACATCTGGGGTAGCATAGCGAGGGTGGCGTGGCGCTTTCGAAGAGATATAATATCGTTCATTGCCTCGTCGAAACGCTTAGACATCAGTTCATAAGCACCGCTTATCTCAATATCTGCATAACCTCTAAAAGTTTCAGTCACAATTCTACTCTTTCGACGTTGAAGTTCATTCTCCTGCTTGCCCAAATTATTGATATTGCGACGTAGAAGTAGGTAGAAAAGAGTACCTATAGGTAGTATGACAGATATGGCTAAAAGTGCAACAATGGGGTTGAACCACACAAGGGTAGCTACCACCAAAACAAGCAACAGTCCTTCGCCCAGGATGGTGGCAAACGGTTTCAGGTAGCCCGACACGAAGATGAGACAAACACTGTTTATGTTGCGCGTTAAAATCGTTGAGTTAGAGTGTTTTATAAAGTGAAGACCTCGGCGATAGTATGTTGCATAGAGGGCCTTTGAGAGGTGCTTATAAAGCGAAAATATGTAGTCGCGCTCGAAGGAGTATAGCCTAATTACCGAGATGTTTTTTAGTAGTATGATACAAAGGGCGAGTCCACAGACTATAATCGTGAAATTAGTATCTGAATCTATGCCTAACGCCTGGCGAATAGTATCAAGAAGTCCATTGGGTTTAGCCCCTTCGGGGTTTAGCAAGAGCATCAAGACGGGGAGTAGCATGGCCACGCCGACGAAGTTTAGCAGGGCACGCAAAAATATAGTCAGCGCAACACCTATGCCCTGACGACGATAACTCTGCGGTATGATATTCCAAAACTCTCTCTCCATACGACCTTGCAAAGATACAAAATATAATTAAACGGCTTCAACCTTACCTAATGCGATATACCACACATATCCCTCTATGGTGCTGTATCGTCCCATCTGTCGGAGTATATCCATATATTCAGCCACCTGTTCCTTGTGGTCGTTACTACATATTCGGCCCGATTTGTAATCTACAACGACCACTCTGTCACCCTTAATCATCACCCTGTCTGGGCGCTTTGTGGTGCCATTAAAGATAATGCCTGATTCACATTTAATATCATCCCACGAGCCGTCAAACCACTCTGCAACAATGCTATTATTACACATTTCATTAATATTGCGCTCCAGTTGTTCCGCCTCGCTGACATCGATAGTGCAGTTGAGCACCATATTATCGATAGCACTCTTAATATCCTGCATACTCTTTGCTCGCTCGAAGATGGAGTGCAAAATAATACCTCGTGTCATCGATTCTGTACTCTTACTTAGGTCCTCATCTATTTGTCGCTGAGCAGGGTAGCGCACTTTGATTGATGGTGTAGTTGATGTGTATTCATCCAAGAGTAACTCCTCTACCTCACCACGCTTCTTGCTCTCTGAGTTAAACTCAGTTGGGACACCATAGGTGTAGCGCAACTGCTCGATCTTATCCTCATTGATGATTGTCTCAGGCAGTGGACATATCTTCTTTGTCGCCTCCAAAATAAGTGGGGCAGTAGAAGTTATATTTTCGCTATTGCTATTGGTATTCAGGCGAGTAGGCACGTACATATAGAGTTCTTTTGAGGCACGAGTGATGGCAACATATAGCAGATTGACACCATCGACGTGATTCATAATCAACTCCTTGTAGTAGTCTTCGGCAAAGGCTGACTCCATCATCTTACTACCATAAATTACGGGGAAGTCGCCAATCGAGGCAAGCTCATTCTCTCCTTTGGCATCGGCACTCGCCCACACAATAGGTTTTAGAATAGGCTTTGGGGACATATCCCACACCGCATAAGGGATAATTACCACGTCACGCTCCAAACCCTTTGCCTTATGGATGGTGGTAATCTCTATGGTATCGTCGGTCATCTCCACGCTTACACTCTCATTCTTACCTCGTTCCTCCCACCAAATCAAGTAGTGATTGATGTCAGCGATATTGGTTGTTGAGAACGACACCACCTGCTCATACATAGCCTGAAGGAATGCGATATCCTCCTTTCTATTGTTAAGGGCATATCTTGATACAATAGCCTCAAACGCCTCCATAGGCGACAAGTGGGCTATATGGCTGAAAAACGCTACCTCCTCCTCGCTGAATTGGGCGTCGAAAGGTAGACCAAGGAATCGGTTGAATACTCCTCGCTCGATATCGCACTGCGATAGTGTGGCAAGACGCATAACAGCAACTATAAACTCCGTGATATCTTGCCCCTCAAGCGTCAGTGCATCAGGTGTTTGTATATTGAAACCAGCAATGCCCTGTGAGGTGAATTTAGCCTCCTTATACGCAAAGAGTTGGTTGGCAACAGCCGTAGCGTGAGTCTTGTTTCTAACAAGAATCAAAATGTCGCGGTAACGGTAACCTCTGGCTATAGCACTCTCTATGGCATTGATGAAGGGCGAATCTAAAATAGTACTATCGTAGGCGCACACCTCCACGTAGCCTTTGTTGTTCTCTTTGTTTGGCTCCTGCTCATAGTCTGAGTAAGCCTTTGACAATATGTTATGGAGCGACGAGAAGGTCTCTTCGCTAACTTTTTCGGCCTTGCGAGCCTCTATAAGGTGCCGATTAAGGAATTTGTTATCTTGTTCTACGGCAGAGGCGATGAGTTTGTTGTTGAAAATCACCACGTTTTCGTAACTGCGGTAGTTCTTCTTAAGTGGCTTAACCTCAGTGTTGTCGCGTCCTAAATCGTCGATAGCATCATTACCCAACAGGCGCCAATCGCCACCTCGCCAGCGGTAGATAGACTGCTTTACATCGCCCACAATAAATACCGAGGCATCCTTGTTCGATGCCAAGGCCTCACGTAAAAGGGGTAAAAGGTTGCGCCACTCCCTAATAGATGTATCCTGGAACTCGTCAATCATATAGTGGTCATAGCGGTTGCCCACCTTTTCGTAGATAAACGGAGCGTTGCTATCATCGATAAAGTCCGCCAAGATATCCTTAGTCTCGCTAAGCACCATAATATTCTCGTCGGAACATATCTTCGTCAGATGGCGCTTGAGGTCTACCAACAGCGCAAAACTTCGGTAGTTATCCTTAAGCAACTTCGCTGTGTTTTGTTGCTTGACCGCTACCTCATAGAGTGAACATATGTCCTTGAGTTTCGGCATAAGGGCTACGGCAGCACACTTCACTGCGCCATCTGCCGTTTTAGTGTACCACTGCTCAGGTTTCTCGGTTGCCGTAAGCATAGTTGCCGTAGGAGGCTTCAACTCACCCTCGGCATATTTATAGAAACTAAAGACGAAACTCTGAGATGATTTATAGAACTGATCAGCACGCACACCATACTCCTTCATAATAGCGATAGCCTCTTCGGCTAAAGTCTTAATTTTCTGTATAGTATGATCTCTTACTTGTTCTAAATTCGATACTATTTCGCGCAATTTTTCTTTGTCGATATTATCACTCATTCGCTTAGCGCCATTCTCCTTGAAGAGTTCTCGACCTAACGACGAGAGGTCTTCGCGCATATCCCATTTAGAACCATTCTCCAACCTCTCTTCGGCAAACTCTATGAGCCACTTCTTAATATCGTCATCCTTCTGTATACTCTCCACAAGGGCTTCGGCACTTCGTTCAAGAAGCATCGTAGTATCAAGCTCAATATTATAATTCATATCAAGGCTCAACTCCTTGATAAAGGCACGTAGGATGCGCTGAAAAAAGCGGTCTATGGTAAGTACGCTGAACCGAGAATAGTCGTGCAGGATCTTTGTTTGCGCAATCTTAGCCTGTTCAACGACTAACTCTTTGCTCATATTGAGATTCTCGACAATCTGTTCAATATAGTCGCTCTGCTGTCCAATGGCTATGGTGTGTATCTCTCGCAATATACGCGACTTCATCTCCTCAGTAGCCTTATTAGTAAAGGTCACGGCGAGGATATTACGGTAGCACTCTGGGTGGGCGATGATGTCGCACATATACTTCAGAGCCAACTGGAAGGTCTTACCCGATCCAGCACTTGCACTCAATATTTTTGCTTGTTTCATCGTCGGCAAATCTTTTTAAATGGACAGTAGGTGCAAGCATCTGCATTGCTAACCTGCGTGAAGGGCTTGGTATAGTCAAACAACTCCTCAAGAGTGTTGCTGAGTTGAGCCTCAAACTCCTCGCTAACATCGCTGTAGCATGAGATTGGAGTCTTGCTCTTAACTTCAACAATAGATGGATTATAACCCTCTACAACCATCTTTGATGCGTAGTAGAGTGATGGAATAGCCTCCTTTTTCTCACTTCGTTCCAACATCATAGAGTAGAGCAAGGTCTGGAAGATATTGGATATTCTATCCTCAGGCTCTCCATTAAATAACTTATCTATTCCATTGTGTTCAAGACTACTACGATTATTACTCTTGTAGTCGATAATCTGGTATTTATCGTTATCGAGCTTGTCCAATCTATCTATACGTCCTGAGAAGAAAATGGTGCGATCGTCTGAAATAGAGTACTCACACTCTACATCTCTCTCCAGGCCAACTATTGTGTAGCCACTATGCCCCAGGTCGTATCTGAATATACCCTGTGTTATATATTTGACTATGATGTCGCGCACAAGTAGGGTGTCGCCATTGAAATCCTTTTGTCCAAAACCCTTTGGCATCTGGAGATTCTTAACAATCATCCGATCTACAATGCTCTCAACGGTCGTCCTATTGCACATAGCTTCAATCTCTTGGTGAGGTGTCTCAATGCCGATAAGATCTGTGTATAAGGCCTCTATTGAGTCGTGCAATATATTTCCAAATGTCAGAGAATCAATCGTGTCGTCGAGTTCATTTGGAGATTTGATTGATGCGATACTCGAAAAGTAGAACTTCAGTGGGCACTCGATATATCTGAATAGCGCCGTTGGGGATAGAGTGTATCCACTACCCTTGGTGAGGTACTTATTGAGTTTGGCTACTATATCTGCGCTCTTATCTACAACAATCGGACGAGCTTCGCTTAGGCCAAGATCGACACCTACAGCGCGCTTGTGCATCTTGTATGGCGACTCATACTCAAGTTGGTAGATATAGCGGCTGCACTCACCCGTACTCTTGTCGTCGGCCTTCGAGCAGTAGAGCATCTCCACTCGCTCGGCACGCTGTATTAGGCGATAGAAGTAGTAGGCATACATTGCCTCGTGCTCCTCTGGTGTTGGCATATCGTACGCAAAGCGCAATCCATAGGGGATGAACGATGGTTGGTCCGTGCGGTTGCCAGGGAAGTTGGCATCGGTCATCGAGAGTATGATTACATTCTTGAAGTCGATGTTTCGAGTCTCCAAGATACCCATTATCTGCACACCCTTAATAGGCTCTCCCTCAAAGGGAATTGTCAGGGTTTGCAGATGGCGACGAAGCAACGATATGAACACCTCGACAGGAAGTGGTGTTATATCGCAACTCTTTATTGACAGCGTTGTGCGCTTTATCTCGTCTGTGATTATACGTATATATTCACTCTGCTCGATATTGAGGCTGGTACTCTTTTCAATAATTAGTGATAACGACCTAATTATATATGAAGATAACATCTCCCAACCATCTGTATCACAACAGAATATATCTTTTAAATCTACATCGTTGGCAAATAGCGAATCCTCTACCGAAACTATGTGGTTCTGCACAATCTCGTTGCAATACTTCGAGGTCCTTGTGCCACACATATCTATAACGTAGGGGTGTGTAAGGATATTTGTCACGTCGGCGTGGTAGAATAGACGAGTGCTATCCTTTAAACGACTATGCGACTGAAGCGATATAAGCGCCTCGACAAAGGTATATGCCAATGTGGTCTTGAGCGGATATCCCATAGTCACGTTTACACTTCCGACGCTCTCTGGGATAGAGTGGAGTAGTGGTATAAGTAGGTTTTCGTCGGTAAGAACAATCACCGTGCGCTTATCAAGTTCCTCCTTTGGAATGGATGATATAATGTTATGCAAGTGTTTGACTTGCAAAACATTGGATGCACAAGCAGTTGTGCGAATAAACTTCTCGCCACTCTCAAAGTTGGAGTGCGTGATGCCGTCGCAAGTCGATAGATGCTTCGATAGGTTGTGCCTGAGGAAGTGACCAGCTTCGTGTGCATCATTCTTTAAGTAGTAGTTGTCATAATCCCAATAAAACTCTGCACCCTTACCTCGCGATGCTATATAGTTGAATAGCACCTCCTCGCTCTTAGAAAGGGCGTTGAAGCCTGCGATAATATATTGCTTATCAAGAAGCTCAATCTCTTCTTTATTAAGAATACGCTCGGCAGTAATACGGTAAATAAGGCCCGGATAGCCGATGCCAAGTTCGAGCAATCGTTCTCGATACTCTGTATAGATAGCTGGCAATGAGCACCATACCTCCAAAAATATCTGCTTTTGCTTGCTCAGTGGCATCGAGGGACCTATGCTACTCCAAAAGCGGAGTATGCGCTCCTGGCGCTCGCTGAGGTATGACACATCGGCCTCTATCTCCTTGATATCCTCGATATTACGTAGTAACTGGTTGGCATCAACAAGATACTTATCAATCATATCGAAGTCCGAGATAAGCATATCACCCCAAAAGTAAAACTTGTCGAAGGTCTCGCTTTTGTGGTACTTGACGTAGATTTTATAGAGTTCACTAATAAGACGAATACGCTCGGCACGTTTTAGTCCCGAACCACGCTCCATAACCTCGTCTATGGTAGACCAACTTGGTTGCCAAATTGCCTTGTCGGTAATTGACGAGAGTGCGTCATTAAAGAAGGCTCTCGCTCGCAACGATGGAAACATAACCACCAGATCCGACAAGTCGCCCGAATTTCGGTTTAGGAGTGTTTGGGCTAACTCTTGAAGAAATGATACCATCTCTCAAATGGTTTTAAAGTCGCTGAATTTCACCACCAAAGAGGGTGATCTCACTACGCAGAATGACTGGGTGTGAGAGGTAGTAGACCTTACCTCCCGTGGTTGTCTTTGCCTCAAGACGCTCCACAGCATCAACCTTAACGGTAGCGTTGTGTGACGACTCTACACGGGTAGATATGGTCTCAAGACCGCGAGCATCATACTCTGCCGTTGATATCTCGGCTGTCTGGTAGTGAGTACATCCGTTAAGATGTATGCGGCTCTGGCCTGAGGCGTAAACCATTAGGTCGAGGGAATTAATCTCGGCCACGAAGTTAGCATCGTTGGAGATATAGATATCAATTAGTTGCGAAGTTAGTACGCCATCCACATAGGCATCCGCCTTCGAAATAGATATATCGCTTAACTCCGTAAAATATACCTCTACCTCGGTAATACTCTCACGCTTAGAGTCTGAGCGTTCACTAATTTTGAGTGTACGACTCTTGCGATCTACCTCGGCAACGAATTTAGATGTGTAAACGCCCTTGGTATTATAAATGATATATGGCGCTTCACCCATAGCTATTTTCTTGAGCGTCAGTTTAATTGGTGCATCTACCTTAATTGCAGTGAAGTCGGGTAAAAACTCCTTTACAGGACGACTCTCAGGCATTGGAGCAGGTGTTGGCTCTTGTGCCGATAGGGTCATTGTGCAAACGATGGCAAATATGACGATAAGTAAAAACCTTTTCATAGCTTGTCTGTCTTGATGTTTCGAAGGATAAAAATATAAAAAAAATATGAGACCACCAAACGTAGCCCCATATTTTGCTCTTTTTATCTTAAAAAACTAAAACGTCGTTATTCGAACATAGTTCGCACCACTCGCCTTAGCAGCCTCTAATCCCACCTTCGAATCCTCAAAAATTATCGTCTCATCAATAGCAACACCAACCTCGTTAATAGCCTTAAGGAAGCAGTCTGGATATGGCTTTGGACGCTCAATATCATCACCTGTGATTACTCTATCGATACCCGACTCTATATTCAAGTATCGCATTACATTATTAATGTTATCTCTATGACCTGTAGAGACTATATAAACTTTTGCGCCTTGTGCTCTCATCATCTTACACCAGTCCCAAAGGGCGCTATTCTGTCTTACGCTATTGAAGTATTTTGGGTATAACTCAATCTTTCTACGACGTAGTTCTGCTATAGCCTTACTATCGGTTAATCCCACCATTCGCATAAACTCCATACAGCGAACACCAAAGTAATGCTTGAGATACTCCTCTTTTGTGAGATGGATGCCAACCTCACCCAAAGCCTCAATGTAGGCCTCGGCATTGGCATTGCGAGTATCTACCAATGTGCCATCAAAATCGAGTAGAATTAACTTTATCTCAGCCATAGCAACTCATTTAGTTATAGTAGGGTAGTATTAATCAAACGACTGCATACTCGACAATGCAATTCTAATCATTTGCTGATACTCCTCTGGGTTCAATTCAAGGAAAAAGTAGTGGACTGGATCGACACGAGTATCGTTAAGAATAACCTCATAATGGAGGTGTGGTACAAACGAGAGTCCGCTATTTCCCGATAATGCGATAATGTCGCCACGCTTAACCTTTTGCCCCTTCTTTACTCGTATATCCAAGAGGTGACTATAGGATGTTTCATAGCCGTTTCCGTGGCTGATTGTGATAGCCTTGCCGTGCGAAGTATTCTTTTCGGATAGGGTCTTCACAACACCATCAGCGGTGGCAAAAACGGCAGTTCCTTCTGGTACGAGGTAATCCACGCCGTGATGCTCTCTAATAGCGCGATGGAATGGGTTAATTAAAGGTTTTTTACCCGCAGCAAGAAGGGTTAGTTGCTGATTATTGACAGGTTGAATTGCTGGCACACAATCTATTGATAATACGCCATTTAGTGTATTATACCTAAGGTCTTCATACGAGCGAATCAACTCTTTCTCCTCAGTAATAGCATTTTGCATCCTACTAGATAACATATCACTGAGGTCATCGTTATTCATCTCTATAAGTTGCTCGTGAAGCGCAATGCGCTCATCATCATTATCTATATTAAGGTCGTATGGATTGGACTCGAAGAGTTTACGAAAGACATTCTCATCGCGCTTTGCTACATTATCCAATATATTATTTAACGAGTCGTAACGTATAGACATTTCGTCGAGTTGCACACGTAGGTCGTCGGTCGAGTGGCGCACCTTGTACTCGGCTGGCATATCCACCACAAGAGCAAGGATAATCCACCACGCAACGATGATACCTATCCATACCAGAGACTTGATAAGGATGGGTACAATGCGACGTTGAGTGAAGATACGTACGACTGATTTAAATCTATTATCCATATTGATAATCAACTATTTCTGTGTAGTTTCATCAAGTTGTTTCATCAACTCCATATAGGACTCCGGAGAGATATCCTTATTGAAGTAATGCACAGGGTTGATGGTGTTGTCTCTGAATCGCACCTCGTAGTGGAGGTGAGAACCAGAAGAGACACCTGTATTACCTACTTCACCTATTACTTGACCACGTGTAACACTGTCACCCTTAGATATATACATCTTTGATAGGTGTCCGTAACGAGTCTTGTAACCAAAGCCGTGGTTAAGCTCGATTACCTGTCCGTAGCCAGGCTTCCAGCCCGCGATGGTGACTACGGCATTTCCCGTAGCGTAGACAGGTGTACCCTTGGGTGCAGCAAGGTCTACGCCCTCGTGCATCTTCCAATAGCCATATCGTGGATGCTTACGCATACCGAAGAGGCTACTCACACTACGCAATTTCGTTCTGTCAATTGGCCAAATTGCTGGAATAACTGTAGAAAACTCCTCTTTTTTCTCAGCCATATCCTGCGTATCGTCGAGCGAGCGTGAGGCGTAGTAGACGTTTCGCATCAGCACATCGATACTCTTCCAGCCATTGATAATATCCTCCTCGTATTCACCCGCCCCCAAATCCTTATACCTTGAGTCGTTATACTCGGCATATACTTGCGGTATATCTAAGGTGTCGATACCCAAGAGTGGGCGATAGACAAATTGGTCGCGGTGTTTTATCTCCAACAAACGACCCTCGGCCGAGCGCACCTTCTCCATAAGGATATCATACTCCATTTCGAGGTGCTGGTTGTTGCGCTTGAGTTGCGAGAGTTTCGGAGTGTCGTACCAATAGGAGATAAGTATATTGCTTGACGCAGCAATGACAAGTCCAATAAGGAGTTTGAGAGCAATGCTTCGGCCTTTGCTCATCTCTCTTTTTGGACTCTTACTATTACTATTGTTGTGACTACTCATTTTTACAATATAAAATATCAAAAATATCCTATATAACGATACAAAATTAATTTAAATTTTGTAATTTTGCAAGATATTTAAAAAATGACATAAAATACAATTAATAGATATGGAATCAAACAGAGTTAGACAAGAGTTTCTTGACTTTTTCAAGAAGAAGGAGCATGAGATTGTAGCATCGGCTCCTATGGTTGTAAAGAACGACCCAACACTTATGTTTACCAATGCTGGTATGAACCAGTTTAAGGATATCTTCCTTGGTAACGCACCTCGCAAATGGCCCCGCGTAGCAGACACTCAGAAGTGTCTTCGAGTATCGGGTAAGCACAACGACCTTGAGGAGGTTGGTCACGACACCTACCACCACACGATGTTCGAGATGCTTGGTAACTGGTCCTATGGTGACTACTTCAAGAAGGAGGCTATCGAGTGGGCTTGGGAGTTGCTTACTGAGGTTTACAAACTCGACAAGAGCCGTATGTACGCCACCGTATTCGAGGGTAGCCAGGAGGATGGCGTAGCCTTCGATCAGGAGGCTTACGACTACTGGAAGCAGTTCTTGCCAGAGGATCACATCATTCGTGGTAATAAGAAGGATAACTTCTGGGAGATGGGCGAGACTGGCCCTTGTGGTCCTTGTAGCGAGATTCACTTCGATCTTCGCGACGATGAGGAGGTTGCAAAGATCCCTGGTCGCGAGATGGTAAATATGAGCCACCCTCAGGTTATTGAGATTTGGAACCTTGTGTTTATGCAGTACAACCGCAAGGCTAACGGTTCGTTGGAGCCACTTCCAGCAAATAACGTAGATACAGGTATGGGCTTCGAGCGCCTTTGTATGATTCTTCAGGGCAAGAAGTCAAACTACGATACCGACGTATTCCAGCCAACCATCGCTCGCATTGCAGCACTTTCGGGCAAGGAGTATGGCAAGGATGAGAAGTGCGATGTGGCTATGCGTGTAATTGCTGACCACCTCCGCGCCATCTCGTTCTCTATTGCCGATGGTCAGTTGCCAGCAAATGCTAAGGCTGGTTATGTTATCCGTCGTATCCTCCGCCGTGCCGTTCGTTATGGATATACATACCTCGGCTTTACCGAGCCATTCATCTGCAAGTTGGTGGCAGGCCTCGTTGAGCAGATGGGTCACCAGTTCCCAGAACTCGTTGCACAACAGAACCTTATCGAGCGTGTTATCGAGGAGGAGGAGGCCTCTTTCCTCCGCACCTTGGCTACAGGTATCAACCTCTTGGAGGGAGTTATCCGCAAGTCGCAGGGTGGCAAGATTTCGGGTAAGGATGCCTTTGTTCTCTACGATACCTACGGCTTCCCTATCGACCTTACCGAGCTTATCGCTAAGGAGCAGGGCGTAGAGGTAGATATCGAGGAGTTCGAGAAGGAGTTGCAGGTGCAGAAGGAGCGTTCGCGCAATGCAGCATCTCAGGATATCGACGATTGGCAGGAGTTGATGTCTATCAAGGAGAGCGAGTTTATTGGCTACGACAACCTTGAGTCGGATATTCGTATTGCTCGTTACCGCCGTGTGAAGAGCAAGAATAATGTAACCTATCAGCTCGTATTTAACCACACTCCATTCTATGGTAACTCTGGTGGTCAGATTGGTGACACAGGTTATATCGAGAGTGCAAACGAGAAGATTGAGATTATTGCTACTGAGAAGGAGAATGGTCTTATCATCCACATCGTTAAGCAGTTGCCAGAGAATCCAGAGGCTGAGTTCCGCGCTGTAGTAAATGCTGATAGCCGTCAGAAGGCTACTAACAACCACACCGCAACCCACCTTGTGGACTATGCTTTGCGCACAGTTCTTGGTTCGCACGTCGAGCAGAAGGGTTCTATGGTTGGCCCTATGGGCTTGCGTTTCGACTTCTCTCACTTCCAGAAGGTTACTGCTGAGGAGCTGCGCGAGGTCGAGCGTTTGGTTAATAAGCTTATCCGTTCGAACTATCCTTTGGTCGAGAACCGTGAAGCTACTATGGCTGAGGCTGAGGTTGCTGGTGCTATTATGCTCTTCGGCGAGAAGTATGGCGATAGAGTGCGTATCGTAAACTTCGGTCCATCTACTGAGCTTTGTGGTGGTACCCACACCTCTGCTACCGGTACTATCGGTATGTTCAAGATTGTATCTGAGAGTGCTATCTCTGCTGGCGTTCGCCGTATCGAGGCCGTTACTGGCGAGGCTGCTGAGGCTATGGTTTATGCAACTCAAGATATGATTACAGCTATCGAGCAGATCGTTCACAACCCTAAGGTTGTTCAGGCTATTGAGAAGATGATGGAGTCGAATGACGCTCTCAGCCGTGAGGTTGCAGATATGCGTAAGGAGAAGGTTGAGAAGATGGCTGAGGGCCTTGCTCAAAACACACCTTTGCGCGATGGCGTTAAGCTAATCTCACACACGGGCTCATATACCCCTGAGGTATTGAAGGATTTGGCATTCGGATTGCGCCAGCGTGTTTCTGAGCGTTTGGTGATGGTTGTTGGTAACCTCTTCGAGGGTAAGCCTACACTCAGCATTATGCTTTCGGATGATGTTGTGGCTTTGGGTGTTGATGCTGGTGCTACCGTTCGCGAGGCTGCTAAGTTGATGAATGGTGGTGGCGGTGGTCAGAAGCACTACGCTACTGCTGGTGGTAAGAATCCTAATGGCTTGCAGGCAGCTGTAGATAAGGCTATCGAGATGATTATGGAGAAGTTGAAGTAATTTTTTAGCAAAGACTATTGAAATAGTTATGAGTCAGAAAGTTCTTTTGATGATTTTGGATGGCTGGGGTATTGGTGACCGCAGCAAGTCCGACGTTATTTATACAACAAACCCTGAGTATATCAACCAGATGACCGCAACCTATCCTCACGCTGAACTAAAGACAGATGGTGAGAATGTAGGTTTGCCAGATGGTCAGATGGGTAACTCCGAGGTTGGTCACCTTAATATTGGTGCTGGTCGCATCGTTTACCAGGATTTGGTAAAGATCAATCGTGCTTGCCGCGACAACTCAATCTTCGAGAATAAGGAGATTGTTGCTGCGTTCGAGTATGCCAAGGCTAATGGTGTCGATGTACACTTTATGGGTCTTGTCTCTGATGGTGGTGTTCACTCATCGTTGGATCATTTGCTCAAACTTTGCGACATCTCTAACCACTACGGCATTAAGAACAGCTTTGTTCACTGCTTTATGGATGGTCGTGACACCGACCCTCGTAGCGGTAAAGGCTTCATCGAGACCTTGGAGAACCATTTGGCTGGCACAAATGGCAAGATTGCCTCTATCATTGGTCGCTACTACGCTATGGATCGCGATAAGCGATGGGAGCGCGTTAAGATGGCTTACGACTTGCTCGTTAAGGGCGAGGGTGAGAAGTTTACCGATATGGTTGCTGCGGTGCAGAACTCTTACGACAACGATGTTACCGACGAGTTTATCAAGCCTATCGTTCACGTAGATAGCGAGGGTCGTCCAGTAGGCACTATCAAGCCTAACGATGTTGTTATCTTCTTCAACTATCGTAACGACCGTGCCAAGGAGCTTACCATCGTACTCACTCAGCAGGATATGCCAGAGGAGGGTATGCACACTATGCCTTTGTACTATTGCTGTATGACTCCATACGATGCTAAGTTCGAGGGTTTGCACATCTTGTTCGACAAGGATAATGTACCTAATACTATTGGTGAGTATATCGCCAACCAGGGTCTACAGCAGTTGCGTATCGCTGAGACCGAGAAGTATGCTCACGTAACCTTCTTCCTTAATGGTGGCCGTGAGGATAAGTTCGAGGGCGAGGAGCGTATCCTCGTTGCCTCTCCAAAGGTTGCAACCTACGACCTCCAGCCAGAGATGTCTGCTTACGAGGTTAAGGACAAGTTGGTGGAGGCTTTGAACGAGCAGAAGTACGACTTCATCTGCCTTAACTTCGCTAATGGCGATATGGTGGGTCACACAGGCGTTTACGAGGCTATCGAGAAGGCTGTTAAGAGTGTAGACGAGTGTGTTAAGGCTGTTGTGGAGAGCGCTAAGGCTAATGGTTATGAGGTCGTTCAGATCGCTGACCACGGTAACGCAGACTTCGCGATCAACCCTGACGGCACACCTAACCCTGCACACTCACTCAACCCAGTGCCTATCGTGGTTGTGTCGGATAGAGTGAAGAGTGTGAAGAGTGGTGTTTTGGCCGACGTAGCACCTACCGTACTCGACCTTATGGGCTTGCAGAAGCCTGCCGAGATGACTGGTGAGTCGTTGGTAGAGTTCAAGTAGTATATCTACCGCTTATGGTAATTGAGAGTTGCTCAACAATATTGGGCAACTCTCTTTCTATTGGATAGCAGACAAAAAAAATCCGTTCCAGATTTTGGAACGGATTCTTATTTAGTAGGGTAGCGACTACTGGTTGATCATAGGAGCACCAGCAACCATATTCTTGTCGATGCGAAGAGTTACGTTGCTATCAACCTCGATGAGCAAAGAGGTCTCGTTCACCTCCTTAACAACACCATAGATACCACCAGCAGTGATAACCTTGTCACCCTTCTTCAAGCCCTTGCGGAAGTCCTCCATCTGCTTGCGACGCTTTGACTCTGGACGCCACATAAAGAAGTACATAATGGCAATCATTGCCAAAATCATAATCCAGAATGTCCAACCAGAACCAGCAGGCTGAGCCTCTGCCTGAGCCTCAGCAACAACGTCAGTTCCCTCAGCAGGAATCTCAACAATAGTCTCAACAACCTCTGGAGCAGCCTCGACAACTTGAGTCTCAACTACCTCGCCATCAATAAAAAGTAAATTCATCGTTTTGTTAGTTTTAATGTTTATCTTGTTTGCTTTATTCGTCTGTTCGATCTAATGGTGTCGCTACATCCCTGATTCGACCTCTGCACCAATCCACAGCACAACGGGCGATGCCTCATTCGATGTGGTAATCTCCATAAAATTTCCGACAGATCCCCACTCACCACGTGAGTCGAAGTATAGTTCTATGTCGCACTTATCGCCAGGCGCTATAGGCTCACGGTTTAGGTCGAGCCACATACATCGGCACTGCGTTGAGTAGTCCAGAAGTACTAACGGGGTAGCGCTCTGGTTTATTATGCGGATATTTGTAATAGTCGTTGAAGAGGCTTTAACGTATCCTATATCGACCAAAACCTCACAAACACCCTCGCCACTATACTCTGCAACGATGCCGTTGTACTCAACTTCAGGAGCCTGCTCAAGCGACTCTTTATGGTTGGTGTTACATATCAAAACGAGTGCCACAACCGATAGTAGCGCAACAACAACCGCTACAATTGCCCAAACTCGTCTCATTGTTGATCCTTAGATTAAAGGAGGCCTCGGCCACTCTTGTTGATAAGGCCCTGCTCGGTAAACTCAGCAACCACCTTGTCAAGCACACCATTTACGAAGTTGCTACTTGTAGGTGAAGAGTAGTATTTGGCGATATCAATCCACTCGTCGAGGGTAACCTTTACAGGGATTGAGTCGAACTGAGTCAATTCGGCAATAGCAATAGAGATAATCAAACTATCCATAAATACCACTCGCTCTACATCCCAGTTCTTTGAGTAGCGATCCACAACTGCCTGGTTGTCCTCGTAGTCCACCAATGACTTTACAAATAGACGCTTAGCAAAGTCGAGGTCCTCATCGCTCTTGAACTTAGGCAATACCTTAACCTCTGTATGGCTACGCTTGAGGTGCTGAACTGTGCGGATAGCGAGGAAGAGGGCAAAGCCGTAGTCGTCGGCCCACAAAAGCGACATCTCGGTAACAACCTCTGCAAGTTGCTCATCATCCTCAAGCCACTGGAAGAACTCCTCGACGAATTTTCGGTCATCGGTAAATGTAGATACCGAAGCCGACATATAGTTCTTGTAGAACTCCGTTTCGATAAGGCGGTTGTAGACACCCTTGATGGTGTCGTGCTGATTCGCCCAGCCCAACTTGCGTGATGCGAGAACGTCATTCACCGAATCGCTGTTGGCGATAAGTGTGATAACGGCATTGTCCACGAAACGACGGTTAGGGTTGAGATCCTCGTAGGTAGGCAACTTCTTCTGCTTAGCCAACTCTATACGAGACTCAGCATATCGCGCAACCTCCACAACAAAATAGAGCATCTGGAAATAGAGGTCGTAGGCTTTATCAATAGATTCAACGAGATATTTCTCCGAAGCCTTAAGGTTATCGGAGTCTGACTTGAGGTGTGCATAAAGGGTCTTTGCCACCTTCACTCTGAGCAATCTTCTACTCAACATAATTAATGAACTGAATCGGTTTAATGCAAAAATGCGTCGCAAAGATAACAAAAAAATAACAAATTGTAGATAGTGAGAGAAGAAAGTTGTCCTATACCTCTACTTTTATTGAATATATCGATAATTTTACTAAATTTGCATTATAATCTAAAATCTTAAAACTATGAATAACTTCATATACAACATTCCTTCGAAGGTCTATTTCGGAGAGAATCAGCTTGAGAATTTGGGTAAGGAGCTACGCAAGTTTGGCCGTCGTGTGCTTTTGACTTATGGTGGTGGTTCGATTAAGCGTATCGGTTTGTACGACAGGGTTATTGAGGAGTTGCGCAAGGCCGAAATGGAGGTTTTTGAGCTCTCTGGCATTGAGCCTAACCCACGTATCGAGTCGGTGCGTAAGGGTGTTGAGATTTGCAAAAATGAGGGTATCGATGTCCTCTTGGCTGTAGGCGGTGGCTCAACCATCGATGCAACGAAGTTTATGGCTGCAGGTGCTTGTGTCGATCACGACGCTTGGGAGTTCTTCGGTGCTAATGCTAAGCCAATTGAGCGCGCATTGCCTATTGTCACTATCCTCACCCTCTCGGCTACAGGCTCTGAGATGGATACCGCAGGTGTTATCTCAAACTTCGAGACAGGCGATAAACTCGGCCGTCTCGCTCCAGCACTCCTTCCTAAGGTATCGTTCTTGGATCCTACGCTCACCTATTCGGTTGGTAAGTTCCAGACTGCAGCGGGCTCAGCAGATATTATGTCTCATATACTTGAGGTCTATTTTAATACACAGAAGGATCTCTTTATGCTCGACTGTTTTATGGAGGGTATGCTCAAGACAGTTGTTAAGTATGCACCTATAGCGGTCAATGAACCAGAGAATTACGAGGCACGAGCAAATCTTATGTGGACATCCTCTTGGGCTATTAACGGATTTATCAATGGTGGCAAGCGCAAGGCGTGGAGTTGTCACCCTATGGAGCACGAGCTGTCGGCAGTCTACGACATTACACACGGCCTTGGCCTTGCGATCCTCACCCCTCGCTGGATGGAGTACTGCTTGGATGAGACCAACGTCGATAAATATGTGCAGTATGGTGTCAATGTCTTTGGCATAGACTCCACTATGGATAAGATGGCTATTGCCAAGGAGAGTATTCGTCTAACATCTGAGTTCCTCTTCGATAAACTTGGTCTTCAGCGCACCTTCACAGAGGTAGGTATCAAGCCAGAGGACTTTGAACTTATGGCCAAGAAGGCGTGTCGCTACGGTGATATCAAGGGTTTCAAAACTCTTACGATGGATGACGTAATAAACATATTTAAGATGTGTCTATAGTCGTACAACTATAAACAATATCGGCTGTTCAACACTTGGTTGGACAGCCGATACTCTTTATTGCCTTGATGTGATAGGTTTACTCTGCAACCTCAAGCACTATATCATATACGCTATTAGGCTCGAACTCAGGGTTATAGACAAGCACGAAATTCTCATCTACTACAACATCCCACTTCTCGCCATCTGCTAACTTCGGAGACTTCAGACGCTCAGGAAAGAAGTAACTGAATGGCAAATCAAGGACGTGTTCCTGCTTGAACTTATCGCCCACCATACGCTCCAACGAGAAGTTCTCGCCCGTGGCGATGGTGATAGTGTAGTGACCATCCTCATAACTTGTTGAGATGGTGTAGTCGCACTCTGCCTCCACGGGCTGCAACATAACACTCCACTTAGGGTCGCCATAGTAGGCCAAGACATCGCGGTCGTGCCAGAAGCCCATCATATCCCAATCCTGGGCATTCTCCATATCTATCTCTCGGCCTAAAACCTCCGATAGACGCTGCGCTGCACACTCCAACTCGCTCCAGAAACCCTCGTGGTATGTATATCGCTCATTGATAAGTTCTGGATACCACTCATTCTGCTGGTAAAGGAAATCTTGCTGGTTGATATACGTAGCCTCAGCAAGGGTATAACGCTGAGGGTTTGTCACCCAATACTTCAGTGCGCCCCAGCCATTACGGCCGTGCCAAGTAGTGACGACATAGCCCACCATTGTAGCCGCGTTCGAGCCATTCATCCACGCCACAGCCATACTCTCCTTGGTGTTGTTCACATCTCCGATAAGGCAGTTACCCACAGCGGCATATACACGTCGCTTGCCTGACTCCTTGATATCGCTCTCTTGGCCAGTAAAGATATTCTCGGCGTACAACTTGCCGTTGCGAGGCTTGATATGACCAAGTGAGTAGGGCATTTCGAGGTTTTTCTGCGTTGCGTGGGCCGCAGTGACGATAAGGTCGGGATCGTAACTCTCGTATAGCTCCTTAAACTTGTTTAATACCTCCTCCTTTGCTACGGTATCGGTAACAATCTCTGCATCACGACCATTCTTATATCCCCATAGACCTCTGGTGTGGTCATCCACCCAGGCATAGTTATCAAACCACTTTGCAGAGTTTAACTCCATAATCGTTGCCACAGCATCCTTGATAACCAATGGCTCGGTGCTATTCTCCACCATACGCATCGCGGAGTCTGGTGTATAACCCGTGATTATACCCCAAAGGAAGTCGGCATAGATATCCTCATCCACCTCACGACACATAAGGTGAAGGTCGATAACGTAGTCTCTACCAATATTTTCAGGTGTATCCACAATTGCCACATAACGTGGGTTTATCTGGCGAAGTGAGTCGAGGGTCTGGCGTGGTGCCTCAGCAAATGTTACGATAGTCGCACTATGTTTGGTGGACAAAGCCTCAGCTACGGCTCTCCACTCCGAGTCGCTGTTAGCCTCTTCGGAGATAAGCACCACATAGTTATTTGGCAAGGTGTAGGTAGGCTCAGTCTTGCACCCAAATAGTGTGACAACTACAAATAGACTAAAGAAAAGGGTTAGTATGCGCATTGTAAATTACTTATTATCAATTAGTGAACGTATATTCTGAATTAACATACCTACAGCAACTGAGTTGAATCCACCCTCCGGAATAATCACGTCGGCGTGTTTCTTCGATGGTTCAACGAACTCCTCGTGCATAGGCTTTACCGTTGTGGTGTACTGGTCGATTACCGACTGCATCGTTCTACCGCGATCACATACATCTCTTAGGATGCGACGAGCAAGGCGGATGTCGGCATCGGTATCAACAAATACCTTGATATCCATCAGTTCACGCAACTCCTTATTTTCAAAAATAAGGATACCATCGACGATAATAACCTTCGAGGGTTTCACGAGCACCTTTTCATCTGTTCGGTTGTGATCTACGAAGGAGTAAACGGGATGCTCGACAGGCACATTCGACTTAAGGGTGCGAATATGCTCCACAAGCATATCGGTATCAAAGGCTGCGGGGTGGTCGTAGTTTAACTTCGTGCGCTCCTCGTATGTGAGTTCGGGGTGCGCCTTATAGTAGTAGTCGTGGCACAATGTCGCCACATCGTCATCCTTAAATGCCTCTTGCAGACGCTTAACGAGAGTAGACTTACCAGAGCCCGTGCCACCTGCAACGCCAATAACTGTAACTTTCATAATATGGTATAGTTTAAAAATTGGGGTCACACCTTAAAGGCGCAACCCCGATAAATCTAACGATTAAGCATCGATATTTGCATAGTGTGCATTCTTCTCGATGAAGTCTCGTCGTGGGGGAACCTCGTCACCCATAAGCATTGAGAAGATGTGGTCGGCCTCAGCAGCATTCTCAACAGTCACCTGGCGCAAGATGCGGGTCTCAGGATTCATTGTTGTATCCCACAACTGCTGTGCATTCATCTCACCAAGACCTTTGTATCGTTGAACGTGAACACCCTTAGAGCCAAACTCCATAGTGATATCGTCGCGCTCCTTGTCGGTCCAGCAGTAACGCTCCTGCTTACCCTTCTTAACAAGGTACAAAGGTGGGGTAGCGATATAGATATGACCATTCTCAATCAAGGTTTTCATCTTGCGGAAGAAGAAGGTGAGCATAAGAGTTGCGATGTGCGAGCCATCGACATCGGCATCGGTCATAATGATAATCTTGTCGTAACGAAGCTTTTCGATGTTGAGAGCCTTGCTATCCTCGGCAGTACCAATCGACACGCCAAGCGCTGCGAACATATTCTTTATCTCCTCGTTCTCCCACATACGGTGCTCCTGAGCCTTCTCCACATTAAGAATCTTACCTCGGAGTGGCATAATCGCCTGGAAATTGCGGTCGCGGCCCTGCTTTGCAGTACCACCCGCAGAATCACCCTCGACAAAGAAGATCTCGGCGATAGAGCGGTCACGGCTTGTACAGTCGGCAAGTTTACCTGGAAGACCTGCACCCGAAAGTACGGTCTTGCGCTGTACGGCCTCACGAGCATTACGTGCAGCGTGGCGAGCCTGAGCAGCAAGGATAACCTTCTGAACAATAGCCTTAGCATCCTTAGGATTCTCCTCAAGGTAGTTGCTCAATGCTGCAGACATAGCACGGTTTACAGCACCAGCAATCTCGTCGTTACCGAGCTTTGTCTTTGTCTGACCCTCGAACTGAGGCTCTGCAACCTTAACAGATACCACAGCTGTCAAACCCTCACGGAAGTCGTCACCTGAGATGTCGAACTTCAACTTAGACAACATACCGCTATCCTCAGCATACTTCTTAAGAGTACGTGTAAGTGCGCTACGGAAACCTGTGAGGTGAGTACCACCCTCGATGGTGTTGATATTATTTACATAAGAGTGTACATTCTCCGAATATGAGTCGTTGTACTGCATAGCAACCTCCACAGGAACGCCACTCTCCTCGGTATCGAGATAGATAATCTTCTCGATAATCTTCTGACCACGGGTAGCATCGAGGTACTCGACAAACTCCGAAAGACCAAACTCCGAATAGAAGTGGTTAGAGAGTGAGTTACCCTCCTCATCCTTAACGCGGTGGTCGGTCAATGTAAGGTGGATACCCTTGTTAAGGAATGCCAACTCACGAAGACGGTTTGCCAAGATATCATATTTATACTCTGTAGTAAGAGTAAAGATTGAGCCATCTGGCTTGAAGGTGATGGTAGTACCGCGGTCCTCGCAATCGCCAACAACCTCCACACTCGATGTTGGCACACCCTTAGAGTAGGTCTGACGATAGATCTTGCCGCCACGGTGAATCTCCGCAACGAGTAGGGTAGAGAGCGCATTAACACACGATACACCCACACCGTGAAGACCACCAGATACCTTATAACTACCCTTATCGAACTTACCACCTGCGTGCAACACGGTCAATACAACCTCCAATGCAGACTTGCCCTCCTTCTCGTGCCAATCGGTTGGGATACCTCGACCATTATCTCGAACCGAGATAGAGTTATCTTCGTTGATAGTTACGTAGATGTCGGTACAGTAGCCAGCAAGTGCCTCGTCGATAGAGTTATCCACAACCTCATAAACGAGGTGGTGAAGACCCTTCTCACCGATATCACCAATGTACATCGCCGGACGCTTACGAACGGCCTCAAGACCCTCAAGGACTTGAATATTCGACGCCGAATACTCCTCCTCGTGTTTCATTACTTTTTCCTGTTCGGTACTCATATATTAGTTTTATTTATATATTCTATATAAAACGCACAAAGATACAAATTAAAATTCAACTTGCAAATATTTTGAGGGGATAAAATAGGGTTTGAACTAAACAATTTTTCAGGGTTTAAATCACTCAAATATTCGATTTCGCACATTATCTCTCACTCATCATCAATATTCTACCATTCATCGAAAAAATAACGCAAATGAGTTGCATTTTAACCATAAATAACTTAACTTTGTAAGATATGAGTAAGATTAAAAACATAGTATTCGATTTGGGTGGGGTTGTCTTTGCCCGCGATCCTCGAAAGTTCGAGCCAGAGTTTATAAAGTTTTTCTCCTACATTATGCTTCCCGAAATGCCACATTTTTGGGAGGAGTATGATAGGGGAGTATCTACCTACGAGCAGGTGCTTTCCGACTTGGCAGAGTATAACTCTTGCGACAGGGAATTGGCCGAAAAGAATCTCCAACGATCAATCCTCACACAGGAAGAGATACCAGCAACAAAGGCCTTGATTAAGGATTTGAAATCAGCTCAATATAAACTTTATGTACTATCTAATATGTCGTTGGAATTCATAGAGTTTCTCCGCAAGAGAGATGTCTACAAATATTTCGATGGCGAGGTAGTATCTTGCGAAGAGCATATCATAAAGCCAGATGCCGAAATATATCGACGTCTGACCACTCGTTATGGACTCGACGTAGCCGAAACGCTATTCATTGACGACCGCCAGCAGAACGTAGATGCAGCACGTAATGAGGGTTGGCAGGGCTTCAAATTCGACCCACGCGACCCTGAGGCCAGTTGCAAGGAGTTGCGAGATATATTGCTCAAGAAGTAGATTTGGACAAATAATAATTAACCATAAATAATAAAATATGACACTAAACCTTAGATTAGAGTATCAGACCGCATACGGCCAGGATTTGTATGTGGTTGTTGGCACCGAGAAGGAGAAGGCATATCCTATGCACTACGTTGGTAACGGAGTGTGGAGTGCATCACTCAAACTCACCTCTGCCACAGAACTCTCGTACCACTATGAAGTGCGCTATGGCGATATGGTCATTCGCAAGGAGTGGGGTGGAAAGCACACACTTTTAATTGATAAGAAGGCTACAAACCTTCGTGTTTTGGATAGTTGGCACGATATGCCTGCCGACCGTTCATTCCACTCGTCTATGTTTACAGATGGTGTATTCCGTCGCATCAAGGCTAAGAAGGCTCAGGGTATCGCAGATGGCTACCTAACCATCCTTGCCGATATCGCTGTTGTTCGTCCTAACCAGCACGTCGTACTCGTTGGCGACGGCAAGGCTTTGGGTAATTGGGACGTAAGCAAGGGCGTTGTGATGAACGACGCTCAGGCCCCTATCTGGAGCGCACGTATCAAGATGCCAAAGGAGGCATTTGCCTATAAGTTCGTCATCGTAGATAGCCAGACCAACGAGGTCGTTGCTTGGCAGTCGGGTGAGAACTACTACTTCGCTTACGGCACTGTAGTAGACGAGGCATTGGTTGTTGATGGCCTTAGACCACAGTTCGATATGGCACCTTGGCGTGGTGCAGGTGTTGCAATCCCTGTATTTTCATTGCGTTCTAAGTCAAGTTTCGGTGTGGGTGAGTTCAACGACATCAAGTTGATGGTTGATTGGGCCGAATTGACAGGTCAGTCAATCATCCAGATTTTGCCTATCAACGATACCACAATGACTGGCACTTGGCAGGACTCGTACCCATATAACGCCAACTCTACTTTTGCTCTACATCCAATGTTCCTCCACCTCCCTGCTGTAGGCGAACTTAAGGACAAGGAGACTTTGGCACGTTTTGAGGCTTTGGGCAAAGAGCTCAACACCTTGCCAAATGTTGATTACGAGCGTGTAAATAATGCAAAGGCCGAGTACCTTCACCTCCTCTTTGAGCAGGATGGCAAGAAGACCCTTGCATCAAAGGAGTTTAAGGCATTCCTCTCGGCTAACGAGGAGTGGTTGCGCCCATATGCTGTTTTCTGCGCGCTTCGCGACAAGAAGGGTACACCAGATTTCAGCCAGTGGGGCACTATGGCGAAGTACTCAAAGGCAAAGGTTGCTAAGTATGAGAAGGAGAATAGCAACGAGGTTGCTTACCACTACTTCGTTCAGTATCACCTCTCTAAGCAGTTGCGCGATGCTCGCGACTACGCACACTCTAAGGGCGTAGTTCTCAAGGGTGATATTCCAATTGGTATCTCTCGCACAAGTGTTGATGCTTGGGTATATCCTGAACTCTTCCATATGAACTCTTCAGCGGGTGCTCCACCAGATGACTTCTCTGTTATGGGTCAG
Organism: uncultured Alistipes sp.; assembly: GCA_904502285.1. Lineage (GTDB taxonomy): Bacteria > Bacteroidota > Bacteroidia > Bacteroidales > Rikenellaceae > Alistipes. The sequence goes on along the minus strand of CAJGEC010000001.1, from coordinate 76,544 downwards.
AACTGGGGCTTCCCAACCTACAACTGGGAGAAGATGGCCGAGGATGGCTATGCTTGGTGGAAGGCTCGTTTCGTGAAGATGTCGGAGTATTTCGATGCTTACCGTATCGACCACATCCTTGGTTTCTTCCGCATTTGGGAGATTCCACTCGATGCAGTAAACGCACTCCTTGGTCGTTTCAACCCTGCATTGCCTTATAGTTATGAGGAGATTGCTTCGTACGGTTTCCGCTTCGAAGGCTGGCACTGTGGCAATATCTCCGAGACCGACAATATGCTCTTTGTGGAGGATAACGTGCAGAAGGGTAAGTTCCACCCACGTATCTCGGCATTCTCTACCGACTGCTACCGTTGGCTTGCCGACGACCAGAAGGAGGCTTACAACCGCCTCTATAACGACTTCTTCTACCGCCGTCACAACGATTTCTGGAAGTGGGAGGCTCTCAAGAAGTTGCCACCATTGACCGAGGCTACAGGTATGCTCGTATGTGGTGAGGATCTCGGTATGATTCCTGACTGCGTACCATCTGTTATGTCTGGCGAGCAGATTCTCTCGCTTGAGATTCAGCGTATGCCAAAGGATCCTAAGGTGGAGTTTGGTTCAACTTACGACTACCCATACCTCTCAATCTGCACCACTGGTACCCACGATATGAATCCATTGCGTGCTTGGTGGGAGGAGGATAGAGGTGTGACTCAGCGCTTCTACAACCACGTTCTTGGCGCTTGGGGCGAGGCACCATACTTCTGCGAGCCTTGGATTTGCGAACAGGTGGTGTCTATGCACCTCAAGTCTCCAGCAATGCTCACCGTACTTCCTTGGCAGGACTGGATCGCTATGGATGGTAGTTTGCGTCGCGAGAACCCACACGACGAGCGCATCAATGTTCCAGCAAACTCTCGCCACTACTGGCGCTACCGTATGCACTTCTTCCTTGAGGAGTTACTCGAAGCTGAGGAGTTGAACAAGATGATTCGCCATAAGATTGCTGAATCTGGCCGATAGTCCGAAAATGGGAAAATCTTAACAATGGGAGGGTGGAGACAAGAGATGTCGTCACCCTCCTAAGTTTTAAAACGAGACAAAAAATAGAATAAATACTACAATTAGTCCGAAAAGATTTAGCATTTAGACCAAATTTATGTGATAAAACCGATATCGTTGTTGTTGCATTATCTTTAAAATATTGTAACTTTGCCCCAAACTAAATACTATGGTTAGTATTTAAGGGCGTTTATGAATGAAAAATGAGGCGTGTAACCCAATGCCACACACCTCATTACTTGTGACTCCGAAAGGATTCGAACCTTCATCGTAAGAACCGGAATCTTAAATTCTATCCATTGAACTACGGAGCCGCGGTGCAAAGATACGATATTTTTTGAATAAATGACGAACAAGTGTAATAATTGGGATAGATTAGAAAAGGTGATGGAGCATCTTGGGATCAACATCATCACATTCGCAAAGCAACTCGGTATGCCTCGTCCTGAAAATTTATATCAGATTCGTAAGGGCAACTATGGCATCTCTCCGGATTTGGCTGACCGTATCGTAAGGCTCGACCCAAATATTGATCGCACGTGGCTACTATCAGGTATTGGTCCTATGCTGAAGAGTAACCCTTTGGAGGTGGTGAGTATCCCATTTTACCTACAAGAGATGGAGGATATTATGCCCATCATAGGCGATATAACTCCTTCAACAATGATACAAGTGCCCTATAGTATCAGTTGCGACTATGTGGTACGCACCTTTACCCGCCCAATGAGCGACCCATCTGCAGTGGCTAACGACCTTTTCCTTAAGCGTATCACCAACCTCGATGATATGGTGCAGGGAAATGAGTATGTTATGCAGATCGAGCCTCGTGTACTTTGGCGAAAGGTGCGTCTCCTAAAGGAGGATGATGGTAAAATTAGACTCGTGGCACGTAACCGTGATGATTTCCCCGATATCATTGTCGATACAAGTATAATCAAGGCTTGTTGGAGGGTTGTAGCTCGTATTGCGATACTTGAGAGTTAGAAGAATAAGTTAATGATTTTAAGATATGAACGCATTGTCAATCGTTTGGAATTGGGACCCAGTTCTTGTTTCATTGGGAAGCCTTGATATTCGTTGGTATGGCCTAATGTGGGCCATTGCCATCCTTGCTGCAGAGCGCATCTGCTACTACACATTTAAGCACGAGGGCCTTCCACCACGTACCCTTGAGTCGGCCTTTATTTGGGTTGTTCTCGGCACATTCATCGGCGCTCGTGTAGGCCACTGCCTCTTCTATGAGCCAGAGGTTTATTTGGCAGAGCCTTGGCGCATTATCACCGACATCCGCAATGGAGGTATGGCAAGCCACGGTGCAACCATCGGTATTATCCTTGGCCTATGGTTCTTCGTTAAGCGCAACCACCTACCCTTTATCTGGGGTCTCGACCGTATCGCCATCGTAGCACCTCTTAGCGGCGCCATTATACGTCTTGGCAACCTCTTCAATTCGGAGATTGTAGGCTATCCTACCGACTCGGCCTTGGGCTTTAAGTTCATCTACCACGACGCTCGTAGAGCGTGGATGGAGTTTGCGGGCGACGTACCTCAGGAGGTTATTGATATGGTTCCTGCTCGTCACCCAGCGCAGTTGTACGAGGCATTATGTTACTTCCTCACCTTCGGCATTTTATTCTGGATGTACTATAGCAAAGATTTAGGTCGTCGTCGCCCAGGATTCCTCTTTGGCTCGGCTATGATTGGCATCTTCCTCACCCGATTCTTTATCGAGTTCTTGAAGGAGCGCCAGGTGGATTTCGAGCTTGGTATGGCGTTGGATATGGGACAGTTGCTTAGCCTACCATTCATCGTTGTCGGTATCTTTATGATAGTTCGTTCTATGCTTCGCCCAGCCGTTACTGATATTAACGCGGTGGTGGAGCGTGCTAATCGTGAGTATGCTCGCGAGGATAAAAAGAACTCAAAAAAGAAATAGGGTAGCGCAATGGTTAGCGAGGTAAATAAACTGATATACAACACATTAATAACTTCTGGCGGAGTGCTTTTGCCTGAGGTAGGTACCATATTCATCGAGCGCAAACCTGCCACTGCACTCTCTAAGAATAGGATCTCAGCACCACGATACGAGTTGTCGTTCTCAAGCCATAGACCAGCGACTTCTATCGTAGATAGCATCCAACTTGCGACTAATATCTCTGAGAAAGAGGTTTTAGACATCTATGGTCGTTGGCTCGACAAGGTGCGTATCGACGGGGTGGTCACCATCGAGGGTGTAGGAGTTTTGCACAATAAATCCTTTGTGGCTGATAGCACTCTTTTATCGCAGTTAAATCCATCGAATAGTGCTGTAATAGAGGTTGTTACAAAGAAAAATAGGGTAGCGCTCTATTTTGCTCCTATTTTATTGATGATAGTTGCTATTATCGCTGGTGTTAAATACCTCATTATGCCAAGCAACAATGAACCAATTAACGAGGTGGTTGCAGAGGTCACTGAGAGAGGTGTCGTTTCTCAACCAGAGCATAATGTTACTCCTGTTATAGAGGAGGAGAACCTCATTTCTGAGGATATCGAGGTTGTAGAGCCAGTTATTGATGAAGCAACTCAAGAACCTGAGCCAGAGGTTATTGATGATTGGCGAGTGAATAGCGATATACGCCATTGGGCCGTTATTGGCAGCTACTCAACTGAGGATAATGTAAATCGCGCCATTGCTAACCTCGAAAAGCAACATCCTCACCTCAAGTTTAGTTCGTTTAAACTTGGTTCGATGTATGCTGTTTCACCCTTCGGAAGCACCGACAGAGAGACCTGCGAGGAGTTTGTTTCGAACTATCGCGACGATTTCAAGCAGATTTGGATTCATACACCAAAGCGATACAAGGAGTAGTTATGTCCGTAGCACAAGTATTGATCAATGTCGTTAATACGCTCTATATTAAGCCAATAGAGCGTATTGTATCACGCAATACTTTTGCTTATGGATTTTGTGGAGGACTAAATATGACACTCGATACGATATGGTATTACCTTATTTATCACTATGTCGTGGCCGAGCAGTATATATATATAGGTAAACTATGCCTATCCCCACATATTTCCTCGTTGTGTATTGTCTTCCCAATTACATTCTTCACAGGCTTTTGGCTCAACCGCAACGTAGCCTTTAGAGTTACTCACCTCGCTTCGCGCAAGCAACTCTTTCGCTATGCACTAACCGTTGCAGGCTCATTAGCTATCAACTATGCCTGTATGAAACTCTTTGTTGAGCTCTTTATGTTCTGGCCAACGCCCTCAAAGATGCTCACAACGGTAATCTCAGTAGTCTATAGTTATTTGGTCGCACGATACTATACATTTGCGGACCATTCAACTGCAGACAACTCAACCTATACAAAATAGCTATCCTATAAAGAATAGCAGATAATTTAACATAATGTAAATATTACGACATAGCTGGTTTTACTTCTTCTTTATCCACTTTATTATAAGATAGATAGAGATCATAAACATAATCCAGCACAAAAGAAGAAAGATCAGTATCATAAACAAGATATTTTAATTTGAATACAAATTTAGAAAAAAATCTAAAACGAGAATAGCATTTTTTTTAATTTTTTGAAATATTACGACACAATGAATACTACCTTGGTTATAATCGCGCTGATACTCGGTCTTGTTGGATTGATTGGCGTTATCGTGCCTGTGTTGCCAGGAACAATTCTCTCATTTATTGGACTTGTCTGTGTATTCTTTACGACGGGTTCAACAATCACCTTAACACAACTTATCGTCTGGGGAGCTATATCAGTCGTGGCTATCATCCTCGACTACGTACTTCCTGGTTACTTCAGTAAACTTTTTGGCGGAACGAAGGCTGGAATCACGGGTGCTACCATAGGAACATTCGTAGGCCTCTGCTTCGGCATCCCTGGCATTATCTTTGGCCCATTCATCGGAGCTATAATTGGTGAGGTTGTGGGAAGCAAAACTCCATTAGAGAAGGCCTTTAAGGTGGGTTGTGGCTCGTTGCTCTCGTTCCTTGCAGGCACGGGAATTAAACTCGTTGCAGGAGTCTATATGTTCTACCATATAGTAAAGGTGTTTATAGCAGTTGTACTATAAACACCTTTATATAACATAGGTATAAACTTTAGAAATTAAGTAGTTTGTATCTCTCTCTGGTTTGCGACATAGAGAGCAATTCCTCGAAATGCCACCACTCTCTGCGGTATGGCACTAAGCCAGCCTCACACATAATTTCAAGCAATAGAATCCTATTATTTGCCGACTCGTATGAGATAACTCCGCGTTTTGCCAAGGATTTAACATAATCTCTATATACCTCAATTGTGCGAGTAGATGCTACGTTTGTGTCGGGAGTACCCTTAACCGACGAAGCCTCGCTGAACTCATCAAACTCTGCTCCCATATCGAGTGGCAAACCATCGTTCGTAGCAACTGTAAGATCAACGGCTACTCCAAAATTATGACGCCCACCGAGCATACCGTCAGCAACAAACGACTCCAACTCAGTACCTTCAACCATCTTACGCATAGCACGTTGCACACTTATTGGTCGAGCAGCATCATATATCAGTAACGTATAATCTGGGTGTCGTTGTTTGAGTAGCTGCTGAGCCTTGACTACCCTATTAGCAAATTCAGGTTCGAGAAATGCCTGTTCCAACTCGCCATACATATCCTTGCCAACAAAATTGTCCGTCGAGGAGTATTTCAAATCGACAAGGATATCAGAATCGAGACTCTGTATATCTACAAGGCCCGCCTCCAACATCTTTTCAACGAGTAAACTACCCTGTTGCGAATATAGTGTGGTATGCAATAGACAAGCAAGTGCTATGGTTAAAATCTTTCTCATTCCCTATATTTTTTTTGCAAATATAGTGTATATTTAATGTATGATGTCGCTAAAATAAAAAAAAATATTAACTTTGCACCTAAGTATGTAGAATACAGAAACAAACTAATTAAATATAAAAACAATATGACAAAGAGATTTTTTGCATTTTTTGCGGCTATCGCTATTTTGCTAACAGCTTGTGAGCCAGCAAATACAGATCCAACTGGTGGCAACGAGCCTAGTAACACTACCCCCTCATTGACTATCTCTAAAACTGAGTTTAACGTAGGATATGGCAAGTCGTTGTGCGCAATTACTTACACGCTCAACAACCCAACAGAGGAGTATGGTGTTGAAGTTAAGAGTGATGTAGAGTGGATTAACTCATTCGACCAAAGTATGATGGGTAGCATCAAGTTTACTGTTGATGAGAATAGTAGCTACGATGCTCGTCAGGGTATCATCACCGTATCGTATGCTGAGGTGGACTACACTGTCACTGTAAGTCAGGAGGGTACACCACGTCCAGAGGAGGTAACTATTGAGGCTCCATTCTTGCTCGGCCAGTACTACGGAGACTATGCACAAAACAATAATTACAACTACTACGTATGTCTTTCAGAGAATGACTATGGTCAAGAAGACCTAAATAGTCCGATGAAAATTTGGGGATCGGGATACAAGTTCTTCCTTGACATCTACTCAGTGGAGAGACCAGCAGATTATGAGCATATCAAGATTCCTAATGGTGTGTACACCTTCAACCCTAACAACGATGGTGCTGCTGGCACATTCTTGGAGAGCGCAAGTATATACAAGGAGTTCGATTCAAATGGCTTCGAGATTAATCAGCGTCTCTACCTCGATGGTACACTCACAGTTACAGATGACCTTGTAAAGCTTGAGGTTACATTCGATGATCCAGAGGATACTGATGTCTATGTAGTAACTTTCAGCAATGACTACGCTATGATAGATTATCGTTATATGTCAGGCGGTATCTACTAATCGGTATTGACCAACAAAATAATAGGTTGTTCTTGCGTAGAACAACCTATTATTTTTTTTTCATCATACACCATTTATATATCCGATAGCGACACTATATTGTTTAGCACTGCATATATCGTTAATCGACCAATGGAGCGAGTCTTTAACTTCTCGGATATGTTGTTGCGATGAAATACGACTGTTGCTAATGATATATTCAACGCCTCGGCAATCTCCTTATTGATGAAGCCCTTGACAACATAGGCCAACACATCCCTTTCGCGCGGAGACAACTGAACCGTAGAGGCCATCGACTCAACTCTACTGCTACACTCCATATATGCTGGGTGTGCGTTATGGCCCGATGGATGGCCAGCCTGATGTATCTCAATTATCTGACGAGCAATATGTTGCTCACTGGCCGTAGCATCTATTACACGTAAGCCCGACTGAGTAAACGTGGGTGCATCACCCTCTAAGACAACGATCGTGCGTCGTAGGTGTGGTTGAAGCTCCTCGCTATGGCGGAATAGAATGGTTGGGGAGACAAAATAATGCACCATCCTCAAAGATGATGCATTACGAAAACTCTCCATACTGTTGTAGCATAAGATATCCACCCCTGGCACCATATCCTGCAGGAGGCTACGCAAGGCCATTGCCGTAAGCGTATTCTCAATTATGATAACCATTTGTGGCTGCATATCACTACTTGCGCTCTATATAAACCTCCATCAACTTGGCATTACCCTCGAAATGTATGTCACCCATTTCTGCGGGGATGAGTACAACCTCGCCCTCCTCAAGGGTCTCCTCCGAGTCGTCGGCAACTATTCTAACTGAGCCATTTAGCGCAATGTATATGATGAATGAGTCGAGCATCGCACGATCAAGGCTCTTCGAGCCAGCCACGTCGTGCAGAGTCATAGTGAAGTAGTTAGACTCTATGACAGTAGCCTCGCCTCCACGAGTCAAGTCGTACTTGCGGTGCAACAACTCGGCATCAGCCTCGAAATCGATGGCATCCACAGCCAACGACGTATGTAGTTCACGACCCTTACCAGAGGCATCAACCCTATCCCAGTCGTAGATGCGATAGGTGACGTCTGATGTCTGTTGAACCTCCACCACCTCAAGGCCAGCACCCAAGGCGTGAACCGTGCCTGCTGGAATGAAGAATACGTCGCCAGGTTTAACAGGAACCCTATTGAGAAGTGGCTCAAGACGAGACTCTGCAACAGCAGCGATATACTCCTCGCGAGTGATGTTCAAATCCTTGAAACCAAGATATATAGCAGAGTCTGGCTGACAATCTACCACATACCAGGCCTCAGTCTTTCCAAAGCTATTATGGCGCTCCAAGGCAAGGCTATCGTCGGGGTGTACCTGAACAGAGAGTTTGTCATTGCAGTCGAGATACTTCACAAGCAATGGGAACTCCAAGCCATAGTTCTCGAAATTCTCCTCGCCAACGAGTTCTCCCATATACACCTCAATAATCTCCTCAAGGCTATTTCCCTTAAGAAAACCATTCGACACAACCGAGACATCGCCCTTCACAGAAGAGAGATCCCAACTCTCGCCATATAGCTTATCCTTCGATAGACGGCTCGCTGCCTTACCCTTCTTCTTTAGAATAGCACTGCCGCCCCAAATACGCTCCTTGATGCGTGGTTTAAACTTAATTGGATACAACATATAATCGCTCTAAAATAATGATTCAACATATGTTACAACATCATCAACAGTTGCCGTTAGCGGGAACACCTTGTTAGGCTTAATCGTGAAAATCTCCTTATTCTGCTTAGCAGCTTCCTCGCCAGCACCCGTGATGTTAAGCATAATGCAAGCATCCTTTTCAATCTTGCCTCCCTCGACCATCTTGATAAGCGAAGCGAGAGCCACACCTGCAGCTGGATGGATGTCGATACCCTCCAAATCCTTGAAAAGTTTGCAAGCCCTGCGAGCCTGAGCATTCGTAGCAACAACTATATCGCCATTAGTCGCCTTAAGTGCGTCGTAGAGACCACCAGCCAAGGCGTATGGAGGTTTACGGTTAGACAACACCTTCGCATCGATAAGCTCGGCATCACGACGAGCCTTGTGCATCTCGTAAGGCAACATATCACGAGAATCGGTACGCCAGGCGTCGAACATAGGTACAAATGGAGCATTCTGAGAGACAATGAGTTTCATAAGGTTATCTCCAAATCTTCCATCCTCGATGAGTCGCATATTTGCCTCCCACGCAGCGATAGCACCCGTACCACTACCAACAGCCTGGAAGTAGTAGTCAGGAATCTGACCTATTGTCGTAACGGCCGAAAGAACGGTCGTTGCCATACCATCACGACGAGCAATATTCTTTGCACCACCCTCGGCATACATCTTTGATGACTTGAGAGCCAAGAGGCTGAGATAGATAGCATCGTAGTAGTCGCCACCCTTCTCACAAGCGATAAGCTTCACACAGTCGTTGATAGGCTCTGTAAACCAGAGTGATGAGAGGTTGTCAGATGGCACAACCAATAACAACTTGATGTTATTATCGGAGCACACACGAGCAAAGGCTCTTGCTGTGTTACCCGCTGATGCCACCACCAACACACGGTCCTCATTCTCATCAATACGTGCGCATACACTATAGGCCTCAGTCTCCTTGAACGAACAAGTCCTCATCTTCGCACCTCGGCCAGGGAAATAACCATTAAGGGTAATCCATAAATTGCTGAGGCCCAAATGTTTTGCCAAAGCCTCACTCTTATATGTCACAGGGGCAGAAGAACCCTCAAGGATGCGCTTTACGGGCAACCAGTCGCAGAACTTATAGAGGCCATAGCTATCTGGCTTAAGTTCCAACTGCTTCTTCGAGTAGTTTGCACGCACCAACGAAGGGCTTTTGCACTCTGCATCATCCAACGCCCAACCAGCATCGTCGAACTCTCGGCCCGTAGCAACACACTTCAAAGTGTACTTTGTAGGTTTAAAATTCTTCATATATCTATCTTTAATTCATATTTTACACACAAAGTTTATATCGTGCAAATTTAATCTTTTTTTTTCGGTATTTCAAATAAATTTAAAAGAAAGATTAATGGGTGTACTTTATTAGAAAATTATCACTATATTTGTATGATATACTCCCGAAATTTGAAGTATAGATTGTATGATTATAATATAAAAATTACTTAATATGAAAAGACGCAACATACTAATTATAGCAATATTAGCTATTGTTATTTGTGTTACAGCAACGATTTTTACACTTCACAAAACTACAGCCGAACCAGCACGAGACAAGGTCGATGCACTCTGCTTCTACTATCTCAATTTAGACCAAATCGCCAAGAAGGGCGCTTTCGACACCCATTTTTCGGCCGAACAACTCAAATTGATTGCATCGACACTTAAGACTGAGGTCGAGAAACCTGAGATGGCTCAGCAGTTAGAGAGCATAATTACAGACATAAACAACAGCGGAATCGACTTTACAAAGCCCATCTACTGCTATATGGATAGCATAGAGTCGGGCTATGTTTGCGTTGCAGAAGTATTGAGTGATAATCAGATAGGCGAATCACTTAAACTACTTTCCGCATTATATGACATAGATATCAACCTTGAAGAGATTGACGGAATCCACTATGCCAAGTGGTTAAATAACATTGCGATTGGCTACACCGACGACCGCTTTATTGCCGTTGTTAATAGCAAAAATAGCGACGCAACACTTGCCGAAGCGCTGACTAAAAACCTTGCCGACCTCACCATCTTCGGAGAGTCGGATATGGCATCATACATCAATCTCAACAAGGCCCTTAACGCTATCGAGACATCCTTAAACGAGCCGACCGATGCCACCACCACTACCCAGTGCCAGCAACTAATCGCTGATTTTAGAACAAGGCTCACACCAGAGGCAAATATCGTAACTACCGCAACCTTTGAGTTGGGACGTGCAACCATCGACCAACGAATAAACGGTGCCGACCTCAGTGGTTATAGCGACTTCTTTTTCAAGGGTCAAAACAATCACCTTAATTATATAGACAACAATGCTATAGCCATAGCCAATTTAAGTATTAATGGAACTAAATTAGCAGAACTTTTCAACGAGATAATCAACAACGAGGCAGTTCGACGTTATGCCAATTTCGGTAATGAAATGGCAATCTATTTTGCCGTTGCAAACGACGTTATGGAGTCCATCAAAGGCGATGTGACAATAGCACTTGAGACCCTTGACGGCAAGATAGTCGAGAAGGTAGACTACTACTGGGGTGGCACGCAGTTAGTACCCTCAATAAGTGACCTAAAGGCATCAGTAATGGTCGATGTAGCAGATAGTTACATCATCTCAAATATACCATATTTTACTATGGGTCTGCTCCGCAAGGTAGGTGACAACCACTACAACACCAAGTTGGGCAACTACAACTTCACCCTCCAGCAGAATGAATCCGGGCTTCTCTTTGCAGGCGTAAACACTAAACTCGAACCAGCAATAACACCTGCAACTGAGAAGGCGTGGGCCGCGGAACTCGAAAACTCACTTGGATATATTGTAGTGGACTTCGACAACCTGACAGCATCAACCTTCATAGAATCGGCATGCACAAACCTCTTAGATAGCGAAATCTACACCCTCTATAACAGATTCTCACCTATACTCAGCTATGGATATGTAGCCGCCTTGGAGAGTGATCACAACCAACTTGTCATCTCATTTGACAATCAGCAAGAGAATGCGCTTAAGCAACTAAGCGACCTGCTTTTACCTTTAGTATTGGATGAGATAAATGAATCATTATTCTAATAATCATAACCTATGGACATTATTAGATTAGACCGAGTAATACCACAAATCTTTGCCAATAAGGAGAAACTCTCTGGCGATATATGGGGCAAAGAGTTTAGCTTTGAGCGAGGCAAACGCTATCTTATCAACGCCTCGTCTGGCACAGGAAAGTCCACGCTTTGTAGTTACCTTTACGGTCAGCGTGGCGACTATCAGGGCACGATACTCTTCGACAATAACGACATTAGCAACCTCTCCACCAATCAGTGGTGCGAGATACGCCAACAGAGCATAAGCCACCTATTCCAAGACCTTAAACTCTTCGGTGAACTCACTGCTTTACAGAATGTTGAGATAAAAAATAACATAACCCACTCAAAGAGCCAGGCCGAGATTTTAGCCCTATTTGAGGAGTTGGGAATTGCTGACAAGATAGACACTCGCATCGACCGCATATCTTTTGGTCAGCAGCAACGCGTAGCGCTCATTCGTGCGCTCTGCCAGCCCTATAGTTTCCTACTTCTCGACGAGCCTATCTCTCATCTTGACGATGCAAATAGCGAGATCATGCGCGCTATTATCGAACAAGATGCCCAAACCAAGGGTGCAGGTATTATTGCGACCTCAATTGGCAAACATATAAATTTCGACTACGACCTATGTCTAAATCTATAACACTCATCTGGCAACTCCTCCGTAAGCATATCAGCATCTTTGAACTGACTATATTCTTCATTACCAATCTAATAGGAATGGTAGTCATTCTCGCTGGCGTGCAAATATATAGCGATCTAAAGCCTATACTATCTGGCGATGAGGCAATCATCGGCAATGACTACGTAGTGGTTACTCACCCCGTAACACGTGTAGGCATAAACACCACCTCGTTTAGTACTAACGATATCGAAGAACTTCAGAATCAGGAGTTTGTGAATAGCGTCGGCAGATTCACCTCCTCTCAATTCGAGGTCAATGGTAGCATCCTCTTTGGCGGACGCAGACTCTCAACTATGTTGTTCTTTGAGTCAATCCCCGACGAATTTATCGATGCCACACCCGATTCGTGGGGCTTTGCGGAGGGCAACACTACAATTCCCATAATTCTTCCTCGCAACTACCTAAACCTCTATAACTTTGGCTTTAGTAGCACACAAAAACTACCACAAATTACCGAGGCGATGGTTAAGAGCGTAAGCCTCGGCATCGAGCTATCGGGCAATGGCCACACCGACGAGTTTGTAGGCCGTGTTGCGGGATTCTCTGACCGTATCAACACGATACTTGTGCCCGACGCCTTTATGTCGTGGGCTAATCGCCACTATGCAAATGTAACAACGGAGTCTCCAACACGCCTTATCCTCGAGGTAGCCAACCCCAGCGACCCCAGTCTTTTGGAGTTCCTTGAGGCGAACAACTACGTCTTGGAGAGCAAGCCAGCAGAGAGCGGAAAGGCACTATTTATACTTAAAGTATGTGTTGCGATAATCGTTGTTATTGGTGTTATTTTTAGTCTTTTATCTATAATAATACTAACACTAAGCATTCACCTGTTATTGCAGAAGAATATCACAAAACTCGAGACACTAACACTCATAGGCTACACCCCAAACCGAGTGGCTATGCCGTATAACGCCTTGACCATTGCGCTCAACGGCTCCATACTTATACTAAGCCTCGTAGCTGTATTCGTGGCGCAGAACATCTACAGCAACTACCTATCGCAACTCGACGGCATTACGATTTCAACTTCACCAGCTGCATCGTTTGTTGTAGGCATTGCGCTAACCGTGCTAATTACCGCATTAAATATCTTTGTTATAAACCATAAAATCAAGGAGATATCTCGTAAACGATGATACGTAAAGCACTTCCCGAAGATATTGATTCCATAATGGTAATCATTCGCGATGCCCAGAGGGCTTTAGCCGAACTTGGCATAGACCAATGGCAAGATGGCTACCCCACTCGCGACATCATTCTTAGAGATATCGACCTCGGACATGGTTATCTATGCGACGATGCAACGGAGGGCATCATTGGTTATTCGGCCATCGTTCTAACTGGCGAAGAGGCGTATCGCCAAATTGATGCAAGCCAATGGAATACCTCAAGTGATTATGTCGTAGTCCACCGTCTCTGCGTTCGCAATGATGTTCGCCGCAAGGGTACTGCCACAGAGTTAATGCAATATGCTATAACCAAGGCCAAGGTGGCCAATCTCTCAGGATTCCGCATCGACACCCACAAGGGCAATATTCGTATGCTCTCCCTGCTCGAACGTCTTGGTTTCAAACACACAGGGCGAATACTCTACGAGAGTGGCGAAAGAGAGGCCTTTGACCTAAATATTTAATTGAAATAACATATCATAATAAGTTGCTATATGGCAAGTTATCTACAAGTTGAAAATATATCAAAATCCTATGGTGATAGAGTGCTATTCCAGGGAATCAGCTTCAATATAAACGAAGGCGACAAGATAGCCCTCGTTGCACCCAATGGTACAGGTAAGTCCTCCTTGCTCAAGATTTTGGCTGGCGTGGAGCACTCCGACCGTGGTGGCGAGGTGAAGTTTATGAAGGATATCCGTGTTGCCTTTCTCGACCAGGACACCACCTTCGACCCTAAGCATACCATCTTTGAGGAGGTATATTCACACATGGGCACTCTCTCTCCCGAACTCAAGGAGTATGAGGAGGCCTTGGAGAGTGGCGACGAGAAGCGTCTTGAGCGTGCCATAGCGGGTATGGATGCTTCGGATGGATGGAGCATTGAGCAGAAGATACGCCAGGTGCTCACATCACTAAAACTCGAACGATGGAACCAGCCTATGGGCGAGTTGTCGGGTGGTGAGGCAAAGCGTGTGGCATTGGCTTGTATGATGCTCCAGAATGCCGACTTCCTGATTATGGATGAGCCTACCAACCACTTAGATATCGACATTATCGAGTATCTCGAAGGCTATCTTCAGCGTTCACGTTGCACCCTCCTTATGGTAACGCACGACCGCTATTTCTTAGATCGAGTCTGCAATACCATTATGGAGATCGACCGAGGTAAGTTGTTTGCCTACCGTGGCAACTATAGCGAATACCTCGAAAAGCGAGAGGAGCGATATCTGAATATGCAGGCCGAGATAGATAAGTCGCGCAACTTATTACGCAGGGAGTTGGAGTGGATACGTAGCACACCACAGGCCCGCACGGGCAAGGCTCGCTACCGCATCAACGCCTTCTACGACCTCAAAGACAGGGCCTCGGTAAGCCTTCGCACAGATAGCGTCGAGATAGATGTAGCCTCGTCGCGCCTGGGTCGCAAGATTATCGACTGTATGGATGTGTCGTTGAAGTTCGACGGGCAGACTATGCTCGACAACTTCTCATATAAGTTCACACGTGGCGAACGTGTGGGCATCGTAGGTCGCAATGGCGTGGGCAAGACCACCTTCCTCAATCTTATGTCGGGCCGTTTGGCTCCCGACTCTGGAGTTATTGAGCAGGGCGAAACCCTTCGCATAGGCTACTACTCCCAGCGAGGCATAACCTTCAAACCTGGACAGACCGTGCTGGAGTGTGTACAGGATATTGCCGATGTGGTAAAGGCTTCGGACGGCCACAACATCTCGGCCACGACATATCTCAATCGCTTCCTCTTCC
Organism: uncultured Alistipes sp.; assembly: GCA_904502285.1. Taxonomy (GTDB): domain Bacteria; phylum Bacteroidota; class Bacteroidia; order Bacteroidales; family Rikenellaceae; genus Alistipes. The sequence goes on along the minus strand of CAJGEC010000001.1, from coordinate 61,231 downwards.
CTCACGAGACCTTCAACAAGCGTGTCGATATCCTGAGTGGTGGCGAGCGTCGTCGTCTCTATCTGCTCACCGTGCTTATGCAGAATCCCAATATGTTGATTCTTGATGAGCCTACCAACGACCTCGATATTATGACGTTGAACGTCTTGGAGGAGTACTTGAGCGAGTTCAAGGGGTGCCTATTAATCGTATCTCACGACCGCTATTTTCTCGACAAGTGCGTCGATCACCTCTTTGTCTTCGAGGGCAATGGTCGCATCAAGGACTTCGTGGGGCACTATAGCGAATACCGTGAGTATATCAAGGAGAAGGAGGCTGCGGAGCGTAGTGCCGAACGTGACTCTGCACCCCAGAAGCCACAACAACAGCGCACCCACGACACCTCGAAACGCAAACTGTCGTTCAAGGAGCAGAAGGAGTTGGAGCAGATTGAGCGCGACTTAGCCTCGTGGAGCGAGGAGCGCAAGCAACTTGAGGAGGAACTCTCATCGGGCACACTACCCTACGACCGCCTCACCAAGTGTTCTGAGCGCATAGAGGAACTCATAGCCCTCATCGACGAGAAGGAGATGCGCTGGTTAGAACTCAACGAGTAGCGTCGATCCCTATTTGTGAATGATACTGATAGTGATGCAAAGAAACGAAAAGAGGGTGTCCGCATAGTTGTTGGACACCCTCTCTTTTCATTAATGGATTACTGAATTACTGAATCTCAGATTCACCCTCTTCATCAATCCAAGGCACTATCGCCATATCCTCGGTAGTGAGTTCAGCCACCTGCTCATCGCTAAGCAAGGCATCCTCACCATTCTCGAACTCAATGTCGGAGAAGCTGCTGATAGTGAGCTGGTAGGATGCGTAGTCGTTGGCATTACCTGCATAGTCGGAACGCTGAGCATAGATGCCATAGATGGCTGTAATGGTAGCCTTCTCGCCATCCTTACATACGTTACGACGAGCAAAGCGAGAGTAACCACTTGTACGCAAAGCATATACACCATTCTCCGAGCATACGGTAGCATCAGGATTATAGGTAAAGAGTACCGAGCCATAGAGGCTACGACCCTTCTCGTCCTTGTATGCCCAGTGATACCAAGGCTTAGAGACTGTTGGGCGCACATCGGTATACAACCAACTTGGGTAGATATTCTCGAACGAGCCACTCTTCAAGCCTGGTCGAGTCTCACCATTCTGGTTCTTAACACCAGCATAGTGACACTGCAAGCCCTCGAAGCGCATCAAACGGCCAAACATAATCTCACGCTGCTTAATTTCGAACCTCTTGACATCATCACCATTCATCACGTTCCAATCATCTTCACGCTTATCACCCCAAACCTTACCCTCTAATTTAATCATCTCTGGGCTAAACACCTCCTCATAATTCTCAGGGGTTACGGTGATGATATCAACACTTGTTGGATCGCTCTTCCACTGCTCGTAGGTACCCACCTTCAAGCCACCTTCAACAGGCCCACCAGGGAAGACGTGCTTGTCGATAATCTCCTGAAGTTCAATGTTAGAGTTGGCATAGTACTTATGCTCACCAGCCTTATTCCAAGACTCCGATGGCTCAGCACCCAACGAAAGCATCATTCTGTAGTTACCCAAGTAGAGCCCCTTTAGGCGAACATATACCCAAGTGCCCTTCTTATAGCGAACACCTACGTTGTTATTCAACTTTAGCTCAATACCCGAAGTCTCATCCTGGATAAAGAGCGACTTATATACGTTACCCTCCTCGTCGTCAGAGATAACCTTACCTTTGATATATACATCCTCATTAGGGAAGATATCGTCGCCGATAAGCTTATAGACAGTGTTACTCCAACCGCTATTAACACCCGTATTGCTGATCTCGCCAAAGGCATACTTCAACTCAGCAATAGAGATACGCAATGCAGCAGGGAACTTCTCCTCGTATGACTGGTCGTCGTAAACCTTACGAGGGCCTACCATCGTATGGTCTTCGTAGCATCCTACGGCAAACACCGCCAATGCGATAAACAAAAATAATCTATTTAGTTTCATAATATCAACCGTTTAACCATTAGAATCTAAAGTAAACATTCAGATAGTAGTTAAGACCATTCATATAGAAATACTTTGAGTCGAAACGCGAGTAAGTCGTAGGCTTATGAACAATCTTCATCTCACCCTCCTCATTAGGGAAGATGATTGGATCTCCAATCTTGTTTAGACGCATCTGCTCATAACCACCCGTACGAATAGTCTGATTATTGAGGATGTTGTTCACCTGAAGGCTGAAGCCAAGAGTATACTTATACTTGATGCTCCAGTTCTTGCCGATGCTTGCGCTAAGGGTGTAGGCTTTACCCAACTCCTCCTGTGCGCGGATATCCTCGATAACACCCACTACGTATGCCTTCTGACGGCCAGACTCCAAGTTTTCCCAATCGTAGATGCGCTTAATCTCATTCTCAAGCGACTGTGTACGATATACTGGGTTCATTGAGAGGTAGAGGCGGTCGTAGAAGTTGAAATCTACGGTAGCATACCAGTTCTTTGGACCTCGGAAGTTGAGACCTACGTTGATAGCAGTCTGAGGTGTACTCTCCACCTTCATACCCTTCCACTTAACAACACTATGCTCAACATCTGTTGCGCTGTTATCGATCATCTGAGTAAAGGTTGGGTTAGAGGTGTAGATATAGTCACCAAGGCTTACAGCACCCTGCAATGAGAGGCCCCAAGCAATAGGAATGCTCAAACCAAGTTCAACACCCATATAGCGCTTATCGATGCCCGACATTGCGAAGTTGGTGAATGAGTTCTGAGTATCGTCATAGAATGAGATAACCTTCGACTGATCCATCATCTGGGTATAGTATGCCGAGAGTCTTGCACGAATCCACTGTGTGCGAAGATTGTAGGTAAGGTCGAAACCGTATATCTTCTCGCTCTTCAAGCCAGGTGTAATCTGGTTACGTGTACGTGCCGACACGAAGGCGTTGTTGAACATTGGGGCATTCTGCATAATCGTTGCATTAGCCTCAATAGAGTGCGCACCAGAGAACTGGTAAGCGAGGTTCACCTTGCCCTTGTAAGTAAAGTTCTCAATCTTATCGGAGTTGCCCAACGAGGTCTTTCCTCTGTCGCCTCCAGCATTAGCATTCTGGAATAGACCCTTCTCCCAAAGACCCTCACGCCAAATAGACGAAAGACCCGCCTCAGCACCTATATTTGCTGAGAAGCCTCCAGCCGAAATCTCGTACATAGCCCACAGCTGACCCTGACGAACGTGAGCGTAGTAGTCGTAACCATACTTATCGCCTACTCTAACAGCCTGTGCGTGACCGTGTTCGTTGTAGTAAGCCATATTATTCTGGTATGCCTCTGCATTGCTACCAAAATCGCGCTCAGCAAACTTATCTACATCCAACCAGTAGTCACCACCAAGAAGATCCTTCACAGTGCTGTAGTACTCCGTACGATTGACACGCGCACGAACACCTGCAGTGAGTTTCGAGTTATTACGGAAGTGGTGTGCAAGTTGCGCTACGAAGTTGTAGTCGAGCTGGTCGGTGTGACGCTCCTCAATCATTGCTACAGAACGATGTCCACTACCATAAGTCTCATTGATTTCGCCCATCATATTATCCTGAATCAATCCATCGAAGTCGATATAACCATCCCAATTCTGCAAGAACTCAACATACTTCAAGCGGTCGGTTTCGAGGTCTGTTTCAGTGAATGGAGGAGTTAAATCATTGCCCTCTGCGAAATTGTTGAGCAACATGCGACGAGCGAAACGGTCGCCATAGTATGATGGTAATTTGCGATAGTAGTCGGGACGTGGATCCTCGCCCTTATACCAAGTCAGAGCAGAGTAGCCATTGAAGCCAAAACGCAAAGAGGTTGCTACAGAGAGACTTGTACGCTCAGCAATCTGCCAAGTGTAGTTAAGCATAGCTATAGGCTCGTGCATACGACGCACACGTGCATTACGCTCCTCACCATTCTGAATACCTACATTAGGATTGTAGTAGTTATCGCCCCAAAGGTTGTATGCCTCTTGTGTTGATGCCTGCTGAGCACCACGTGTGGTTGGCGCACCAAGGATGGTTACTGAGAGTCGATGACGTGGGTTAAACACCTTCTCTGCCGAGAAGAAGTAGCCACAAGCGTTGTAGTAAACACCATCGACATAGCCGTTGCCACCCTGACGAGTAGAGACCGAGAAACCATACGACCAGCCGTTATCCAACATACCTGATGCGTAACTGAGCATCACACGGAAACGGTAGAGTTGGGTAGAATTAACTACGCTGGCGCGGAAGCCCTTACGCAACTGCGAAGCACGAGCATTGATGTTTGTTGTACCAGCCACACCTCCAAGACCATAGTCCGACATTGTCAAACCTGAGGTAGTCTCCTGATTGCGTGTAGCATCGTTCAAACCGCTCCACAACGACCAAGGTCCATAACTTGTGAGCGCATCGTTGAAACGAATACCATTAAGGTAGACATCCTGATACTGCGAGTCGTAACCACGCACGTTGAAACGCATCTCCGAGAAGCGATACGATGCGATGTTATTGAAGATATCCTTCGATGCCGAGAGTGTTCCTGGCAACGACTGAGAGTCGCCCGCAGACTCAACGTCGGTATCGAGTTCTGCGAAAGCCGAGTTATCCACAGCGACAATCGTGTTTGGCACCATAACAACCTGCTGCATATCGTGAACAAGCTCTTTTACACGTACCATCACCTCCAAATCCTCGAAATCGGGACTTTCGAAGCGAAGAAGATACTGACCTGGCTCCAAACCCTTGATGATAAACTCACCATCGTAGTCGGTTGTCGTGTTCACCGCGACATTGTCTACGAAGATGGCGACACCATTAATTGGCTCGCGACCATCTCGTGAGACCACCACACCCTTCATACCGCCAGTCTGCGCATAGAGACTCACGGCGAGGAGCATAGCAAGAATTGTTAGTAAAAATCTCTTCATATTATCTCTATTTAGTATTATTTACCTATATAAATATATACTGGGAAGTGGTCGCTGAAACCATTCTGGAAGTTGTTGGTCACAAACGTACGCAATGGATAACCCTTGTACTGACCCTCCTGCTGAAGCATATATGGGCGTGTGAAGATGTTGCCATAATACTTGTTGCCCTTAATCAACTTCAACTCGCCACTCTTAGCATTCACCAAGTTCTCGGTAACGCAGATATTGTCGAATAAGTTCCACGCATCCTGATATGCCAACGTGCCAAGTCCCGCACGCAACATAGCATTGTATGGGTTGAAGAAGTCGCCCTCGACAAGCTCCTTAACCTTGCCCTTAGCGCCCATAGTTTTCACAATGCTGGCATCCGTAGCGTCGTCATTGAAGTCACCCATAACAACCACCTTTGTAGCGGGATTCTCCCTAAGGAGCGAGTCCTTAATCTGGCGAATCTGTCTTGCACAAGCATCGCGCTTAAACTGCGAAGCCTCCTTACCACCAAGGCGTGATGGCCAGTGCGACACAAGAAAGTAGAATGGCTCACCCTCGATCGTACCCCACATAACCACAAGGTCACGAGTGCGGAAGTTTGGCAACTCCTCGACCTTGAGCTTGATGTTATCAGAACCCTCAAGTTTGAAGACATCCGAGCGATAGAGAAATGCTACATCTACACCACGAGCATCGGGTGAGTCGTAGTGGCAAATGCGGTAGTTGGCACCCTTGAGGTTTGGTTGCGAGATGAGGTCCTCCAAAACGGTACGATTCTCAATCTCCGACACACCTATTACTATAGGGTAATCCTTCTGTATCTTAGCAATATCGAACAGCACACGCTCCATATTGGTAAGTTTCTTCTGATACTTAATCTCGTTCCACTGCTTGACACCACTCGGCGTAAACTCCTCGTCGTGAGTCTCCGGGTCATCGTAGATATCGAACAAGTTCTCTAAGTTGTAGAATACTACTGAGTATGGCTTCTCCTGCGCATAAAGAGTTGCTACAGAGAATAGTGCTATACACAGCATCAATAGATTTTTCTTCATATCGTTAAATTTAGTTTTCTTTCACTCCGTTATCGTGTTATACCCCACTCCGAGGCCACTGCCGCACGTTTCACCTCTGCCTCGATAGCGTCATCAAGCATTGGGAAGAACGTAAAGCCAGTAATCTCCTCGAGTTCCGCTACCGAGATGCAATCAGTAGCCTTGATATTTGTATCGTTACCCGTGTCGGCGTGCTCCATCCAGAAGGCGATAGCCCTAAGTTGTGAAGCATCCGAAATCTCATCTATGCGCTTACCTGTATTACCCTTCTTCGTGCGAAGCAAGGCCTTATAGTAGTAGGTTGGCGTAGGACATACGTTACCCGAACGGTCGTTGGTCTGCTTGTAGATAGAGGAGTGATGCTCACCCTCGAAGTATGCTCCCGTAACTACGTAGAGCGTATCCGAGCAGATCATATTACGCACCTTACCCTCCAAAGCACCCCACTTCTTCTGGTTGAAGTTGGCCTGCTGAGGGGTCATATTCGTAGCATAGAAGGTCTGGTCCATCATCTCCTGCGAGCACTTGCGGTCGGCAGCAGGGATTTGGTGACCTCTATCATAGCGACCATTATAGGAGCCAGCACCCATATTCGCCTGACACGACGTGCTTACCGTAGGGTCGTAACCAAAACTACTATAGTCGCGGTTACCGCTGCCCGTAGTATATGACGAATGGAGCGGATAGGCCACCCAAACCGATGCACGATAGTCGGGATCGAAGCAGAAGGTATAGTTTCGAGCATTGCTCTTTGAACCCATCTTGCCGTAATGGGTATTATAGATGTAGTTATCTTCGTTCTTACAGAGTGGCAACTCTGCCCACTCCCTATCTATGGCGATGGTACTATCGTAACTATGCTGTGTGAATTCGAGTTCGAAGACCTCCTCATCCGAGAACTCTACGACAACCACTGCATCACGGCTCTGGCCCGAAGGGTTCTTGTCGAAATAGATATACACTACCTTATCGCCAGTCTCCATTGTTCCCTCGATGTAGGTGGCACCGTTAGAGAAGTGTGCCCAATCACCTACAGAATCTATGGTAATTGTGTAAGACGTACCCTGTTGCGCACTAAGCACCACAGCGCAATTCTTACTATCACCCTTAATCTCCGTATTCGAAATATAGGCTTTACTACCAATCTTCTCTACTGGTACAATTTCACATCCGACCATCATTAGTAGGGCCGCAATTGCAACTACAACCACCGACGTTATACTCTTTGCTACACGCATAAATTTTTTCCCAATTAATCTTATCTTCCTTTCCTCTTTCCTCTTTCCTCTTTCCTCTTTCCTCTTTCCTCTTTCCTCTTTCCTCTTTCCTCTTTCCTCTTTCCTCTTTCCTCTTCCATCTCCTCCCCCCTGGGACTGTGGGTGATTGCTCACCCACAGTTCACAAAAGGCGAGAGTTTATTACTCAGCGTAAGTTACTGTCAAGCTGTTCATTCTTACCTGACCACCAGTGAGTGAGTTGATGGTGTAAGATGAAACTGGAGCAGAGAAGGTAACTGTAACGATGTTACCATCAACAGTCACGTTGCCTGAGGTGATTGAATCCTTCAATGCTGTAGCGTATGAGCCACTGTTGCAGGCAAAATCGATCTTCGAGATTGCGTGGTCGCACTCAACGATAAGCTCTGAGCTCTTGTAGAAACGAGCTGGAGCCACATAATCAGCGACATCGCTTGTTGAAGCCCCTTTGTTGTTGGTTAATGTGATGCCATTAGCCTTCCAAACCTGCTTAGAGGTATCCCAACTAACTCGGTTGTTAGCATCTGCGAACGATAGAGTAGCCTCGTTCTCTGGCTGCTCCTGCTCAGGAGCAGAGATGTGAGAGACATAGACTCCACTACCCATCTGAGGAGCATCATTGTAAGAGGTACGCTTACCACGAATGGTGAGTGTATCACCCTCCTTCAAGCCAAGTGATGTGAAGACTTTGTTGCCATCCTTATCGTTGATACCGTAAACATACACAGTACCAGTAGCATCCTTAAGATCGAAGTTACCATAGTAGGTATTTGCTACGTTCTTAATCACACCTGTAAGCTCATAGATAGTTTCACCCTCGGCAGCAGCCAAGAACTCTGCTACTGTAGCCACAACAACCTCACCTGGGGTAGGCTCTGGCTCTGGATTTACTGGCTCACCACCACCAGGAGTCTCTGCACCAAGAGGCTCATCAGTAAGCTTAACACCACATACGATTACACGTGGTGCGATATCTGGAGCCTGACCGCTATGTGTAGTAATAGCAAAATCTGCGTTTGTTGAGAACTCCACCTTTGAAGACTCTGTCAAGCCCTCGAACTGGAGAGAGAAGTGGTCAGAGTCAGCAAATGAGAGTTCTGGATTTGTGTAAGGAGCGTTGTCGTGAGCACCTACATTGCCTGCGAGATTCACCGACTGTGCTACGCCACCATCAACACGAACGTAGAGCGTAGCAGTTGTGCCATTCCAAGCACCAGCGTAGAAGTTCAAATACTTTGTACCAGTCACGCTTACCGCACCAGAGGTAAACTTACCCTGCTGCTTTGACTTACCCAACTTGAAACCAGTAACAGCATTGCCCGCAATTGTAGTGTTCTTAAGAGAGTAAACAGCATTTGTTGAGTCATCCGATGAGCAAACAAAGGCTGAGTCTGACGCATAAGCACCATTTGCAGGCACGTTAGGCTGGTCGGGATTCTCTGGCTCACCGCCACCAGGCTGCTCTGTAGTGCCATTAGCGAGGTCAATCTCCTGACCACCCTGGCCTAGATCCAAAGTAACGTCATCGAGACGGTATGCGCTCTCAGCAAGTGCTGTGAACTTGATGTAGAGTTTGGCAGGAACGGTCTTCAAAGTGAAGTTTGCAGTAGCCACATTCCAACGACCCTCAGCCGTACCAGCGAAGGTATACTCCACGTTAGACCAAGTGGTGCCATCAGCAGAGAGTTGAACGAGGAACTCAGATGGGGTGAAGATGCTACCCAAAGTCTGCGAGTACTTCTCAGTACCGAAGGTCAAGGTAAGGTTCTTCTGTGAAGACTCAAGGGCGAGCTCCTTAATCATAAACCAGGCGTTACCCTTGCCGAAGAAGATGTTATTAACACCCGAACCAGCATAGTCAGAGTAAGAGCCATCAGAGTTAGAGTTGTTACGAACGGTTGCGTTATAACCCTCATAGCTTACATTAGTAGCAGCAGGACCTGCCGCATTCTTCATCTGTGGGAAGTCAGTGACGTATGGCCAGTAGCCCTCACCATCCTTCACTGCGCTCTGACCGTCGAAGTTATCGTAGTAGAGAGCGTCGGTTGTTGGAGGCTCTGGAGTCTCGATCTGGATATTGTCGAGGTCGATTCTCTGACCGCCGTTACCTACGTAGAACTTAACATCGTCGAGACGGTAAACCGAAGCAACCTTAGCCTCGAACTTGATGTGAAGGGTCTCGGTTGAAGCTGCCAACGTGAAGTTTGCAGTAGCCATATTCCAACGACCAGGCTCAGTACCAGCGAAGGTGTACTCCACAGGTGCCCACTCAGTACCATTCTTAGATATGTACAAAATGAACTCCTCAGGGCGGAATGTGCTATCGCCATCATGAGAATACTTCTCGGTACCGAAAGTAACCTTGAAATTCACACCCTCCAACGGAGCGACGTTGTTGATCTGGAAGTATGCGCCACCACCGAAGAAGATATTGTTAGAGCCAGAACCAGCATAGTCCGAATAGCTACTGTTAGATTTTGAGTTAGCACGAACAGATACACCTGCACCGCTATAAGTTACATTCGCGCCAGCAGGGCCTGTAGGGTTAGCGAAATCGGGGAACTGGTCGATATATGGCCAAGAGCTATTGCTGTTACCATACTCCTGGGTTGCCTCCCTACCATCGAAGTTGTCGCTGTAGAGCACATCCTCCTCCACGGTAGGAGCCTCATTAGCCGACTGCGAAACCTTCACCTTGCGGGTGTACCACTTACCGTGCTCCTTGTGGATTGAGTTTACCTTGAATGTCGCCTCACGCAAAGCACCTGTGTCGTTCATCGACACTGCAACAACGATCTTACCATTGCCCTCACCTTCCATAGGGGTAATGGTAACCCAATCGATGTCGTTCTCTACATTCCAGAGCGAGTTAGCTGTAATGGTGAGAGTTTGACTACCCTCTTCAACTGTGAAATGAAGAGTTTTGGCTGAGACCTCCACCGTTGGATTAGCAACGATCTCATCGCCAGCATCCTCACACGCCACAAAGCCCAAGGTAGAGCCGAGAAGCATTGCGACAGCCATGAGGGATTTGAAAAATCTGTTCTCCATAACTTTAAAAATTTGAATTATATAATATTTGTTTTGCGTCTCTTTCGTTCAACAACTCCCGCATATACGCACGAGCGCATAACAGGTTCGCAAAATTAGTATAAATTTTGGATAAAAAGAAAAATTCTATCAATAATTACTAAAATCGTATCAATAGTCGTTATCACATAGTGATAAGTTCGATAGATTGTTACTATTCGAAGACGATATATTTTGTATTATTCGACATAAAATTGTATATTTGCATTTGGTAAATTTAAATCCATTATGGGTGTAGACAGAAACTTACGAAACATAGAGAGCGACAAGGAGTTTGAGGGCAGAATACGCCCCCAAGTACTTAGTAATTTTGCTGGTCAGGACAAGATAGTATCCAACCTTAAGATATTTATCAAGGCCGCCCTTATGCGTGGCGACTCGCTCGACCATACCCTACTGCACGGCCCTCCAGGATTGGGCAAAACTACTCTCGCCAATATCATTGCCAATGAGATGGGGGCACAACTGCGTGTCACCTCTGGCCCAGTATTGGATAAACCTGGCGACTTAGCAGGCCTCCTTACTAATCTTAACCCTGGCGACGTACTCTTCATCGACGAGATTCACCGTCTAAGTCCAATAGTCGAGGAGTATCTCTACTCTGCGATGGAGGACTTTAAAATCGACATCGTCTTGGACAAGGGCCCTGCCGCTCGCTCGATACAGATTGACTTAGCCCCATTTACGCTTGTTGGCGCAACCACCCGAAGTGGTCTCTTGACCTCTCCCCTACGCGCTCGTTTTGGTATCACCTGCCACCTTGAGTACTACGATGCGCCTATCCTTTCGAATATCGTAAAGCGCTCAGCATCAATACTCGACATCTCCATAGATGATGACGCATCACTCGAAATAGCACTCCGTTCGCGTGGTACACCGCGTATCGCCAACGCCCTACTTCGTCGTGTTCGCGACTTCGCTATGGTGGAGGGCGAGGGACATATCGACGTAGATATCACACGCTTGGCACTCTCGGCACTAAACATCGACTCGCGAGGTCTCGACCAGATGGATAACAAGATTTTGGCTACTATTATCGAGAAGTTCAACGGAGGCCCTGTGGGTCTAAACACCATAGCTACTGCCGTGAGTGAGGAGGCAGGAACTATCGAGGAGGTCTACGAGCCATTCCTCATAAAAGAGGGTTATCTAAAGCGTACACCACGAGGCCGCGAGGCAACGAAGCTTGCCTACAGCCACCTCGGCTACGACTACAGCGACATCACAACCGAGCCGAGCCTATTCTAATGGTCCGTTTAGTCGAATCGACTAACACATAGCCACATAAAAGAGAAATCCGACAATGGAAAGCCCATTGTCGGATTCTCTTTTGCAACACTTTATCGGGTTGCTTTCGCCTCTATAATTAAGCGATAGCTGTAGAGATAAGGAATGTTGCAGCAACACCCAAGATAGCGTACAACTCAGGGAACGCAGCAAGGATAAGGGTCTTACCCATAACGTCGTTACCATTACCGATAGCAGCGATACCATTAGCACAAACCTTACCCTGGAACAATGCTGAAGACAAACATACGATAGCCATCAACAAACCTGCACCAAAGATACCTACAGCGGTAAGCATAGACATAGCGTCAGAGATAAGACCGCTAACCATGAAGTAACCTACGAAACCGTAGAGACCCTGAGAACCAGGAAGCGCAGAGAGGATCATATAGCTACCGAAAGCACCGCTATTCTTCTTCAAAGCGCCTACAGAAGCCATACCGCAACGAGCTGTTGCTACTGCTGAAGCCAAACCTGATACACCGACCATAAGGACAACGCCCAAATAAGCCAAAATTAATGCTGAATTCATAATTGTTTAAAGTTTTTAAATTGTTAATATTTACTTGTTTACTTATTCATCTTTCTCACAGGGTCGAATGAGCGCTGGCCCATCTCGAAACCTGCATTCTTGTAAAACTCAACGAAGGTCAAACGCATAGGGTGAACGAATGACGAAATCGCCGACATAAAGAGGTTGATACCGTGACCAATCAACAGGATGATCGATGCTGCAACAATCTGCAAAGCAACGACATACCACGCCGATCCAGCGATACCCTCCGAGAGACCCGAAAGTCCCATAGCCAATGAGTTGAATACCTGAGCCAATACACCGCCCGAAAGACCGATGGCAAAGAGACGGATATAACTCAATACATCACTCAAAAGACCTGTAATGTTGTTGTAGGCATCCCAGAGGCCTGCACCAATGTTGATAAGCGGATTGCGCTTAACATTGTTCAACAACAGCATCAACACTGCACCAACGCCCACCAAGCCGTAGAAGATTGGCGACGAAGCGTCGAATCCAGGGATACCGAGGCCGAACATAGGAAGACCTACAGCCAATGCACCAGACAACAGGATGATAAACCAACCCAACAAACCGAAGGTAGAGGTGAAACCAAAGAGTTTAGCCTTCATATAGATATTGATGGCCATACCCACCAAGATCTGGAATACACCAATAGCCAACGATATTGAGAAGAAGTCCTGCTGGAAGTCGAGGAACTTAATCACAGGGGCATAGTCGGAGATAGCAACTCCAAAGAAGGAGTTAGCATAGAATCCGAACAATACAGTAGCCGTAGCACACACAACCGAGAGCCAAGCAGCCTGACGAAGGCCAGGACCGCCCTTCTTCAAGAGTACCAAGCCAGCAAGCAACAATACCAAACCATAACCTGCATCGCACAAACAAATTGCGAAGAAGAGCATATAGAATGGTCCGAAAATTGCTGTTAGGTCCAACGTACCATACTTAGGGAGTGCGTACATCGCACCGATAAGCTCGAACAACTGCGCAAACTTATTATTCTTAAGTTTCACAGGGGCCTCATCATCGATAGTTGCATCACGACGCTCATAGATAAGGTTAGGATACTCGTTCAAGAGAGCATCAACCTTTGCAGAGGTCTCAGCCTCAGCCCATCCCTCAAGGATAAGGAGACGACCATCCACCTCTCGCTTAGCCGTAGCACCCACCTTCAAGCCCTGAAGTTGCTCCTTAAGCGCACCACACTCCTGAGCGATAAGCTCCTTAGAGCGTGCAGCACGTGAGAACGACTCATTCAAAGCCTTGTCCTGAGCCTTGAGTGTAGCGATCTCCTTGCGCATAGCCTCGCTATCCATACTTGGCAAGCGAACTTCCTGAGCATCAAGGACAAACTGTATATTACCTACAGTGATAGTTGCGAAATAAATCATCGACTGAGTACGACCAATCTCGCTCAAGGTAACACCCTCAGGCAACTCCTCCACAACCTTTGCAAAGGCTGCTGGCTGAGCCATAAAGAATCGGAGGTTGATGCCGCGATTAGCCAAGCGAGTAATCTCGTCGTTAGAGAAATGGCCCCAAGGCTCAGTCTCGTCAGCGAGTTTCTCGAGGCGAGTAATCTCCTGTGTGATTCGCTGGCGCTCCTCACGAGCAGTCTCATACAACTCGTAGGCCTCAGCACCATTAGCACACTCCGCAACACCCTTATTAAACTCCTCCGAAGAGGTGAACGAGCCAAGGAAGTCGAGAGCCTTGTTATAAGCCTCGATATCGAGAAGCAACGCTCTATCGTTCTCAGATGGTTCCCAGCCCGAAGTGGTGATATCCACCAAGCCGAGTTCGCGCAACTCCTCCACAAAGCGCTCCTGCTCCTGAGCATAAAGCACTATGTCGTAGCGTATCATCTTACTTATCATACGTTAGGCTCCTCCATAGCCGCGGCTTGCGCCTGTCGAGTTTTCACAATCTTCTGAGCAGACTTACTTAGGTTCTCCTCGTCCTCCATAAATCGCTTAATCTTACGTATAGCATCCTCATAACCAGGTATTTGAACCTTTTCGTAGAGGTTTACTTTCTGAGTAGTTTTGCGACGCGCATAGTCCAAGAGAGCCATCTTACGGTTATAGACCTCAAACTCGATACCCAAACGAGACATCTTCTTGAGGACTCTCAAACCCTCAGCATACCACACAGGAGCCGAGAATAGGTCGTAAGGTTTCTCCTCGTAAACTATATCATTTAATATAGGTACGCGCACGCCCGCAATCTTCTGTGATGTCAATTCGACATCGACGATGCGGATAAGATCACAATCAAACTCTCCCCATAGCTGTACCATATAGTCGTACTGAGCGATCAACTCATCCAACTCTCTACGGTAGGCCAATGCAGAGTCCTTCGCACGCTTAACCTCCGAACGCAATGCACTCTCCTTACTCTTGATGGTAGGCAAGGCATTCTTTCGGATTTTGAGTTGCTTATTCAACTCACCGAGCGAGGTCTTGTTATACTGAAATTTGATTGCCATAAGCCTTTATTATGCTTTCCAATATTTTTCTGCGAGTTCCTGCTTGATACTTACCTCACCCTTAGAGAAGTACTTAGCAAACAGAGTCCAAGCGATGTCAAGCATCTGCTCGATCTCGATGTTTACGTCGATAGAGAGCAACTTCTCTGAGTAGTCGCGAGCAAAGTTCAAAGCGCGCTCATCGTAATCTGAAAGGTCGAAACCGTTCTCCTGCTTAGTCTTAGCATTAGCAGCATCAGCATACAAACGTACACAAGCGTTCATCACCTGTGGGTGATCCTCACGGGTCTTCTTACCGATAACCAACTGCTTAAGACGCGACAACGAACGGAATGGATCTACGATAACCTTACCTGTATCGGTATCGTTACGCAAGAACAACTGACCCTCGGTAATATAACCAGTATTATCTGGAATAGCGTGGGTGATATCACCACCAGAGAGGGTTGTTACAGCGATGATGGTGATTGAACCACCATTTGGCAACTGCACAGCCTTCTCGTAGATCTTCGCGAGGTCAGAGTACAACGAACCTGGCATAGAGTCCTTAGAAGGGATCTGATCCATACGGTTAGATACGATAGCCAAGGCATCGGCATAAAGGGTCATATCGGTCAAAAGCACCAATACCTTCTCGCCCTTATCCACTGCGAAATACTCCGCTGCGGTCAATGCCATATCTGGCACAAGAAGACGCTCTACTGGAGGGTTATCCGTAGTGTTTACAAACGACACGATACGGTCCAACGCACCAGCATTCTCGAAGATCTGCTTGAAGTACAAGAAGTCATCGTTTGTAAGACCCATACCACCAAGGATAATCTTGTCGGCCTTAGCACGGAGGGCTACGTCAGCCATAACGACGTTGTAAGGCTGGTCAGGGTCAGCGAAGAATGGAATCTTCTGACCAGATACGATGGTGTTGTTGAGGTCGATACCTGCGATACCAGTAGCGATAAGCTCCGATGGCTGCAAACGACGATATGGGTTCACAGTAGGGCCACCAATCTCGCGAGCCTCACCCTCAATCATCTCACCACCTTCGAGTGGCTCACCGTAGGCGTTGAAGAAACGGCCTGCCAAGGCGTCAGATACGCGCAACATTGGAGGTGCGCCGTGGAATACCACCTCAGTATCGGTAGTAAGACCCTCGGTACCTGCAAATACCTGGAGCGTAACCTTATCGCCCATAATCTTTACCACCTGAGCAAGACGGTCACCTACCGTAGCAAGCTCGTCGTTACCTACGCCAGTAGCACGAAGCGTAATGGTCGCCTTGGTGATATTATCAATCTTTGTATATACTTTTTGAAATGCACGTGTTGTCATAACTTGTTCTTTTTATTTTGCAAGTTTGCTATTTACCAACTCCTCAATCTGAGTGCGGAATGACTCAAACTGCTCTGACTTCCACTCCGAGTAGTTCATCTGGCGGAATGTGTAGATAAGCTGCTTGAAGAAACTTGAGCAAGCCTCGAAGTTCTCCAAGTCGAATGACTTACCACAGATATCCAATACCATATTATACATCATCTTCTGGCGCTCGATAGGACAGTTTGCATCGATATCATCGAAGGCATCCTGCTGCAAAATTACCGAGTCGAGCAACTCGCTCTTCCAGAAACGCTCGTGGTACTCTACTGGTACACCATCATCACCCAAGATGTTGATCTGGTCGTTAGCCTCCTTACCACGCTGCATAACGGTCTTACCAGCATAGACGGCATCAACCCAGTTCTTCTCGATATGCTCGTCGAGGTAAGAACGTACCTCAGGATACTCCAAATACTTAGAGTAAGACTCCAATGGGTCGATCGCTGGGTAACGCTTAGAGTCGGCACGACCCTGAGACAACGCATAGAAACAACGTGCAGCCTTCTTTGTAGACTCTGTTACAGGCTCCTTGAGGTTACCACCCGCAGGAGATACCGTACCGAGGAAGGTTACAGAACCAACCTCACCGTTGTTCAACTTAACCAAACCTGCACGTGAGTAGAAGTTAGAGATAACTGCTGAAAGGTCCATAGGGAAGGCATCCTGACCTGGGAGCTCCTCCAAACGGTTAGACATCTCACGCAAAGCCTGAGCCCAACGTGAAGTAGAGTCGGCCATAACCAATACCTTGAGACCCATCGAACGGTAGTACTCACCGATGGTCATACCTGTATATACAGATGCCTCACGTGCCGCAACGGGCATATTAGATGTGTTACAGATGATGATTGTACGCTCCATAAGCTTGTGACCAGTACGTGGGTCCACCAACTCTGGGAACTCAGCAAAGATCTCCACAACCTCGTTAGCACGCTCACCACACGCTACGATGATGATAACGTCGGCCTCGGCCTGCTTGGAGATGGCGTGCTGAAGCACGGTCTTACCAGCACCGAAAGGTCCTGGGATAAAGCCTGTACCACCCTCTGCCAATGGGTTGAAGGTATCGATAGCACGAACACCTGTCTCCATCACACGTGATGGACGTGGCTTCTCGCTAAAGCAACGAATTGCCTGCTTAACTGGCCACTTCTGAACCATTGTGATATTGTACTCGTTGTTGTCGGCATCAACCACAACAGCGATAGTGTCAGTAACCTTGTACTGGCCAGCAGCAACAACACTCTTTACGGTGTAGCTACCCTGCATAATGAATGGCACCATAATCTTGTGCATCACCCACTGCTCCTTAACCTCACCGAGCCAGTCACCAGCAGACACCTTATCTCCCGCCTTTGCGAGTGGCTTGAAATCCCACTTAGCGTCGAAATCGATTGGGTCGGTAATAGAACCACGGTTGATGAACAAACCATCCATCTTCTCCAAGTCGTTCTGGAGACCATCGTAGTTGCGTGACAAAAGACCTGGAGCAAGTGTAGCCTCGAGCATATGACCCTCGAACTCTACCTTATCACCAATCTTAAGACCACGTGTACTATCGTAAACCTGTACATAGGCCTCGTCGCCTATGACCTTGATGACCTCAGCCATCATACGGATATCACCGCAATATACGTGGCATATCTCGTTCTGGCCCACAGGACCATCAACCTTCGCGATAACGATGTTCGAGATAATACCGTTTACACGTCCTAAAGTTTTCATTCGTTTATATAGTTTTATTGTTTATTCACAAGCTCCTTAGCATCGAGACTCTCAATGAAGCGGTTGAGCATCTGGCGACCAACCTCTGGTGAGAGGAGTGTCCAGCGTGCTACGATATTCACCTTAACAAGGTACGAGAGGATGTAGTTGATATCGAAGTAGTCGAACACAGCAATCTCCTCAGCCTCCGACCAACGGATAGCGTCAATCTTACGCTCCTTCTCCACGATGTTTGGCTCATCGGTAATTGCCGAAATCACAGCATCGATATATGGGAGTTCGCCACGCAAACCGAAGTCCGCAGCAGAGGAGCGAGAGAGTTGCTCAACAACATCACCGCCACCAACCAAAACATCCTTTACCTGACGACCTGCTTCACGAGCGGCAACGGCAGCAGAGATATTGCGAAGGGTGCGATCAAACTCACCCCAACCCTTGAGAAAACGGCTCTTAGACTCAGCCAACGTAGCGTAGTAGGCACCAAAGATGGCCCTCTCCACGCTCTCCTCCAATACAACATCGCTGTCGCGCTCCTCGTCATCAGCCTCGACATAGAGTTTCACAACATCAGCCACTCGCTTAGGCAAGAGGGCATAGTTGCGATTATTGAGTAGATCATCCAATTGCTCGACGGTAAGGTTACCAAGCTGGTTGTAGCGATTGCGACCCACCATACGTGCGATAACATTCTCGCAGTCGTAGTAGCCATACAACAGCTCCACAGCCTTACGGTCTTGCGCAGTCAGCTCGTCGAGAATCTCGTCGAGAATCTCTCTGACGCTGAAACCCTTGGTATCGGAGTCTATCGCCCACTCGCGCAGACTTGAGACCAAATAGAAATACTCCGTAGAGAACATAACTACTTAAAGAGCATATTAGACACCTTCTCGCGCAAGTACTCCTTCAACAAAGCGTCGAAGCTCTCGTCAGTGAACGAGATGTAGTAGCCACCATCCTTCTGGCCGAGTTTGAAACCAGAGGTAACAGCCTTAGAGTAACCAACCTCGACACCTGCCTTAGCAAGCTCCGCTACACTCTGCTGCATAGCAGCATCAAGAGCCTCACGCTTAGCCTCTGGCAACAAAGCCTGAAGCGACACATTGTCGGTTGCAGAGGTCCAGTTCTGAGCCACTGCCAACAACATATCCTTCACGAATGCAGCATCGATAGTTGCAGCCTTGATAGCAGCGTTGGTAGACTTCATAATCACAGCCTCTGCCAACTCGCTCTTAATCTTTGACACTGCCTGACGACCAGCCAAAGTGATCTCGGTCATAGCATTCTTTGAGATATCCTCGACACGAGCCTCGGCAGCCTTAGTGATAGCCTCAGCCTCAGCCTTTGCCTCAGCAATAATCTTGGCAGCACTCTCCTTAGCCTCAGCTACAAGACGCTCAGCCTCCGAACGACCCTTCTCCAAACCATCGTTGTAGAGCTTTTCGGTAAGCTCCTGAAGTTTGATGTTCTCCATAAGTAATACAGTTTTAAGTTTTATATCTAATTATTTTGTTTTTAATTTCGCTTCTTAAAAGTACACCTTTAGCACACGACTACTCTTTTATGCGCAAAGGTCACCTCAAAAATCCCACAAATATAGGTTTAATTTTTATATATACCAACCCTTCTCAACTCTTTTTTTTCAGATTTTTATGCACGATTCCTATATTTATTAAAATATTACGGAATATTTATCGACCGAGCCCAACAGCAACTTATCGCTTCAAGGCTTTTACAATTGGTTGAAACGGAGAATTTTCAACAAACTCCATCGAACAGGCTTTTTTTAGCCCAATCGGGTATGGGGTTTGAAAAATTATTCGTATCTTTGTTCATTATGAAACAACAGAACAACTTCGAGCCTATCGTCGTCACGCTCGACGCCGGAGGCACAAACTTCGTTTTTGGAGCTATGCAGAGTGGTAAGCCCTGCGTAGAGAGCATCACGCTACCATCATTAGCACACGACCTCGACCTTTGCCTTGGCAACCTCACTAAGGGTTTCGAGCAGATAATATCTTCGCTTAGCCAGAAACCCGTTGCCATTAGTTTCGCCTTTCCTGGTCCTGCAGACTATCGCAACGGTGTCATCGGAGGCTTCCTACCCAACTTCCCATCCTTCAGAGATGGTGTAGCCCTCGGCCCAATGCTTGAGGAGCGATTCGGAATCCCCGTATTCATTAACAACGATGCCGACCTATTTGCCTATGGCGAGGCTATGGGTGGCGCACTCCAGCGCATCAACCACCGTCTTGCGGAGTGTGGATCGGCTAAGCGCTACCGTAACCTCCTGGGCTTCACCTTTGGCACAGGATTCGGTTTCGGCTTTGTGATGGATGGAAAACTCAACCTCGGAGACAATTCGTGCGTCGAGACCTTCTGCCTTAAGCACAGAGACCACCCCGAATTTATCGTCGAGGATGGCATCGCCATTAGAGCCGTAAAGCGCGTATATAGAGAGCTTTCGGGAGATGATAGAGAGCTTGAGCCACGCGACATATTCAACATTGCAGAGGGCACATTAGAGGGCAATAAGGAGGCTGCGAAGGAGGCCTTTGCAACTCAGGGCCGTGTAGCGGGTGACGCAATGGCTACTGCCGTAACACTTATGGATGGTCTTATTGTTATCGGTGGCGGTCTTGCGGGAGCATCGAAGTACTTTATGCCAGCCCTCCTTGAGGAGATGCGCTCAAAAATCAGCACTATGTCGGGCGACACTTTGAACCGTGTGCAGATGAAGGTCTACAACTTAGACGACGAGGCTGAGTTCCAAGCCTTTGCCAAGGGCAACTCAACCACAATCAAAGTCTATGGTAGCGACAAGGAGGTTGTCTACGACCCAGAGAAGCGCGTAGGTATCACCATCTCCGACATCGGTGCAAGTAATGCCGTCTCGTTGGGTGCGTACCTATACGCCTTGGACAACATTTAGCACAACCCTTTTAAACACAAAATAGGCTCGGCAGGAACACCCTACTGAGCCTATATTTTTGAGGTTAGCCACTACCTATGTGGCTCCATACGATTTGCTATCTGCGACGTATTGACATAGAACATCGAGCGTTTATCGACTGTAACAAAGGATGTTACGCCCATAACATCCACCATAAACACCTCGTCCATCTTCAATAACACCGACAGCGGGATAGGTCTCACTTCAAGCCTCAAATCGAGCTTTGCAATAGCAGCACACGTTGTCACATACTCCACCGACTCGAACTCCTTGGGGGTGTAGACCTTACCGCGATAGATAGCAAAGATAGGTCTCCAGGGGCGACTAACAACATTACCCTCGGCATCGACCCACAAGGCCACATCGCCACGCCCTAAGACACGGCTATCGCACATATCGTCCAACGCCACTGTCACCGATGTCTGCGCCAACTCACCGCTACACTCAGCCAGGATACTCACCGCACGAAGTCGCTTAGCACGCATCGTCATACCCTCGTAATAGGTGGGCATCTCCACCTCGAAAGAGAGGTGGCCATAAGGGTCGAGACGCATCGCCACAGCACAACTCAGCGAGGGCGACACACGACACAACTCCAGGAGTTTGGTAATAATTCGCTCGGCATCCTCGACCTTGCACAACGACATATAGCCGTAGAGACGTGCCGTGGCCTCACGCATAATGAGAATATGGCGCGAGAGGTTATGGGCACGATAGCCAATGGTATGGATTCGCTGAAGGACATAGGAGGCTGGGCGCACGAAATTTGACGCCTCGACAACCTGTCCATCATTCCACACTAATAGCTTCATAATCAGCAACTAATGAGCGATTACATAAATATCTTTAGCAACAGTTCTTTCAACAATTCGCCATTGTCCAAACCGCCACTATTGACACCCTTGCTCTTGGCATCATACTCTCTGAGCAGGCCCAACACATTGAATAGTTTTGGTCCGCTCCAACGGCCAATATTAGCCCTCAATTCCTTCAAGGCATAGAGGTTATTCGCACGAATGGCTCGCATAAGGTCCATATCCGAGGGCATAGCAACACCCTTGGTACGACTCTGCCAGTTGTGGTAGTTGAGCAAGAAGAGTTGCTGGAAGAGGCCAAACAGAATGGCTATAGTCTGCGTTATAGGGTAGCTCTTAGGATTTTTTGAGAAGTGGTCGGCAATGCGCATCGCTCGGCCAACATCCTGCTTCATCACAGCGTCGTTAAGCTCGAAACTATTGAACTCCTTTGAGAGGCCCACATACTCCTCGATGTGGCTATCGGTAACACCCTTTACACCCTCAGGCAGCGAGACCACCAACTTATCTATCTCGCGCACCATACGACTTATATCCATACCCACGTGCTCCTTAAGCATTGCCATAGCCTTAGGGTCCATCTTTAAGCCAACTGATGCGATATATGAGGTGAGCCACGTATCAACCTCATAATCACGGGGTCGCACCGACTCGTAAACACAGCCATTCTTCACACAACTCTTGTAGAATGCCGTGCGCTTGTCGATACCTCTACCCTGCTCCTTATTCTTATAGCAGATGATAAGGATGGTGGAACTCTGCGGATTCGAGGTATAGTGAACAAGATTCTCTATCTTGGATAGTTGCTGTGCCTCACGCACGATGACTACCTGATAGGAGCCCATCATAGGCATCTGGCGAGCAAGCATAATAATTTTGCCCGTATCGCTATCCTGACCATATACCGTAACCTGATTAAACGAGCGCTCAGCCTCATTGAGGATGGTGTTAGCAAGGCGCTCGGCAATAGCATCGATGAAGTAGCCCTCATCACCCGAAAGCAGGTAGATAGGGGCAAAACGGCGAGAATCAATCTCCTTGATTATAGCATCGTAGTCCGCTACTGCATCACTGAATTTCAACGACTTAGCCACAACTTCCTAAATTACAATGTATAACAAATCACACGTAGGACATTCTCCGTCTTGCGCGTAATAGCATAACGGTCATCCAACCTACGACCTACCACCCATACGATATTGTCGCCCGAAGTGAGGACAAACTGACGGCTCTTCTCGGCCATCGACACCTTCTTATCGATGAGGAAGTCGCTGAGCTTCTTCTTACCCGCCATTCCGAAGGGGTGGAACCAATCCCCCTCGCGCCACTTGCGCACAGTGAGTGGGAAGTGCAACTTATCGGCATCTATGAGCGCCACATTATCGCCCTGGTCGAGGCTATCGATAAAGTCGATATTGCAATACTCGTAGTACAACACCTGACCGCCAGCATAGGAGCGAACGACACCCTTCTCGACCACAGTCTCGCAACTATCATCCTCCTGAATCGGAGCAATGACCACATCGCCCCTATCGACTACGGCGACCCACTCGCGAGAGTAGAACCTACGGCCCGTAGCGTCGCAATCGAGGGCGTGGCAGAGGGCATCGACAACATCACCCTTGAAACCATACTCCGAACTAAGTATCTCATAAATAACGTAGTTACGGGGGAGCGTAGGACGAATCTGAGCGACCTTAAGACGGTGAATATCGCCATACGTCTCAAGAGCCTCACCCTTGACAATGGCGATTGCCGAATTGATAAAGTCCTGAGCCTGACTGAGTCGTGCGATATTGCGTCGCATAATGGTCGTAAACTGCGGATTAATCTCCTTGAGCATTGGCACAACACCCAAGCGCACCTTATTGCGCAGATACTTTGTCGTGCGATTCGACGAATCCTCCCTGAAGGGGATATGGTGGGCTATGGCGTAGTCGTGGATATCCTTGCGCGTAGCAAACATCATCGGGCGCACCACACGGCCAACCTGCGTAGTGATACCCGTAAGGCCTCTAAGGCCCGTACCGCGAAGCATATTTATAAAGAAGGTCTCGATGGAGTCGTTGCTGTGGTGGGCAATGGCGATAGTCGTATAGCCGAACTCGTCGCACAACTCCCTAAACCACGCATAGCGCAACCTGCGGGCCGCCATCTCCATAGACTCTCCCGTGCGCTCCATCTCTTGCGTGGTATCGAAACGACGGTTGAAGAACTCCACACCATAGCGTTTGGCCTCACGCTCCACCAACAATTCATCCTCATCGCTCTCTGTGCCACGTAGTTGGAAGTTGCAGTGTGCCACTCCAAACCTATAACCCGCAGCCGCAGTGAGGGACATCATAACCATAGAATCGACACCTCCTGAGACCGTCAGAAGAATCTTGTCGTCGTGGGTGAAGAGTTCGTTCTCCTCGATATATTTTTCAAAACCGTCAAGCAACAGCATATCTCTACAATACATTTACCTCAGGGCTTATCTCAACCCCAAATTCATCCATCACCCTCTGGGCAACGAAGCCAGCCAAACGCACAACATCGCCACCCTTAGCACCTCCGTAGTTCACCAACACGAGGGCCTGTCGGTCGTGAACACCGACACAACCATCACGCCAACCCTTCAAGCCTGCCCTGTCTATGAGCCAGCCAGCGGCCAACTTGCAACGACCCTCGTCGCTCGTCACAGGATAGTTTGGAGCATCGGGATACCTCTCTAATAGGCGCTCCAACACACTACGCTCGACGATAGGATTCTTGAAAAAACTACCCGCGTTACCCAACACCTTAGGGTCGGGCAACTTGCTCGAACGAATAGCGCAGATAGCCTCGCGTATATTCCTAAGTGTAGCACCGCCACGGGCCTCTACCTCCTTGATGACATCGCCATAGCCAAGGTTTGGGCGAGGTGTACGGCTGAGTTTCAACTCCACGGCAAGGATAATGGCAACGCCCTTCAACTCCTGCTTAAAGATGCTCTCGCGGTAGCCGAAACGACACTCCTCATTCGTAAGGCGCACAACCTCTAAACTTCTGGTATCGAAATACTCAACCACGGTTATCGCATCCTTTGCTTCAGCACCATAAGCACCTATATTCTGCACTGGCGCAGCACCCACAGAACTTGGGATGGAGGAGAGATTCTCTATGCCCCACAACCCCTGCTCAACGCTCCACTCCACAAGGCCGTCCCAGTCGTGGCCAGCCTCGACACGCACAACGACATCTACCCCATCGTCGGAAAGGATAGTGCGGTTGGAACATACGGGCGTAAGGATAGTTCCGTCGTAGTATTGGGTAAATAGCGTATTATTTCCAGCACCGAGGACATACCACTTCTGCGGTCTTTCGCTACCGAAAATAGCCTTCAACTCCTCTGCGCAATCGAACTCGATGACCACACGAGCAGTTTCAGAGACACCAAAACTGTTGCGAGAAGCGAGATTTAGATCATTATATATACGTTTCATAATGCAAAGTTAAAAAATTTTTACTATATTTGGGAACTATTTCGATAATAATCTTTCTATCGAAGAGGCGACAAGCGAAAATATACTAACAAATAATATTCTTAGCGCTATGTTTACAAGTGAAGAGATTAGACAGATTGAGGCCCACGGCTTAACTGTGGCTCAAGTCGAGAGACAGATTGAGAACTTCCGCACAGGATTCCCCTCACTCCCCGTAGTACGTGCAGCATCTGGTGGCGATGGTGTTCGCCAGTTCAACGACGACGAGATTGCTGAGCGCCAGCGACTCTACGAGGAGGCTACCGTCCGCACCATTAAGTTCGTGCCAGCATCGGGTGCTGCAACACGTATGTTCAAAGAGTTGTTTGAGTATGTAAACGACGACAAGCGTACTGCGGGCATCGACAAACTCATCACCAACCTTGAGAAATTCGCCTTCTTCCCCGAACTTGCTAAGTATCTCAAGCCTCAGATCGACGACAAGGATGTGGTACGCAACATCATCGTCGATGGTCTCGGCTATGGCTCGAAGCCAAAGGGTCTTGTCACCTTCCACGCCTACAAGGAGGGAGCGCGCAAGCCTGTCGAGGAGCACTTGGTGGAGGCTGCACTATACGCTGCGAATGGCGACACAGCAACTATCCACTTCACCGTATCACCTGAGCATCAGGCTGGCTTCGAGGCCCTTCTTGAGGAGCGTCAGAGCCACTACGAGCAGAAGTTTGGCATCAAGTACAACGTGGGTTTCTCTATCCAGAGCCCTGCGACCGACACCATCGCTGTAAACCCCGACAACACCCCATTCCTCACCGACGAGGGCAAGTTGTTGTTCCGTCCTGCGGGCCACGGTGCCCTCATCACCAACCTCAATGAGTTGGATGCCGACATTATCTTTGTGAAGAACATCGACAACGTGACCACCGACGAGCGCAAGCCCGACACCGTAACCTTCAAGAAGGTGTTGGCTGGCGAGTTGCTTCGTCTCCAGGGTCGTGCCTTCGACCTCCTCCGCGGTTTCGAGCGTGGCGAGGATAGAGTTGCTGAGGCCGTAGAGTTCTTGGAGAAGGAGCTCTGTTGCCGTCTGCCTGAGGGTGCTTCACGCGAACTCGTTGTGGCAACCCTCGACCGCCCTATCCGTGTGTGCGGTATGGTTAAGAACGAGGGCGAGCCTGGTGGTGGCCCATTCTGGGTACGCGACGACGAGGGAAGAGAGCAGTTGCAGATTGCCGAGTCGAGCCAGATTTCGAAGGAGGATATGCACCTTATGAAGGAGGCTACACACTTCAACCCCGTAGACCTCGTTTGTGGTGTTATGCGCTACGACGGCACTAAGTACGACCTTACGAAGTATACCGACCCTAAGACGGGCTTCATCTCGTCGAAGTCGTCAGGTGGTCGCGAACTACGAGCACAGGAGTTGCCAGGCTTGTGGAACGGTGCTATGGCCAATTGGAATACCCTCTTTGTTGAGGTACCAATCACAACCTTCTCTCCAGTAAAGGTTGTTCAGGACCTCCTACGCCCAGAGCATCAATAATCGACATCATAATTTAAGATGGCTGAATCTAATTTTAACCTAATGGCAATGAATACTTCTAATAATATATACTCAACTTTTATAAGTTATCGCAAAAGCGCCTCTGTAAATGCTGAGCTCATTAGGGATAGACTTATTAATAATTGGACCTATACGACTAATGATATATTTTTAGATAACCATAGTATTTATAACGAGGATTATAAAGCAAAGATTAAAACAGCCATCTCTAAATCACGTTCACTCACTCTTGTGGTAACAAAAGATTGCTTTATACCCAAGAGTGAGGGTACTGATTTTTATATATTTGAAATTAAAGAGGCTATTCGCCAAAATATTCCTATTATTCCCATATTATTTGATGGCATTAAAAATATAGAGAACGATGCAACCATTATGTCTACTTTATCTAAATCATTTTCGAACGCTGAGATAGATATTCTCAGTAGTAGAGAATGTATTAGATATGACAACGATTATGGCACCGCATCCATTGAAAAACTACACACTTTTATCAGCCGTCCAATAAATCCTAATCAAAATGGTGACAAAATAAATATTTGGAAGGTTTTTGGAACTCTATTGGCATCTATCATCATCTTTTTCGGTATATTTTTCACAGCTGGACTTGCCTGGGGATATTTTTCTAATACTAAGGAGTGCCAAGAAGTCTGGAATGAAGCGAGAGCAAATCGTGGCGTGATGATGTATTATGATGTAGATACTAACCAGAGCTTTATCTCGATTCAAATAGATAATGAACAATGGAAGTATTATTATCAATCCAACAAAAAACTTGAAAAGGTTACGCCTGATGAGAATTTCTTTGAAAAAATTCCATACGAAAATATCACTTTTAGTACAATGTTTCCTCTTGCAATTACTAGCGCTTTTAAAGCCGCAAGATACACATCTGATGGCAGAGGTAAAATCATAGCTGTTATTGGAATAACAATTGGTACGGTATGTGGCTTCTATGTTGGCAAAACCTTCGGAGAGTTGGTTGCAGAACTTAAATTCATTCAAGAATTCAATATTTTTCTAAAAACTCCTGAAATTGAACAAGAACTTGACCAGATGTCAAACAAACGCCCAGCATTACATGATTAGAATCTTAATCGCCATACTCCTACTGTTCTCACCATTTTTGTCAATAGCTACTGATTATCCCTTACAAACCAGCGTGGAATTTTATGATAATCAGAACGCCTATTTCATTGGTGAAGAGATTATCTTTGAGGATAATGATAGTAATTCCATATATGTCGGGAAACGTGTAGACTGTTACTTTAACGAGGAGCGGGGAATTTTCACCAATCAAGATGGCACATTAGAACTATTCTCTGGCAAGGTTGAGCCTGGGGGTGTTTCAGACAAGGCATACTATATTAGGTATGGAACACCTAATAGATATACTAAAACGACCGAATCATATGCACATTCTTATACTAAATATGACTACTCTAAAGACAAGTGGGAGTCCTACAAATTACAATGGAAAGATAATAAAATATACGATTTAGAAGAGGGAATAAATCTATTATACATTGTCATTTTTATTGGAATAATTGTCTATTCCGTTAGTTTATTACCAGGATTAGCAACTGAGAACAAGGTAGATCTAATAATAAGATTCACATCTATAATCATTCTATTATTAAGCCTAACCATCTTATCATTTTACTCAATTAAAAATATACTTTTCCCTTCTTTAATTATCGCATTAGGATACTTAACAATCACCACTTATATCACCAAACAGAGGTTACAAGGCATCTTTATTTTAACGACAACTATTATCGTGATTGCTTTATATGTAACCCATCATTTCTTTTCATTAAATGATAGTGCCACATTTGCTGATAACAAACAGATAGATATAAAATGGAAACCAGGAACAAATATTTCTGAACGCAACAGCATAAAATCTATTATTTCAAATATGACCCCTGTTACGGTAAATGCACACGATACCACATATACGATATACGTATCAAAGTATGAGATGACAGAAGCGCTTTTTACATCATCTATTAATAGTTTCGGAGGCTCTATTGTTAAATGTTTTCGACCACGAGACATAGAATATGGTTTTACATATCGAGATATAAGACGCTATATACGCCACTTGTACGAACTTACGGGCATAACTTTCGACCTATTAAGTTACGAAGAATGGAGCGACATCTGCAAAAACTATAACAAAACCCTATGCGCTACCCCCTTTGGTAGTAGTGTAGACGAAGGTGTGCCTGATAAATTTGATCTATACAATATATGTGGAAACAATCAAGAATTTTTGTCTACACACGATGAGTTTTTAGATATGATAAATATAGATCTAAATCATTGTTGGGCAAGTATGAGCGATATAGTCATCTGCGCTGAGACACCTGGAGACTATGAACTCGAAGATAAAGATGATCACGTTTTAGCGAGCTTTCGTCTCATTTACCGTCCAAACAACATTGGTCAGAAGAAAGTCGATATATATGCTTATAAAGCGGATAAGTGTACATATCCATATCGCCCCCCAATTATTCATATAACAAAATTAAATGACTGGAATTCTGATAATATAGTTCACACTTTTAATTACGAATACTTTGAAGAAGAGCACATAGAGAGCCTCTTTAAGGGTTGTGATATTACTGGAACCGCCATAGGGTATGATGGAAACAAATATGGTATAATATCATTTACACTATCACCCGACGATCTTGAATATGATTTTATACCACAATTCTCATATGTCGGTATAGATAAATCTCCTCTTGAATAATGATTACAATAAATCAGCAAGATGGATTGGTAGTATTTTATAACTTTTTTGTATCTTTGTCGCGTTAAAAAATATAATAGTATGCGAAAACTACGCAATATTGCAATTATCGCCCATGTAGACCACGGTAAGACTACGCTTGTAGACAAGATGATTATGCAGGGCAACCTGCTCCGTGACAACGAGCATACGGGCGGAGACCTCATTATGGATAATAACGACATCGAGCGAGAGCGTGGTATCACCATCCTCTCGAAGAATGTGTCTGTTATATACAAAGACTACAAAATCAACATCATCGACACCCCAGGTCACGCCGACTTTGGTGGCGAGGTGGAGCGTGTGTTGAATATGTGCGACGGTGTAATCCTGTTGGTGGATGCCTTCGAGGGTACTATGCCACAGACTCGCTTCGTGCTACAGAAGGCCTTGGCCTTGGGTAAGAAGCCTATCGTAGTGATTAACAAGGTCGATAAGGAGAACTGCCGTCCCGACGTGGTGAACGAGCAGGTGTTCGACCTGATGTTTACCCTCGGTGCTACGGAGGAGCAACTCGACTACAAGACCATCTACGGCTCGGCAAAGCAGGGTTGGATGTCGCACGTGCTCTCGGAGCGAACAAACACCATCACCCCACTCTTGGACACTATCATCGACGAGATTCCTGAGCCAGAGGTTGTGGAGGGTAGCGTGCAGATGCTCGTGACCTCGTTGGAGTACTCATCATACGTCGGCCGTATCGCTGTGGGTAAGGTAACACGTGGCTCACTCACCGCTGGCCAGAACGTAACCCTCGCTAAGCGCGACGGCACACTCATCAAGACCAAAATCAAGGACCTTATGGTCTTCGAGGGCTTGGGCAAGGCTAAGGCTGAGCGTGTGGAGTGTGGCGAGATTTGCGCACTCGTAGGTATCGAGGGCTTCGAGATTGGCGACACCATTTGCGACTTCGTGAACCCTGAGCCACTGCCACCTATTGCGATAGATGAGCCAACGATGTCTATGTTGTTCACTATCAACAACTCACCTTTCTTCGGAAAGGATGGCAAGTATGTGACCTCTCGCCACATCAAGGAGCGTCTTGACAGAGAGTTGGAGAAGAACCTCGCCCTGCGTGTTGAGCCAGGCCAGAATGCCGACTCGTTCGTGGTCTATGGCCGTGGTGTGTTGCACCTCTCGGTGCTCATCGAGACTATGCGTCGTGAGGGCTACGAGTTGCAGGTAGGCCAGCCTAAGGTTATCACCAAGGAGATTGATGGCATCAAGTGCGAGCCAGTGGAGGAGATGACCGTGGATTGTCCTGACGACTGCGCAGGCACGGTAATCGAGCTTACCACACGTCGCAAGGGCCAGCTCGTGAATATGGAGTCGTCGAACGAGCGTACTCGCTTGGAGTTCATCATCCCTTCGCGAGGCATCATCGGCTTGCGCTCGACGATGATTACAGCCACTGCAGGAGAGGCGATTATGACCCATCGCCTCAAGGACTTCGAGCCTTGGATGGGCGACATCGACAACCGTAGCGTGGGTGCTATCATCGCATCGGAGACAGGCACGGCATACGCCTACTCTATCGACAAACTTCAGGACCGAGGCAAGTTCTTCATCTCGCCTATGGAGCAGGTCTACTGCGGTCAGGTGATTGGTGAGCATACACGCTCGAACGACATCACCGTAAACGTGACTAAGGCAAAGCAGCTTACGAATATGCGTGCATCGGGTTCCGACGAAAAGACCTCGATTGCTCCGCCTGTCATCTTCTCGTTGGAGGAGGCCTTGGAGTATATCCGCGAGGACGAGTATGTGGAGATTACCCCTAAGTCTATGCGTCTGAGAAAGATTCTTCTCTCGGAGGTAGACCGCAAACGTGCATCTAAAGAGTAACGTATAACCTAAAAATATAGAATCGTATTATGGAGAAGAAAATTGGTATTGCTTGCGACCACGCAGCATACGAACTCAAGGAGTTCTTGGTAGGCTACCTCTCATCTAAGGGTTTTGAGGTTAAGGACTTCGGCACACACTCTGAGGAGTCTTGCGACTACCCAGACTTCGCTCACGCACTCGGTGAGGCTCTCGACAAGGGCGAGTTGGAGCGCGGTGTGGCTCTCTGTGGCTCAGGCGAGGGTATCTCTATGACCTTGAACAAGCACCAGAGCGTACGTGCTGCTCTCTGCTGGATTCCTGAGATTGCGAAGCTCTCGCGCCAGCACAACAACTCTAACGTCTTGGCTATGCCTGCGCGCTTCATCTCTAACGACGAGGCGTTGGCTATGTTGGACATCTGGCTTGAGACCGAGTTCGAGGGTGGCCGTCACCAGCGTCGCTTGGACAAGATGCCACTTCAGAAGTAGGCCTACTACGACAACAGCATCGGGGCAACCATCCTAAAGGGGTGGTTGTCCTCTCTTTTTCACCCCTCCGAATCGCTATAATTGGGGATGTCATCGCCCAGATAGTAGAAAATCCTATAATAAATAGTAGTTGCATAGTCTCTATTTATAGAATATCTTTGCACCGTGAAAAGATATATTGCCATACTAACACTCGTTGTGTTATGCGCGACCACGGCCGTTGCGCAGGAACTCTCCGACTCGCTCTACCACCATTTCGACGAGGTGGAGATTAGTGCCTCGCTGAAGGGTACAACCACCCGCTATGCCCCAGTCACGGCTACGACACTCTCACTGCGTAGCCTTGAGAATCGTGGAGTTGGCTCGATAAAGGATATCTCGACCTTGGCGCCCAACTTCTACCAGCCCGACTACGGCTCGTCGATAACCTCCTCTATCTATGTGCGAGGCTTTGGTTCGCGTATCGACCAGCCCGTCTTGGGTTTGACCATCGACAACATCCCCGTAATGAACAAGAACGCCTTCGACTTCGACTTCTACGACATCCGCCGTGTGGAGTTGCTCCGAGGACCTCAGGGTACGCTCTATGGTCGCAATACGTCGGGCGGAGTGATGAACATAACCACCCTCTCGCCAATGGTTTGGCAGGGTCTACGTGCTATGGTGGAGCGCTCTACCATAAACTCATACCGCGCCTCGGCATCCTACTACGCCAAGCCTACGGAGGGCTTCGGCTACTCCTTGGCCGTGGGCTACAACCACGATGGCGGACACTTCACCAACCACTATAACGGCACCCTCTGCGACGACGGAGATAGCGCCTCGGCACGCCTAAGGCTACAGGGAGTCAAGGGGTTATGGCGTTTCGACAACACCCTTACGGTGGGCTACACACGCGAGGGAGGGTACGCCTACCACCACATACAGCCCCAGACAGGCATCGTCGAGGAGGTGGCCTACAACGACCCTTCGAGTTACGAGCGACTGAACATCAGCGAGGGCTTCGTGGCTTCGTACACCACCCCGACACTCGACCTCTCCACCATAACGAGTTACCAGTACCTCGACGACTGTATGACGCTCGACCAGGACTTCTCGACACGCTCGATGTTTACGATGCAACAGATGCAGAGGGAGCACACCCTGACGCAGGAGGTTGTGGTACGCAATAAGGAGCGAGGGCTCTGGCAGGGCATCACGGGAGCCTTCCTCTTCGGCAAGTGGCTCGATATGTCGTCGCCCGTGACGTTCAAGGAGGATGGCATTAACGACCTGATACTCGGCAACATAAACAACGGCATACACAAAGAATTCCCCGACAGCAATATGCTCTTTGGCACTAACGAGTTCGTCATCGAGAGCCTCTTTGCGATACCCACCTACGGCGCTGCGCTCTACCACCAGTCATCGGTGGAGTTGGGTAACTGGTCGATAGTGGCAGGCCTACGCCTCGACTACGAGTATGCGACGATGGAGTACAACTCCTTCGCCTCGGTACCCTACCGCTTCGATATGACGATGCCCGACTTCAAGGAGTTTCGCACCGAGTTCAAGGGCAGGGAGCGCCAGCACTTCTTCGAGATACTGCCAAAACTATCGGCCGAGTACACTACCCCGATAGGCGACATCTACGCCACCATAAGCCGTGGCTACAAGACGGGAGGCTACAACACCCAGATATTCTCGGACATCCTCCAGTCGAAGATGATGACCGATATGATGGCGGACCTTGGCATAGAACTTGATTCGGCCCAGGGGGCTACCTCCTACGACACGGCCGAGGCCACGAAGTATAAGCCTGAGACGAGTTGGAACTTCGAGATAGGCGCACACCTAAGCCCTGCCGAGGGTCTAAACCTCGACGGCGCAATCTACTGGATAGAGTGCTTCGACCAGCAGGTGACGGTACTACCCAAGGGCAAGAACACGGGCCGTATGATGTCGAACGCAGCACGTGCAAGGAGCCTCGGCATAGAGGTCTCGGCCGACTACACCCTCAAGGGGCTAAACCTACGTGCCGACTACGGCTACACCAACGCCAAGTTCAGGGAGTATGACGACGGCGTGCAGAACTACCGAGGCCGTTTCCTACCCTACGCTCCGCAAAATACGGTGGCCCTCTTGGCGAGTTACACCTTCACCATCCAGAACGAGACGCTGAAGCAGGTGACCCTCTCGGCGGACTACCGAGGCATAGGCGACATCTACTGGAACGAGACCAACTCGCTGAAGCAGTCCTACTACTCGTTGCTCGGTGCGCAGATAGCCCTAAGGCTCAACGCCGTGACGCTGGCGGTATGGGGCAAGAACCTCCTAAATACCGACTACAACACCTTCTACTTCAAGTCCGTGGGCGAGGAGTTTTACTCTAAGGGTCTACCCCTCCAGGTAGGCCTAAGACTAAGTTTAAACCTTTAATCGATAGATAGTTATGAAGAGCATAAGACGATTTATTTATATGGTTGCGCTCCTCGTCGTAGGTGTGGGATGCGACACTGGCGACAACAACCTACCCACCAAGCCCGTGGAGGAGGAGTGCTACATCGGCACTCTTAGCGTGGACCAGAACGACGGCACATTCTACTACCAGAGCAACGTGAAGACCACCTACGAGATTAGCGCTGAGGGGCGACTCAGTTTTGCGATGTACAACGTGAAGTTCGCAGAGGGGATGCCCATAAAACTAAATATGTTTGTGGATGGTGTGGAGTTTATAGAGGAGGATGGCCAATACACCCTTTCGGGCAATGGCTTAGTGCCATACGCTATGGGTGGCCCATTCGAGAAGTTCACCATAACCAACCTCACAGGAGGGCTCACCGAGGAGAGTTTCTCGCTTGAGTTCCTCTGTGGCGAGTACCCCGTGACCTACAGCGGTGTGTGGCGCTAAACCTTAAGCGATGAGTTGGGCACGACCTTAAGCCCTACGGCATAGAAGAGAAAATTGGCTGAGCAGGAGTTCCACTCAGCCAATTCTCGTATATGGGGTCCTCGGTTAGAAGAGGTAGCCCGTATTGATGTAGAAGGCACCGTTGCCGTCCTGATTCTTGATGAATGGGTCGCTGCTGAACTTGCTCAGTGGCAGACCATACTCGAAGGCTACGATGAAGTTCTGGTTCATAATGAAGCGCAAGCCACCACCCACGGTGATATGTGGTCGGTCGGTGGTGCGGTTACCAGCCTCGGCCATATAGGCATCGTAAGAGGCACGATACTGCTCCTCGCCCTTGAACGACATATCGAAGTTCTTGGTGACCATAGTACCGTCGCTGAAGAGGCTGAGACCGAAGGAGATATTCTGCTTCCAGAGGCGGAACGACACAAAGCGCCAGCGCAACTCCACATTGTAGGAAGCCACATCGAGACCCTGCACACGGTTACGCATAATACCGCGGATGGTGCGGTAGCCACCCATACCGTCGCGGTCGTAGTTAGCACCCATTACGGTAATGAACGGAAGCACGTAGTAGGGGGCATCCTTGCCGAAGGTACCCTCGTAGTTGAGGCGGTAGGCGAAGGTGAGGATGTCGTTATCGACGATAGGCACATAGTGGCGGAAGGTAGCCGAGTAGCGGTAGTAAGGGTTGGTAGTACCCAACCACTTAGGGGCCAACGTGGCGTGAGCCTCGGCCCAGATACCGCGTGAGGGAGCGCCCTCCTTATCGCGTGTGTCGTAGAGCAAGCCTAAGCGCACGGTGCTGTTGAAACCTCCCCAAGCCTCCTCCTGGGAGATGATACCCCAGTCGCGGTAGAGGTCAAAGATGGGCTTCTCGTAGTTCGCAGCCGTAGGGTCGGTAGGGAACAACTTCTCTGGGGCCTTGTTCTTGTTAATCTTGTCGAAGTTCAGGGCCTGCTGGTTGTTGTAGCCCTGCTTGAGCCAACTGAAGTGGTAGCCAGCCTCCCAGAAGAACTTGTTTTGCCAGATGTTACCCGTGAAGTCGGCCTTGAAGAGCAAGGCGAGGCGGTTGATACGATACTTGGGGGTGTAAATAAAGTCGTTGGGGTTGCTCTTATCCTTACCCGCCTTCACAGCCTCGTGGTCGAAGTAGGACATATAGCCGTTGAAGCCATAGAAGTCCATAGCCTTGTCGTTGGTGAGGGTGATGGACGAGGAGAAGCGCACACCAGGGATCGAGAACTTGTTGTCGTAGGAGATGACGAACAACTGCGAACCCTTGGTGAAGAACGATGCCTCGAAATACCACTTCTGGCGTGGGTTGGGGTACTCGGAGCCGTCGCCGAAGTCGAAGATATTGAGCAGAGCACCGAGCTGGAAGCCCTTATCGGCATCGAAGGCTACGGCAGGCAGAGGGCCATAGTTGTAGCCCGTCTTGATGATTTCGCCCTTGTCGTTGAGCACCTCATTCTTCTTCATCTTCTTTTTACCCTCGGCAGGTTGCTCGGTGGCGGTATCGACACCCTCCTGAGCGACAAGCGCCACAGGCATACAGAGCAACATTAGGGCGAGTAGGAATCGTGAAAGTTTCATAGTTACTACTTATTATTTTCGAACATTAAATCTCTAATCTTGTTATACTTAGCCACTAAACCCTTATTGCGATTGAACTTCAAGTCCGAAACTATGATGCGCAACAGGTAGAAGCCCTCGTGGGCAAGGATAGGGGCTGGCAGGAGCGCTAACGTAATAGGCAGAGCCCACTGCCAAGGGGCTACGACGTATGCTATGATGGAGTAGATGATCATAAGCAAGGGCCAGCCCACAAGGTTGATGACATAGCGCACCGAGTTGTGGAAGGCCATATCCTTGAACCTCTTATTGAGGGAGTTGCTCAACAGCGTGAGGGGCAGGTTCGCCACACTGCACGTGAGCGTGTAGGGCAGGGTGAGGATGAAGATAAGGAGCTTGAGTACCGTAGAGAATACGGGGAAGCGCATAGCCACCGACTTGAGGCTTATCTCCTCCTGCTTACGCTCTTTACGGGCCTCACGGGCGAGGTCGAAGAGGCGCTGGGCGAGTTCGGGGTTGGCGTGTTTGAGGTACTCCAAGTGCTTGACGGTCATATTGTTGGCCTCGAAGTTGAGGTCCATACCTCGCAAGTGGCCATACTCCTTGTCGTGCTTCAGGTGGAGGCGCTGGCGGTGGACCACAGCCGCACATATCTCGTGTGTAGCCTCGTAGTTCTCGTCGTTGGGGATGTAGTAAATCGAGGAGTGGATACGCTCCTCAAGCACCTCGCGCATAGCGTTAATCTGCTCCTGAGGGGTGAGGTCGGGGTGCTGGGCGAGGAACTCTCCTACGTTGATAGGCTCGCCTACCTGCACACGCAGGGAGCCACGGAAGCGGAAGAAGTTGCCGTAGCGCAGACCGAGGGGTACGATATAGAGCGGAGTTTCGGGCATAAGCTCGTGAGCCTGCATAGCGATACGGAAGATACCCTTCGACAGCGGTAGGGCCGAGTACTTGGCCTGGTGCTGACCTTCGGGGAAGATGCAGAAGGGGACTCTGTCGCGTAGCACATCCACGGCTCGCTCGATGGTCTCGTTATTCTTCTTCACCTCGTCGATGCCATCACGCATACGCATAATAGGCATAATCTTGAGGAAGTGGAATATCTTGGCTAAGGTAGGATTCTTGAAGATGTCGGCACGGGCCACGAAGACCTTGGGGCTACGGTCCATAGCCAAGACCACCATAGCATCCATAAGTGCGCCTACGTGGTTGGGGGCATAGATTACGGCACCATCCTTGGGGATGCGCTCACGCCCTACGTAACGTATCTTGCGGTAGGAGAGCCTAAGCACAAGGTCGGTGTAGGGGCGCAGGAAAGTATAGAGCCAGTCTCTATCTTGAATCTTCTTCTGTTTAGCCATAACTTACTAAGCCTCAGTTTTTTGTCTGCGGAAAATCGATGAAATGGTCAAGCCCGACACTATATGCCAGATGCCCCAGAGGGCTGTGATGATGACCATACCGCCATTGTGGTTCCACAAGGCTGGGTCAAAGATTGCGGGGTTGAACAGAAGGGCGAGGCCGAGGCCAGAGTTCTGGATACCTACCTCGATGGTGAGCGATCGGCGGTCCAGGGGTGGCAACTTCATAAGGCCACTGCCGAAGTAGCCCGTGCTGAGGGCCGAGGCGTTGTGGAGGATGACTACGACCAGGGCGCAGAGGATGCTCGAATAGACGGTCCACTTGCTCTCCAAGGCGGTGAGCACCTGGGTAAGCGACACTGCCACCATACCGATAAAGAGCAGGATGGAGAGTATCTGCGCAGGCTTCATAATACGCTTCGAGGCGTTAGGGAAGTAGTGGGCGAAGAGCACACCTGCGATGATGGGGAGTCCGAGGATGAGCAGAATCTGCTCAAGCATATCCATAAATGGGATTTCGAGGGTGGGGATGTCGTTCCTTACCGCAGCGAAACGGCAGTAGAGCGTTCCCCAGAACCAGAAGGTGAAGGGGGTAACGAGCGGAGCAAAGGCCGTGGTGATGGCGGTCATCGACACCGACAACTCGACATTACCCTTCGACAGCGACGACATAAAGTTCGAGATGTTGCCACCAGGGCACGAGGCCACCAGCAACATACCGATAGCGACCATAGGGGTAATGACGGGGTTGAGGATGATTGCCAAGAGGCAGGTGACGGCAGGGAGGGCCACCCACTGCAACAACATACCGACGATTACCGACTTCGGACTCTTGAAGACCTCCTTGAAGGTCTGTACCTTGATGCCGAGGGCTACGCCAAACATAACAAAGGCCAAGATGATATTGACGATGACCATCTCGCCTGCTCCAAGATTGATATTCAACGAATCGAGGAGTGCCAACTGTTCCTTCATACTATCTCTGTTTTTCGGTTATTAGTCTGCGTTGTGCGCGGAAAAAAAGGGCATAATCGTCGCTTTTCGTTCCACAATATGACAGACAAATTTATAAAAAATTTTAAAGACTGCCAACTACAACGCATAGATTTTGGCGATTCGGCGATGCGATTACGCATTTATACTTACGTTTTCGGTTGGCAAAGCGCCGAAAAATGACTATATTTGCAATGGCGAAAACCTAACTTTTTTTTGCGCTATGACATACCTACTCTACACCCTTGCGACGCTCTTCTTCCTCATCACCCCTGCCGTGGTGGTATGGCTCTGCCGTCGTCTATCGCTCCTTCGGAAGATAGGCCCTATAATGGTGCTCTACGCCATCGGTATCGTGGTGGCTAACCTCCCCTTCCACTCCTCGGAGTTCTCTGCCGTGGCCACGCTCCTGCCTAATGTAATGGTCCCCTTGGCTATCCCTATGATGCTATTCGGGTGTGAGTTCAGGCGCGACATTGTGGGTACGCAATTGAGGGTTGTGGTGAGTGGCTTCCTCTCGGTTGCCGTAGCTGTGGTTGTGGGCTACTGGCTCTTTGGCAAGGGGCTTAAGGAGGGTGCCGAGGTGGGAGGCATCATTTCGGGAATGTACACAGGAGGTACGATAAATGCCGCTGCGCTCCAGACCATCCTGCGCACCGAGAGTAGCACCTTTACCCTGATAAACTCCTACGACATCATCATCTCGTTGCTCTATTTTGTCTTCCTCTTCACCTTTGGCATACGCCTCTTCCGCTGGCTCTATGGCCCTAAGGGCACAACCACTTCGACAGCCTCGGTGGAGGGTATCGACCCCTCGGATATGGTTGAGGATAGGAGCAATAACCCCTACGAGGGTCTCTTTAGCCGTGAGGGACTCAGGGAGTTGGCCAAGATTTTCGGTGTTGCCGTGGTCATCGTTGCCCTTTCGGGAGTTGTCGCCCTACCCTGCTCCGAGCGCTGGTTTATGGTGGTCTTTATCCTGATGATTACTACACTGGGCGTAGGCGCTTCGTTCATCCGCCGTGTGCGCACACTGAGGCGCAGTTACGACATCGGCCTATACCTTATATATATATTTAGCCTTGCCATAGCCTCTATGGCCGACTTCTCGACCCTCGACCTGCGGAGTGGCCTTAACCTCATAGCCTTTATGTCGTTTGCGGTCTTTGTGTCGCTCTTCCTCCACGCCCTTGTGTGCCGACTCCTAAGGGTCGATGCCGACTCTATGGTCATCTCCTCGGTGTCGTTCATCAACTCGCCACCCTTTGTGCCTATGGTTGCTGGGGTGATGAAGAATAGGGATGCTATGGTCACGGGCCTTAGCGCAGGCATCATAGGCTACGCCTTAGGCAACCACTTCGGAGTGCTAATGGCCGAACTACTACACTTGCTTGCTTAGCGCTTTTTGATTACCTTTGCACCCAAAATCCGTAACGTATGAAGATTGCAGATATCGACTTGGGCGAGAAGCCCCTGTTCCTTGCCCCGATGGAGGATGTCACCGACCCCTCGTTCCGCTATATGTGTAAGCGGTTTGGTGCCGATGTGGTCTATACCGAGTTCATCTCCTCGGATGGTCTTATCCGCGATGCCTGGAAGTCGCGCGCTAAGCTAAACATTGCCGAGGGTGAGCGCCCCGTGGGAATACAGATCTATGGCCACCTGATAGAGCCTATGGTCGAGGCGGCACGTATTGCCGAGAGTGCCAACCCCGACATCATAGATATCAACTTCGGATGCCCCGTGAAGAAGATAGCCAACCGCGGTGCGGGTTCGGGAATGATGAAGGAGCCTGACCTTATGGTGGAGATGACGCGCCAGATAGTGCGCGCGGTGAAGAAGCCCGTGACCGTGAAGACACGCCTCGGCTGGAGCGACGAGCTGAAGAATATCGAGGAGTTGGCCCTCCGCCTGCAGGATGTGGGTATCGCGGCCCTCACCATCCACGGCCGTACCCGTGCGCAGATGTATCGTGGCGAGGCCGACTGGAGCCTTATCGGCAAGATTAAGAGTGACCCTCGCATCCATATCCCCATCATCGGCAATGGCGATGTCGATTCGGCTGTGAAGTGCAAGGAGATGTTCGATAGGTACGGCGTCGATGGCGTGATGATAGGGCGTGCTACGTATGGTCGTCCCTGGATTTTCAGGGAGTGCAAGCACTACCTCCAGACGGGCGAACTACTCCCCCAACCCTCTGTCGTAGAGCGTGTTGCCATAGCCAAGGAGCATTTAGCCAAGTCTTTGGAGGTCAAGGGCGACAGGGTGGGTATCTTAGAGATGCGTCGCCACCTGACGAACTACTTCAAGGGCCTGCCCGACTTCAAGCAGACACGCCTAAAACTGGTCACCTCGTTCGACGTGGAGGAGATCCTCGCCACCCTCGACTATATTGCTGAGCGCTGGGGCAACTTCGATATGGGGGAGAGTGTACCTGCCCCACTATCGCACGAGATTTAGAGGATGAGCAAGCCTAAAACTACATCTTTTTATTCACTCTCTCCTCCTATATAAGGTCTCCGATATCCTCGCCATTATCCGTGGCGTGTGACTCCATAAAGGCCGAGATGCTATACCTGAACCCCACCTCCGCGGCTATGGGGGCTATGCGACGACTCCACTCCTCGAAGCCCTTGCCTTGGTCGGGGAAGAGGATGACCTTGCGCCCTTTAAGGGGGCGTAGGCGCTCGATGCTGAGCCCCATCATAGAGTCCACCGCCAACCACACCATATCGGGCATTAGGGCCGAGCCTATATGTGCCGTCTTGGGCCCCTCGGCAAGGGCCACGATGGCCGTCGGGCGACGGCTGAGGAGGTGTTCGCCATAGAGACACTGCACCAAGTTCCACCCCTCAGGCAGTACCCCCTCCTGTCGCATAAGGCTATGCACCCACCCCACGTAAGCCTCCTTGCCCTTGATGCGCTTGCCCGTCGTGGGGTCGTAGTTCATAATCTTTCCCGTGCGCACGTTGTTGTTGGAGTCCACCTGCCAGAAGATGGCGTAAGTGGCTGATATTGTGGGGTCATCGGCCTCGCCACCCCCTATGTAGTAGTCGCTGATTATGCGCTGGGCGACACCCTCGCCAAAGGTCGCACGTAGCCACACCTTGTAGTCGCAATCCCTCCACAGCGTTCGCTCCATCACCCACCTCGGCAGTCGCCCCGCTGGCTTCGGTGGCTCAGGCTTCGGGGGAGTGTTTACATTTTTACATACATACAAATCCCTGTGTTCTGTATGTATGTAAATCTCTTTATCTCTCAACCACGGATTATCCTCAAAGTATTGACGAGGGGTATAGTGATACCCACACTTATCAAGACGATTACACTTACCTACCCTCTCATTGACATACGTATTACCGTTATGTGTGTCAATATAACGAGTAAACGTATACTTTCTACCACACTGAGGACAATTGTATCGAGTACCACGACCACGGTATCTCTCCAACTGATATCTATATTCACTATTCATATTGATAAATGTTAAATATTTTTACATACATACAATACATAGGGTTTTGTATGTATGTAAATGTGTTTACTGCTTTTTTAATAAATATTGTATAGACGACGCGTTGTTATACCCTAATTCGTCGGCTATCTGCTGGAGGGTCTTGCCCTCCTGGCGCATTGCTCTGGCAAGGGCCACCTTCTCCTCCTGCTCGTCGTCGGTGCGTTCGCGCAAGGCACAGAAGGGGACTCGTTCGCCCGTGGCCTCGAAGTTGAGCCCTGGGCTGAAGCGCAACACAAAGGAGTCGTGCTTGTACTCGTCGGAGAGGTAGTTGCCCTTAACTACGCACAAGTGGCGCAGGTCGTGCTGGTCGGGGTCGGGGCGTAACTCCATCATTAGTCGCATCTTAGCCTCGAAGCCCTGTGAGCCGATGGCGTTGTGTTTCGAGGGGGCGAGGCTCTCGGTGCGCTTGCCCGTGTGGTGCAAGAAGATGATGAGCACGTTGTGCTTGACGGCCAACTGCGAGAACTGGTTGAGGAAACTGCGCACACGGTTGTTCTCGTTCAAGGGGCCCGTGTAGAGGTCGGCAAAGGCATCGACAACGACCAAGTCGCGAGGCTGGTCCTCAAGCATCTTGTCGAGGTTCTCCACAAGGTTGTCCACCTCGAAGATGTAGTCGAGCGAGGTGAAGGCCTCCTTAGGGGTGGCGAGTTCCTCCAACTGCCTCTGCATCAGCACCCCCACGGCCGAGGCATCATCCTCGGTGGAGATATAGAGGGCGCTCTGGTGCTTGGGCCTAAGTTCGAAGCCGAGGTAGCGCCTTGCCCCCGATGCCACCGCCATAGCCAACCCACGCAGGAGGGTCGATTTACCCGAATCGGAGGTACCCACTAAGGCCGCTAAACCCACGCGCGGAAGGATGGGCTCCATCAAGCAATCCATAGCCTCGGTCGAGAGGTTGAGCATATCGTAGCCATTCACTAAATACTTGCGAAAGGTCTGCTTCTCCTCCTCGACACGCTCGCGCATCTGCTCCACAAGTTGCTGTGTGTCAGCGCGTAACTGTTCAATCAAATCAGTCATAGTTGTAAAATTTTAAAGGTTTATAAATATTGAAAAAAGGTCAAAAGTATGTTGGTTTCGGGTCAGCCGAATATCAATTTTAGGTCAATTTTATATCAGTAAAAGGTCAGGTGTATATCAATTTTAGACCAATCTTATATTGTAAAAAGGTCAATGTTATGTTGGTTTTGGACCAAAAAAATATCAATTTTAGGTCAAATAAATGTTGGTTTCGGGTCAGCCGAATATCAAATTCGGGTCAATTATATATCAATTTCGGACCACAG
Organism: uncultured Alistipes sp.; assembly: GCA_904502285.1. Taxonomy (GTDB): domain Bacteria; phylum Bacteroidota; class Bacteroidia; order Bacteroidales; family Rikenellaceae; genus Alistipes. The sequence goes on along the minus strand of CAJGEC010000001.1, from coordinate 17,913 downwards.
GATATCAGAAATGGGTCACGTAAATATCAATTTTAGACCAACCGAATATCAGAATCGGGTCACGTAAATATCAATTTTAGACCAACCGAATATCAAATTCGGGTCAAAAACATATCAATTTCGGGTCAGAGGGATGGTAGGCAATAGCCTCCCAAACGGGTCAAACCCTTGAACTTTCGGATACAAATATACAACACCAAAACCCCGTTGTCAAGTCTTTTAGGTAAAATAATTTTACACGAAATATCAAATCATTGAATATCAACAACTACGCGCAGTCGATAATTTTGCCCCATATTTCGCTTTTCGAAAAAAAGTTTGTATATTTGCGCCCATAAATATAAATATAGGTAACAATGGTCAATATTGAAGAGTTCGTTTCAAGCGTTGTGGCGCGTGCTTCGCAGGAACTTTACGGCACAAGCGACAACATCCAAATACAGAAGACTCGCAAAGAGTTCGAGGGCGACTACACCGTAGTTGTATTCCCTCTGCTCCGCGCATCGAAGAAATCACCCGAGGCTACCGCTACGGAGTTGGGTGAGAAAATCGTGGCTTCGACCCCCGAAATCAAGAGTTTCAACGTCATCAAGGGCTTCCTTAACCTCGTCGTAGATGCCTCGTTCTGGGCTCAGCGCTTCGCCGAGATTGTCGAGGCCGAGAACTACGGTATGGCAGAGCCTTCGGGACGTACGATTATGATTGAGTACTCGTCGCCAAACACCAACAAGCCCCTCCACCTCGGACATATCCGCAACAACCTACTCGGCTACTCGGTGGCTACAATCCTCAAGGCCAATGGCCACAACGTCATCAAGGTAAACTTGGTGAACGACCGCGGTATCCACATTTGCAAATCGATGTTGGCGTGGCAGTTGTATGGCGGTGGCGAGACCCCAGAGTCGTCGGGAATGAAGGGCGACCACCTCGTAGGTAAGTACTATGTCGAGTTCGACAAGCACTACAAACTGCAGGTCAAGGAGTTAGTGGCCGAAGGTCTCTCGGAGGAGGAGGCTAAGAAGAGGGCCCCCGTAATGGTCGCAGCACAGGAGATGTTGCGCAAATGGGAGGCCAAGGACCCTGAGGTCTATGCCCTCTGGGAGAGGATGAATGGCTGGGTCTACGAGGGTTTCGACGTTACGTACAAGGCTATGGGCGTAGATTTCGACAAGGTCTACTACGAGTCGCAGACCTACCTCCTCGGCAAGAGCCTCGTGGAAGATGGCCTCAAGAGGGGCGTCTTCTTCCGCAAGGAGGATAACTCCGTGTGGATTGACCTCGAAGCCGACGGCTTGGACCAGAAGTTGCTCCTCCGTGGCGACGGCACCTCGGTATATATGACCCAGGACCTCGGCACAGCCCTCAGCCGTTTCGAGGAGAACAGCCTCGACGATATGATATATGTGGTGGGTAACGAGCAGAACTACCACTTCCAGGTGCTCAAACTCGTACTCAAGAAGTTGGGCTACGACTGGAGCGACAACATCTTCCACCTCTCATACGGTATGGTGGAGTTGCCAGAGGGCAAGATGAAGTCGCGCGAGGGTACGGTAGTGGATGCCGACGACCTCATAGCAGATATGGTGGGCACAGCACGCGAGATGTCGGCCGAACTCGGCAAACTCGACGGCGCTACCGAAGAGGAGGCTCTGGCAATCTCCGAGATGGTAGGCCTCGGCGCCTTGAAGTACTTCATCCTCAAGGTAGACCCCAAGAAGACTATGCTCTTCGACCCACGCGAGAGCATCGACTTCAACGGCAACACGGGCCCATTCATCCAGTACACCCACGCCCGCATCCGCTCTATCTTGCGCAAGGCCAACGAGGCTGGCATCACCTTCGAGGGCTACCAGCAGGCCGAGTTGCTCCCCGAAGAGATTGAACTTATTAAGACGCTCTCGGAGTACCCTACGGTAGTACGCACCGCAGGCGAACAGTTCGCCCCCTCGGTCATCGCGGCCTACGCCTACGACCTCGCCAAGCAGTTCAATGGCTACTACCACGACCACTCAATCCTCAAGGAGGAGAACGAGGCGGTCCGTGCGCTACGCCTCACCCTCGCCGAGCAAGTTGCCCGCGTAATCCGTTCGGCAATGTCGCTCTTAGGCATCAACGTACCAGAGCGTATGTAACCAACCCCCTAAAGGAGTGCTTCGCCAGTCGGGGCACTCCTCTTCTTTAATACCCCCACGCTATGAACGATATACTCCGCACCGCCCTCGTGCTCGTTGCCCTCATCTTAGCAACAGCCTGTGGCTCAACACCTAAGCCCTCCACCGAGCAAGCCTCCGAGGAGACCACCTACGCCCCAGGCACTCGCACAATGAAGCGCAGTCGCCAAGATATCTACTCCGTCACCACGCGCCAAGAGTATGAGGATATGGTGGCGACCTACTGGGATGATTTCGACTTCGACAGCCCCGAACGCATCGCCGAGTACGACACCTTGGACATCATCTTCGCCCTGAGCGACTACGTCACCGTCATCCCTCCCCACAAGGCCGACTCGCTCCTACGCAACCTTATGTCGCGCGCCTCGGCACACCGCCCCACCCTCGACTTCTTCGCTATGGTTATGGAGGTGGTGCTCCACGATCCCAACTCCCCCGTGCGCAACGACGAGTACTACATCCCCGTCTTGGAGACACTCCTCGCCTCGCCCCTCTTGGACGAGTACGACCGCATCGCCCCCCAGTACGACTTGGCCCTTGCCAAGCAGAACCGCATTATGCACATCGCCAACGACTTCGTCTACACCACAGCCAACGGCAAACGCTCTCGCCTACACGCCATTACGGCCGATTACGTAATCCTTATGTTTAGCAACCCTGGATGCCCTATGTGCCGAGAGATTACCGAGGAGATTTGCGCCTCTCCCCTACTCAACGAGATGCAGGAGCGTGGCTCACTCAAGATACTCTCGCTCTACCCCGACGAGGACCTCACCGCCTGGCGCGACCACCTCGGCGATATGCCCCAGGGGTGGATTAAGGGCTACGACGACGGCCTCGTAATATCGAGCCAGAGCCTCTATAACCTCAATGCCATACCCTCGCTCTACCTGCTCGATTCCAAGAAGCGAGTACTTGTAAAGGATGGCACAAGTGTCGCCCAGATAGAGAACACCATCGCCATAGTGGAATCAAATAAGTAATTGAGTCTATGATAGATGCAGTAACGATATTTCGCACCCTCGGAGCAAGGCTCAGCGACTTCGGCCATACCCCCACCTCACAGAGGGTAATCTCAGAGGCCGTGGCCCAGAATGGGTGGTTCACCCCCACGGACATCACCACTGCCGTAGAGGCCATCCGCTTAACTATGCTCAGGGAGGAGGCCCTCAGGGAGTGGCTCTCGCATTACCGCCTCACGGCCACGCCCCAGCGTGTGGCTATCGTTATGGCGGGCAACATCCCCTTAGTCGGCTTCTTCGACCTCCTCTGCACCCTCTGCAGTGGCCACACGGCCTACGTCAAGCCATCGAGCAAGGATAGAATCCTTATGGAGTATATCGTAGCGCAACTCAAGGAGATAGAGCCCACAGTGCCCATCTACACCTATGCCCCCACGGAGCAGTACGACCTCGCCATAGCCACGGGTTCCGACGAGGCCAACGACTACTTCCGTCGCCACTTCGCCACGACCCGCGCCCTGTTGCGTGGCAGTCGCCACTCGGTGGCTGTGCTCGACGGCACCGAGACGGTGGAGGAGTTGCAGGGACTTATGAGGGATATCACCCTCTATTCGGGCAGTGGCTGTCGCTCGGTATCCCTGATTTTCGCACCACGAGGCACAGAGATAGATATTCCGCGCACACCTCCCACCAACCCCAAACTCGGCAACAACCTACGCTCTCGTCGCGCCCTCTACACCATCCAGAAGAGGCCCTTCGACGACTACCACGCCTTCCTCTTAGTCGAGGGCAAGGAGTTCCCCACATCGTTGGCCGAGGTTGCCCTCTACCGCTACGACGACATCGCCGAGGTGGAGCGTTGGCTCGATGCGCAACACGATGGTATTCAGTGTGTTGTCAGCCACCTACCCCTCCCCAATGCCATCCCCTTCGGTCAAGCGCAATACCCCACCCTCAGTGACTATGCCGACGGAGTGGACACAATGCTCTTTTTAGGAAACGAGCCAAAGGAGTAGTAAAAATTTGGTCGTTAATCCAAAAATTCGTATCTTTGCCACATAGCCTCCCACGGGCTATGCTTATACTATGCAGAAACTCTACATCATAGCAGGTTGCAATGGCGCAGGTAAGACCACAGCATCGTACACGATGTTGCCAGAGTTGTTACACTGCCACGAGTTTGTCAATGCCGACGAGATTGCACGAGGCCTCTCGCCCTTCAATCCCGACAGTATGGCCATCGAGGCGGGCCGACTAATGCTCCGCCGTATCAACGACTTGCTTGAGGAGGGTTCTGATTTCGCCTTTGAGACCACGTTATCCACACGTACATACCAGAAATTTATCGACCGTGCCCACGAACGAGGTTACTTCGTCTCGTTGCTCTACTTCTGGCTCCCTACGCCAGAGCAGGCTATCGAGCGAGTGGCTAAGCGCGTGAGCCTCGGTGGTCACAACATACCCACCAACACCATCCGTCGTCGCTACGAGAGCAGTATGCGCAACCTCACCAAGCTCTACGTTCCGATATGCGACTACTGGGTCATCTACGATAACTCTACCGCCCAAGGGGTAAAAAAGATAGCTTATGGCTCGAAAAGTGAAATAAAAGAGATTGTAGATCCGTTAGCTTATCAGAAAATTTTGAGTTATGAGTGAGTTTGAGATTCGAGAACTTCAGGAACGCATCGACGCTGGCATCCTCTTAGCCCAGCGACGCCTTATCGAGCGCACCCGCAAGGATAATGGCGACTTGGTCGTTGTGCGCGATGGCGAGGTTGTGCGCCTCACCCCCGACGAACTGCTACGCGAATAGGCCACACCAATAGAGATAAAATTAGGGACTCTCCGCTAAAGGAAAGTCCCTATATTTTTTGGATGGTTTAGCACTCGCTCTCCCCCCTCGTTACCACTCTTTAGAAGTCGTCGTCGGCAGGGTCGTCAGATGGAGCATCTGCATACTCGTCTGCACCCTTCAAATCATCCTCGTCGTAGTAAGCATCGCCGTCGTCGTCCTGACCATCATCGACCTTAACGTCAATCTTTACCATATAGTAGGTGTCGTCGGTCTCGTAAGGTACGGTGTAGAAGAACGAGCCATCTGGCTTGTCGTAACGGGTCATCACCTCGCTAAAGCCCAATGGGTAGAGGGCCTTAACCTCCTCCTGCTGCTCAACGGTCAAGTTGTGGAAACTTGTAATTAGTCGTCTCTTGGTATCAGTAGCCATAAATAAAAGTATATTACACTTGTTGTTTCGAAAATTTTCCGCAAAAGTAAACACATTTTGATAATGTGCAAACAAAGGCCAATATTTTTTTTATTTTTTTCATTTTTCTTCGTTGTTCCAAACAAATTATGTAACTTTACACGGTATTATATATATAGTAGTTTATGACCCAGGAACGTGACATAGCCAGGATGCGCGAGTTGGAGCAGATGCTCGACTACCACAACCGACGCTACTACATCGACAACAGCCCCGAAATCTCAGATATAGAGTTCGATAGGCTCTTAGCCGAGTTGCAGAGCCTCGAAGCCCTGTACCCCGACGAGGCCGACAAGAACTCCCCCACGAAGCGTGTGGGTAGCGACCTCACGACCGAATTTCAGAGCGTGGAGCACCGCTTTCCGATGATGTCGCTTGCCAACACCTACTCCTCGGAGGAGTTGGGCGAGTGGATAGACCGCATCATCAAGGAGGTCGGCGAGGTAGAGTTTGTCGTGGAGTTGAAGTTCGATGGCACTGCCATATCGCTCACCTACGAAGATGGAGCCTTGGCACGTGCCGTGACCCGTGGCGATGGCCGTCGTGGCGACGATGTCACCAACAATGTGCGCACCATAGGTTCCGTACCCCTCAAACTACAGGGCGAGGGCTACCCTTCGTTGTTCGAGATACGTGGCGAGATTATTATGCCCTACGCCTCGTTCGACAGGCTCAATGCCGAGCGTGAGGCCTCTGGCGAAACACCCTTTGCCAACCCCCGCAATGCCGCTGCAGGAACGCTCAAGCAACAATCCTCGCAGGTAGTGGCCCACCGAGGTCTTGACTGCACCCTCTACCAACTCGCTGGCGACAACCTCCCCTACACGACCCACTGGGAGAGTCTGGAGGAGGCCCGCAGTTGGGGGTTCAAGATATCGCAACACACCACCATCTGTCGCTCACGCCAAGAGATAGAGCAGTTTATCGCCCACTGGGACGAGGCCCGCAAGAGCCTCCCCTACGCCACCGATGGTATCGTCATCAAGGTCAATAGCTACTCCCAGCAACGCTCCCTCGGCTCTACTGCCAAGTCGCCCCGTTGGGCCGTAGCCTACAAGTTCCAGGCCGAGAAGGCCCTCACCAAGTTGCTCAGCGTAGACTTCCAGGTGGGTCGCACAGGTGCTGTCACCCCCGTTGCCAACCTCGACCCCGTACAACTGGCAGGCACGGTGGTCAAGCGCGCCTCGATACATAATGCCGACCAGATAGCCGCCCACGACATCCGCTTAGGCGATATGGTCTACGTGGAGAAGGGTGGCGAGATTATCCCTAAGATTACGGGTGTGGAGTTATCCCTGCGCCAGAGCGATGCACAACCCTTCGAGTATATCACCCACTGCCCTGAGTGTGGCTCGGAACTCATACGCTACGAGGGCGAGGCCAAGCACTTCTGCCCCAACAGCGACAACTGCAAACCCCAGATTATCGGACGCCTCGAACACTTCGTCAAGCGCAAGGCTATGGATATCGAGGGCCTTGGCGGTGAGACCATCGAGTTGCTCTGGGAGAATGGCCTGCTCGGCGACATCTCGGACATCTACCACCTCGACGCTCTGCGCCTCTCGGCCCTGCCACGCCTTGGCGAGAAGTCGGCAAAGAATATCTTGGAGGGTGTCGAGAGGTCCAAGTCGGTAAGTTTCGAGCGACTCCTCTTCGCCTTAGGCATCCGCTACGTGGGCGAGACCACAGCAAAATACCTCGCCACACACTTCGGCACTATGGATGCCCTTGCCAACGCCACCACCGAGGCCTTAGCCGAGGCTGAAGAGGTGGGACAGAAGATTGCCGAGAGCATCACCGAATACTTCGCCAACGCCAAAAACAGATATATCATCGAGCGTCTGCGCGAGGCTGGGCTACGGTTCGAGGTGGAGCAGAAACAGCTCCTCTCCTGCTCCCTTCAGGGCAAGAACATCGTCATATCGGGCAAGTTCGAGGGTCGTTCGCGCGACGATATGAAGGCCCTTGTCGAGAGCCACGGAGGCAAGAACATAGCCGCCGTTTCGTCCAACGTAGACTTCATCGTAGCGGGCGAAAATATGGGTCCTGCCAAGCGACAGAAGGCCGAGAAGTTGGGTATCACGATACTGAGCGAGGCCGAGTTTATGGCCCTTATCGAGGCCGACAACAGCACGGAGCAGACCTCCGCCACAAGCCCCACAAGCACAACAAACACAACAAGCCCCACACGCCAAGCCGACGAGGCTGTGCAGGGCTCACTATTTTAACCACAGAGTATTAATTTAAAGAGTTATAGCGCGTTATGATACAGAATAAGATTCAGGGAGTGGGCGTAGCCCTCATCACCCCCTTCAACAACTACTCGGTAGATTACGAGGCCCTTGGCCGAATGGTAGAGTACGTCATCGAGGGCGGAGTAGACTATATCGTTGCCCTCGGCTCTACTGCCGAGACCGCAACCCTCTCGTTGGAGGAGCGCCAGGAGGTCCTCGACTTCATCGTCAAGCAGACCGCCAAGCGAGTACCCATCGTAGCAGGTATGGGCCACAACAACACTCAGGCCCTCGTCGAGCAGTTACGCTCGTTCGACCTATCGGGTGCCGATGCTATCCTCAGCGTCGTACCCTACTACAACAAACCCTCACAGGAGGGCATCTACCGCCACTTTATGGCCGTTGCCGAGGCCTCTCCCGTACCCGTCATCATCTACAACGTGCCAGGTCGTACGGGTGTGAATATGACCGCAGAGACCACCCTGCGCCTTGCCCACGACTCAGAGCGTATCGTGGCGGTGAAGGAGGCTTCGGGAGATATCAACCAGATGCAACGTATCTTGGATGGTTGCCCCAAGGAGTTCCTTGTGCTTTCGGGCGACGACGGTCTCACCGTAGAACTTATCAAGCGTGGCGGTCGGGGCGTTATCTCGGTAGCGGCTAATGGCTTCCCTGAGCGCTTCTGCCGTTGCATCCACTTAGCTATGGAGGGTAACTTCGCGGAGGCCGAGGCTATGATGGAGGAGTTCGCAGAGCCTCTCCGCCTCATCTTTCAGGAGGGCAACCCCACCAGTGTCAAGGTTATGACCGAGTTGAAGGGTATCACTCGTCGCGAGGTGCGCCTACCGTTGGTCGAGGGTAGCGACGAGTTGGTCGAGGCCACAAAAAGTGCTATCCAAAGATACCAACTACGATAGGCAGTGCGTTGGCTCTAAAAAGGCAATCTAACAAGATTATGAAGAGGTTTGTAACGACTATCCTTACGGCAGTGGCATCGCTCCTATGGACAATGCCCGTAGTGGCTCAAGAGCGCGTAGTAGTCCCCGAAGAGGAGGATATCTTGGCCAATACGCTCAACACAGCGTCGCCCTACTACTACACCAACCTAATGCTCAACTACCGCAACGGCACCGAGCCATTAGACGAGATGGGCTACTACTATCTCTACTACGGCTTCCTCTACGACGAGGACTACCGCCCCTTTGCCGAGAACAGGGCGCTGAGCAATATGCTCGACATTATGGCGGGTATCGACCCTGAGCAACCCTCGGTCTACCAACTTCAGCGACTCATCGAGTGCGGGGTGGAGGCTATGGAGTTAGACCCCTTCAACCCCAAGGTGCTCAATATGTTGGCATACGCCTACGGAGCCCTGGGCGACAGCGAGCGTGAGCGCCTCTACTACGACCATCTCACGGGCATCCTCCACGCCATAGAGCTATCGGGCACGGGCCTCAAGGAGGAGTCCCCCTGGCATATCCTTATGTTCTCACACGCCTACGACCTCCTCGCATCCAAGGGGTTAGCCTACGGCGAAGCTCGCATCATCAGCCGCTCGACAGAGTACGTACCCCTGCTCCGCAAGACCTCCGACAACACCAAGGGCTACTACTTCGACTATAGCCGTGTCTACAGGAACAAGCCCGACGATGTCACCTTCAAGCGCGACAGAACTTGGCAGTTCAACAACCTAAAACCTCGCGAATACAGATAAACTATTGTGGCAGATAAGATAATTTATTATCTTTGCGCCAAAATTTCCGAAAATGAGAACGCTGCACAAACTACTACTCATAGTTGCCCCCGTGTTGCTCCTTGTTGGCTGTATCAACAAGGGTGAGCCAACCTACATCCTCGACATCGCTACCGAGTACAGTTGCACCCACGACGAGCAGTGCGTAGAGATACCCTACTCGCTCGACCCCAAATGCAATAGACACGTTAAGGTCAGTGCCTCGTCTGAGGCCGAGTGGCTCACCATCGACACCTCCACCCCAGGCGTCATCAAGATCGACGTCGAGTACAACGGTGGCTACAACCGCACCACGGAGATAGTTGTTTCGGCTACGGGCCACAAGAGCGCTACGCTGAGCTTCAAGCAGTATAGCATACCTCCTGCCACAGCCAACCACACACTCATCTTCTACTTCTTCGGCACCAGCCTCAAGCGCTACTTCGACACCAACCTCAAGGATGCCGAAAACGCTATCCGCAAGGGCATCCTCGGCAACAACAACCGCGTGATGTACCTGCTTCAGGAGGATAAGTACACCGCCAACATAGGCGAGATATGCTTCGACTCGGAGAGTGGCACCTACCGCAAAATCGATATCGAGACAATCTCCCTAAGCGGTTCTCGCATCACGTCGGAGACCATCGGCGAAAATATCGCCAAGATTGTGGATATCGCCCCTGCCGAGCGCTATGGCATCATCTTCGCGGGCCACGGTCAGGGCTGGGTACCACGCAGTTATCTCAACGGCAGTGCTGGTATCTCGACCCTCAGTGCTGGTCTTTCGCCCTTCACACCAGCCCCAGGTGCAGAGCTTACACGTGCCTTTGGCGAGTACAACGTGCAGATGGATATCAGCGAGATTGCCGAGGGCATCAACCTCTCGAATACCGCAATGGACTACATCCTCTTCGACGCCTGCTTTATGTCGAACATAGAGGCTATCTACGATTTGCGCAACGCGGCCAACTACATCATCGCCTCGCCCTGCGAGATTATGGGTCGTGGCTTCCCCTACGAGCGCACCCTACCCTACCTCTTCGAAGATGAGGGTCGCACAACCAACTACATCAAGGCGGCCGAGAGCTACTACCTCTACTACCGCGACGAGTATGTGGGTGACTCGCGCTGTGGCTCCGTAGCCGTCATCGACTGCTCGACCCTTGAGCCCTTAGCCGAGGCTACCAAGGAGGTGCTCCGTAGCGCAGTCTACGATTACGACAAGAACTACCTACAGACCTACGAGGGCCAGGACCCACACTACTTCTACGACTTCGGCGAGTGGGTGAATGTCGCTGGCACGGACCGCACCGCCCTCTCGAAGTTCAACACCGCCATCCGCAATAGCGTGGTTGCGAAGTTCACCCTGCCCACCTTCTATTCGGCCTACGGCAGAGCAGGCACCTACCCAATCAACGAACTCGTCTATTCGGGCCTCACAACCTCGGCTCCGAACGAGGTATTTACCCCATTTTGGATGGAGACCGAGTGGTATAAGAGCATTATGGAGTAGGATAATAGATAAAATTTATTACCTTTGCGCGGTTGAACCCAACTATACAACTATAGAATAATTAAAAGCAGAGATATATGTTTGAAAATCTAACCGAGAAACTCGAACGATCGTTCAAAATCCTCAAGGGTGAGGGTCGCATCACCGAGATTAATGTTGCCGAGACCCTTAAAGAGATACGTCGAGCCCTCATCGATGCCGACGTAAGTTATAAGGTTGCCAAGAACTTCACCGACGACGTGAAGCAGAAGGCTCTTGGACAGGATGTGCTTACCTCAGTTAAGCCAGGTCAGATGCTCACAAAGATTGTGCGCGACGAGTTGGCACTCCTTATGGGTGGCACGGCTACCGATATCAACCTCGAAGGCAACCCTGCCGTAGTCCTCATCGCAGGTCTTCAGGGTTCGGGTAAGACCACCTTCTCAGGTAAACTCGCAGCCTTCATCAAGAGCAAGAAGGGCCGTCAGGTGTTGCTCGTAGCCTGCGACGTCTACCGTCCAGCCGCTATCGACCAGCTCAAGATTTTGGGCCAGACCGTAGGCGTGGAGGTATATACCGAGCTCGGTAACAACAACCCTGTGGAGATTGCTAAGAACGCTATCGGCTACGCACGCCAGAAGGGCTACAACACCGTTATCGTCGATACTGCAGGTCGCTTGGCTGTGGACGAGGCTATGATGGTGGAGATTACCAATATCAAGGCTACAATCAACCCATCCGAGACCCTCTTCGTAGTAGATGCTATGACGGGTCAGGATGCTGTGAACACCGCTAAGGAGTTCAACGACCGCCTCGACTTCGACGGTGTCGTTCTCACCAAACTCGATGGTGACACCCGTGGTGGTGCCGCTATCTCTATCCGCTCGGTGGTGAACAAGCCTTTGAAGTTCATCTCTTCGGGCGAGAAGATGGATGCCCTTATGGTCTTCCACCCAGAGCGTATGGCCGACCGTATCTTGGGTATGGGTGACGTCGTATCGTTGGTTGAGCGCGCCCAGGAGCAGTTCGACGAGGAGCAGGCTCGCAAGCTCAAGAAGAAGCTCATCAAGAACCAGTTCAACTTCAACGACTTCCGCGACCAGATTGCTCAGATCAAGAAGATGGGTAACCTCAAGGACTTGGCATCGATGATTCCAGGTATGGGCAAGATGCTCAAGGATGTAGATATCCCAGATGATGCCTTCAAGCAGACCGAGGCCATCATCGACTCTATGACCCCTGAGGAGCGCGAGAATCCAGAGATTATCAATGCTCGCCGTAGGGAGCGTATCGCCAAGGGTTCGGGTACTACCGTTGCCGACGTAAACCGCCTCTTGAAGCAGTTCGAGCAGACTCGCAAGATGATGAAGACCGTGGCTGGCGGTGGCCTACAACAGCAGATGAAGCAGATGAAGCGTGGCGGTATGCCTCGCAGACGATAACCCTGCTACCGACAATAGCAAAGGGGCGAGTCCAACTACGGATTCGCCCCTTTACTCTTTCATAGACCCTATAGGTTATATGTAATCACACCCTCAAGCAGTGCCCAACAGACGTATCTTCCGCACTTGCCTATGAGCATCCAGAAGGCCACGGGCAGAAACTTAGCCTTGTAGAAGCCAAGGACTATGGCAAAGAGATCGCCCACGAAGGGTGTCCACGTCAAAAGGGCCAATAGTGCCCCCCACCGCTCGACCTTAGCCTGATGGCGAACGATGGTCTCGTGCTTGACCCTAAACCAGCGTTCGAGCCACTCCAACTTACCGAGTCGCCCCATCCAGTAGCCAACGATGCCACCGAGCCAGTTACCAAGCGTAGCAACCACCACCGTCGTCACGGGCTCACCTCCAGCGATGAGCATACCCAACAGGAGCACGTCGGAACTAAACGGAAATATCGTTGCTGCCAACAGCGACCCAAAGAATAGACCTACATACCCGAAGTCCAAAAGCCACTCTGCCACCATAAGCCTACGAAAGTTAAGGGCAACTGCCTATCGCTAAATAAGATGGCTATCGCGTACCGAAGATGCGGTCACCAGCATCACCCAATCCTGGGAGGATATAGTTTCGCTCGTTAAGACCCTCGTCGAGTGCTGCGAGGTAGATATCTACGTCGGGATGCCTCTCCTGAACAGCCTTAACACCCTGAGGTGCAGCCACCAAGCACATCAAACGTATAGAGGTGTAGCCATCCCTCTTCAGGCGAGCAATAGCATCGCAAGCGCTACCACCAGTAGCCAACATAGGGTCGGTGACGATCACCAAACGATCCTTATTCTCAGGCATCTTATAGTAGTAGAATACAGGCTCACAAGTAACCTCATCGCGGTACATACCGATATGTCCCACTCGTGCCGAGGGGATAAGCGCCAAGAGACCATCGACCATACCGAGACCAGCACGGAGGATAGGGGCAATGACCACCTTCTTGCCCGAAAGCGTAGGAGCATTCATCCTCTGCAGAGGAGTCTCAATCTCCTCGTACTCCAACGGGAAGTCGCGCGTAATCTCGTAGCCCATAAAGAGCGATATCTCCTTGAGCAACTCACGAAACATCATCGTCGATGTCTCCTTATTACGCATAATACTCAGTTTATGCTGAACGAGTGGGTGGTTGATAATATGCAAAGCCATAGTGTTGTGGTGTTAAAGTTATTAGCGCAAATTTAGTAATTTTTTACTACATTCACTCATCAAACTACCAAAAAAGCCACCCATCAACCTTTGCGGTGTAGGTGGCTCAATAATCAGCCTGCACTTAGAGCGCAGCCTCTACTACTTTGCAGGCTCCCACTTGCAACGCACTGGCGACACGATAGCGCCCTCATCCTTAAGTTGCTTCATAGCCTTATCAACCTCCTTGCGGTCGATGCCGCTAAGCTCAGCAATCTTACCAGCGTTTAGTGGCTCACCAGCCTGCTTCATTGTCTGCAATACTCTCTCTTTAGTCTCCATAGTCTCAATATTTTTAATAGTTTAAATTTCTAATTCTCTTCGTAATCTCCATATAGGGTGTGCGACCCTCGATATAATCCTCATAGGCGATCTCGGCATCAACCCCTCGTAGCACACTGCACTTACCACATATTTCGCAGCTATGACAGCATCGCCACTTGTCGAGCACATACTCCAACCGCTCCTGCTTAGTCGAGTTGTCGATGTCTGGCGCACCTAAGGGTCTTATATCTGAGGCATCAGCACTCATAACTGTTGCTCTCATCTTAAAGTTGTCGCTTACGTTTATTACTCTTTTGTCACTGCAAATTTAATACAACTTTTTATAAGTTACAAATCGGTAATTTTGATTTATCTATAAGTAAACCTTATACAAAGAATAAATTCACCCTTAGCTGTACCGCATATCAATTATTTTTCCTATTTTTGTAGGAGTAACAAAAAACCTAAAAAAATATGAGACGACTTTTTTCAACACTCTGTCTATTAGCACTCTTGGGCCTTGTGGGTTGCGAGGAGCCAACACCAGCGCCAACCAATCCTGACGGTAGCGAGCAGGAGCAGAATCCATCAGATAATCCTGGAGAGAACCCTGAGCCTGAACCAGAGCCAGAACCAGAGCCACTTCCAGAGGCTACGTATGAACTCACCGAGAACATCCACGCCACCATCATCACGTTGGAGACCAACGGCTTGCGCAACGACTACTTATCGTTCTACGATAATCAAACCCAGTACAGCCTATACATCGACTTCTATAACGAACTCGGTAACGACCACCTCCTTTCGGGTGTATATCCTATTGGCGATGGCTCGGTAGGTACGTGCGCTCAGGAATATACCTACTTTTGCCTCTACACAGATAGCGACCTCTGGCGTTTCGATGATGGTAAGGCAACCGTTATTGCTGACACCGAACACGAGTCTGGATTCACGTGGTACACCATTAGTGCCTACTTCACCCTACCTTCGGGCGAGACCGTATCGCTATGGTACGAGGGCCAGCCTACAATAATATAGTAGAGATGACTTTGGAGAGAGAAAGGCCCTGGCTTTTCTCTCTCTTTTTTTGCAATTATACCTTTATATATAACAACTAGGATGTGAGACCTAACAAACCAAATGAGTCGGTAAAGTGGCGTATCACCTTTAGTCGCAAGACCTTAGGCAATAGGCTCTACTCCGTGCCGTTGCTACTGCTCCTACTACCCTTCGTTGTGGGCATTGCTCTTGCCGAGTATTGCTTTATCCCTCAATGGTTAGTCGTCGGCGCACTCTCGCTCTCAGCGGTTATGTGCTACGTGGCAATGGAGAGTCGGATCGCGCTACTATACGTGGCCTTGATGACCATTATGGCAGGGTATCTTGTTTCGGAGATATCAGAGAGACCTGCCTCTATGCCCTACGACAGAGCGGTGGAGATGGTTATAGATGTTAGGGGCATCCCAGCACAACGTCAAGGATACCGCGTTGCCGAGGGTCGCATCACCGAGTGGCGAGACCAAAACGCCACCTACGAGGCCAACGACAGAGTTCAGCTGTGGATTCGCTCAGACAGCATAGATGCTGGGGATAGAGTCGTGGTATGGAGCACACTGCGCAAACAGATGTCGCGATACGAGGGGTACAACAACTTGCTCAACTGCCGTGGTTATGTCGGGGGCGTGAGCATTGCCGACTACAATATAATCTCTCACGAGCGAGGTGCAACATCTACACTCCAACAGCGCGCCATCGATAAACTCGCTATATACCAAGCAGATAGCTCCTCACACGCCACCGTCGAGGCTATGGTGGCTGGCTCGCGCCACGCTATGCCCAACAACCTCCGAGAGGGCTACTCCGCCACGGGACTCTCACACCTAATGGCCGTTTCGGGCCTACACCTCGGCATCGTGCTTATGGTCGTCACACTCCTGCTTGCGCCCATTAGCCTCATCCACCGCGGACATATCGCAGCTAAACTACTAAGCATCGTCGCCCTCTGGCTCTTCGCCATAATGAGTGGGCTATCGCCATCGGTCGTGCGTGCCGCTATTATGTTCACCGTGCTACAACTAAGCACTCTCTCCACCTCGCCATACAACCCTATAAATAGCCTCGCTGCCACACTCCTCATTATGCTTGTCATAAGGCCTGGCTACCTCTTCGACATCAGTTTCCAGCTCTCGTCGTTGGCCGTTATGGGCATCCTTGCGTGGGGCGTGCCCCTCACTCGCCTACTGCCCTGGCGCAATTGGTTGCTCCGCCACCTCACCTCCGCACTGGTCATTGGCGCTGTCGCCACCCTATGGACCCTCCCCGTTGTGTCGCATACCTTCGGCTCACTACCCCTCGCAGGTATCGTGCTCACCCCAGTCGTTATAATCTGCGCATATCTTATCGTTGCCTTTGGCCTCTTTGGCCTGTTGCTCCCCGCGCCACTATCCCTCCCCTTTGTAGCTATGGGAGAGTGGTGCGCCAAGGTGCAGAACAGCATTGTACTATGGGCCTCGGAACACCACCTCACGGGCATAGAGTATGAGATGCCACTCAGCATCGTCGCACTCTGCTATATCGTCATAGCAATCATCACTCTCGTCGTCTGGGCCATCAGTCGCAAACGTGTGGTCGTATTCCACCAGTTAGGCATCGACGAAGAGGATATGATATAAGCTATGGCCTTGGGGCTTTGGTCTTGGGGTTTTGGTCTTGAGCTGTATGTCTTGAGCCTTGGGCCATTTGCACTTTAGTGCAACTCTCCACTAATCATAATCGTACATCCACAAAAAAGAGAGGAACGCAAAATTCCTCTCTTCAGGTACTCGGAACCGGGGTCGAACCGGTACGGGCATTACTGCCCACAGGATTTTAAGTCCGGCGTGTCTACCTATTCCACCATCCGAGCCACTCAGTCTCCGAAAAGACGATGCAAATGTACGATTTTTATTTGATTCTGCAAACAGTTTTCACAAATCATTAGCCATTAAATCCTATTTTATATTGCCCCGTGTTGCTGTTGTGGTCCAAACTTTGTATGTAATGGTGGCGGAGTCTATGGTTAGGCCCCGATTAACATTTTAAAATTTACAACTATGAAAGCAAATGAAAAGAGCACCCCTAAGGGTAAGTCTACGGAGCACACCACAACGAACACTTCTAAGACCCACCACTCTTCCGACGCTTCGTGCGAGAACAAGAAGGGCAGTGGCTGTGGCACTAAGAAGTAGAAAAAAGAACAATGGGATGTGTGATACATCCCATTGTTTCATTTATAGGCTCTGGAATCCGATTACTCCTCGAAAGAGTGGATAACAACACCTGAACGCAACTTAGGCTCGAACCAAGTGGTCTTAGGAGGCATAATGTTGCCAGTGTCAGCGATATCGAAGAGCTGCTGCATTGATACTGGGTACAACGCGAAAGCAACCTTCATCTCACCGCTATCAACACGCTTCTGCAACTCGCCCAAACCACGGATACCACCTACGAAGTCGATACGCTTAGAGGTACGCAAGTCAGCGATGCCAAGCACCTTATCCAAAACGAGGTTAGAGAGAACAGATACGTCGAGAACACCGATAGGATCGTTATCGTCGTAAGTACCCTCCTTAGCAGTCATTGAGTACCACTCGCCATCGATATACATAGCGAAGTTGTGCAATGCGTTAGGAGTGTAGATCTCAGCACCCTTCTTCTCAACTACGAATGACTCCTCTACAGCCTTCAAGAACTCCTCCTTAGAGAGGCCGTTGAGATCCTTAACTACGCGGTTGTAGTCGATGATGCGTAGGTGTGATGCTGGGAAAGTAACAGCCAAGAAGAAGCAGTACTCCTCGTCGCCAGTGTGGTTAGGGTTCTTAGAAGCGCACTCCTGACCTACACGTGCAGCAGCAGCTGTACGGTGGTGGCCATCAGCAACATACAATGCTGGGATACCCTTGAACAACTCAGTGATGCGGTCGTTAGTCTCCTTGCAACGGATAACCCACATATGGTGACCAAAGCCGTCCTCAGCAACAAAGTCGTAGTCTGCCTCGTGCTCAGCAACCCACTTAGAGATGATAGCGTCGATCTCTGCCTGGTCTGGGTAAGCGAAGAATACTGGCTCGATGTTAG